>NZ_BCXA01000097.1 GCF_001894865.1 Rhodococcus maanshanensis NBRC 100610 | reverse complement strand
GCCTTGCCGGCGTTCTCGGGGGTCCAGTTCATGGTGGCGGTGCCGTCGGCGCCGACCGGTACTACGTAGGAGAGGTTCCTACTGTTCTCGTTGACCTCGAATGAGACGGTGCCGCCCGCTGCTGCGGGGTTGACCTTCGCCTTCAGCGTGATCGCCTTGCCGATGGTGGCTGCCTTGATGGGGTCGAGGGTGATCGTGGAGGCGGTGGTGTTGTTGTCGGCGGGTGCGACCGTGACCTCTTGGGTGGTGGTGGATCCGGTGACGCCGTCGCGGCCGGAGAAGGTGGCGGTGATGGTGTGCTTGCCGTCGGTTTGGGCGTACCAGATCCTGGTGGCGGTGCCGTCGGCCTCGACCTTTGTGCTACCGAGGACGTCGTTGCCGTCCTTGAATTCGACGGTGCCGCCCGCTGCTGCGGGAGTGATCTTCGCGGTCAGCGTGTACTCGTTGCTGTTGGGTGCCGCGGTGATGGGGTCGAGGGTGATCGTGGAGGCGGTGGTCGGGTCGGTGGGCTTGG
>NZ_BCXA01000096.1 GCF_001894865.1 Rhodococcus maanshanensis NBRC 100610 | reverse complement strand
CTGCTCATAGTTGGGTCGCGGGTCGATCCACGCGCTGCCACCACCGGCTCGAGAAGGAAGCAGACCTGGGTGGAGGTCAGATGTCCATGACCGCCAACGACCAGCACCAGCCGGCCAACTCGCGGGCGATCGCCACGTTCGCCACCGTCGGTCGCTTGCGGCGTTCGAGGAATGTCACCCACCGCTGATGCAGGCGGCGGTTGCCCTCGTCTCCACGGGCTCGGGCAGCGGCCGGCGCCTGGTCCCACCGCGCACGCATGACAGCCCCGACGTGATACCGCGGCCGGTGATGCCAGGCCGCTTCGACCAGCAGTCGCCGCGCGTGGGTGTTGCCGGTCTTGGTGATCGCACCCAGCGTGCGCGACGAACCGGAGGAGTACTCCGACGGAACCAACCCGACGAAGGATCCGATTGTGTTGCCGGTGAACCGATTCCAGTCCCCGATCTCGACTGCCAACGCAAAACCCGTCAATGTACTCACACCGCGCAGGCATGACATGCGGCGCACGATCGGGGTG
>NZ_BCXA01000095.1 GCF_001894865.1 Rhodococcus maanshanensis NBRC 100610 | reverse complement strand
CACCCCACTGGTGCGCCGCATGTCATGCCTGCGCGGTGTGAGTACATTGACCGGGTTTGCGTTGGCAGTCGAGATCGGGGACTGGAATCGGTTCACCGGCAACACAATCGGATCCTTCGTCGGTTTGGTTCCGTCGGAGTACTCCTCCGGTTCGTCGCGCACGCTGGGTGCGATCACCAAGACCGGGAACACCCACGCGCGGCGACTGCTGGTCGAAGCCGCCTGGCATCACCGGCCGCGGTATCACGTCGGGGCGGTCATGCGTGCGCGATGGGACCAGGCGCCGGCCGCTGCCCGAGCCCGTGGAGACGAGGGCAACCGCCGCCTGCACCACCGGTGGGTGACATTCCTCGAACGCCGCAAGCGACCGACGGTGGCGAACGTGGCGATCGCCCGCGAGTTGGCCGGCTGGTGCTGGTCGTTGGCGGTCATGGACACCTGATCTCCACCCAGGTCTGCTTCCTTCTCGAGCCGGTGGTGGCAGCGCGTGGATCGACCCGCGACCCAACTATGAGCAG
>NZ_BCXA01000094.1 GCF_001894865.1 Rhodococcus maanshanensis NBRC 100610 | reverse complement strand
GGCCCGTCGGTGCTGCTGGCCTATCTCATCGGTGGGGCGGCGATCTACATCGTGCTCCGGGCGCTCGGTGAGATGGCGGTGAGTAATCCTGTCTCGGGTTCGTTCGGCGAGTACGCGAGCAAGCATCTTGGGCCGCTCGCCGGGTTCATGACGGGGTGGACGTACACCTTCGAGATGATCGTGGTGTGCCTCGCGGACGTGACCGCGTTCGGCGTCTATATGGGGTTCTGGTTCCCCGACGTGCCGCGGTGGATCTGGGTGCTGGCCATCATCTTCTTCATCGGCGCGATCAACCTGCTCAGCGTCAGGGTGTTCGGCGAGGTGGAGTTCTGGTTCACGCTGGTCAAGATCGCGGCGATCATCGCGATGATCGGTGGCGGCATCGCGATCCTGATCTTCGGGTTCGGGATCCACGACACCGGCACCGGGGTGAGCAACCTGTGGTCCGACGGCGGGTTCTTCGCCACCGGGTTCGGCGGGTTCATCAGCTGCTTCGCGATCGTGATGTTCGCCTTCGGCGGCACCGAGATCATCGGCATCACCGC
>NZ_BCXA01000093.1 GCF_001894865.1 Rhodococcus maanshanensis NBRC 100610 | reverse complement strand
GCCCGGCAATCTCTAGCAGCACGTCCAGCCGGTATTCAGCCTTGAGGGAGACGACGGCGCGGACCTTCACGGCCGTTCCTGCGCCCTCAAGGCTCGCAATTTTCCCAGGTAGGCGACCTCAGCCCGCAACCGCTCGTTCTCCGCGCGAAGTCGCTTCAGCTCGCTCGACTCGCTCGCCTCGCTCGGCTCGGATGTGGCGGGTCCCGGCGGGCGACCTGCCCGCTTCGGGCGCAAGCCTTCCTCGCCCTCGTTACGGTAGGCCCGAGCCCACGTTTCGATCAGTTTCGGCGAGGACAAGTCGAACTCCCGGGCGAGCGTGACCTTCGTTTCGCCGGCCAGGAAACGCTGCACCACATCAAGTTTGAACTCGAATGAGAATGAACGCTTGCCCGGTTTGGTCACCAACGCTCCTCTGCCGCGAACCCGCCACCTGTCGTACAAGCGATCGACGGCCGAGCGGCTCGCATCCAACTTCGTCGCGACCGCGCGTCGGCCCGCACCTGCCTCGAACAACGCTACCGCCGCGACCCGCTGATCCTCAGACAGTGAACTTCGCGCACTCACAAAACTGCTCCCCGGGAGTCGGAACTGAATTTCTCAGTCCAACTCCCGGGGAG
>NZ_BCXA01000092.1 GCF_001894865.1 Rhodococcus maanshanensis NBRC 100610 | reverse complement strand
GGGCGGCTGGTGCTGGCGAAGGGGTTGAGCATTCCGGTGGTGTGGTCGCGGGCGTTGCCGTCCGACCCGACAAGCGTCCGCATCACCCGGGATGCGCTCGGGTGTTGGTACGCCTCGTTCGTCGTCCGACGCGACGCCGCGCCCGCTCCGGACGCGACGGGTGGGATCGGCATCGACTGGGGTGTTGCCGCGACGGCCACCACGACGAGCCGCGAGTTCGACCTTCCGCACCTGGGGTGCCGGAAGCGGTGCGCCGCTGAACTCGCGCGAGCGCAACGGAAGATGGCGCGTCGACACCGCAAGGGTCAAACCCAGTCGAACGGGTACCTGTGGGCGAGGCGTGAGGCGGCGAAGCTGCACAAGAAGGCTGCCCGACAGACCCAGCACGACTCCCGCGTGTGGGCGAAACGGGTAGTGGACGGCCATGATCTGATCGCGGTAGAGGACTTCAAGCCGAGATTCCTGGCGAAGTCGACGATGGCGCGTAAGGCCGCGGACGCCGCGATCGGTTCGGCGAAGCGGGAACTGATCGAGCGTGGCGTGCGGGCCGGCCGGAAGGTGGTGTTGGTGAGGCCCGCCTACACGACGATGACGTGTTCGAGGTGTTTCGCGAGAGCCAAGCAGCCCCTCG
>NZ_BCXA01000091.1 GCF_001894865.1 Rhodococcus maanshanensis NBRC 100610 | reverse complement strand
CCACGGCCTCTTGACAAACTTCCCTACATATCAGTTGGTGCGGATCTTCAGGCCGGGGTTGGCTGCGAGGATTGCGTTGATCGGCTGCCCCCACGTGTGCGAGGAGCTGTTGCAAGCCCCGCCGTTGCCGGAGCTCGTGATGCCCAGCGCCTTGGTGCCGGTCACGATGGATCCACCGCTGTCGCCAGGTATGACGCACAGCGTCGAGACAAAGGAGTCCCTCAGGGTGACGATAACAGCGCCGGAAAAGTTTGCGCCGGTAACATACTGGTTGATGGCGGTGATTTTGCCGCAGGTGAAGCCGGTCATTGTGCCGGACTTGCACACCGGCGCCCCGACCACGGGATCTGCGGTGCCGGTGATAGCCAACGGGTCGCCGCCGTGGGTATCAACGAAGTTGTTTTCGAAACGCTTGGCGACGCTGTCGTCGATCTTGATCACCGAGTAGTCGGTGCCATTGACGACTGTCTTGTCGAATTTGCCGAGGTAATCACCGTCGCCGTCACTCCCCTCCCTCACCCACGTGGCGCCGAACCCGCCCGCCTCGTCGCGGCGCCGGTCGCAGTGTCCGGCGGTGATGGCCACCGCGTGGTCGTCATCGTCGGTACCGTTGAAACCGAACGAGCAGAATGAGGACATCTCTTCGTGCGGGAGATGGGTGGTGTATCTCTGGCCACCCATGATGGCGTCGGGGGCCGGCGGCTTGGTGGTGGGCTTGGGCGTGGTGGTGGTGGCCGCTGTGATGGTGAGTTGTTGGGTGGTGGTGGATCCGGTGACGCCGTCGCGGCCGGAGAAGGTGGCGTCGACGGTC
>NZ_BCXA01000090.1 GCF_001894865.1 Rhodococcus maanshanensis NBRC 100610 | reverse complement strand
TCTAGGAACCGCTTCACAACCAGGAGGCCTTCGTGTCCCACGCTAATGCAACGCTGACCCCGATCACCCGGCTGCGCCTGGCACGACTGATCGTCGATGACGGATGGACGCACGCATCAGCAGCGAAAATGTTCATGGTCGCCCCGCGGACGGCGAAGAAATGGGCTGACCGTTACCGGACCGAAGGCGTCGCGGGCATGGCCGACCGCAGCTCGCGCCCGAAATCGAGTCCGAATAGGACTCCCCTCGAGGTGGTTCGGCAGATCGTGGCGTTGCGGTGGCGGCACAGGCTCGGCCCGGTCCAGATAGCCGGTCGGCTGTCGATGCCGCCCTCGACCGTGCACGCGGTCTTGGTGCGGTGCCGGGTCAATCGGCTCAGCAAAATCGACCGGGTCACCGGTCAGCCACTTCGACGCTACGAACACGACCACCCGGGCTCGCTGATCCATGTCGATGTCACCAAATTCGGCAACATTCCCGACGGGGGTGGCTGGCGCTATGTCGGTCGGGTCCAGGGCCGCCACAACGCCCAGGCCACCGCCCGCCGGACCGGCCGGCGTGGCCGTGAGTACCGGCCGCTGATCGGGACGGCGTTCGTCCACACCGTCATCGACGACCACTCACGTGTCGCCTACGCCGAGATCTGCACGGACGAGACAGCAACGACCGCGATCGGGGTTCTCCGGCGGGCCGTCGCATGGTTTGCCGATCACGGGGTCTGCGTCGAAAGAGTGCTCTCCGACAACGGATCGGCCTACCGCTCCCATGCCTGGCGTGATGCCTGCGCCGAGCTCGACATCACCCCGAAACGGACTCGCCCGTATCGGCCGCAGACCAACGGGAAGATCGAGCGATTCCATCGCACCCTGGCCGATGGTTGGGCCTACGCCCGCTTCTACGAGTCGACCGAGCTACGAAACGCACAATTGCCCGGCTGGCTTCACTTCTACAATCACCACCGCGCCCACTCCGCCATCGGCGGCCAGCCACCGATCAGCCGACTGACCAACGTGCCTGGACATCACAA
>NZ_BCXA01000089.1 GCF_001894865.1 Rhodococcus maanshanensis NBRC 100610 | reverse complement strand
TGTAATTCCCGGGGACGTTGTGGACGCCGACGCGGTCGATGGGTGAGAGGCCACCGATCCCGGTGTGGGGTCGGTGGTGATTGTAGTGATGGATCCACTGTTGGTAGGTCGCTGCACGGGCCGTTTCGGAGGTGTACGTCTGGGCGTAGGCCCATTCGGCGACGAGGGTGCGGTTGAACCGTTCAACCTTCCCGTTGGTCTGCGGTCGATACGGGCGGGTCCGTTTGTGGACGACCGGACCGAGTGCGGCGGCGAAATCTCTTGACCGGTAGCAGGATCCGTTGTCCGTGAGGACACGTGTGACGGTGATCTGGTGGGCGGCGAAGAAGGTATTGGCGCGGTTCCAGAACCCGGCGGCGGTCTCCTTGCGTTCGTCGCTCAGGATCTCGGAGTACGCCAGGCGGGAGTGATCGTCGACGGCGTGGTGCAGGTAGGCGTAGCCCATCCCGGAGCGGTTTCTGCGGCCTATCTGGCGGCCGATCTTGCGGTGTCCACCGCCGTCGGGGATGCGGCCGAGCTTCTTGATGTCGACGTGGACGAGGTCGCCGGGCTTGTCGTGTTCGTAGCGTCGGGCCGGCTGCCGGCGGACGGAGAGCCCGGTGGCCTGGTCGAGGTGGGTGAGTTTGGGCATCTTGTAGCGCCGCAGGACCGCCTCAACGGTCGATCTGGCCAGGTGGAGGTGGTAGGCGATCCGGTGCGGTCCCCACCGGCGGGTCAATCGCAGCCCGATGATGCGGCGTTCGGTGCGGGTCGGGGTCCGGTGCGGGCAGGTGTGCGGGCGTGACGAACGATCGACCATGCCGGCCGTGCCTTCGGCGCGGTAGCGGTCGGCCCAGGTTTTCGCCGTCGACGGTGAGCACTGGAATCGTTCGGCGGCGCGGCGCAGGGACCAGCCGTCCTGCACGACGAGTGTCGCCAGGGCCAAACGGCCACGTGGGGTCAGGAAGGCATTAGCGTGTGACACGAGGACCTCTCGGTGGTCGGGGTGTGTGTGGTAACCACACCGATACCGGAGGTCCTCGCCTATTTGGTCACGGCACGCCGTCCACAACCTGCCTGGGAACTACACCTAGGG
>NZ_BCXA01000088.1 GCF_001894865.1 Rhodococcus maanshanensis NBRC 100610 | reverse complement strand
GCTCAGTTCGCCTGCCGGAGCGCGCCGAACAGGCCGTCCTTCTCGTCCTCCGGTCCGGCGGTGAAGTACAGCGCGTCGGCGTCGCCCAGGCTTTCGCCGTTCCCGAACAACAGACCCCACAGCCCCTCCACCGCCAGCGGCTCACCCGCGTCGTCCCGCAGATAGTCGACGAAGTCTCCGGTGCCGTCGTCGAAGGCGAGGATGCGTCCGGCGCCTGCGAAATTGCCGACGAGCAGCTTGCCGCCGAGCGCGCCGAACTCGGGCGGGGCGAGGGCGACACCCCAGGGGGCGTTGAGGCGGCCCTGGTCGTCGAGGACCCGGACGACGGTGCCCGCGGCGTCGAACTCGGCCACCTTCCCGCGGTCGGGCCGGTCCTGGGCGGCGGCCTCCTGCTCGGCGTCGAGGGAGTCCTCCTCGCCCGCATCGAATTCGGTTGCCGGACCGCCGCCGGGTGCCTTGGTGGTGGCGTAGGTGACGAAGACGCGGTCGCCGACGGTGGTGATGTTGAACGGGGCCGGATCGCCGGGGCGGGCCTTGTTCCCGCGGCCGGGGTCCGCCGGATCGATGGGGTCGCCGGTCGCGAACGGGTTCGCGAAGCCCTCGGTGGGGACGGGTCGCCAGTTCTTGTCGAACTGCCGGATCTGTGGTGCGGCGCCGAAATCGGCGGCCCAGAGGGTGTCGCCTCCGCCGGGTTCGAGGGCGATGCCGAAGAAGTTCATGCCCTGAGCGGTGCCGTCGAACATATCCTTGGCGGGACCGTTGTGGCGGACGATTTGCCCGTCGGGGCCCTGTTCGGTCCATCCGGAGATGTGGCCGGAGTCGGTGGCGAAGAGGAAGCGCGCGGATCCGCTGAGCAGTTGCTGTTGTCCGTCCACCTGTACCGGTTGGCCGGTGACGACGAACTTGTCCGAGGTCAGGGGTGCGGGGTTGAAGATGACGCCGGTGGTCTTGCCGATGCCGGCGTCGGTGGTGTCGGAGTCGGCGCCGGGCACGGTGACCTCCTTGAGCCCGTCCTGGTGTAGCTGGCGCAGCGCCGGGTCGGGGGAGGCGGTGACATCGCCGACGAACTCGTAGGAGGTGCCGCCT
>NZ_BCXA01000087.1 GCF_001894865.1 Rhodococcus maanshanensis NBRC 100610 | reverse complement strand
TGTACTGCCCAGGCAGGTTGGTTGAGGGATTGCGACGACACGTTGTGATTGGTCGTTGAACCACGAAGGTCTCCTGTCGTGAAGTGGAAGTTGCTGAGACAACCACTGACCGACAGGAGACCTTCGTGGTTCACGCTAATGCACCCCTGACTCCGAGGGGCCGGCTACTGCTGGCCCAGCTCATCGTCGAAGACGGCTGGCCGGTCGTGCGGGCAGCCGAACATTTCAATGTCTCCTGGCCCACCGCGAAGCGGTGGGCCGTGCGATACCTGGAGATGGGCGAGGTCGGCATGATCGACCGCTCCAGCCGCCCACACCACAGCCCGAACCGCACACCGGAACAGGTCAAACGCAGAATCGTGGATCTGCGCTGGCGCACGCGCCTATCCCCGCTAGCGATCGCCTCCCGGCTGAACATGCCGGCTTCGACAGTCCATGCGGTCCTGGTGCGGTGCCGCCTGAACCGGCTCTCGCACATCGACATCCGCACCGGCGAGGTGATCCGCCGCTATGAACACCCCTACCCGGGATCGATGATCCACGTCGACGTCAAAAAGCTCGGCAACATCCCCAACGGCGGCGGCTGGCGATTCGTCGGACGCGCGAAGGGCCGCAAGAACCGCCTGGCCACACCCGGAACGACCCGCAGCCGACACCACAATGAACTGCTCGGTCACGCGTTCGTGCACACCGTGATCGACGACCACTCCCGAGTCGCCTACGCCGAGATCCACGACGACGAAACCGCGATGACGGCCGTTGCGGTGCTGCGCCGGGCGGTGAGTTGGTTCGCCTCCCGCGGTGTCACGGTCGAACGGGTCCTGTCCGACAACGGTGGCTGCTACCGCTCCACGCTCTGGAAGCAGACCTGCGCTGAACTGGCAGTCAAACACAAACGCACCCGCCCTTACCGGCCACAGACCAACGGCAAGATCGAACGCTTCCACCGCACCGTTGCCGCCGAATGGGCATTCGCCCGCCACTACAAGTCCGAACGAACCCGAAGATCAGCGCTGCCGGCGTGGCTGCACACCTACAATCACCACCGGCAACACTCCGCCATCGGAAGGAACGTTCCCTTCAGCCGCTTAACCAACGTCCCTGGGCAGTACACCTAGACAGCTCCACTTCACAACCGGAGGCCTTCACCTGTCAGGTCGACTCACCGGACAAAGTCCGGACCAACCTCCCTGGACATCAC
>NZ_BCXA01000086.1 GCF_001894865.1 Rhodococcus maanshanensis NBRC 100610 | reverse complement strand
CAGTTGATGTCTCAGGACATCGTGAACACTGAACGGCCCACCCCGTGACAATCGGGGATGGGCAGAACAGGGTTTTCGATGGATCCAGAGTTCGTGTCCGCGATCGTCCGCGCAGCAGGCGGCGAGAAGGTCAACATCGCCGCCTTCTGCAGAACCCACTCGATCTCACGTACGACGTTCCACAAGTACGTTGCACGGTTCAAGGCCGAGGGAGCGGACGGGTTCACCAGACGTTCCACCGCCCCGCACACATCACCGACCCGGACGTCGGCGGTGCTGTGCGAGGCGGTGGTCCGCGCCCGTAAGGAACTCGACGACGCAGGACTCGACAACGGACCGCAGAGTATCGCCTGGCGACTCGAGTCCCTCGGATTCGATCCGGTTCCGTCGCGGGCGACGGTGTACCGGATCCTCCTCGACCACGGCCAGATCGTCGCTCAGCCCCGTAAACGACCCAAGACGAGACGCCGGTTCGAGTACTCCGATCCCGGTGGGTTGTGGCAGATCGACGGCATGGAGCACTACCTGTCCACCGGTGAGAAAGTCTGTGTCCTGCAGATACTCGACGACCATTCCCGGTTGGACGTCGGCTCGTGCGCCGCGGTCGGTGAGAACGGGGCGGAAGCCTGGCGGGCACTCGAGCAGGCCTTCGCCGGCTACGGATTGCCGGTTCGAGTGCTCTTTGACAACGGTCGTGCCTTCTCGGCCAAGCACCGTGGCGGGACCTCCGCCCTCGAACGCACCCTCGCCGCGCTCGGGGTGCAGACAATCACCTCGTCCGTTTATCACCCGCAGACCTGTGGGAAGAACGAACGCGCGCACCAGACACTGCAGAAGTGGCTACGCAAGCAACCGGCACCCGACACCCTCGAGGAGTTACAGGGCCTCCTCGAGCAGTACCGGGTGGTCTACAACAACCGACGCCATCAGAGCCTGGCGGGGAAAACTCCGCAGCAGCGTTACGACGACAAACCCACAGTCGCAGCTACTCCGGAGCCCAAGATCAGGCACGGTGAGGTCGCTCGGTCGATCTCGCACACCGGCATCGTCCAGTTCGACGGTCATTCGATCTCCCTGGGCAGAGCATGGGGAGATCGAACGGCGGTGCTGCATTGGCGAGGCGACGACGTCACCGTCATGGTCGGTGACGTCGTCGTCCGTCAGCTCACCCTTGACCGGTCGGTTAAGTTCCAACCATTGGCCGCACTGTCCATGAAGTCCTGAGACAGATGTGTTC
>NZ_BCXA01000085.1 GCF_001894865.1 Rhodococcus maanshanensis NBRC 100610 | reverse complement strand
TCCTGTCGCCGACGTTCACCGCGCAGCAGCAGTTGAAGAACTTCTACGCCTTCCCGAAGGCGCTCAACATCGACCGGTACGAGATGAACGGTCAGCTGCGCGACTTCGTGGTGGCGGCGCGCGAGCTCTCGCCCGCGAGCCTGAGCGGTAACCAGACCGACTGGATCAACAAGCACACCGTGTACACGCACGGCAACGGATTCGTCGCAGCGCCTGCGAACCAGGTGACCAAGGTGTCGGGTGACAGCCAGAACAACACCGGCGGCTACCCGATCTACAGCGTCAGCGACCTCAAGACACAGCCGTCGGATCCGGCTCTGCGGGTGGATAATCCGCGCATCTACTACGGCGAGGTGATCGCCAAGTCGGACGCCGACTACGCCATCGTCGGCGCCGCGGGCGGCGAGCCTCGCGAGTACGACACGGACGACTCGAAGTACACCTACACCGGCGCCGGTGGTGTCGGGATCGGCAACTGGGTGAACCGGCTGGCGTTCGCGGCCAAGTACACCGAGCGCAACATCCTCTTCTCCGGTGCGATCGGCGACGATTCGAAGATCATCTACAACCGTGACCCTCGCGACCGCGTGAACCAGGTCGCGCCGTGGCTGACCACCGACGGCACCATCTATCCCGCGGTGGTCGAGGGCCGGATGCAGTGGATCGTCGACGCGTACACCACGCTCGACAACTACCCGTACGCGCAGCGCTCCTCGCTCGACGGACTGGTCGAGGACAGCGTGGACCAGGCCACGGGCCGGTTGCTGCCGAAGAAGGAGGTCTCGTACATCCGGAACTCGGTCAAGGCCACCGTCGACGCCTATGACGGAACGGTGACCCTGTACCAGGTGGACGAGAAGGACCCGGTCCTCAAGGCCTGGATGGGTGTGTTCCCCGGCACCGTCCAGCCCAACAGCGCGGTCTCCGAAGACCTTCGGGCGCATTTCCGGTACCCCGAGGACCTGTTCAAGGTGCAGCGGGAGATGCTCGCCAAGTACCACGTCGATGACCCGAACGAGTTCTTCACGAACAACAACTTCTGGTCGGTGCCCAGCGACCCAACGGTCGAGACGGACAAGAACCAGCCGCCGTACTACGTGTTGCTCGGTAACGAGGAGACGGCGAAGCCGGAGTTCAAGCTGACCAGCCCGATGGAGGGCTACAACCGCGAGCTGCTGGCGGCGTACATCTCGGTCGCGTCGGATCCGAAGGATTACGGCAAGTTCACCGTGCTGCAGCTGCCGACGGAGACACAGACGCAGGGTCCGCAGCAGGCACAGACCGCGATGACGTCGAATCAGACGGTGGCCAGCGCGCTGTCGCTGATCAAGCAGTCGAACAAGATCCAGTACGGCAACCTGCTGACGCTGCCGATCGCCGAGGGCGGCATCCTGTACGTCGAACCGTTGTACACCCAACGGAATTCGGCGAACGCCTTCCCGCAGCTCACCGCGGTGCTGGTGAGCTTCACCGATACGAAGGGCATCCGGGTCGGCTACGCGCCGACGCTGGCGGAGGCGCTGGATCAGGTGTTCGGTTCGGGGGCGGCGGCCGTGGCGACCGCGCCGGGTGGAACGCCGCCGCCGAACGGGGAGCAGCAGCAGACGCCGCCGCCCGGCGGGCCGACCGTTGTCCCGCCGCCGGCACCGAGCGGCAACGTCGACGCCGCGCTCAGCGAGGTCGACGCCGCGCTCGGCGCGGTGAAGACGGCGCAGCAGAGCGGCGACTTCGCCGCATACGGCGCGGCGCTCGACCGACTGCAGAAGGCGGTCGACGCCTACCAGGCGCTGCCCAAGTAACAGGAGCGACAGCAGAGGGGCCCTGCCATCCGATTGAACTG
>NZ_BCXA01000083.1 GCF_001894865.1 Rhodococcus maanshanensis NBRC 100610 | reverse complement strand
GCTGCCGGTGCAGCTGCCGCGGGGGCCGGGGCCGGGGCTGCCGGTGCGGGGGCAGGCGGCGCGGCTGCGGCCGGTGCCGGCGGCGTGCCGTTCGTCGCGGCGTGCGCGGCGGTGCCGTTCGTCGGGGCCGGTGCAGCGGGCACCACGGGGGTGCTCACGCCGTTGCCGGCGCCGGAAGCATCTGGCGTGTAATCGGTGAGGAATTCGTGCCAACTCGCGTCAACGGATGCCGGGTCCTTTTGGAACCTCTGGTACATCTCGTCGACCAGCCACTGGTTCTGTCCGAATTGTGACGTAGAACTGCTGCTCACGGCAGGTGTTCGCCTCGTTTCTCTCTTGGTCCCAGATCAGCGCGGATAGACCTGAGGCTAGACCCCATCTGTGACGAGCGCGCACCGGGCGCCCGCCGAGTGAAGTACATCACTTCAGGCCGCCGGGTTCTCTACTATCGATGACGGTTAGTCCCCGCGAATTATTCCCCTCCTGGCTCTGCGCTGCATCCCAGAGTCGCTCATAGTGACCACCGGCACGCCGCAGCTCGCCGTGCCGACCGCTCTCCACGATCCGCCCGTCGTCGATCACGACCACGAGGTCGGCCTGCGCGGCGGTCGCGAGGCGGTGCGCCACGATGACCGCGGTCCGGCGGCGGGTGAGCAGCCGGCCCGCCTCCAGCACGGTCCGCTCGGTCGCGGGGTCGAGCGTCGCGGTGGCCTCGTCGAGCAGCAGGAGGTCGGGGTCGACCAGCTCGGCGCGGGCAAGGGCGATCAGCTGTCGCTGCCCGGCCGACAGGCCCTGGCCTCGTTCCCCGATCGGCTGGAACATCCCGCCCCGGAAGTCGGCGATGGTCTGCAGCGCCCCGACCGCGCGGGCCGCGGCCACGATCTCGTCACGGGTGGCGTCGGGTCTGCCGTAGGCGATGTTGCTCGCCACGTCCCCCGAGAACAGGTGTGCCTCCTGTGGGACAACGCCGAGGCGACCGCGGTACCGGTGCAGCGGGTAGGCGCGCAGGTCGACGTCGTCGACGCGGACCGAACCGGTACTCGGGTCGTAGAACCGGGCGAGCAGCTTGACCACGGTCGACTTGCCCGCGCCGGTCTTGCCGACGAGCGCGACGGTGGTCCCGGACTCGATCCGAAGGTCCACCCCGCTCAGCGCCTCCCGTTCGGCGCCGCCGTAGCGGAAGCTCACCGCTCCGAAGGAGACGTCGCCGCGCAGGTGGCCCTCGATCGGAACTGGGTCCGGTTGGGTCACGGTCTCGACGGAGCTGGGCTCCTCCAAAGAGCTGGAGGTGCGCAGCAGGTCACCGATGCGGCTCAGGCCGACGCTGGCCTGCTGATAGCCGTCGAACACCTGCGAGAGCTGCTGGATCGGACCGAAAAGCAGGCCGAGGTAGAGGACGAACGCGACGAGCGTCCCCGCGGTGGCATCACCGGCTGCGACCTCGCGGGCGCCGACCAGCACCACCGCGGCGAGCGCCAGGTCGGAGAGCAGCGTGATGAACGGGAAGAAGATCGAGATCGCGAGCTGCGAGCGCATCCGGCTGCTGCGGTAGCTGTCCGACCGCTCAGCGAAGCGTTCCGCCGCGAAGTCCTCGCGGCGATACGCCTGGGCGGCGCGCAGGCCTGCGATGTTCTCCTGGAAATCGGCGTTCACGATGGAGATGCGTTCGCGTGAGACCGAGTACGCGACGGAGGACACCCGCCGGAAGATCAGGGTGGCGACGAGCAGCGGCGGCACCACGGCGAGGGCGACGAGCGCGAGGACGACGTCGGTGAGCAGCAGCGCCACCGAGATGCCGACGACGGTGAGCACGCTGACCACGGCGGTGGACAGGCCGGTCTGGAGGAACGACGACAGGGCGTCGACGTCGGTGGTCATCCGGGTCATGATCCGGCCGGACAGTTCGCGCTCGTAGTAGTCGAGCCCGAGCCGCTGCAGGTGGGCGTAGCTGCGCACCCGCAAGCCGTAGAGGACCTTCTCGCCGGCACGGGCGGTGATCACCGTCATCACCGCGACCACGGCCCAGTTGGCGGCCACCAGCGCGACCCCCGCGAGGGTCGCCCACCACAGCGCCGACGGCCGGTCGGGAACCACGCCGTGGTCGATGGCGAACTTCACGATCGACGGGAACAGCACACCCGCGAGCGAATCGAGCGCGAGGCACGCGACCACCGCGGCCAGGATCCAGCGCACCGGCCGCAGCAGCGACGACAGCCGGAAATCGGGATCGGGTCTGCGGAGGCCCGCGTCGTCCATCCGCGGGTCCTCGGTCGCGGGCGGCAGCGCCTCGACCGCCGCCCGCAGCTCGGGGGTCGCCGCGACGTCGCCGAG
>NZ_BCXA01000082.1 GCF_001894865.1 Rhodococcus maanshanensis NBRC 100610 | reverse complement strand
GGGTGAGGCGGAGGATCCGGAGCGCACCATTCCCCGGGCGATCAACACCGTCCCGGTGCGCATCATCTTGTTCTACGTGCTGACCCTGGCGGTGATCATGGCGATCAATCCGTGGCAGTCGATCGGGTCCGAGGGCAGTCCGTTCGTGCAGATCTTCCAGGGTCTCGGCATCGGACCGGCGGCGACGGTGTTGAACATCGTGGTGATCACCGCGGCGTTGTCGGCGATCAACAGCGACATCTTCGGTGCGGGCCGGATGATGTTCGGTATGGCCCAGCGCGGTCAGGCGCCCGCGGTGATGGGGAAGGTCTCCCGCAACGGGGTGCCGTGGATGACGGTGGTCATCATGACGGTCACGCTGCTGGTCGGGGCGCTCCTGAACTACCTGATCCCGGACAGGGTGTTCCTGGTCATCGCGTCCATCGCGACCTTCGCGACGATCTTCGTGTGGCTGATGATCCTGCTCTCGCATTACCGGTCCCGGCAGCGGATGGATCCGGCCGAGGCCGCGGCGTTGAAGTTCCCGGTGCCGTTCTGGCCGTACGGGCAGCTGATCGCGATCGGCTTCCTGGTGTTCGTGATCGCGGTGCTCGCGTTCGATGCCGACACCAGGGTGGCTCTGATCGTCGGCGCGGTGTGGCTGGCACTGCTCGCCCTCGCCTACCGACGGTGGGTGCGACCCGTTCCGGTGCCGCCGGAGACCACCGTCGCGCTCCCGCTGTCCTGACCGACCCACATCTTCTCGATTTACCGCTCATTCGAAACGGAGAACAACCATGAGCACGAACACCCTCTCGCACGTGGACACGCGTGCACAGGACAAGCTGGAGCCCGTCGTGGTCGGGGTCGGCGCGGTGAGCCCGGAGGAGGTGGTGCGGGTCGCACGATTCGGCGCACCGGTGCAGCTCTCCGATGAGGCACTTGCGGCGATCGGGGCCAGCCGCGCCCGGATCCAGGCCCTCGCCGAGGACCCGAAGCCGGTGTACGGAGTGTCGACCGGGTTCGGTGCCCTTGCCACCCGGCACATCCCGCTGGAGCTGCGGGCGCAGCTGCAGCGCAGCCTCATCCGCTCCCATGCCGCCGGCTCCGGTCCGGAAGTGGAGCGCGAGGTGGTGCGGGCGCTGATGCTGCTGCGGCTGTCCACGCTGGCGACCGGCCGGACCGGCGTGCGTCCGGAGGTGGCCCAGGTCTACGCGTCGCTGTTGTCGGCCGGCATCACCCCGGTGGTGCACGAGTACGGCAGCCTCGGCTGCTCGGGTGACCTGGCGCCGCTCTCGCACGTGGCGCTGGCCGTGATCGGGGAGGGCACCGTGCGCGACGCGGACGGCGAGCTCATGCCTGCCGCCGAGGCCCTGGCCGCCGCCGGGATCGAGCCGGTCGAGCTCAAGGAGAAGGAGGGCCTGGCCCTCATCAACGGCACCGACGGCATGCTCGGCATGCTGGTGCTGGCCTGCCACGACCTGCGCAAGCTGCTGTCGCTGACCGATGTCACCGCGGCGATGAGCGTCGAGGGACTGATGGGCACGGACAAGGTGTTCGCGGCGGACCTGCAGGCGCTGCGCCCGCAGCCCGGTCAGGCGGTGGCGGCGGCCAACATGAGCCGGGTGCTCGCCGGCTCCGGAATCGTCGCCAGCCACGCCACCCCGGACTGCACCGTGGTGCAGGACGCCTACTCGCTGCGCTGCGCTCCGCAGGTCGCCGGCGGCGCCCGCGACACCCTCGCTCACGCCGAGCGCATCGCCTCGTACGAGCTGGCGAGCGCCGTCGACAACCCGGTGGTCACCCTCGACGGCCGGGTCGAGTCCAACGGCAACTTCCACGGCGCACCGGTGGCCTACGTGCTCGACTTCCTCGCGATCGTCGTCGCCGATGTCGCGAGCATGAGCGAGCGCCGAACCGACCGGTTCCTCGACAAGGCACGCAACCACGGCCTGCCCCCGTTCCTCGCGGACGACCCGGGCGTGGACAGCGGGCACATGATCGCCCAGTACACCCAGGCCGCGATCGTCTCCGAGCTCAAGCGGCTCGCCGCGCCCGCGAGCGTCGATTCGATCCCCTCCTCGGCGATGCAGGAGGACCACGTGTCCATGGGCTGGTCCGGTGCCCGAAAGCTGCGCCGGGCCGTCGACGGGCTCACCCGGGTGCTCGCCATCGAGGCGCTGACCGCCGCCCGCGGCCTGGACCTGCGGGCCCCGCTCGAGCCGTCGCCCGCGACCGCGGCCGTGCGTGAGACGATCCGCGAGCATGTCGAGGGTCCCGGGACCGACCGGTTCCTGGCCCCGGAGATCGAGGCCACGGTGCAGCTGGCCGCATCCGGCGCGCTCCTCGAGAGCGCCGAGGCCGTGGTCGGCAAGCTCGGCTGATCACCCCGCCCGCCGCACCCAGAGATGACAAATCGGACAACCGGTGAAACCGGCTACGGGACAACGTCGTTCCGTACCACGGCGTCCGACCGCAGGGTGGTGCCCTGGCTGAACGGCCAGGGCACCACCCAGGTGGTTGCGGAGACCGGCGACTGGCGCGTGAGCATCGCCGACGAACCGCTCGAGTCGACGTTCTCGGTGATCGCGGGCTACGACCGATTGATCATCCCGATCGGCTCGGTCGCTCTCGAGCTCACCGGACCGCCCTTCTCCGCGACGGAGGACGGTCGCGGTGCGGTCACCCCGGTGTGCCACATCGTCGAGCCGTTGCACACCTTTGCCTTTCCTGGCGAGTGGGCGCCGGCATCGCGGGCATCGTCCAGCACGCGGGCCCTCAACGTCATGACCAGGCGGGGTGTGGCTGACATGGCCGTGGAGATCGGGACGTCGGAGATTCCCGACCGTTCCGGGTCGGTCCGGATCTGTCTCGATCTCGCTACCGAGGACGCCCTGATCGTGCCACCCGGCGAGTTGATGCCGTCGGTAGAGCCGGGACGCTGCGCGATCATCTCGATATCGCCCTAGG
>NZ_BCXA01000081.1 GCF_001894865.1 Rhodococcus maanshanensis NBRC 100610 | reverse complement strand
TTTGTGTGTTGTTTGAGAACTGCACAGTGGACGCGAGCATCTTTGTTGTAAGTAATTAAGAGCGTACGGTGGATGCCTTGGCACCAGGAGCCGATGAAGGACGTAGTAGGCTGCGATAAGCCTCGGGGAGCTGTCAAACGAGCTGAGATCCGAGGGTCTCCGAATGGGGAAACCCAGCCACAGTGATGTGTGGTTACCCGCGCCTGAATATATAGGGCGTGTGGAGGGAACGTGGGGAAGTGAAACATCTCAGTACCCACAGGAAGAGAAAACAATAGTGATTCCGTGAGTAGTGGCGAGCGAAAGCGGAAGAGGCTAAACCATGTACATGTGATAGCCGGCAGGCGTTGTGTGCGTGGGGTTGTGGGGCCTTTCTTCTCATCACTGCCGTGGTGGGCGAGAGTAAGAAACCGGGTTGTTAGTCGAAGTGGTCTGGAACGGCCTGTCGTAGAGGGTGAGAATCCCGTAGACGAAAACTTCCCGGCTCTCGTGAAGGGTTCCCAAGTAGCAGCGGGCCCGTGAAATCTGCTGTGAATCTGTCGGGACCACCCGATAAGCCTGAATACTCCCTGGTGACCGATAGCGGACTAGTACCGTGAGGGAAAGGTGAAAAGTACCCCGGGAGGGGAGTGAAATAGTACCTGAAACCGTGCGCTTACAATCCGTCAAAGCCTGTGAGTGACTTGTCACTGCGGGTGATGGCGTGCCTTTTGAAGAATGAGCCTGCGAGTTAGTGGCATGTGGCGAGGTTAACCCGTGTGGGGTAGCCGTAGCGAAAGCGAGTCCGAATAGGGCGTTCCAGTCGCATGCTCTAGACCCGAAGCGGAGTGATCTACCCATGGCCAGGGTGAAGCGACGGTAAGACGTCGTGGAGGCCCGAACCCACTTAGGTTGAAAACTGAGGGGATGAGCTGTGGGTAGGGGTGAAAGGCCAATCAAACTCCGTGATAGCTGGTTCTCCCCGAAATGCATTTAGGTGCAGCGTCGCGTGTTTCTCACCGGAGGTAGAGCTACTGGATGGTCTAGGGGGCCCACAAGCTTACCGAAATCAGCCAAACTCCGAATGCCGGTGAGTGAGAGCGCGGCAGTGAGACTGCGGGCGATAAGGTTCGTAGTCGAGAGGGAAACAGCCCAGATCGCCAGCTAAGGTCCCTAAGCGTGTACTAAGTGGAAAAGGATGTGGGGTCGCGAAGACAACCAGGAGGTTGGCTTAGAAGCAGCCACCCTTGAAAGAGTGCGTAATAGCTCACTGGTCAAGTGATCCTGCGCCGACAATGTAGCGGGGCTCAAGTACACCACCGAAGCTGCGGCATTCATGCAAGCCCGCTCCTTCCTTACGGGGTTGGAGCCAGGTGTATGGATGGGTAGGGGAGCGTCGTGCAGCCATGGAAGCGTCGGAGTGATCCAGGCGTGGAGGCTGCACGAGTGAGAATGCAGGCATGAGTAGCGAAAGAAGAGTGAGAAACTCTTCCGCCGAATGACCAAGGGTTCCTGGGCCAGGTTAATCCGCCCAGGGTGAGTCGGGACCTAAGGCGAGGCCGACAGGCGTAGTCGATGGACAACGGGTTGATATTCCCGTACCCGTGTAAACGCGCCCATGGTGAATCAGTGATACTAACCGCCCTGAAGCCGGCCATTGTTCCTTCGGGAATGTGGTCGGGGGATGCGCGGGACCTGATCTGGTAGTAGCCAAGCGATGGGGTGACGCAGGAAGGTAGCTGAGCCAGTCAGTGGTAATACTGGTGTAAGCGTGTAGGGCGAGTGGTAGGCAAATCCGCCACTCACATAGCCTGAGACGTGATGCATAGCCGATTGAGGCGAATTCAGTGATCCTATGCTGCCGAGAAAAGCCTCTAGCGAGCTTTTACACGGCCCGTACCCCAAACCGACACAGGTGGTCAGGTAGAGAATACTAAGGCGATCGAGATAACTATGGTTAAGGAACTCGGCAAAATGCCCCCGTAACTTCGGGAGAAGGGGGGCCTCGTCTGGTGATCCAACTTGCTTGGTGAGCTGGGTGGGGCCGCAGAGACCAGTGAGAAGCGACTGTTTACTAAAAACACAGGTCCGTGCGAAGTCGTAAGACGATGTATACGGACTGACGCCTGCCCGGTGCTGGAAGGTTAAGAGGACCGGTTAGCTTTTCGGAGCGAAGCTGAGAATTTAAGCCCCAGTAAACGGCGGTGGTAACTATAACCATCCTAAGGTAGCGAAATTCCTTGTCGGGTAAGTTCCGACCTGCACGAATGGCGTAACGACTTCTCAGCTGTCTCAACCATAGACTCGGCGAAATTGCATTACGAGTAAAGATGCTCGTTACGCGCGGCAGGACGAAAAGACCCCGGGACCTTCACTATAGCTTGGTATTGGTGTTCGGTTCGGTTTGTGTAGGATAGGTGGGAGACTGTGAAGCGGGCACGCCAGTGTTCGTGGAGTCATTGTTGAAATACCACTCTGATCGTATTGGACATCTAACCTCGGACCATGATCTGGTTCAGGGACAGTGCCTGGTGGGTAGTTTAACTGGGGCGGTTGCCTCCCAAAATGTAACGGAGGCGCCCAAAGGTTCCCTCAGCCTGGTTGGCAATCAGGTGTTGAGTGCAAGTGCACAAGGGAGCTTGACTGTGAGACTGACAGGTCGAGCAGGGACGAAAGTCGGGACTAGTGATCCGGCACCGGCAAGTGGAAGCGGTGTCGCTCAACGGATAAAAGGTACCCCGGGGATAACAGGCTGATCTTCCCCAAGAGTCCATATCGACGGGATGGTTTGGCACCTCGATGTCGGCTCGTCGCATCCTGGGGCTGGAGTAGGTCCCAAGGGTTGGGCTGTTCGCCCATTAAAGCGGCACGCGAGCTGGGTTTAGAACGTCGTGAGACAGTTCGGTCTCTATCCGCCGCGCGCGTTAGAAACTTGAGGAAGGCTGTCCCTAGTACGAGAGGACCGGGACGGACGAACCTCTGGTGTGCCAGTTGTTCCGCCAGGAGCACCGCTGGTTAGCTACGTTCGGAAGGGATAACCGCTGAAAGCATCTAAGCGGGAAGCCTGTTCCAAGATGAGGTTTCTCACCCCCTCGAGGGGGTAAGGCCCCCGGCAGACCACCGGGTTGATAGGCCAGAACTGGAAGCACGGTAACGTGTGCAGGTGACTGGTACTAATAGGCCGAGGACTTACCACAAAGAAGCTACGCGTCCACTGTGCGGTATCTGAAACAACACAC
>NZ_BCXA01000080.1 GCF_001894865.1 Rhodococcus maanshanensis NBRC 100610 | reverse complement strand
GGACCCGCACGCCGAACTCAAGACCGCGATCACGGAGGTGTTCGAGGCCAACCACGGCCGCTACGGGCATCGCCGCATCCACTGTGCGCTGGTCAAGGCCGGGCTGCGGGTGGCGAAGAAGACCGTGCTCAAGCTGATGCGTGCTCTCGGCCTCGCCTGCCAGGTGCGGCGCAAGAAGAGGTACATCTCCTATCGGGGTGAGGCCGGCAAGGTCGCCCCGAACCTGCTCGAGCGCGATTTCGAAGCCAGCGCACCGAACCAGAAGTGGGTCACCGACGTGACAGAGTTCCGCGTCGGCGAGGACAAGCTCTACCTGTCGCCGGTGATGGACCTGTTCGACCGACAGATCATCGCCTTCTCGGTCGGCACATCACCGAACCTGCAGTTGACCAACAGCTCCCTGCGTGCCGCGATCGCGACCCTCGGCGACGGGCAGACGCCGCTGGTGCACTCGGATCAGGGATTCCAGTACCAGCACGAGTCCTGGCGACGCTTGCTCGCCGATGCCGGCGCGACCCAATCGATGTCCCGCAAGGGCAACTGCTTCGACAACGCCGTGATCGAGAACTTCTTCGGCCACCTCAAAGAAGAACTCTTCCACCACGTGCGATACCTGAACAGCGACGCTTTGGCCACCGCGCTGGCGGACTACATCCACTGGTACAACACCGAACGCATCTCCACAAAGCTCAAGGGCCTGAGCCCGGTGCAATACCGGACCCAGGCCCTTGCCGCTTAGGCTCCTACTTGGCCAGTCCAACTTTCGGGGACCAGTTCAGATCGGATGGCAGGGCCCCTCTGCTGTGGAGCTGGATCAGCGGGTCAGGCTCGCGAGGGCCACACCGTTGTTGGCGATCAGCTGCTGGATCTGATCTCCGAAGCCGTGCTGGCTCGCCAGGGCGACCGCGGCGTCGGATGCCTTCTTGACCTCGTCGGCGGCAGGCGCCGGGATGGTCTCGAGGGCGGGCAGGGCCGGGGCGACGACCGCAGGCGCGATGACGGCCGGGACCTCGACGGGCGCGGGGGCAGGCGCGGGGGCCGGCTCAGGGGCGACATCCTCGGTCGCGGTGGTCAGGTACTGACCGCACACCGGCCAGGCGCCGGGGCCCTGGCTGGCGAGGGTGTTCTCCGCGACGCGGATCTGCTCGGCCTTGGACGCACCGTGCGGCGAGCCGCTGCCGCCGTTGGCGGTCCAGGTGCTCTGGGAGAACTGCAGGCCGCCGTAGTAGCCGTTGCCGGTGTTGGTGCCCCAGTTGCCGCCGCTCTCGCACTGCGCGACGCCGTCCCAGTTGTGGGAGGCTGCGCTGGCGGTGCCGGTGGCGAGACCGAAGGGAACTGCGACGAGTGCGCCGGTGGCGGCAACCCATCCGAGGGCACGCGTGGTCATCTTGCGAGTGGTCATGCGGGTGAATCCTCTCCGCGCTTGCGAACGGGGCCGGCCTGGGCGGAGTTGAACTCCTCGCCCGGCACACGAACACTGGCGCCGCGTCCCTGCCCCTCGAAGGTTTCGGGGTTCCGATCCCGCGGGGCAGAGTGAGCAGCGGCGGGTCGGCTTAAGCCCGGTTGTTTCGGGCCGGTGGCGACCGTACGCAACATTTTCGACATGGTCATCCCGGTGTCTCGGCGTCGAGCGCGGCCGAAAGTTCGTGCCGGATCGGCTCTTTCCGCAGGTGAGCATGCGGCGTTGTCAACCGGATGCGTGTTCGTTACGTGTCCGTTATGTGGCTGGGATCACGGCTCATTTGTGCCCTGGGTCACCCTTTTCCGTGCTCGCTCGGGACGGTTTCCGGCCCGGCTGCACGCGATTTGTGTTCTGTTCCGCCGCTCGTGTAACTTCGTTCATGCATCGCGGGGTGGAGCAGCTCGGTAGCTCGCTGGGCTCATAACCCAGAGGTCGCAGGTTCAAATCCTGTCCCCGCTACTAAGAACGAAAGCCCGGTCCTCGGACCGGGCTTTCGTCGTTTTCTGGGTTTCCGATCTGAAAACAGGTATGTCCCCGGGTGGTACTCCCGTCGCCCTCGGGTCCGGTAGGCGGGAGGCTGTGAAGCGTCTCACCAGCCGCGCCAGGGAAGGTATCCACCCACATGAAGACCGAACAGTTGGTTCATGGTGACTACGTCGCCGCGATGTTCTCGTACGACTTCGTCGAGGGCGGCTTCGATCTCGACGAGGTCGAGCGGATCCGATGCGGTGTGTTCGACGAGTGGACCTCCGCGGTGGCCCGATCGGGTGTGTTCTCCGACAAGGAGGTCGCGGGTGTCGTGGAGGCGTGGCGACGCGATCCGAAGCTGCTCCTGGACGCCCTGCTGCGGGATGCGGACGAGGTGACGCGCAGGCGCTACGAGTCGGCATGGGAGGCGCTGGATCGGGCCGCCGATCCGCTGGATTCGGCCGTGGTCGGGAGTGCCTCAATTCTCGTGTAGAGTTATCAATGCAGCGCGGGGTGGAGCAGCTCGGTAGCTCGCTGGGCTCATAACCCAGAGGTCGCAGGTTCAAATCCTGTCCCCGCTACTAAAAACGAAAGCCCGGTCTTCGGACCGGGCTTTCGTCGTTTCTCGGTGATGTCGCTGTTGTGTCAGTCTTGGCCGGTGACTCAAACCTGGTGGATCATCAAGCATGTCGCTTTCGAGGGGCCGGCCCTGATCGGCACCGAGCTCAGCGCACGGGGGATCGGCTACTCGGTCTGCGAGCCCTTCGCTGGAGACGGCCTCCCGGAAGCGTCCGAGTGCGCCGGACTGGTGGTCATGGGTGGTCCGATGAACGCGCTCGACGACGACGGGCACCCGCACCTGGCGGCCGAACGCGCGCTCATCCGTGACTGCCTCGATCTCGGTGTCCCGGTGATCGGGGTGTGCCTGGGCGCCCAGCTCCTCGCCGCGGCGCTCGGGGCGAACGTATTCGAGGGCCCCGCAGGAGAATTCGGTGCCGGGACGGTCACGCTCACCGATGCCGCCAAGTCGGACAAGGTCTTCGGTGGAATCGGCGGCGAGGTGCCGGTGGTGCATTGGCACGGCGACACCTTCGATCTGCCTGCCGGGGCGGTGCTGCTCGCGGGGAGCGCGTCCTATCCGCACCAGGCCTTCCGGGTCGGGGAGAACGCATACGGCCTGCAGTTCCATGTCGAGCTGACGGCCGCGGAGCTGCCCGTGCTGCGCGAGCACATGCCGACGGGCACGGCCCCCGACGCCGATCAGCTCGCGGAGATCGAGGCCGTCGGCCGCACCATCATCGGAGCCTTCCTCGG
>NZ_BCXA01000079.1 GCF_001894865.1 Rhodococcus maanshanensis NBRC 100610 | reverse complement strand
TTGGTTCTGTGGGTTTGGTGGTGGTGGTTGGTTCGGTGGGCTTGGTGGGTTTGGTCGGGTCGGACGAGCCGAGCGAGCCGAACTCCGGCAGTTCGGACGGGCCAGCCGGTTCCTTCGCCACGCGCACGAAGTTGAGGAAGTCGGGCAGCTGCAGGCCCTGGCCCCCGGCGGTGTCCTTCACGTTCAACGCGATGTCGTTGTTGACGGGGTCGATCGCAGTGCCGTTGACGAGGCCGGCCAGCGGTGCGGGGAGCTGCTGGATCCAGGTGTTGAGCTGACCGAGCAGGTCGGACAGGACGCGTTCGCTGCGCGACTGGTCCTTGACCTTGAAGCCGGCGGCCTCGACGGCGGTGCGGGCGGCAGCCTTGTCGGGCCCCTCGGCCAGGCCGACCAGCGGGGTCCCGGCCTCATCGAGCCAGACGCCCGCGTAGGCGGTAGGGAACTTGCCGCGGAGCGTGTCGGCGAACGTCGCCAGTTCCTGCGCGGTCTCGGCCTGGTCGAGGTACTGCTCGGGGCCGAGCCGGAGGTCGCGTTGGATCGCGGTCACCATGTCCGCGGGCAGCGCGGGTGTTGGTGTGGTGGGTTCGGCCTGGGCCAGGGTCGCGCAGGGCGCGACCAGCAGGAGTGCCGCGGTGCCGATCATCGCGGCACGGCGGGCGCGGGTTCTACGCATGGGGACCTTTCGGTATGAGGGCGTTGCCGACGACCAAGCGCTGGGGTCAGGTCGATTGAGGGACTGTATTGGTAATGATTGCCATTGACTACCGAAAATTGGTGGGATGAATATTGGGCTCAGCGGCATGCGGTGGCCCGGACCTGCGGGTGGGGCCGTCGCTCGGAAGCGAAAGGGGCCTCGGACGCGAAAGTTCGCGTCCGAGGCCACTTTTCGGGACATTCTGTGTCCTAGTTGGTGCGAATCTTCAGGCCTGGGTTGGCTTTGAGGATCGCGTTGATCGGCTGCCCCCAGTTCTTTTGGTCGGGCGTGCCGCAACGCCCGTTGGTGCCGACCGAGATGCCCAGTGCCTTGGTGCCGGTCACGAT
Source organism: Rhodococcus maanshanensis NBRC 100610 (assembly GCF_001894865.1). Taxonomy (GTDB): domain Bacteria; phylum Actinomycetota; class Actinomycetes; order Mycobacteriales; family Mycobacteriaceae; genus Rhodococcus_G; species Rhodococcus_G maanshanensis. The sequence continues at coordinate 2,566 of NZ_BCXA01000079.1, read as the reverse complement.
GGGTCCGCCGCTGTCGCCCGGCAACCCGCAATAGTTCGTGGCGAAGGACTTGTACACCTTGGAGCTACCGGTGGCAATGCCCTGGTTGATGGCCGTGACCTTGCCGCAGGTGAAGTCGGTGGTAGAGCCGGACTTGCACACCGGCGCCCCGACCACGGGGTCGGCGGTGCCGGTGATCGGTACCGGGTCCGAGCCGCGGGCGCGAACGAAGTTGTTCTCGAAGCGCTTTGCGACGCTGTCGTCGATCTTGATCACCGCGTAGTCCATGCCATCGTGGACTGTCTTGTCGAAGGTGCCGAAGCGATCGCCGAAGCGATCGCCGAAGCGATCGTCGCCGACGATCTCGAATGCATTTGAGGCGTAAAGAGTGCCCGCCTCGAGTGGGTCCTTGTCGCAGTGTCCGGCGGTGATGTTCATTGCGTGGCCGGAGCCGTCGGTGGCATTGAAACTGAACGAGCAGATGTTCTTGCGGCCCTCGTACTCGCTGCCGTAGATGTCGCCACCGAGGACGGCGTTGGCGGCCGGCGGCTTGGGCTTGGTGGTGGGTGTGGGTGTGGGTGTGGTGGTGCCGGCGACCGTTGTGACGGTGACCTCTTGGGTGGTGGTGGATCCGGCGACGCCGTCGCGGCCGGAAAAGGTGGCGGTGATGGTGTGCTTGCCGTCGGTTCCGGGGTTCCAGATCCTGGTGGCGGTGCCGTCGGCCTCGACTTTTGTGCTGCCGAGGACGTCGTTGCCGTCCTTGAATTCGACGGTGCCGCCCGCCGCTGCGGGAGTGATCTTCGCCGTCAGCGTGTACTCGTTGCTGTCGGGTGCCGCGGTGATGGGGTCGAGGGTGATCGTGGAGGCGACGGGGTTGGTGGTGGGCTTGGTCGGTTCCGTGGTGGCCGGCGGTCCGGACGAGCCGAACCCCGGCACCTCGGACGAGCCAGCCGGTCCCTTCGCCACGCGCACGAAGTTGAGGAAGTCGGGCAGTTGCAGGCCCTGGCCCCCGGCGGTGTCCTTGACCTCCAGCGCGATGTCGTTGTTGACGGGGTCGATCGCGGTGCCGTTGACGAGACCGGCCAGCGGCGCGGGAAGCTGCTGGATCCAGGTGTCGAGCTGACCGAGCAGATCGGACAGGACGCGCTCGCTGCGCGACTGGTCCTTGACCTTGTAGCCCGCGGCCTCCACGGCGGAGCGGGCGGCGGCCTTGTCCGGCCCGTCCGCCAGACCCACCAACGGCGTGCCGGCCGCATCGAGCCAGGCGCCCGCGTAGGCGGTAGGGAACTTGCCGCGCAGCGTCTCGGCGAACCTCACCAGTACCTGCCCGGTTTCCGCCCGGTCGAGGTACTGCTCCGGGCTGAGCCCGAGGTCGCGTTGGATGGCGGCCACCATGTCCGCGGGCAGCGCCGGTGCCGGGGCGGCGGGTTCGGCCTGGGCGAGGGCCACGCACGGCGCGACCAGAAGCAGTGCCGCGGTGCCGATCATCGCGGCACGGCGGGCGCGGGTACTACGCATGGGGACCTTTCGTTTTGAGGGCGTTGCGGGTACGACCCACGGCGTTGGCGCCAGACCGGTCGCGGGACTGTATGCGTGATATCCGCCGTTGCCTACCGAAAATTGGTTGGATGAATATTGGGCTCGGTGGCGCGGCGGAGCGGCGGAGCCGCTGGTGATGCCGAGGGCGGGGTGTCACTCGGGAATGGGAAAAGGGGCCTCGGGCGTGAGAGTTCGTGCCCGAGGCCCCTTTTCGGGAAATTTTGTGTGTCTAGTTGGTGCGGACCTTGAGGCCGGGGTTGTCCGCGAGGATCGACTTGATCGGTACCGCCTCCACGGTGGGTCGGTCGTAGTCGCTGAGGTCCTCCAGGGACTCGAACAAATCGCAGTCCTCCTGGGATTTCTTGTTGGATTGGGTCGCGATGCCCAGTGCCATGGTGCCGGTGATGACGGGGCTACCGCTGTCGCCCTGCAGCCCACAGATCCTCACGGTGAATTTGCCGCGGCTGTCTTCTTCGAGCCTGGAAACGGAAGCGTCGAGCGAATTGACTTCGCCGCAGTGGTAGCCGGTGCGTTGACCGGACAGGCACACCGGCTGCCCCAGCAGGGGAGAGCCGACGCCGGTGATCGGCACCGGGGCCTTGCCGGGGACGCGAACGTAGTTGTTCTCGAAACGCTTGGCGAAGTTGTCGTCGATCTTGATCAACCCGTGGTCGAGGGATCCCAAGACCGCCTTGACGAAGGTGCCGAAGCGTTCGCCGCGCGCGTTGTCGACCACCTCGTATGCGCCTGTCGCGTCAGGAGTGCCCACGGCAAGAGGGTTCGTGTCGCAGTGTCCGGCGGTGATGTTCACCGCGTGGCCGGCGCCGTCGGTGCCGTTGAAACCGAGCGAGCACCAGCCGCCATCCCTCCAGGCGTCCGTGGATTGGTAGCGGTCGCCACCCATCTTGGCGTCGGCGGCCGGCGGTGTGCCGGGCGTGGTGGGCTTGGGCGTGGTGGTGGTGGCCGCTGTGATGGTGAGTTGTTGGGTGGTGGTGGATCCGGTGACGCCGTCGCGGCCGGAGAAGGTGGCGTCGACGGTCGCCTTGCC
>NZ_BCXA01000078.1 GCF_001894865.1 Rhodococcus maanshanensis NBRC 100610 | reverse complement strand
TGCCCGGGTTCGTCGACAGTCACGCCCACCTCGTCTTCGGCGGCGAACGGGCCGAGGAGTTCGCGGCCCGGATGACCGGCGCCCCGTACGGAGCCGGCGGTATCCGCACCACCATCGCCGCGACGAGGGCGGCCTCGGACGCCGAACTGGGCGCGAACGTGGCCCGGCTCGTCGCCGAGTCGCTGCACTCGGGCACCACCACGATCGAGACGAAATCCGGCTACGGGCAGTCGGTCCCCGACGAGTTGCGCAGCCTCGAGGTCGCCTCCGCGCACACCGCGGAGAGGACCCTGCTCGCCGCGCACGTCACGCCGCCGGAGTTCGCCGGTCGCAGCGACGACTACGTGCGGATGGTGGTCGACGAGATGGTCCCCAAGTGTGCGCCGCACGCGAAGTGGATCGACGTATTCTGCGAGGAGGGCGCGTTCGACGCCGACCAGTCGCGGGCCGTCCTCGAGGCCGGCATCGCCGCCGGGCTCACGCCGCGGGTGCACGGCAACCAGCTCAGCTACGGCGCCGGCGTCCAGTTGGCGGTCGAGCTGAACGCCGCGTCCGTCGACCACGTCACCTACACCACCGACGCCGACGTCGAGGCGCTCGCGGCGAGTGACACCGTCGCCACGCTGCTGCCCGGCGCCGACTTCTCCACGCGCAACAAGTATCCCGACGCGCGGGCCCTGCTCGATGCCGGCGCCACCGTCGCGCTGGCGGCGGACTGCAATCCCGGCACCTGCTACACCACCAGCATCCCGTTCTGCATCGCACTGGCGGTCCGCGAGATGCACATGAGCCCCGACGAGGCCGTGTGGGCGGCGACGGCCGGCGGCGCCGCGGCGTTGCAGCGCACCGACATCGGTCACATCCGGGTCGGTGCGCGAGCCGATCTGATCGCACTCGACGCACCGTCCCACCTGCACCTGGCCTACCGGCCCGGGGTGGCGCTGGTGCGCGAGGTCTGGAAGGACGGGTACCGACGATGACCACAGTGGTTGACCTCGCCCCGACTGCCTGGTCCGGACGAGACGACGGCCCCGGTAACGAACACCTGCGCTGGCACAAAGCCGTCGCACCGCTCGAGGGCCGAACCGATTCCGGCGCAGGCGTTCTCATCGGGTTTCGCAGCGACGAGGGGGTGCGACGCAACAAGGGTCGTCCCGGCGCCGCCGACGGCCCGGCCGCGCTGCGCCGGGCGCTCGCGTCGATGTCGCTCGCCGCCCCGGTGCGGGTGTTCGACGCCGGTGACGTCGAGGTCGTCGGCGAGGATCTCGAAGACGGCCAGGACCGGCTCGGTTCCGCCGTCACCGGCCTGCTCGACACCGGGAGCCTCGTCACCGTCCTCGGCGGCGGACACGAGGTGGCCTACGGCAGCTACCTCGGCATCGCGAACTCGGCGGCCGTCGCATCGGGTGCCCGCCTCGGCGTACTCAACCTCGACGCACACTTCGACCTGCGTAGCGACGCGCGGCCGAGCTCCGGGACTCCGTTCCGGCAGATGGCCGACCGCGAAACCACTCTGGGCCGGGCCCTCGACTATGCGGTGCTCGGCATCTCGCAACCCAGCAACACCGCAGCGCTGTTCGCGACGGCGGCCGAACTGGGCGTGCGCCACCTCCTCGACGACGACTGCACGACGGCCAACCTGCCTGCGGTGGAGTCGTTCGTCGAGGAGTTCCTCGGCGCGGTCGACGTCGTCTACCTGACGATCGACCTCGACGTGCTGCCCGCCGCGGTCGCGCCAGGGGTCAGCGCCCCTGCCGCGTTCGGGGTACCGCTCGAGGTGATCCAGCGGGTCTGCGATCTGGTGGCGCGCAGCGGCAAGCTCCGACTCCTCGACGTCGCGGAGCTGAACCCCGCGCTCGACGTGGACAACCGCACCGCGCGCACCGCGGCGAGACTGATCCACCGGATCGTCACCGACGCGATCGCTCATCGGGCCTAGCCCCGATCCCCCACCGTCCCCGGCTCGACGTGCGCGCCCACCGCCGCGTCGAGTCGGGGATTTCCACACTCAGGCGAAATGGTCAGGGTGCCGTCAGAACCCCTCTGGGCTTCGAAAGAGCCGTTCTCAGAGCTTTGTCGACGATGCGCATCGCATTCTCAAACTCAACGGGGACAACCAGAGCGAGTCTTCCTGCCAGGGTCGATCCCGTTGGAGATGACCCAACTCCTCCGACGCACGGAACGGGGGTCGTTGATCAGACCGTGCCGCGGTTCGCATCTGCCTCACCCATTGCTGTCCGGTGCCCATGCGCTACGAAGTTCGTTAATTCGGATGGGGTTCGCGCGCCCGCCGCATAAGATTGGGACGGGCACTCACTGAAACAGTCGGAGCCAACCGGACGGGCAGAGGAAACGGAACCTGTGTGGACCACCCTCGAAATAGCAAAGCTTGCCGTCGCGGCGTTGATACCCCTTAGCGTCGCCGGCCTCGGCTGGTGGGTTACTCGGCTCACCAAACGGATTGAGGCCGCCCAATGGCGCAATCAGAAGCTGGTTGAAAAACGCATCTCTTTGGTGGACACGATCGCGCCCGACCTGAATGACCTGTACTGCTACTTCCTTTGCATCGGCAGGTGGAAGGAACTCTCGCCAGTGGACGTGATCGCACTCAAACGCAAATTGGATCACTCCATCCACGTCAACCGCCCCTATCTGAGCCCTTCGTGCGTGAATGCGTACAGCGACTTCATATCGCAGCTCTTCAAGACCTTTACTGGTCCCGGGAACGATGCACAGCTGCGAACCAGCCTCGAGTCATCCGACGGCAGTCGTCCCGATGCGTACAGGGGTACTTCGGCTTGGAATCCCTCATGGAACACAATGTTCCGTGAAGAAGAAACCGATCGAGCGACTGTGAAACGGCTCTATGACGAGCTGATAGCCCAGATCACCGAACAGGTGGGGATCTCCCCCAGGGCATCGTGATCACGAACAAGCCCGCGGACCGTCGTCAGTCCGTCGATGACAGCCCGAATTGCTCGCCGCCCAGTGCTCGATATCGAGATGATCGCACGCCTTCCCGGACGTACAGGCGGCATCAACTTTTCGCCGGGCGGCACGATCAGGGCGTCTTCGGTAGCGAGATCGAGACAGATCCGGACCGAACCGGAACGGTCGGGAATCTCCGACGACCCGATCTCCACGGCCATCTCAGCCACACCCCGCCTGGTCATGACGTTGAGGGCCCGCGTGCGGGACGATGCCCGCGATGTCGGCGCCCACTCCCCCCGGGAACGCGAACGTTTGCAGCGGCTCGATCACGTGTCGCACGACAGTGTCCGCATCGACACCGCCCCCCGTCGCGGACAAGGGCGGGCCGGTGAGCTCGAGAGCGACCGAGCCGATCGGGATGATCAACCGGTCGTAGCCCGCGATCACCGAGAACGTCGACTCGAGCGGTTCGTCGGCGATGCTCACGCGCCAGTCGCCGGTCTCCGCAACCACCTGGGTGGTGCCCTGGCCGTTCAGCCAGGGCACCACCGTGCGGTCGGACGCCGTGGCACGGAACGACGTTGTCCCGTAACCGGTTTCACAGGTTGTCCGATTCGTCATGTCGAGGTGCGGCGGGCGGCGCGATCAGCCGAGCTTGCCGACCACGGCCTCGGCGCTCTCGAGCAGAGCGCCGGATGCGGCCAACTGCACCCGCTGCGCGGCTCGATGGCGGTGGCGTCACGCTGCCGTCGATCGAGTCGCTGCGCTCCTCTCGAGCCTGAAAAAGCATTCTCTCCAATAGCTTTCATCGTCGCACCCGCAGTCCCGCCCGAAACAAACGAGAGGCCGGGACGCGCTGCGCGCACCCGTCCCACGTGGCCGCTGCACGCTGTGGCCGCCCCTGCCCGGAACTGACAGCGCCTGGTGATCCCGTTCATGATGTCCTGCGGCACGAGGGGACCGGCCGGCCCACCTCCGGACCCCCGGCGGCGTGTCGCGCACCGGAAGGCCCGGCAAGCACCGCAGGATCGGATGAAGGCTCACAACTCGGACGAAGAGGACACAGCATGAGATGGACTTCCCGCGCTGCACTCGTTGCGGCCGCGTCGATTCCGCTGGCAGCGGTAGCCCCGCCGGCATCGGCGGCTACCGCGAGCGACGTCACCTACAACTACAGCGTGAATGGGTCGACGGTGACCAACACGATCACCAACAACTCCGGCACCCCCATCGGGTGCGCCACATCGCTGGCACCCGCACCCGGCGGCATACTGCCGCCGGTCGAGGACGTCCTGCGCGCCGGTCAGTCCCTGTACGCAAATGGTGAGGTCCAGCCCGGCACATCAACGCAAACCGTGACGGACGTCCCCGACGGCTCCTACGTCGTCCTGGCGTCCTGCGGCCTAACCGACCCAATGATCTGGTGGGTCTCGGACTATCCCGGCATCGCGGACTACCTGACGCAGATCCCGGGACTGACCGCGTTCACCGTGCAGCAGGAATCGACAGTCGTCACCATCCCCGCGACCACTCCGCCGACCGGCGGCAACCTCCCGGATCCCGGCGCGATCTTCGGCAGCTGACGCGCACCCACTGCGAGGGCTCCGCCGCCACGGTGGGCCCTCGCCATCGTCCGAGGGACTCGGTCAGGGCAGCGCGGGAGTCGATGGCCGAAACGCGTACTCGACTTCGGTAAGGAAGCCAGGTCAAGTTATCGAACAGTTATAGACAATAGTTATCACTAGCGTTACCTTCGCCACATTCCACATTTCCCATTGCAGCCGCAAGGCCCAGCCACTACGAATGCCGGCGGTGCACAACCGCACCGCTACCGAGAAGTCATGCACAACAAAAGGAGCACACAATGGGTTCGGCTGAATTCGCCAACGCTCTCGACGCCATCAGCACCTTTACCGGCGCGATCAGTGACGTCACCGGCGGAGCGGCAGCCTTCATCGGTTCCGTCGACGGGCTGGTCAAGCCCAAGGCCTGATCGCCTCACCGCGACCAACAACTGGGCCCGCACTCGAAGTCGGGTGCGGGCCCCTCGGCATCTCCACCCAGTACATGCGCGCGTGGGCGCCGCAGCGGAATCCCACTGCGGCGCCTTCGTATTCGCAGTATGCCTG
>NZ_BCXA01000077.1 GCF_001894865.1 Rhodococcus maanshanensis NBRC 100610 | reverse complement strand
TCTCCGGCGCTGAGGTCGGTCGGTCCACGGTGCTGAGGGCGACCGTGTCGCCCGCGGGCGCAGGCGGCACCGTGGCGTTCAAGGACGGCGCGGCGACCCTGGCCGACGTGCCGGTCGATGCCAACGGCGTGGCGATCTACACGTGGGTGCCGTCCACCGCGGGCAGCCACTCGATCACCGCGACGTTCTCCGGGCGCTCCGGCGTGACGGGGTCGACGGCCAACGCGACGGTGACGGTGGCGGCGGCCCCTGTGGGCAACACCAACTCGACCACGGTGCTCACGCTGGGTGGCGCGCCCAAGGTCGGCGCGGCGCAGACGATCTCGGCGCAGGTCACTCCCGGCGATGCGGGTGGCACGGTCACCTTCAAGGACGGTGACATCGTCATCGGCACCGCGCAGGTGAACACGGGTGGCCAGGCCAGCCTCTCGTGGACGCCCGCGAACGAGGGTCAGCGCGTCATCACCGCCGAGTACTCCGGTGCGGGCACTGTGAACGCGTCCGCCGACCAGGAGTCCGTCGTCGTGACGGGCACCGGCGGTGGCACCCCCGGTGGCGCAGGCAGCCTCGGATCGATCTTCGGATCCTGATCCTGGTTTCCCCGGATGTGGCCCCCGACGATTCGTCGTCGGGGGTCACACCCGTTTCTGTCGGGTCAGCCCGCGTACAGCTCCTCGATCTCCCTGGCGTACTTGGTGTCGATGGGCTTGCGCCGCAGCTTCATCGTCGGGGTGAACTCGTCCCCGCCCGGCTCCCAGATCGCCGACAGCAGGGTGAACTTCTTCACCTGCTCGACGCGGGAGAGCTTCTCGTTGGCCGCCTCGACGGCGCGGTCGATCTCCGCCCGCACCAGGGGGTTCGCCGCCAGGTCGCCGGGGGAGCCGTTGTGGATGCCGTTGCGGGTCGCGAACGCGGCCGCCGCGTCGGGGTCCAGCGTCAGCAGCGCGACGACGTAGGGGCGGTCGTTTCCGATCACCACCGCGCCACCGATCAGTGAGCTGGCCGCACGGATGGTGCCCTCGATGTTCGACGGCGACATGTTCTTGCCGCCGGCGTTGACGATCAGTTCCTTCTTCCGGTCCACGATCCGGACATAGCCGCCCTCATCGATGGTCGCGATGTCGCCGGTGTGCAGCCAGCCGTCGGGGTCGATGGCGTCGGAGGTCTTGGCCGGGTCGCCCCGGTAGTCCTTCATCACCATTGGTCCGGAGACCAGCAGCTCGCCGTCGTCCGCGAGCTTGAGCGTCGCGCCCTTGAGGGCCTGTCCGACGGTGCCGATCCGGATGTCGCCCGGTCGGGTGACAGTGACTCCGCCGGTGGTCTCGGACAGGCCCCACGCCTCGAGACACGGAATGCCGAGCCCGAGCACGAACTCCAGCGTGTCCGGCGACAACGCGGCAGCCGCCGATATCGCGACACGCACCCGGTCCAGCCCGAGCTTCCTACGGACGGCTCCGAGCACCAATCGGTCGGCGACGGCGTGTTGGATGCGCAGGGTCTGCGGCACCGGAGCCCGTTCGGACTCCAGCCGAACCTTGCGGCGGCCGAGACCGATGGCCCAGTCCGCCAGACGCCGCTTCGCCGTGCTTGGCTCGTCGGTGAGCGCCAACTCGATCGCCGCCTTGATCTTGTACCAGACCTGCGGGACCGCGAGTAATACCGTGGGCCGAGCGTCCGGCAAGGCCGTGATCGCCTGCTTTGCGTCCGCGAGGGTGGTGAGCTGGAGGCCGCTGGTCAGGCTGCCGTAGTAGAAGAGCCGGTTCGCGATGTGCGCGTCAGGCAGGTAGGAAACGTATCGATCCTCCGGTCCCCAGTCCACGATGTCCCTCATCGCGTCGTATTCGGCGAGGATGTTCGAGTGGGTCAGCTCCACGCCCTTCGGTGGTCCGGTGGTGCCGGAGGTGTAGATGATGGTGAGCACATCGTCGGGCTCGACGGCGCGCCACGACGCCTCGAAGTCGAAGTCCGGGTCGCCGTTCGCCTCGAGGTCCTGCAGGCTCGTCGCCCCCGCGGGGGCCGCGTCGACGCAGACGATGTGCTCGACCGCGGTGCCCGCGCGGGCCTTCTCGATCACCGGCAGGAACTGCTCCTCGCAGACCATGACCTTGTTGCCCGCGTTGGTCAGCAGGTAGTTCAGCTGCTCGGCGGCGAGCGTGTTGTACACCGAGAACGGGGTCGCACCCGCGTGCAGCACGGCGGTGTCGACCAGGTGGAACTCGGGCCGGTTGGTCAGCATGATGCCGACGGTGTCGCCGTGACGAACACCGAGTTTCGCCAGCCCCGCGGCGATCCGGCGGACCCGTTTCGCGTAGAGGCGCCAGGTGATCACGACGCCGTCGCCTGGCGTCCGAAGCGCGACGGCGTCCGGGTAACGCGCGGCGGTGGCCTGGAAGGCCTCGCACAGGGTCTGAGGTGACGGGTTCATCGTGCTCCTCCTCGAGATTGTTGGTGCGCTTCTCAGGCCCGGTACATCCTGCGGATCAGCGTGATCGCCCGGTCACTGTAGGGCGGATAGGCGAACCGGGGATCGGGCTTGAACGGCTTGAGCAGCACGGCCTTTCGGTGGCTCAGTTCCTCGAACCCCCACTTGCCGTTGTATCGCCCCATGCCGCTGGCCCCGACACCGCCAAACGGCAACTGGGGCGCCATGTAGTGCACCATCAGGTGGTTGACAACTGCCCCTCCAGAGCTGATCTCGGACAGCACCCGGCGGCGAGTCCGCGCCGACTTCGTGAAAACGTAGGTGGCCAGGGGCTTCGGTCGTGCGTTGACGAAGGCGATCGCCTCGTCCAGTGAGTCGACGGCGAGCACCGGCAGGATCGGTCCGAAGATCTCCTCCCGCATGACCGGGTCCTCGGGGCTCGGGTCCACCAGCACGGTGGGCTCGATGGTCAGCTCGGCTCGATCGGTACCGCCTCCGAGTGCGACCGTGGCCTCGGTGCTCGCGAGGTAGCCGGCCAACCGGTCGAACTGGCGCTCGTTGACGATGCGCAGGCCGCGATCGGGTTCCCCTGACCGGAATTCGTTGAGGCTGTGAACTATTCGCTCGACGAGCTCGTCCCGGACGGCGCGCTCGACCAGCACGTAGTCCGCCGCGACGCAGGCCTGGCCGGAGATGACCACCTTCGTCCCCGCGATGCGACGGGCGGTGACGCCGAGGTCCGCGTCCCGCATGACGATCGCCGGGCTCTTGCCGCCGAGTTCGAGGGTCACCGGTGTCAGGTGCGGCGCGGCCCCGGCCAGGATCTTCCGGCCGATCTCGGTGCCGCCGGTGAAGAACACGTGATCGAACCCCTGGGCGAGCAAGGTCTGGGTTGTGTGTCCATCCCCCTCGACCACGGCAACAGCCTCGGCATCGAGGTACTCGGGGAGCAGTCGGGCCAGCAGCCGTGACGAGGCGGGGGCCAGCTCGGATGGCTTCACGACGGCGCAGTTCCCCGCCGACACGGCGGCGACCAGAGGTCCAAGGGTGACTGTCAGTGGACCGTTCCAGGCCCCGATGACGAGCACCACCCCGAGCGGCTCGTACTGCACCCATCCCAGTGCAGGCATCTGGTGCAGTGGCAGCGGTCGCGGCCGGCTGCGCATCCACCGGCGCACCCGTTTGCGTGCGTACGTGGCCTCGAGCTTGGCGGCGAGCATGTCGATCATCCAGGATTCGAAGGCGCCGCGCCCGTGATCCTCGGCGAGGGCGCGGGCGATCTCGCCCTCACGCTCGTCCAGTAGTCGCTCGATGCCGCGAAGTTGCTCGATGCGCCACGTCGCGGGCCTGGTGCGGCCCGAGCCGTACGTCGCGCGGAGCGCGGCGACGACCTCGGGAATGGTGCCTGATTCGGTGACGCCTGGTTCTGCGTTCAAGGCGCTCTTCACGGCTTCCTCACCTCGATGTGAGTTGACCGCGGCACTGCATGCCGCGGTTGATGCGGCGTGGCGACGAGTTGGTGCGCGCGAATCCGGTGCGCAAGCCTGCCACCAACACTGGTCGCGTTGCGAGTCACCGTCAAGACCCCGCGGTTCGCTCTCCGACTTTGCTGGCCCGGGGCGCCCAACCCGAGCACACTGGTGATATGGATCACAGGATGACCGACAACGAATTGCGCAAGGCGATCAGGACGTTGCGGGATCGCGCGGACGAGGCCCGCCGCCATGGGGATCCGGAGGATGCCGACAGCATCGAGAAGACGATCCGGGACTACCAGGACGAGATGTCCACCAGGCTGTGACGCCTGTGACGGGCGGGACGCGCGTGCCGTAGCTGCGCAGATGCGTTCCGTTGGAGCACTCGCTCGCGGCGGCTCGGCGCCGTGCGCGACCGGGTTGCGGTGACTTACACAACCGTCCATTTTCTTCTGCCAAAACGACATCGGGCGTGGGACCGACGTGGTCTACTTCTGCTCGATTCTGTGCACGCCGACGGCTCCGCTGCGGGTGGGTCGGATTCCGTGACGACACAACAGGGCCACCCCAACACGCGTGGGCGCCCTCGTCTTTGGGAGGAAATGCATGTCGGGGAGGTCTGTGCGCCGCACCATCGCGATGGCTGGCGCGTTCGCGGTCACCGCGGGGTTCGCGGTGACTATGGGGGCGGGAGGCGCGAGCGCCGCGCCCGCGACGATCACATGGGCGGACGGGGGTAAGAACTTCACCCGCACGATCAGCAACGTCGCCCCGGCCGAGGGCGAGGTGGTCACGGTGTCCACCACGATCGCCGGGACCGACACGATCAACTGGTTCGAGGACTACCGCCCCACCTGCATCACCTACAAAAAGGACTCGGCGAAGGTCGCCGGCCTCCCCGTGGCCCTTGCGAGCAACGGGGCGGGCCTGCTTCGGGTCGCTGGCAGCTGGGACGCCTCCACCTCGCCGACCTTCGAGTTCCAGTACGTGATCGGGGCCAACTGCGCCAGGGAGGTGGCGCTGAACACCGGTATCAAGTACAGCGCCGTCGCATCCTCGGGGGAGAACCTCAACCTCGGTCCCGCGTACGTGGTGACCAAGAACGTCAGCACCACCGTGCTCGAGCCGGTCGGCCCGCTCAAGGCGGGCGTCGAGTCGACGCTGAAGTCCAAGGTGCTCGGCGGCCGCGCGGGCGACCTCGTGAAGTACTTCTCCGGCACGAACGAAATCGGCTCGGCGGCGCTAGACGCGACCGGTGCGGCCTCGTTCAAGTGGAAGCCCGCCGCCAACCAGGCAGGTCCGCACGATCTGACCGCGAAGTTCCTCGCGACGCCGTTCGCCACAGAGTCGGTCTCCGCAGTGCAGTCCGTCACCGTCGACCCGGGCGATCAGACGACTCAGACGACCCTCATCATGCCGAGCTCGTCCCCGATCAACGTCGACGTGATCATCGAGGCGCAGGTCTCCCCGTTCCCCGGTGCGGGCACGCTCACGTTCAAGAACGGCATCACCGTGCTGGGGACCGCCCCGGTCGGCGCCGACGGCAAGGCCAGCGTGGTGCAGAACTTCACGGTGCCCGGCAACAAGACGATCACCGCGGTGTTCTCCGGTGCCCCCGGGTTCGCCGGCTCCACCTCCACCGCTCAGACCCTGAACATCACGGATCCGGGCGCGGTCGACGTCGCGACCACCACCACCCTGAACGTCCCGGCGATCGCGCAGAAGGGTGTCTACGTGTTCCT
>NZ_BCXA01000076.1 GCF_001894865.1 Rhodococcus maanshanensis NBRC 100610 | reverse complement strand
ACGAAGTCCTGAGACAGCACACGAGTGTCTGGACTCGTCAACCACGCACGGGCGGCGCAGCCGCCTAGACCGTGTAGCCGCCGTCGACGTTCAGTTTCTGGCCGGTGATGAAGCCGGCCTTGTCGCTCGCGAGGAAGCAGACCGCCTCGGCGATGTCGACCGCGGAGCCGAAGCGCTGCAGGGGGATCCGGCTCATCGCGACGGCCTGTGCGCGCTCGTCGAGGTCGGCATTGCCCATCAGGCGTTCGGCCATGCCGTCGGTGAGCATGCCGGGCCCGACCGAATTGAAGCGGACGCCGAAGCGGCCCTCCTCGGCGGCGAACGCCCTGACCAGCGCCTCGACGGCGCCCTTCGTCCCGGACGAGAGGCCGTCCCGGACCGGGAAGCGGTCGGTGGCCGCGGTGGTCACCGCGACGACCGAGCCGCGCGCCGCGCGCAGCCCGGGGAGCAGGGCGTGCACGAGCGCGAAGAACGCGGTGGCCTCGGCGCCGAGATGCTCGGAGAAGGTGTCGGGGGAGACCTTGGACAGGTGCACCATCGGGATGTGCGGACCCGCCGCGTGCACCAGCACCGACGGATCGCCGAGCTCGGCGGTGATCTCCTCGGCCCACTTCGCGACCCGGTCGCGGTCGGTCAGGTCGACAGCGTCGGCGCGGGCCCGACCGCCCGCCGCGGTGATCTCCTCGACAAGGGCGGCGGCGCGGTCGGCGCCGGAACGGTAGGTGAACGCGACGGGGAGCCCCTGCGCGGCGAGCCGCCGGGTGATCTCGATCCCGATGCCGCCCGATCCGCCGGTGATCACGGCGCAAGTGTTTTGCTGCACCCCGATACCCTAACAAGCGCTTGGTTGATACTCTGTCGGGTGTGACCCCTCCGCCCAGAGCTGCCGAAGAGTCTGCCAGCAAGTCCGGCCGCCGCGCCGAGCTCCTCGCGCTGGCCGCCTCCCTGTTCGCCGAGCGCGGTCTGCGCGCCACCACGGTGCGCGACATCGCCGACTCGGCCGGGATCCTGTCCGGCAGTCTCTACCACCACTTCGACTCCAAGGAGTCGATGGTCGACGAGATCCTCAAGGGCTTCCTGGACGAGCTGTTCGGCCGTTACCGCGACATCGTCGCGGCCGGGCTCGGATCGCGCGCCACCCTCGAGGCGATGGTGGTCGCGTCCTTCGAGGCGATCGACGGTTCGCACGCCGCGGTCGCGATCTATCAGGACGAGGCCAAGCACCTGGTCGGCAACGAGCGCTTCGAGTACATCACCGAGCGCAACAAGGAGTTCCGCGGCCTGTGGGTCTCGGTCCTCGAGGCCGGCATCGCGGACGGCAGCTTCCGCCCCGACATCGACGTGGAGCTGGTGTACCGCTTCATGCGTGACACCGTCTGGGTTCCGGTGCGCTGGTACCGGCCGGGAGGCCCGATGACCGCGGAAACGGTCGCCAAGCAGTATCTCGCCATTGTGCTCGACGGGCTCTCCAGCCCACAGTCACGGTCCGATTCGTAGGGAGTTTCCATGCCTGAGGCATACATTGTTGACGCCATCCGCACCGCGGTCGGCAAGAAGGGCGGCGCCCTCTCCGCGGTCCACCCCGCGGACCTCGGCGCCGGGGTGATCAAGCAGCTCCTCGAGCGCAACCAGGTCGACCCGAACGAGATCGACGACGTCGTGTTCGGCTGTGTCGACGCGATCGGTCCGCAGGCAGGCAACATCGCGCGCACCGCGTGGCTGGCAGCCGGCTACCCGGAGGATGTTCCCGGGGTCACCGTCGACCGTCAGTGTGGATCCAGCCAGCAGGCCGTTCACTTTGCGGCGCAGGCGATCCTGAGTGGAACCGCGGACCTGATGGTGGCCGGCGGCGTGCAGAACATGAGCATGATCCCGATCGCCTCGGCGATGGTCGTCGGCGAGCAGTTCGGGTTCGAGACCCCGTTCAAGGGTTCGACGGGCTGGGAGCACCGCTACGGCGACGAAGAGGTCTCGCAGTTCCACGGCGCCGAGCTGATCGCCGAGAAGTGGGACATCAGCCGCGAGGAGATGGAGCGCTGGGCGCTGCAGAGCCACGAGCGCGCGCGCAAGGCGATCGCCGAGGGCCGCTTCGACAACGAGATCGTGCCGGTCGGCGAGTTCAGCATCGACGAGGGCCCGCGTGAGACCAGCCTGGAGAAGATGGCCGGGCTCAAGACCCTGACCGACGGCGGCCGCCTGACCGCCGCCCTGGCCAGCCAGATCTCCGACGGCGCCAGCGCGACGCTGCTGGCCTCCGAGGCCGCCGTGAAGGCGCACGGGCTCAAGCCCCGCGCCCGGATCCACCACATCAGCGCCCGCGGTGCCTCGCCGATCTACATGCTCAGCGCACCGATCCCCGCGACCAAGTACGCGCTGGAGAAGACCGGCCTGACCATCGACGACATCGACGTCATCGAGATCAACGAGGCGTTCGCCCCCGTCGTGCTGTCCTGGATCAAGGAGATCGGCGCCGACCCGGCGAAGGTCAACGTCAACGGCGGCGCGATCGCGAACGGTCACCCGCTCGGCGCGACCGGCACCAAGCTGTTCGCGACCATGCTCAACGAGCTCGAGCGCACCGGTGGGCGCTACGGCCTGCAGACCATCTGTGAGGGCGGCGGCACCGCGAACGTGACGATCATCGAGCGTCTGGGCTAGAAACCCCTCCGCGCAAGCAGATCCGGCCCCGCGTCCCTCCACCAGGAGGGACGCGGGGCCGAATTCGTCGGAGGGCCGGGCGGACGGTGTCCGTCAGTCGATGGTGCCGATCAGCGCGAACAGCGCGTCGGCGATGCGCTCGCACCACGCGTCCGCGTCCTCGTACCCGCGCGAAACGCCGCGGAGCATGGTGGTCGACACCAGCAGGTCGAAGATGGTGTCCGCGGTGGACGAGGCGGCGGACGGCTCCGCGTCCGGCACCGCCAGCATGATCCGGTCGAGCAGCGCCTTGCGGGTGGGGATCTCGGCCCGCTGCACGAGACGCTCGTAGACGCCCTCGTTGTGATTCCAGGTGGACATCAGCCCCGGTATCGCGGAGCGGGCGGCTGGGTGCGCGGCGCGCTCGAGGAAACTGCGCGTCCAGGCCAGGAGGTCGGCGTGCAGGTCGTCGGTGTTCGGGGGCAGCGGCACGTCGCCCATGGACTCGAGGCCGAAGATGGCGTCCTCGATGATCATCTCGCGGGTGGCCCAGCGGCGGTAGATTGCGGGCGCGCTGACCTTGGCACGTCGGGCGATGGCCTGGATGGTGGTCTTCTGGTAGCCCGACTCGACGAGCAGTGCGATGGTCGCATCGAGGACCGACCGGTCGACCTGGGGATCTCGGGGCCGGCCTGGGCCGGCTGGTTCGACTGGGTGATCTCCGGATCCATTCACATCGCCGGACAATACCGGAGCTGAACAGCCCCGGAGCGATAATAGTTACGGGGTGACACGGAACTCATCACGTCGCTCGAGGCGGCTCGGGGTTATCGTCGGGGCATGTGCCGAAACATCACCGAGCTCCGCGGCCTCGAGCCGGCCGCCACCGCGGAGGAGATCGAAGCGGCCGCCCGCCAGTACGTGCGGAAGGTGAGCGGAGTGCAGAAGCTGTCCGACGCCACCAGGGAGCCCTTCGAGCAGGCGGTCGCCGAGGTCACGGCGACCACGATGCGGCTGCTCGGGGTGCTGCCCGCCCGCAAGCAGCCACCGGCGACCGTGCCGCCGCTGCGCAGGCCCGAGGTCCGTGCGCGGATGGCCGCGGCCGCGGCGAACGACTGAAGGGCACCGCCGGCCGGTTCAAACGGCCGATGGTGCCCTTCAACATGGGGGAGTGCGCTCAGCGCGCGCCGGTGGTGCCGGTCAGGCGCGAAGCGCGCCCAGCGCGTCGATCCGCTTCACGGCGTCCGCCATGATCCGATCGATCAGTTCCTGGCAGCTCGGCAGGTCGTCGATCATGCCGACCACCTGACCGGACGCGAGCACGCCCGCCTCGGTGTTGCCCTCGACCAGGCCGGCCTTGAGCAGCATCGGGGTGTTGGCGGCCATGATGATCTGCTGCCACGTCCGGTCGCCGGACTTCTTCATCGCCAGGCCGTCCTTGGCCAGCGTCGACCACTTCATGCCGGTCATAGCCTTGAACTTCAGGGCGTTCTTTGTCGCGGCGACGAGTCCCTTTGCGTAGCTGGACTTCTCGAGGCTGTTGACCAGGTCGGTGTTGAGCACCCGGTGCGGCATGCCGTCCACCTTCACGGACACGGTGGTGTCCTGCAGGCCTCGCTTGAGGTACTCCTGCTTGACGGAGTCCGGCACCGCGCTGTCGCTGGTGAGCAGGAAGCGGGTGCCCATCGCGACGCCGGCCGCGCCGTAGGACAGCGCCGCCGCCAGGCCGCGCCCGTCGAAGAAGCCGCCGCCGGCGATCACCGGGATGTCGACCGCGTCCAGGACCGACGGCAGCAGCAGCGTCGTCGCGACACCACCGGTGTGGCCGCCCCCCTCGCCGCCCTGCACGACCACCGCGTCCGCGCCCCAGGAGGCGACCTTGACGGCGTGCTTGGCGGCACCGATCGACGGGACCACGACGATGCCGTTGTCCTTGAGCTTGGCGATCAGGTCCTTCTTCGGCGCGAGCGCGAAGGAGGCGACCTTGACGCCCTCACGGATCAGCAGGTCGCACCGCTGCCCGGCATCCGACGCGTCGGCGCGCATGTTGACGCCGAACGGCTTGTCGGTGAGCTGCTTGGTCTTCTTGATCGCCGCCTCGAGCTCCTCGTAGGTCATCGTCGCCGAGGCGAGGATGCCGAGGCCGCCCGCGTTGCAGGTGGCGGCAGTCAGGCGCGGGCCGGAGACCCAGCCCATGCCGGTCTGCACGATCGGGTGCTCGATGCCGACCAGCTCGGTCAGCGGGGTCCGCAGCACGGCGGTCACGCCTGGACCTCGCGCTCACGCAGTCCGCGCGGGTCGATGACCTCGCGGATCAGCCGCAGCTCCTCGGCGGTGGGCTCACGGGTCACGCCCGCCTCGGCCAGCCCGGCGACCTCGAAGGAGGTGTTCTCGGCGACCTCGTCCGCGGTGACACCCGGGTGCAGGCTCAGCGCGCGCAGGGTGTGGTCCGGTCCGCCGAAGTCGAAGACGCCGAGGTTGCTCACGACGCGGTGCAGGTGCAGGTACTTGAACGCCGGGTTCGCGGGATCGACCTTGTCGTAGCCGACACCCGAGACCACGTCCACCTTGTCCACGAACACGCGCGAGGTGTGCTTGGGGACGAAGTAGCTGGTGGCGTGGTTGATGGTGTTGCCGGGGGCGCCGCGGACGCCGAACATCTGCCGGGTCGGCTGCTGCAGCGGGCCGAACGCGGACAGGTTCTGGTTGCCGTAGCGGTCGAGCTGGTTGGCGCCCATGACCACGTGGCGACGACCGGAGGCCACGACGTCGAACACCTTGCGGAAGGGCATCCAGCCCTCGATCGGGGCCTTCGCGCCGACCGCGGGGGTGTCGCTGAAGATCAGCGCCTCGCCGTCGGTGATGAGCAGGTCGGGCTCGGTGGTGAGCCGGGCCAGGCGCGCGCCGATGGTCGCCAGCGTCGACATCGGGCTGGCCATGATCTCGCCTGCGCCCGAGAAGATCTCGGCGCACGCGATCGCGCAGTACTCCGCGCGGGTGATGGTCTCGGTGGAGGTCATGCCTGCTCCTCTGCGAACTTCTTGACGGCGGCCTGGTAGTCGTCCTCGCTGCCGGACAGGTAGGTGTCGACGAAGACCTGCCACGACTCGGGGGTCTTGGCGGCCTCCGCGTAGTGACGCTGGAACTTCTCGTCGCGGCCGTAGCTCTCGCCTGCGAGGGTGAAGTGGGCGCCGTTCGGGGCCTCCACGACGCCGTCGACCATCATGCGGTTGAGCAGGAGCGACTGAAGCGGAACGGCCTTCACCAGTTCCTCGGTCTCGACGATGCGCTCGACGGAGACGTAGCGCTTCTCGGCGGCCATGCAGTACAGGTCGTCGAAGTACGGGTCGACGCCGTTGTAGGCGGCGTTGCCGTGCTTGTCGCCCAGGTTCAGGTGCACGAACGACGCGTCCAGGTTCAGCGCGGGCATCGCGATGAGGGTCTCGGCCTGGCCGGACTCATCCGCGTACGGCGAGGTGACGGTCTTGAGCTCGTCGCCCCAGAAGTTCTGGACGTCCGAGCCGAGGCCCGCGCGGATCGGCAGGAACGGCAGGCGGGCTGCGGCGGCCTCGAGGCCACACTTGACCATGCCCTCGTCCATCTCGCGGACCTCGATGGCGCCGGTGGTGCGGGCCTTGGCGAACCAGGGGTCGTAGAACGGCGCGGAGTCGAGCGAGACGAATCCGTAGTACGCCTTCTTGACCTTGCCGGCCGAGCACAGCAGGCCGAGGTCGGGTCCGCCGTAGGTGACGACGGTCAGGTCCTTGACGTCCGAGCGCAGAATCGCGCGCACGAAGGCCATCGGCTTGCGGCGCGAGCCCCAGCCGCCGAGGCCGATCGTCATGCCGCTGCGCAGTTCGCCGACGACCTCGTCGAGCGACATCCTCTTGTCACGCATTGTCTTTCAACTCCCTACTTGTTCGCGCGCGGCTTGCCGGTGGCGACGAACTCGTCGCGGTGCTCGTCGGCGACGCCGGCGAGGTTCAGCTCGAACGTGAAGCCCTGCTCGATCCGGTAGCTGGTGTGCACGTCCATCACGTCGATGCGGTTGATCGCTTCCTTGGCGCGCCGGATGACCCGGGTGTCCTTGGCGGCGATCTCGCCTGCGATCTTGAGTGCACACGCGTCGAGCTCGGAGCGCGGGACGACGTCGTAGACGGAGCCGAAGTGCTTGAGCGTCTGGGCATCGACGTTCTTGGCCGTGTAGTACAGCGTGCGCATCATGTGCTGGGGGACCAGCCGGGCCAGGTGCGTGGCCGCGCCGAGTGCGCCGCGGTCGACCTCGGGCAGCCCGAAGATCGCGTCGTCGGACGCGACGATGACGTCCGCGTTGCCGACGAGGCCGATGCCGCCACCGACGCAGAAGCCGTTGACGGCGACCACGACGGGAACCTCGCAGTCGTAGACCGCGGAGAACGCCGCCGCGCAGCCGCGGTTCGCGTCGATCAGGGCGCCGTGGCCCTCGGTGGCCTGCATCTCCTTGATGTCGACGCCTGCATTGAAGCCGCGCCCCTCGGCTCGCAGGATCACCACGTGGGTGCTCGGATCCTTGCCCGCCGCGAGGACGGCGTCGGCCAGTTCGAACCATCCCTTAGACGGGATGGCGTTCACGGGCGGGTAGTCGACGGTGACCGTGGTGATGCCGGCCCCATCGGATTTGGAAGTGATTCCCATCGTGATTCCTTAGGTAGGTCGCCAAACCAAGCGATTGCTTGGTAAGTTAGCACACCTGCGGGTCGGGCTGGAGTTCGCTTTTGCCCGGATGACCCCCGACCCGCAGAGAATCCCTGACAGTGGAGGTACTGGTGGAGTTAGGTCTTGACGGCAGCGTGGTGCTGGTCACCGGCGGTGTGCGCGGCGTGGGTGCGGGTATCAGCCGCGCCTTCCTGCGCGCAGGCGCGACGGTGGTGACCTGCGCGCGACGGCCGGCCGACGAGCCGATCGAGGTGGACGGCCGCGGTGTGGAGTTCATCTCCTGCGACCTTCGCGACGCCGAGCAGGTGCAGTCGATGATCGATTCGATCGTCGCCACCCACGGCCGGCTCGACGCCGTGGTGAACAATGCGGGTGGGGCGCCGTACGCCCTGGCCGCGGACGCCAGCCCCCGCTTCCACTCGAAGATCGTCGAGCTGAACCTGCTCGCGCCGCTCCTGATCTCGCAGATCGCGAACGCCGTCATGCAGAAGCAGGACACCGGCGGCTCGATTGTGATGATCAGCAGCGTCAGCGGCAGCCGCCCGTCGCCTGGCACCGCCGCCTACGGCGCCGCCAAGGCCGGCATCGACAGCTTGGCGGCCAGCCTCGCGGTGGAGTGGGCGCCGAAGGTCCGGGTGAACTCGATCGTCGTCGGGCTCGTCGAGACCGAGCAGAGTCACCTGCACTACGGCGGGGCCGACGGCCTCGCCGCGGTCAGCGAGACCGTCCCGCTGGGTCGGATGGCGCGTCCCGAGGACATCGGGAACTGTGCGACCTTCCTGGCATCGCCGCTGGCGTCTTACGTCAGCGGTTCGACACTGACCGTGCACGGCGGCGGCGAGCGCCCCGCCTTCCTGGCGGCATCAACAGCAGAGGAGACCAAGAAGTGAGCGGACTTGTAGACGGTCGCGTCGTCATCGTGACGGGCGCGGGCCGCGGTATCGGGCGGGCGCACGCGCTGGCGTTCGCGGCCGAGGGCGCGAAGGTCGTCGTCAACGACATCGGTGTCGGCGGCGACGGCACCGCGACCGGTGAGAGCCCCGGCGAGCAGGTCGTCGCGGAGATCATCGCCGCGGGCGGACAGGCCGTGGCGAACGGCGACGACGTCGCGGACTGGGACGGCGCGCAGAACCTGATCAAGACCGCCATCGACAACTTCGGCGGCCTCGACGTGCTGGTCAACAACGCCGGCTTCCTGCGCGACCGGATGCTGGTCGGCATGAGCGAGCAGGAGTGGGACTCGGTCATCCGGGTGCACCTCAAGGGCCACTTCGCCCCGCTGCGGCACGCGGCCGCGTACTGGCGCGCCGAGTCCAAGGCCGGCCGTCCGGTGGACGCGCGGATCATCAACACCAGCTCGGGCGCCGGCCTGCAGGGCAGCATCGGCCAGGGCAACTACGCGGCCGCCAAGGCGGGCATCGCGGAGATGACCATCCAGGCCGCCGCCGAGCTGAAGAACTACGGCGTCTCCGTCAACGCGATCGCCCCCGCGGCGCGCACCCGCATGACGGTGGGCGCGGGCGGCGCGATGGCCGAGGCGATGGCCGCTCCCGAGGAGGGCTTCGACGCGATGGCGCCGGAGAACATCTCCCCGCTCGTGGTCTGGCTGGGCAGTGCCGAGTCGAAGGACGTCAGCGGCCGGGTGTTCGAGGTCGAGGGCGGCAAGATCACCGTCGCCGAGGGCTGGCGGCACGGCCCCACCCAGGACAAGGGCGAGCGCTGGGATCCGAAGGAGATCGGCCCCGTCGTGGCCGATCTGCTCGAGAAGGCGGAGACCCCCACCCCGGTCTACGGGGCGTAGGCGGCCGCCTGTGCGCGGTTGACGAGTGTGTGGACTCGTGTCTGCGTTCAGGACATCGCGAA
>NZ_BCXA01000075.1 GCF_001894865.1 Rhodococcus maanshanensis NBRC 100610 | reverse complement strand
ATCACCCTGTGGGGCCAGCCGTTCAGCCTCGGCTGATCTCAGGCTCGACGAACCATCAGTGAGATGAATCACAAAACAGTCAAGGCCCAATCACGAATGGGATGAGACCCAATCACGCTCGTGTGATCGGCCGGCCGAAGCCGGGGACGAAACGGACATTTCCGTCGTCCCCGGCTTTTTGCTGTTACCTGGGTCACCCGTGCAGTTAATGATGTGTAAAAGTGAGGTTTCCGATCTATTCGTGGGGTGTTCAACCATTTAGCTTTGCGGGGCAACCGTGCTCACCGCCTGGTCAGGCGAGAGGTGAGCGCAAGACCTGTGAGGGGATTCAATGAGCGAGATCCGTAAGCGTGGCGCCCGCCGCACCAGCGCAATGAGCATGAGCGCTGGTGTCGGTGCTGCCGTGGTGGCGATCGGCCTGATGTCGACCGGTGCGGCGCATGCCGACACGTTCGTGCCGCTGCCGGATGGGCAGAAGGCCGGGCCGGGTGCGGTCGTGGGGCGTACCAGCGAGAGTGTCCTGATCTCGCCGTCGCTGGCCGCCAACGGTGCCGGCCGCACCGCGTGGGTCTCGGGCACGGTCACCGCCGATGTCACCGGTGTCTCCGGTGAGGGTGAGGCGGGTCCGTGGAACGGTGCCACCAACGACAAGGGCACCAACAACTCCTCCACGCACGGGGTCTCGCGGATCAGCACCGGGTACATCGTGGGCTGCCAGGTCGACATCACCGGTCTCGGTGGCTCGATCGGGATGGGTGTGAGCATGGACGGTCCGTCGATCTCCGGTTCGCTGACGGTGCCGGTCTCGGCGGGGCAGGTCAAGTTCGTCGGGGTGGCGGGCAAGGACATCAAGAAGAACGGCAAGTACGCCGTGCAGTACCAGGACACCCAGATCGAGATCCAGAACTGCGGCGGTTACGCCCAGGCTCGCGCCTACACGGTGGTCGAGATCGTCGGCAACGACTACTCCAAGACCACCTTGTACGGCCAGCCGTTCAGCATCGGCTGACACGCGCGCCCTTCCGCTCTTTTCTTTCGTCCATCCCTCTTTGCTCGCGGTGACGCGAGCTGACCGACCCTGAACAGGGGAATTCATGAACGTCTCCAGCACCGGCCTGCGTCGCGGGCTCAAGACCGCCGCGCTCGGCAGCGCCGCCGCCATCGCTCTCGGCTTCTTCTCCGCCGGCGCGGCGAACGCCGACACCTTCGTGCCGCTGCCCGGCGGCACCATCACCAAGACCCTCGCCGACGGCACCGTCGTCACCGTCACCATGAGCGGGGAGTCCGCGAACATCTCCGGCTCCATGGGCGCGACGCCGCTGCACCGCAACGTGTGGGTCTCCGGTTCGGCGAAGGTCGAGATCTCCGGCGGCTCCGGCGCCGAGGGCGGCGACATCGAGCCCGGCTACATCGTGGCCTGCCAGCTCACACTGGGCGGCGGGACCGGCCACAACGCCGGCGGCGGCACCACCTGGGCCAACGAGGACGGCGACGCCAAGATGACCGCCGACAGCGCGGGCAACATCTCCATCGGCCCCGGCCAGGCGGCCAGCTTCTCGGTCCTCGACCTCGAGGAAGCCGACGACTTCGGTGGCGAGTCGCACTCCGGTGAGCACTCCTTCGAGGGTGCCTCCGGCAGCGTCACCTGGGCCGACTCCACCATGGGCGTCGAGGGCTGCGCCGGATACGCCCAGGCCCGCTCCTACGTCAACGTCACCGTCGACACCGAGAACGTCAAGGGCACCGTCACCCTCTGGGGTCAGCCCTTCAGCATCGGCTGACCAGGCGCCGACCTGATCCACACACGTTGGGCCCGTACCGAATTCGGTACGGGCCCAACGTGTGTCGGCCTCCTCAGCTCCGATGCCTGGCGGCGTCGCTGCCCAGCAGGTCGCGGATCTCGGTGAGCAACTCGATGTCCGTGGCCTCCTTCTCCTCTTGCTTCATGTACCGCTCCTTGGTGTGGGTGTAAGGAACGATGAGGATGAAGTACACGACGGCCGCGATGATGACGAAGTTGATCGCCGCGGTGATCACGGCACCGATGTTCACGAAGGTCTCGGGGCTGTCGGTGATCTGGAAACCGAAGCCCATCTCGTTCGAACCGCCGAGGGCGGCGATCAGTGGCTCGACGATGTTGCCGGTGAATGCGGTGACGATGGCGGTGAACGCTGCGCCGATGATCACCGCGACGGCCAGGTCGAGCACGTTTCCCTTGAGTAGGAAGTCCTTGAAGCCCTTCAACATGGGTTGGGTCTCCGTTCCGTCGGCTGGTGATGCTCTCGGATATGGAAATGCTATGGACACCGGGCGTGGTGGGGCAACAGGAGCCGGGTCGGGTGGTCAGTGGAAGGTGACCGTGAGCGCCGTCGAGAGTGAGGCCGCGGCGACCGTGGTCGCCTCGCCGGCAGGCAGCGCGAGCATGACAACGCGCTCGCGCGCGCCACGGCCGGAATCGTTGGGGGACACCAGGATCACCGTCGCGGCGGAGGCCAGTACCCGGGCGTCGGGCGCCGGTCCTCCGGTGTCGGAGTTCACGGTCAGCACGTCCACCCGGTCGCCCTCGCGTAACAGGTCGGTCACTTCCGGGTCGGCGAGGCGGATCGGCACAACGCGGGCGTCGGATGAGTCGGTGGCCGCGTTGGCCAGACGCGGACCGAGCAGGCGGAGGTCGGTCAGGGTCTCGCCCGCCCTGGCGGGCCCGGTCAGGGTGTGGCCGACGGCGTCTTCGAGGGCGCGAAGGGCTCCGGTGGGCACCGCCCCTGCGCCCAGCTGGACGAGTCGCAGGTCGTCGGCGCGCAGGACGAGGCCGGGCGTCAGGTCGCGGGCGGTGGCGACGACGGCGACCCGATCGTCCGACGGGTCGCCGCGCAGCAGCAGGATCACCGCGGTCATGGCCAGCACGGCGGCGAGCAGCCTGCGGCCTGCGGCGATCCTGGCCGTTCCCGGTCGGGTCAGCCAGGAGAGCCGGTCGGTCCAGGTCGGGTCCAGCCGTTCGGGGCGACGACTGCCGGGGATCGGTGCGCGGTCCATGGGGTCACGCTAGGGACCGCGGCCTGCCGTCGGCGCCTCCGCATGAGGTGCCTGTGGATGGATCAGTCGGCTGTGGAGAAACTCAGGGGCTAGGTGGCCGAGGAGGACGCGCCCGCGCTCGCGGTGGACGTCGACGTGCTGGTCGACGTGCTGGTCGCGGGGGTCGAGGACGCCGACGAATCGGACTTGGCCGGCTCGCTCGCGGTGCCGCCGCTGCCCCGGCTGTCGGTCCGGTAGAAACCGCTGCCCTTGAAGACGATGCCGACGGAGTTGAACAGCTTGCGCAGCTTGCCGGAGCACTCGGAGCAGACGGTCAGGGTGTCGTCGGTGAAGGACTGGACGATGTCGAACCGGTTGCTGCATTCGGTGCAGGCATACGAGTAGGTGGGCACTGAAGGATCCTCCGCACGGGGTACTCAGGCCTGGGTGGTGATACGGCAGGCGTTAGCACTTTACAGTCAGGAGTGCCAACGCCGGTAATCAGCTTCCTATTCCCAGTGCACGCAGGCCGCCGACGGGGGTGAGAACCCAGCCGACCCGGATGTCGTGTGACTCGTCGGGCAGTTCGGCGACGACCTCGTCGTCGCGGACCACCGCGATCAGGCGGGCCGTCGGATCGGCCAGGTCGAGCGTTCGGTCGTAGAACCCCGCGCCGCGACCAAGGCGGACCCCACGTTCGTCGACCGCCAGCGCCGGGATCAGGATCGCCGCCGCCTCCGAGATCGCCGAGGGCGGTAGGTGCGGCTGCGCGGGTTCGCGCAGGCCGAACGGGGCGCTGACCAGGGCTTCGGTGCCGTGGTACTCCGCCCAGTGCAGGGGGCCGGGTTCCCTGGCCACGGGCAGCAGGATCCGTCCGACCCGACGCATGAGGGCATCGAGGAGTGCCGTCGATCCCGGCTCGGCCCCGACCGGCACATATGCACAGACCGTGGCGTCGGGTCCGAGCGCGCCGCCGAGCTCCGCCGCGGCCGCGGCGAGGGCGCGGTCCTCCGCCTCCCTTGTCACGGCGTCGCGTGCTCGACGCGCGGCGAGAACCCTGGCCCGCCACTGCGCCTTCGTCGTCACCTCGGTCACCGATGCCACCCTGTTCCCCTGATCCGCGGTCCCATCGTGCTCACCCTAGAATCCGGAGCGCACGGACGAGATGGATAGGGTGTGCTCATGACACAGGCCGGCACCAACAAGAACAGGCACTTCCGTACGGCGGTGGTGCCCGCGGCTGGTCTGGGCACCAGGTTCCTGCCCGCGACCAAGACGGTGCCGAAGGAACTGCTCCCCGTGGTGGACACCCCTGGCATCGAGCTCGTTGCCGGTGAGGCCGCCGATTCGGGCGCCAGTCGACTGGTGATCGTCACCTCGGAGGGCAAGGACGGCGTCGTCGCGCACTTCGTCGAGGACCTGGTGCTCGAGAGCAAGCTCGAGGCCAGCGGCAAGTCGCATCTGCTGGAGAAGGTCCGCAAGGCGCAGGGCCTGCTCGAGGTGGAGTCGGTGATCCAGGAGGAGCCGCTCGGGCTCGGTCACGCCGTCGGCTGCGTCGAGTGCGTGCTCGATGACGACGAGGATGCGATTGCGGTCCTGTTGCCCGACGACCTGGTGATGCCGCGCGGGGTGCTCGAGACGATGGTCCGGGTCCGGGAGAAGCGCGGCGGCAGCGTGTTGTGTGCCATCGACGTGCCCAAGGATCAGGTCAGTGCGTACGGCGTCTTCGATGTCGAGGAGGTGCCGGACGCGACGAATCCTGATGTCCTGCGGGTGACCGGGATGGTGGAGAAGCCGAAGCCTGAGGACGCGCCGTCGACGTTCGCTGCCGCGGGCCGGTATCTGCTGGATCGGGCGATCTTCGATGCGTTGCGCCGGATCACCCCGGGTCAGGGTGGCGAGTTGCAGCTGACCGATGCGATCGCGTTGCTGATCTCGGAGGGGCATCCGGTGCATGTGGTGGTGCATCGTGGCTCGAGACACGACCTCGGAAATCCCGGCGGCTACCTGCGGGCTGCGGTTGACTTTGCCCTGGACAGTGAAGAATACGGTCCTTCGCTGCGCGACTGGCTCACCAAGAGACTGCAGCAGACGGGACATTAGTGGGGTCGGGAGGCAGTGACTACATGCGCTCGGTTGAGGAGCAGCAGACGAGGGTGACGGCTGCCGCGGTCGCGCCACGGCCGGTCCGGGTGGCGATCTCCGAGGCTCAGGGTCTGCTGTGTGCCGAAGAGGTGGTCACCGAGCGCCCGCTGCCGGGATTCGATCAGGCCGCGATCGATGGCTACGCCGTGCGCAGCGTCGACGTCGCGGGCGCGGGCGGGGAGAACCGGGGCGAGGACGACGAGCCCGTCGAGGTTACGCTGCCCGTGGTCGGCGAGGTCGCCGCCGGTTCGCGCCAACCGATCCGGTTGCAGCCGCGTCAGGCGGTACGCGTGGACACCGGGGCGCCGCTGCCGACCCTCGCCGACGCGGTCCTGCCGCTCGACCGCACCGATGGCGGCCTGAACCGTGTGAAGGTGCACTGGCCGGTCCGGTCCGGTGACTACGTCCGGCGCATCGGTGACGACGTGCAGCCCGGCGACGTCGCGGTACGCGCGGGCACCATCATCGGCGCGGCCCAGGTCGGTCTGCTCGCCGCGGTGGGGCGCGACAAGGTGCTGGTGCATCCCCGACCGCGGTTGTCGGTCATCTCCGTCGGTGGCGAGCTGGTCGACATCGACCGCACCCCCGGCCCCGGTCAGGTCTATGACGTGAACTCGTATGCGCTCGCAGCGGCTGCGCGCGATGCAGGCGCCGACGTGAACCGGGTCGGCATCGCAGGCACCGATCCGCGTCGGCTGCGCGAGGTGGTCGAGGGTCAGCTGATCCGTTCGGAGATCGTCGTCATCGCGGGGGCGGTCGGCGGTGGGGCTTCCGACCAGGTCCGCGAGGCGCTGCGCGACCTCGGGGACCTCGAGGTGGAGCGGGTTGCCATGCACCCGGGATCGGTGCAGGGATTCGGCCAGCTCGGCCGCGACGAGGTGCCGACTTTTCTGTTGCCGTCCAACCCGGTCAGTGCGCTTGTCGTGTTCGAGGTGATGGTTCGGCCGCTGATCCGGATCGCACTGGGACGTAGGCAGCCGATGCGCCGGGTGGTGACCGCACGCACGGTCGCGCCGATCACCTCGATCGAGAACCGCAAGGGGTTCCTGCGGGGGCAGCTCATGCGCGACGAGTCGACGGGGGAGTACCTGGTGCAGGCGCTCGGCGGTGCGCCCGGCTCGTCCTCGCACCTCCTGGCGACGCTGGCGGAGGCGAACTGCCTCGTCTTGGTCGCACCGGAGGTCACCGAGGTCCGGACCGGCGACGAAGTCGACGTGGCCTTCCTTGCGCAGCGAGGCTGAGGGTTGGGAACAGCGCTGCGCAAGTACTCGATGCACCCGGGGTGGCCGGCGCATCTCGGTCCGCTCACGGTGGGCGCAGGGCGGGTGACGTTGCGCCCGATCCGGCTGCGCGACGCCGCGGCCTGGAGCCGTATCCGCATTCGCGACCAGGAACACCTCGAACCGTGGGAGCCGACCGGTGAGGGCCCGTGGGAGGACCGCCATCACATCGGGAACTGGCCGGGGCTGTGCGCCTCGCTGCGCTCCGAGGCGCGCAAGGGCAGGATGGTGCCGCTGGTCATCGAACTCGACGGAAAGTTCTGTGGGCAGTTGACGATCGGGAACATAGTGCGCGGGGCGCTACGGTCCGCGTGGATCGGCTACTGGGTGACAAGGGAGGTGGGCGGTCAGGGGGTGGCCACCGCCGCGGTGGCGCTCGGGCTCGACCACAGCTTCGGCGCGCTCGGGTTGCACAGGGTCGAGGCCACCGTTCGCCCGGAGAACCTGGCAAGTCAGGCGGTGCTACGCAACGTCGGGTTCCGTGAGGAGGGACTGTTGCGGCGGTACCTCGACGTGGACAGTGCCTGGCGCGATCACCTGCTGGTGGCGATGACGATCGAGGAGGTCGAGGGCACCGTCAGCGACCGGTTGGTCCGGGCGGGCAAGGCCGCCTGGGGGTGACTCGCCGACCTCGTCGGATCCGATTGAGGGCGGGTAGTGCAAAACACCACTGGAGCGAGTGACTATTGTGACAGTTGGGAAAGTTGAGTCGGCGCGTCTGCGGGGAACTGCGCGCCGTGGCAATTAGCCTGAATGGGCTGATTGAGTCATACGTGCTGGTAGACGACTGGGAGGGAGGTCGCCGGTATGCCGAACTCGATCCTGTGGATCGCCTTGGTCGGGATGTGGCTGTTCGTCCTGCTGCCCATGCAGGCGAAACGTCGGCCCCGAATCCGTCAGACCACCGAGGCAGCACTGGCGACCCGTGTGCTCGACCGCGACCAGCTCGCGCGTCAGCAGCACCGCGGTCCCGCCTCAGGACACCGCAGCGACCCGAACTGGCGCCGCGAAGCCACTCGCCCCAGGTATGCGGAGGACCGCATGGACACCCAAGTAGAAGTCGACGAGTTGGACGACGAGCGGGCCGCGGCTCGTGAGTACGTCCCGCAGCGCCGCGGTCGCGGCGGCTTCGACCCAGAAGCCGATGCCCTCGCCAGGGCCGCGCGGTACGGCTTCCGGCAGCGTGCCGTCCTCGGCCTGATCCTGGTGACGATCATGTCGGCGGCGCTCGCGCTCATCATCTCGCCGATGCTGTGGTGGGTGGCCGCGGCCGCCTTCGTCGGTCTAGGCGGGTACCTGGCCTACATGCGCAGGCAGGTCCAGTTCGAGCAGGAGATCCGTCGTCGCCGGATGGCGCGCCTGAGTCGGTCCCGGCTCGGGGTCGAGTCCCGCGAGGACGACGAGCTGCGGTTGATCCCGTCGCGGCTGCGCCGGCGCGGGGCTGTGGTGCTCGAAGTGGACGACGAGGACCCGGTGTTCGAGCACCTCGAGCACTACGACATCCGGTTCGAGGAAGAGGCGGCTCCTCAGGAGATGCGCCGGGTCGTCGGTCAGTAGCCCGGCGCCGATGGCAGCCGGGGCCGGGCCGGAGCGGATCGTGCTGCTCCGGCACGGCGAGTCCGAGGCCAACATCGATCCGGGGATCTACGAGCGGGTGCCGGACTACCGGATCCCGTTGACCGCGCGCGGCGTGGAGCAGTCGAGGGCCGCGGGGGCGCGACTGCGCGAGCAGTTCGACGGGCAGAAGGTCTGCGTCTACGTCTCGCCGTACCTGCGCGCATACCAGACCCTGGAGGCGCTCGGCATCGACGATCTGATCGAGCGCCGGATCGAGGAACCGCGTCTGCGCGAACAGGACTGGGCGAACTACCAGGATCCGGACGAGATCTCCCGGCAGACCGGGCTCCGTAACACCTACGGGCACTTCTTCTACCGGTTCAACGAGGGAGAATCCGGCGCTGACGTCTTCGACCGGGTGAGCACCTTCATGGAGACGCTGTTCCGGCACCGCGCCAAGCCCGGGTTCCCGCCGAACACTCTCGTCGTGACGCACGGGCTGACCATGCGGCTGTTCTGCATGCGCTGGTTCCACTGGTCGGTGGAGTACTTCGAGTCGCTGAACAACCCGGGCAATGCCGAGACCCGGACGCTGGTGCGGAAGGCCGACGGCCGGTTCGCACTGGAGCAGCCGTTCGACCAATGGCGGTCCGTCCCGGAGGGGCAGACCATCCTCGACACCACTCGGGCAGGCGTGACCCTCCCCGAGTGAGATCCTCCCGCGCGGTCGGACGAACGCGTGTTGTGCGGGGCGAATCCGCTCCGGACCGGGCGATTTTTTCTGTGGCGGGCCGGGCTGCTACAGTTGCCGAGCGTTCCTTCGGGAGCGTGGTTCGGGGCTGTGGCGCAGTTGGTAGCGCGCTTCGTTCGCATCGAAGAGGTCAGGGGTTCGATTCCCCTCAGCTCCACCAGTCGAAAGGCGCTTCTCCTTCGGGAGGAGCGCTTTTTGCGTTGTTCACCCGTTCTGAGTCGCGCTTCGGCGGACAGGGTGTCGGACAGCTGTCCATGTCATTCACCAAAGGGACATCGCGCGCATGTCGGATGTGATCTACTTCATGTCGCCTCAGCGGCCCGGGAGGTCATCGCCGTGCGACGGACGGGCGCTGGTCACTACGAGAATCTGGACGGCCTGGACGTCTTTCCGTGTCCGCGGTCTGCCGTAAAGAGGGGAAGTGTATGTCTGACAAGAGCATTCGTCGCATGGTTGGTGGGGCGAGCGTTCTGGCCCTTTCGGCCGGGTTCGCCGCCACGGTCGGTGCTGGCGTCGCGGGGGCGGCGCCGGCGAGCGTGACGTGGGACGACGGTAGCGAGCGGATCACCCGCACGATCAGCGATGTGAACCCGGCCGAGGGGGACATCATCACCTCGACCACCCAGTTCGATCGGACCGGCGGCGTCGTCGAGTACATCTACGAGGTCAAGGACGTCCACCCGACCTGCCTGACGTATGTGGACGGTTCGGCCAAGGTTGACGGCTCGCCCCGCGGGCTGGACAGCCAGGGCGCGGACTTCGCGAAGGTCAAGGGCAGCAGCATCGAGTGGCCGCTCTACCCGCACATCAGCCCCAACCTGCGGACGTTCGAGTTCTCCTACAAGGTCGGCGCGAACTGCGACCGCAACGTCCCGCTGATGACGACGGTGCACTACGGCGGCTCCCTCGGTTCCGGCACCTACCAGAACAAGGGCCCCGCGGTTTCGGTCAAGACCAACACCTCCACCACCGCCCTGGCCGCGCCGTCCGATGTGCAGGTCGGGCAGTCGGTGCCGCTGAAGGCGACCGTGACCGGTGGCGCCGAAGGCAATCCCGTCGAGTTCTTCGACGGTGGGGCGAAGCTCGGCGAGGCCCCGCTGAACGGCGCGGGCGAGGCGACGTTCAACTGGACGCCGACCACTCGCGGCGCGCACGGGCTGTCCGCGAAGTTCCTGGCGACCCCGCGGGCCGAGGGCTCGCAGTCGTCGGTGCAGACCGTGCAGGTCGCACAGGCCGATGCCGTGTCCTCGACCGTGCTCGCCCCGA
>NZ_BCXA01000074.1 GCF_001894865.1 Rhodococcus maanshanensis NBRC 100610 | reverse complement strand
CCTAGCACTCGTCAACCGCGCACGGGCGCCGAAGGCGCCTACGCCGTGAGGACCAGCCCCGAGGTCGGCACGCCGGTGCCTGCCGTCACGAGGACGTTCTGCACGTCCGGAACCTGGTTCACCGAGGTACCGCGGATCTGGCGGACACCCTCGGCGATGCCGTTCATGCCGTGGATGTAGCCCTCGCCCAACTGCCCACCGTGCGTGTTCAGCGGCAGCCGCCCACCCAGCTCGATGGCGCCGTCGGCGATGAAGTCCTTGGCCTCGCCGCGGCCGCAGAAGCCGAGCTCCTCGAGCTGCATCAGCACGTACGGGGTGAAGTGGTCGTAGAGCACCGCGGTCTGCATGTCCTGCGGACGCAGCCCCGACTGGGCCCACAGCTGGTCGCCGACCAGCCCCATCTCCGGCAGACCGCTCAGGCCGTCCCGGTAGTAGCTGGTCATGATGTACTGATCGGCCCCACTGCCCTGCGCCGCGGCGGCGATGATCGCCGGCGTGTTGGGCAGGTCCTTCGCCCGCTCCGGGGAGGTCACGACGATGGCGATGCCGCCGTCGGTCTCCTGGCAGCAGTCCAGCAGGTGCAGCGGCTCGGCGATCCACCGCGAGGCCTGGTGCTCCTCGATCGTGATCGGCTTGCCGTAGAAGAAGGCGTTCGGATTGGTCGCCGCGTGCTTGCGGTCCGCCACCGCAACCGCCCCGAAATCCCGGCTGGTGGCGCCGTACACGTGCATGTAGCGCTGGGCGATCATCGCGACGAACGACGCAGGCGTGCTGAGCCCGTGCGGGTACGAGAAGGCGTTGTCGGTGCCGGAGGAGTTCACCTGCTGCACCAGCGCCGAGTTGACCTGCCCGAAGCGCATTCCCGAGCGCTCGTTGAACGCGCGGTACGCGACCACCACGTCCGCGACGCCGGTGGCCACCGCCATCGCTGCCTGCTGGATGGTGGCGCAGGCTGCGCCGCCGCCGTAGTGGATCCGGCTGAAGAACTTCAGGTTCGGGATACCGACCGAACGGGCCACGGCCACTTCGGTGTTGGTGTCCATGGTGAACGAGGTCAGGCCGTCCACGTCGGACGGCTTCAGGCCCGCGTCGTCGAGCGCGGCCTGCACCGCCTCGGCGGCGAGGCGCAGCTCGCTGCGCCCCGAGTCCTTCGAGAAGTCGGTGGCGCCGATGCCGACGATCGCGGCCTTGCCGGACAGCTCGCTCACTGGGCTGCTCCATCCATCACGAGGGTGACCGTCGACTTGATGTGGTCACCGAGGCTGTCCTTGCCGACGATGTCGAGGGTGACGAGGCCGTCCTCCACCGAGGAGACGGCACCGGTGAGGGTCAGCGTGTCGTAGGCGTACCAGGGCACACCGAGCCGCAGCTTGATCGACTTGATCACCGCGCGCGGGCCGGCCCAGTCGGTGACGTACCGCTGCACCAGCCCGGTGTCGGTGAGGATGTTGACGAAGATGTCCTTCGAGCCGCGCTGCTGCGCCTTGTCCCGGTCGTGGTGGACATCCTGGAAGTCCCTGGTGGCCAACGCCGTCGACACGATGAAGGTCGGGTCGCCGTGGATGGACAGGGCGGGCAGGGTCTCCCCCACTGTCGCTGTCAGGGTCGAGCTCATCACTGCTCCTTCGCGGGACGCCACGCGTACAGCGTCCAGGGCTGTTGTCCGGTCTCGTCGTCGCCGGGCAGGTCGAGGAACTCCACCTGCACCGGCATCCCGATCGTGACCTCGCTCGGATCGACGCCGCGCAGCTCGCCGAGCATCCGCACGCCCTCCGCGAGTTCCACGAGCGCGACGACGAACGGCAGCGAACGACCCGGCACCTTCGGCGCGTGGTGCACGACGTAGCTGAAGACGGCGCCGAGCCCCGAGGCCACGACGTAGT
The DNA here is from genome assembly GCF_001894865.1 of Rhodococcus maanshanensis NBRC 100610. GTDB lineage: Bacteria > Actinomycetota > Actinomycetes > Mycobacteriales > Mycobacteriaceae > Rhodococcus_G > Rhodococcus_G maanshanensis. The sequence goes on along the minus strand of NZ_BCXA01000074.1, from coordinate 8,888 downwards.
CCGTCCGCTCCGACTTGTCCTTCCAGATCGCAGGCACCGGCGGGTGCTGCAGCGAACCGTCCGGACGCTGCTGCAGACGCAGCTCGTGGGCGGCGACGCCCTCCCAGAAGAACTCGGTGTCGCGGGACTGCGAGGGACGCAGCATCCGGGTCGGGTCGAGATCGTCGAGCGACTCGCCCAGGCTCGACGACGCGGCTCCCGCGGGAGCGGCCGCCTCCTTCGCCGGGGGCGCGAACTTCAGGATCCGGAAGAGCATCTCGGCGACGACCTCGTCGCCGACCTTCCAGAAGTTCCTGGTGGTGAAGAACCAGCCCTCGCCCAGCCCCGTCTTCTTCGGTCCCACAACGTCTTCGAGGACCGACTCGATGGTCACCTCTTCGCCCGGCCGGACGTAGCGGTGGTAGGTCTGGTCGCAGTTCGTCGCGACCACCGAGGTGTAGCCGGCCTCGTCGAGGATCTCCGTCATCCGGCCGAGCGGATCGTCTTCCTCGCGCACGGCGCCGAGCCCACGCATCGTCCAGACCTGCGCCATGGCGGGCGGTGCGACGATGCCGCCATGTCCCGCCGCGACGGCGGCGTCCTCGTCGACGTAGATGGGGTTCTCGTCGCCGATCGCCTCCACCCAGTTACGGATCATCGGCATGTTGATCGGGTCGCGGCCGGCGCGGGCCTTGCTGGCGCCGCCCGCCCTCACCCGCTCGGCTGCCGCGAGGATCGATGCTTCCTTGTCGCTCACTGAAACCTCCGTCGCGGTCATCGGGGCACCTTCGGCAGGCCGAGGCCGGCCATCGCGATGAGCTCGCGCATGACCTCGTTGACGCCGCCACCGAAGGTGATCACCACGTTCCGCTTGACCTGCACGTCCAGCCAGTGCATCAGCTTCGCGGTCTCCGGGTCACCGGGGTCGCCGTGCGCGCCGATGATCTCGTCTGCGATCCGGCCGACACGCTGGATACGCTCGGTGGCAAAGACCTTCGTCGCCGACGCGTCCGCGATGTCCACGTCGCCGGTGGCCGCGGCCACCTGCCAGTTGAGGAGCTCGTTGAGCCGGTAGGTCGCGTGGATCTCGCCGAGGCCGCGCTGCACGTCCGGTTCGGAGAGCAGGTCCCGCTTGGCCGCCCACTCGTGCACCTTCTCGTACAGGCCCGCGACACGGCCGGCCGGTCCGAGCATGACGCGCTCGTGGTTGAGCTGGGTGGTGATCAGCCGCCAGCCCTTGTTCTCCTCCCCGACCAGCATGCTCGCGGGCACGCGGACGTCGGAGTAGTAGGTGGCGTTGACGTGGTGCGCGCCGTCGGCGGTGATGATCGGGGTCCACGTGAAACCGGGATCCTTGGTGTCCACGATCAGGATCGAGATGCCGCGGTGACGGGAGTCCGCGTCGCCGGTGCGCACGGCGAGCCAGATGTAGTCGGCGTCGTGGCCACCGGTGGTGAAGATCTTCTGACCGTTGACCGTGTAATACCCGGTGGCCTCGTCCCCTGTCCTCACCGCGGTGGTCCGCAGCGCGGCCAGGTCGGTGCCCGCGTCCGGCTCGGAGTACCCGATCGCGAAGTGCACCTCGCCCGCGAGGATCGCGGGCAGGAACTTGCGCTTCTGCTCCTCGGTTCCGTAGGTCTGCAGCGTCGGGCCGACGGTCTGCAGGGTGACCGAGGGCAGCGGAACATCCGCCCGCACAGCCTCGTTCACGAAGATCTGCTGTTCGATCTCGCCGAAGCCACGGCCGCCGAACTCGACCGGCCAGCCGACGCCGAGCCAGCCGTCCTTGCCCATCCGGCGAATGACCTCACGGTAGGTGGGGCCGTGCCGCTCGGTGAGCATGGTCTCGGCCTCCTCCGGGGAGATCAGGCCGGCGAAGTATCGGCGCAGTTCCGCCTGCAGCTCACGCTGTTCGGGTGTCAGATCGATGAACACCGGGCCCCCACGAGGTCGAGTCGAGATGAGGCGCCGCCGACGAGGCGGGCCAGGTCTTTGGCAATGGAGAAGTAGCGGTGCATCGGGTACGTCACGTCCACACCCAGCCCGCCGTGCAGGTGGTGCAGCGTGCGCATCGCGGCGGGCACCTCGGCCGCGATCCAGTAGGCCAGCACCTCGAGGTCGTCATCCGCCTCGAGGCCCTCGGCCACCCGCCAGCCCGAGGCCAGCGCCGAGACGTGCAGGGTCCGCGAGGTGACGTAGACGTCGGCGATCTGCTGCGCCACGGCCTGGAAGGTCGCCAGGGGCTTGCCGAACTGCTCACGGGTGCGCAGGTGCTCGGCGGTCAGCGTGGTGGCGCCTGCGAGCAGTCCGTCCGCGTACGCGCCGATGCTCGCGAGCGCGATCCGGTACAGGGTGGCGTTGTCGCCGCCGAGGACCTCGGCGGCCGGGACCCGGACACCGTCGAGCCGCACCGAGAACTCGGGGCTGCCCGAGGACGAGGAGATCTCGGCCAGTGTGACGCCGGGGGCGTCGGGCGCGACGAGCACGACGCCCGCGTCGGTCGGCACCAGGATCCGGTAGGCGAGGTCGGCGAACGGAACGGCGACCTTCAGGCCGTTGACGACGACACCGTCACCGTCCGCGACCGCGGTGGTCGACGGCGACGACGGGAACGCCGCACCCGGCTCGTTCAGGGCCGCGGTGAGCACCCGGCCGGTCGCGACCTCGGCGAGGACCGCGTCCTGCTGCTCCTGCGTCCCCAGTGCGAGCACCGGGAGCAGGCCGAAACCGAGCGTCGCCAGCGCCGGCACCGGCGCGGCGCCGCGGCCGGTCTCGGTGAGCAGCGGCAGCACCTCGGGCAGGCCGAGGCCCGCGCCGCCGAGCCGCTCGGGCACGGCGAGCGAGAGCAGGTCGGCCTTCGCCATCGCCTCCCACAACGCTTGATTGAAGCCGCTGGTATCGGCGGGATCGGAGACCTCGCGGGCCAACAGCCCCACGACGATCTCCGCCACCGTTTCTTGTGTCTGATCCAGAGAGAAATCCACGCTGAACAATCCCGCCTACGAGTTAGAACCTGTTCTAGTTGTATCAGCTCCCCTGCCCGGGGACAACGGTTCGGGCCCGGCACGGGAGCAACGCTTCGCCCCCGTGCCGGGCACCACCAGCCGCAGCTAGTCCCGCGGCAGCCCGAGGATCCGCTCGGCGGCCACCGTCAGCAGGATCTGCTCGGTACCGCCCGCGATCGAGAGGCACCGGGTGTTCAGGAACTCCCGGGACAGCGGGCTCTCGACGGCGCCGCCCGGCCCGGACAGCTCGAGCGCGAACTCCGCGACCGCCTGGCGGTGCCGGACACCGACCAGCTTGCGCACGCTCGACTCGGGTCCGGGGTCCTGCCCGTCGAGCTGACGCAGGGTGGTGCGGTGCTCGAGCAGCGAGCCGACCATGGCCTCGCCGATGAGGAACCCGATCCGATCCGCGGTGACGGCGTTCGGGCCGCCGCGCCCGGCCAGCTCGAGCAGCTCCTCCATCGCCTTGCCGAGCGAGGAGCCGCCGCTCATCGCGACCCGCTCGTTGGCCAGCGTGGTGCGGGCCAGCTTCCACCCGCCGTTGACCTGCCCGACCACGCCGTCGTCCGGCACGAACACGTCGTCGAGGAAGACCTCGTTGAACAGCGCGTCACCGGTGATCTCGCGCAGCGGCGAGATGCGGATGCCCGCGCTGCGCATGTCGACCAGAAAATACGTGATGCCCTTGTGCTTGGGTGCGTCCTTGTCGGTGCGCGCCAGGCAGATCGCCCAATCCGCCTCCATGGCAAGCGAAGTCCACACCTTCTGGCCCTGAAGGCGCCAGCCGCCGTCGACCTTCTCGGCGGTGGTCCGCAGCGCGGCGAGGTCCGAGCCCGCACCCGGCTCGCTGAAGAGCTGGCACCAGATCACGTCGCCGCGCAGGGTCGGAACCGCGAAGCGCTCGATCTGTTCCGGCGTGCCGTGCTCGAGGATGGTCGGCACCGCCCACCAGCCGATCACCAGGTTCGGGGTCTCCAGCCCGGCACGCACCAGCTCCTCGCCGATCAGAATCTGTTCGGCCGCCTTCGCGGACTTGCCGTATGGCTCGGGCCAGTGCGGCGCGAGGTAGCCGGACTCGGCGAACGCGATCCGGCGCTCACCCTCGGGCAGCGCCGCGATGGACTCCAGCTCCGCGCGCACCTCGGGGCGCGAGGCCTCGAGGTCACCGAGGTCGACGGTCAGGTGCCTGCGGTCGCCGGCCTGGGTGAGCTCAGCGACCCGGGCCCGCCAGTACGCGCCGCCGCCGAGCAGCTGACGCAGGGAGAGGACGCGCCGCAGGTAGAAGTGCGCGTCGTGCTCCCAGGTGAAGCCGATGCCGCCGAGCACCTGGATGCAGTCCTTGGCGGTGTCGACCGCGGCGTCGAGTGCGACCGACGCGGCGACCGCGGCCGCGATGGGCAGTTCGGCGTCCGTCTCCGCCGCGACCGCGGCGTCCCACGCCACCGCCCGGGTCTGCTCCACCCGGCACAGCATCTCGGCACACAGGTGCTTGATGGCCTGGAACGAGCCGATCGGCTTGCCGAACTGCTCGCGAATCTTCGCGTACTCGACGGCGGTCCGCAGGCACCAGCCCGCCACACCCGCCGCCTCAGCGGCGACCAGTGTCGCGGCCAGGTCCCTGATCAGTCCCGGCCGCAGCCCGGCGACGATCCGGTCCGCGCTCACCCGGACACCCGCACAGGACACCCGGCCGAGCGGGGTGCTCACGTCGACGTTCTCCAACGCCTCGACGGTCAGTCCGTCCGCCTCGGCGTCGATCAGGCACCACACGGTGTCGTCGCCGCGCGCGGCCGCGAGCAGCACGCCGACTCCTGGCGCGCCGCCGAGCGCGAGCCCGGCCTCGCCGCGGAGCACGAGCCCGCCGTCACCGTCGGCCTCGGCGGCCACGACGCCGTCGACCACGACGCCGACCGGCAGGTTGCCCTCCGCGAGCTCGGGACCCCACTGCTTGGCCGCCGCCTCGCCGCTGCGTCCGACGACCAGCGCCGCGAGCGCGGTCGAGAGCACCGGGCCAGCGGCCAACGCCGCGGCCGCCTGCTCGAGCATCACCGCGAGGTCGACGATCTCGCCGTCCGCGCCGCCGACTTCCTCGGCCTGCGCGACGGAGAACAGGCCGAGGTCCGCGATGGCGGACCAGTGCGACCGCCACGAATCCGCCGGCCCCTGCCGTAGCGTCTCGATCGGGTTCGTCGCGCGGGCCCAGGCCTGAATCGATTCCTGGACGGCACGCTGCTCGTCTGTCGTGGCGATTGTCACAAGGGAGGCCAACCTTTCATTACTGACAAATTTGTCTAGAACGTGTTCTAATATGTGGGCCGGGTAAGAGTCAAGACCTGGCACGAACTGCACGAACTCAACTACTCGCCGATACCAAGGAATCTGTGGATGACCTCCTCATCTCGAACCCGTTCCGCGGCTAAGACCGCCTCGACCAACGGGGCCGTCTCGACGCTGACCGACGAGGATCTCAGTTCCAATGCGCAGCGGGAGCGTCGCAAGCGGATCCTCGACGCCACCCTGGCCCTCGCGTCCAAGGGCGGGTACGAGGCCGTGCAGATGCGAGCCGTCGCCGAGCGCGCCGATGTCGCGGTGGGAACCCTCTACCGCTACTTCCCGTCGAAGGTCCACCTCCTGGTGTCCTCGCTCGCCCGCGAGTTCGAGAAGATCGACTCGCGCAAGAAGTTGCCGCCCGGCGACACCCCGATCGAGCGCATGCACCTGATCCTCGGCCAGATCACCCGGGCGATGCAGCGCGATCCGCTGCTCACCGAGGCCATGACCCGTGCCTTCATGTTCGCCGACGCGTCCGCGGCCGCCGAGGTCGATCAGGTCGGAAAGCTGATGGACTCGCTGTTCGCCCGCGCGATGAGCGACGGCGAGCCGACCGAGGAGCAGTTGGCGATCGCCCGCGTCATCTCCGATGTGTGGCTCTCGAACCTGGTCGCGTGGCTCACCCGTCGCTCCTCCGCGACGGACGTCGCCAAGCGGCTGGAACTGACCGTCGAACTCCTTCTCGGCGGAGGTTACAAGGATCCGGGCGTCGCGTAAGTAGACTTTGCGCAGTGAGTGCGCAAGACCTACCCGTCGAGCTTCGCAGGCGTCTCGTATCAGTCGCGAGAACGCCTCGGCTCCTCGTGGCGTCGGACTACGACGGCACGATGGCCCCCATCGTCTCCGACCCCGCGAAGGCCTTCCCGCACGCCGAATCCGTGCGCGCCCTCCGGGCGTTGGCCAGCCTGCCCGCCACCATGTCGGCGGTGATCTCGGGCCGTGCGCTCCGGGACCTCGCGATGCTGTCCCGACTACCGGTCGAGGTGCAGCTGGTCGGCAGCCACGGCTCCGAATTCGACGTGGGCTTCGTGCACGAGATCGACGACGACGCCAAGCGATTGCTGCGCGAGGTCACCGAGGAACTGCAGGCCGTCGCCGCCGCTGGCCCGGGGGTCACCGTCGAGATCAAGCCCGCCAGCGCGGCCCTGCATGTCCGCAACGCCGCTCCCGAGATCGCCGAGGCGGCGCTGTCGCGGGTGCGCGGCGGGGCCGCCACCTGGAACGGCGTACAGGTCACCGAGGGCAAGGCCGTGATCGAACTCGCGGTCATCACCACCGACAAGGGCGAGGCACTCGACATCCTGCGGCACCGTGAGGGCGCCTCGGCCACCGTGTTCTTCGGCGACGACGTCACCGACGAGAAGGCGTTCAGCCGGCTCCAGGGACCGGATCTCGGCGTCAAGGTGGGCGATGGTGAGTCACTCGCCGAGTTCCGCGTGTCGAGCACCGAGGACGTCTCCGCTGCGCTGGCGTTCCTGCTCGAGGAGCGGCGCACCTGGCTCCACGGTGAAAGCGCCACCCCGATCGAGCGTCTCAGCATGCTGGCGAACCCGAGGACGGTCGCGCTGCTGACCCCGGATGCGACCCTCACCTGGCTCTGCCATCCGGAACCCGATTCCGCCGCGGTGTTCGCGCACCTGCTCGGCGGGGTCGGTGCCGGCCACTTCACGGTTGGCCCCCAGCGGGAGGCCCTGCCGCTGAGCCAGCGGTACGTCGACGGCACCATGACCGTCGAGACCCGTTGGGCGAGCCTGCAGGTCACCGACTACCTGCCCCACGACGTCGACCAGGGCCGCACCGACCTCACCCGGGTGATCACCGGTCAGGCCAAGGCCGTGGTGACCTTCGCGCCGCGTCCCGAGTTCGGACAGGTCCAGGTGCATCTCGAGCAGGAGGCCGACGGCCTGCGCGTGTACGGCACCACCGATCCGGCCGTGCTGCGCTCCCCCGGCGTCGAGTGGGAGATCACCAGCGACGGTATCCAGCAGAGCGCGCGCGCCGTCGTCGACCCGTCGCAAGGACCGATCGTCCTCGAACTGCGCTGCGGCACCACGGAACTCGGTCCGACCGCCACGCCGGAATCGGAGCGCAGGTCGCTGGCCGAGTCGTACTGGAGCGAATGGGCCGACGGTCTGACCCTGCCCGCCCGCAAGCGCGGGCTGATGAAGCGCTCGGCCCTGACGCTGCGCGGGCTCGTGCACGCCGATTCCGGATCCATCCTGGCCGCGGCCACCACCTCGCTGCCCGAGGAGATCGGTGGCGTCCGTAACTGGGACTACCGCTACTGCTGGCTCCGGGACGCGTCGCTGACCGCGTCGGCGCTGGTCTCGCTCGGCTCGCTCGGCGAGGCCGAGGCCTTCCTGGAGTGGGTGCACGGCGTGCTCGAGACGCTGCCCGGCCCCGAGCGCCTGCACCCGCTGTACACGATCTACGGCGCCAACCTGCCGCCCGAGGCAGTGCTCGACTCTCTTCCCGGATACTCGGGCTCACGGCCGGTGCGGGTCGGCAACGCCGCGAACTCGCAGGTGCAGCTCGACGTCTTCGGCCCCATCGTCGACCTGATCTCGCATCTCGCCGAGGCCCGCGAGAAGGCGGGCCTGACGAACGTGCTCACCGACGCCGACTGGAACCTGGTGCAGGCCATGGTCTCCGCAGTCGAGCGCCGCTGGGCCGAACCCGACAACGGCATCTGGGAGATCCGCGGGAACCCGCGGCACCACGTGTACTCGAAGGTCATGTGCTGGGTCACCGTGGACAGGGCCCTGACCCTGGCCGAGCGTTACGGCAGGCAGTCCGGCCCCGGATGGACGGCGCTGCGGGCAGAGATCGCGGACGAGGTCAAGGATCGCGGTTGGAGCGATCGTGCGCTCTCGTACACAGCTGCCTACGACGGCACCGACCTGGACGCGGCTACGCTGCACATCGGGCTCTCCGGCCTCATCGACCCGACCGATCCGCGGTTCATCGCGACGGTCCGGGCCACCGAGGCGGAGTTGCGCAGCGGCTCGACCGTCTACCGCTACCACCACGACGACGGCCTGCCCGGCGGCGAGGGTGGATTCCACCTGTGCGCGGCCTGGTTGATCGAGGCCTACCTGCTGATCGGGGAACGCGCGGACGCCGAGGCTCTGTTCGCGCAGTTGGTCGATGCGGCAGGACCCACCGGGCTGCTCGCCGAGGAGTACGACCCCGTCGCCGAGCGCTCGCTCGGCAACCACCCGCAGGCCTACAGCCATCTCGGGCTGCTTCGCTGCGCCCACCTGTTGAGCTGATCCCGCTGTTCTGAGCTCACCCGGCCGTCGACTCGACCGCCGGGTGGTGGCGTCGAGTGTGCAGTTGTCGGGGCGTCGCCCGAATGGGGACGCCAGCAAGTGCGCACTCGGCCGGCCCGCGGGTGGTGTCGAGTGTGCAGTTGGCGGGGCATCGGCCGGGTGGGGAGGTCGGTGGGTGCACACTCGGCCGGCCGGCCCGCGGCTCGCGGGTGCGGGGGGTGCGTATGTTCTTGCCCCGGATATGCGAAATGCCTCGCATCGCAGTCTCTTTCAAGACTGTGATGCGAGGCATTCGCAATTT
>NZ_BCXA01000073.1 GCF_001894865.1 Rhodococcus maanshanensis NBRC 100610 | reverse complement strand
GCCGGATGGACCGGTCAGGCGAGGGGGCAGCCGTGCACATCACCGCGAAGGTGGACTACGCCGTGCGCACGCTGGTCGAACTGGCCGCGGCGGGGGAGGCGCCCGTGAAGGCGGAGTACCTCGCGAACGCGCAGACGATCCCACACAAGTTCCTCGAGGCGGTCCTCGGCGACCTGCGGCGGGCAGGCATGGTGCACAGCAGGAGGGGGCCGGACGGCGGGTACTGGCTGGCCCGGCCCGCCACCGAGATCACCGTCGCCGACGTGATCCGAGCCGTTGAGGGTCCGCTGGCCTCGGTGCGCGGCCAGCGCCCCGAGGAGGTGCACTACGACGGGCCGGCCGCCCCGCTGCTCGACGTGTGGATCGCGGTGCGGGTGAACCTGCGGGCCGTCCTGGAGGGCGTCACCGTCGCGGAGATCGCCTGCGGCCGGCTGCCCGGATTCGTCGAGCGGCTCACGGCCGACCCTGAGGCGTGGCGGAGGCGCTGAGCTGCGGGTTCGCCCGGTGTATCCCGCCGATCGCGGCGGCCGATTGGTAGCCTCGAAGCCTATGTTGTACTCACTGCTGCGCACCTACCTGCGTCCATACGGGGGTGACCTGGCGGGTGTCGTTGCGCTCCAGTTGATCTCGACTCTGACCACGCTGTATCTGCCGAGCCTCAACGCCGAGATCATCGACAACGGCGTCGCCAAGGGCGATACCGGTGTGGTGCTCTCCACCGGCGGCACGATGCTGCTCATCACATGCCTGCAGGTCGCGTGCAGCATCGGCGCCGTGTACTTCGGCGCCCGCGCCGCGATGGGCATGGGCCGTGACCTGCGCGGCGCGGTCGTGCACCAGGTCGGCCGGTTCTCCGCGCGCGAGGTCGGCTACTTCGGGGCGCCCTCGCTGATCACCCGCAGCACGAACGACGTCCAGCAGGTCCAGATGGTGGTGGTGATCAGCTGCACCATCCTCGTGGCGGCACCGATCATGGGCATCGGCGGCATCGTCATGTCGATCCGTCAGTCGCAGGGCCTGGCCTGGGTGCTCGCCGTCGCGGTCCCGCTGCTGGGCCTGGCGATGTACCTGGTGATCTCCAAGATGGTGCCGCAGTTCCGGCTGATGCAGTCGCGAATCGACGCCATCAACCGGGTCCTGCGCGAGCAGATCACCGGTATCCGGGTGGTCAGGGCGTTCGTCCGCGAATCGCATGAGGTGCGGCGTTTCGGCGCGGCCAACGAGGACCTCGCAGGCACCGCATTGCGGGTCGGCAAGCTGATGGCCCTGATGCTCCCGATGGTGATGCTGATCGCGAACATCACCAGCGTCGCGGTGCTCTGGCTCGGCGGCCACCTCATCAACGAGGGCACCATGCAGATCGGTTCGCTCACCGCGGTGCTCTCCTACATCATGCAGATCCTGATGGCGGTGATGATGGTGACCGTCATCGCCGTGATCCTGCCGCGCGCCTCGGTGTGCGCCGAGCGGCTCACCGAGGTCCTCGACACCGAGCCCTCGGTGCAGGCCTCGCCGAAGCCGCTCACGAGCTGGCGCGAGCGCGGCATCGTCGAGATGCGCGGGGCGACCTTCGCCTTCCCCGGCGCCGAGGCGCCGGTGCTGCGGAACGTCAGCTTCCTGGCCGAACCCGGGATGACCACCGCCATCATCGGCGGTACCGGATCCGGCAAGTCCACCCTGCTCAACCTGATCCCGCGGCTGATCGACGTCACCGGCGGCGAGGTCCGCGTCGGGGCCGCCGATGTGCGGGTCGTCGACCCGGACCGCCTGCGCGCCTCGATCGGCCTCGTCCCGCAGAAGCCGTACCTGTTCTCCGGGACGGTGGCCAGCAACCTGCGGTACGGCAGGCCGGACGCGACGGACGCCCAGCTGTGGCGATGTCTGGAGATCGCGCAGGCAGCCGACTTCGTCCGGGCCATGCCGGGAGGCCTCGAGTCCCCGATCGCGCAGGGCGGCGCCACCGTCTCCGGCGGTCAGCGGCAGCGGCTGGCGATCGCAAGGGCCCTGGTGAGGGAACCGGAGATCTACCTGTTCGACGACTCGTTCTCCGCGCTGGACCTGAGCACCGACGCACGGCTGCGGGCGGCGTTGGCGCCGGTCACCCGGGACGCCTGCGTGATCATCGTCGCGCAGCGGGTCTCGACGATCATCGAGGCCGACCAGATCATCGTGCTCGAGGACGGCGCCGTGGTCGGGATCGGCACCCACGCCGAGCTCGTGGACCGCTGTCAGACCTACGCGGAGATCGTCGCGTCCCAGCTCGCCGCGCAGGCGGCGTCGTGAGCGCCATGCGCGGCCCGATGGCCGCCGCCGCGGGCCCGCCGTCGAAGAAGCCGATGGACTTCGGTCCGTCCGCGCGGCGCCTGCTCGGACGCCTCGCCCCGGACAAGTTCGCGATCGGGCTGGTCCTCGTCCTCGCGGCGATGAGCGTGGTGCTCAGCGTGGTGGCCCCAAAGATCCTCGGGCACGCCACCAACATCATCTTCGACGGCGTCGTCGGTAAGCAGCTGCCCGCGGGCCTCACCAAGGACCAGGCCGTCGACGAGCTGCGGGCGCAGGGGCAGGGCACCTTCGCGGACATGGTGTCCTCGATGGACGTGGTGCCCGGCACCGGGATCGACTTCGGCGCGCTCGGCCGCGTGCTCGCCGTCGTGCTCGTGATCTACCTGGCGGCCTCGTTGTTCAGCTGGGTGCAGGGCTACGTGCTCAACATCGTGGTGCAGCGCACCATCATGCGGCTGCGCGCGGACGTCGAGGAGAAGATCCACCGGCTGCCGTTGCGCTATTTCGACACCAACCCCCGTGGTGACCTGCTCAGCCGCGTCACCAATGACATCGACAACATCGCCCAGACCGTTCAGCAGACGATCAGCCAGCTGCTGACGTCCGTGCTCTCGGTGATCGGCATCCTGGCCATGATGCTGTGGATCTCGCCGCTGCTGGCGCTGGTCGCGGTGGCCACCGTGCCGCTGTCGGTGCTGGCGACCACGCTGATCGCGAAGCAGTCGCAGAAGCACTTCGTGGCGCAGTGGACCACCACGGGTGCACTGAACGCGCAGATCGAGGAGTCCTTCACCGGGCACGAGCTGGTCACCGCGTTCGGCCGCCAGCGTGAGGTCGGGGCCGCCTTCGACGAGCGGAACGAGCAGCTCTACCAGTCCGGGTTCCATGCACAGTTCATCTCGGGCATGGTGATGCCTGCGATCAACTTCCTCGGCAACCTCAACTACGTGGCCGTCGCGGTGGTCGGCGGCATGCGGGTGGCGTCCGGGTCGATGAGCCTCGGCGACGTGCAGGCCTTCATCCAGTACTCGCGTCAGTTCACCCAGCCGCTCACGCAGATCGGCGCGATGACCAACCTGATGCAGTCCGGCGTCGCGTCCGCCGAGCGGGTCTTCGCGCTGCTCGACGAGGACGAGCAGTCGCCTGACCCCGTCTCGCCCGCCTCTCCTGTGGTCCGCCGTGGTCACGTCCAGTTCGAGAACGTGTCGTTCCGCTACAAGGAGGAGCAGCCCCTCATCGAGAACCTGTCGCTCACGGCGGAGCCGGGACACATGGTGGCGATCGTCGGCCCGACCGGGGCAGGCAAGACGACCCTGGTGAACCTGATCATGCGTTTCTACGAGGTGGACTCGGGACGAATCAGGTTGGACGGCACCGACATCACCACCATGTCGCGCGACGACCTACGATCCCGCATCGGGATGGTGCTGCAGGACACCTGGCTGTTCGGCGGCACCATCCGGGAGAACATCGCCTACGGGCATCCCGACGCCACCGAGGCACAGATCCGCGAGGCAGCCCGGATGAGCTACGTGGACCGTTTCGTGCACTCGCTCCCTGCCGGGTACGACACCGTCATCGACGAGGAGGGCGGCAACGTCAGCGCAGGCGAGAAGCAGCTCATCACGATCGCGCGCGCGTTCCTGTCGCAACCGTCGATCCTGATCCTCGACGAGGCCACCAGTTCGGTGGACACCCGCACCGAGCTGCTCGTCCAGCACGCCACCGCGGCGCTGCGCAGCGACCGGACGAGTTTCGTCATCGCGCACCGGCTCTCGACCATCCGCGACGCTCACCTGATCGTGGTGATGGAGGAGGGTCACATCGTCGAGCAGGGCACCCACGAGGAACTGCTCGCCCGGCGCGGGGCGTACTTCGAGCTCTACAACAGCCAGTTCGTCGGACCGGCCGAGGCGGCCGTGTGAACCGGCTGATTGGATGACACGGTGAGCCAATCCTTCTTCACCCTCGGTACCCGGCTGCCGGGCCGGCTGGGCCGTACCGGCACCATCCACACCCCGCACGGCGAGATCAAGACCCCGGCGTTCATCGCGGTCGGCACCAACGCCACCGTCAAGGCGGTGCTGCCGGAGACGATGAAAGACCTTGGCACGCAGGCTGTCCTGGCGAACGCCTACCACCTGTATCTGCAGCCGGGGCCGGACATCGTCGACGAGGCGGGCGGTCTGGGCCGGTTCATGAACTGGCCGGGTCCGACATTCACCGACAGCGGTGGATTCCAGGTGATGTCGCTGGGTGTCGGCTTCAAGAAGGTGCTCTCGATGGACTCCGTCGGGGTCCAGTCCGACGACGTGATCGCCGTCGGCAAGGAGCGCCTCGCGCATGTCGACGACGACGGGGTGACCTTCAAGTCACACCGGGACGGCTCCAGGCACCGGTTCACGCCGGAGATCTCGATGAGCATCCAGCACCGGCTCGGCGCCGACATCATCTTCGCGTTCGACGAGCTGACCACCCTGTTCAACACCAGGGGTTACCAGGAGGAGTCGGTCGAACGCACCCAGGCATGGGCGGTGCGGTGCATCGCCGAGCACGAACGCCTGACGGCCGAGCGCAGCCACCGTCCCTACCAGGCGCTGTTCGGCGTCGTGCAGGGCGCGCAGTACGAGGACCTGCGCAGGAAGGCCTGCCGGGGGCTGGAGTCGATCGTCGGCGAGACCGGCAACGGCTTCGACGGCTACGGGATCGGTGGGGCACTGGAGAAGCAGAACCTCGGGACCATCGTGCGGTGGTGCAACGAGGAGCTGCCCGAGCACAAGCCCCGGCACCTGTTGGGCATCAGCGAGCCGGACGACCTGTTCGTCGCCATCGAGAACGGGGCCGACACGTTCGACTGCGTGAATCCGTCGCGGGTGGCGCGAAATGCCGCGATTTACACGACCACCGGCCGGTTCAACATCAACACGAGCCGTTTCCGGCGCGATTACAACCCGATCGACGACGAGTGCGACTGCTACACCTGCAAGAACTATTCGCGGGCGTATCTGCACCACCTGTTCAAATCGAAAGAAATGCTGTCGTCGACGCTCGCGACCATTCACAACGAGCGATTCACCATCCGATTGGTGGACCGGATCCGGGAGAGCATCGACGGCGGCTACTTCGACGAGCTGAAGTCGGAGACCCTTGGCCGGTTCTACGCCACCAGTCGGGTGTAGCCGTCAGCTCGCGATCACGTACGTCGGTTCGTGCTTCTTGACGTAGGCGATGGCGCGGTAGGTGATCGGCATGACCAGCACCTCGACCAGGGTCTTCCACAGGAAGCCGACGATCAGGTAGTTGAAGAAGTCACCCCAGGTGCTGATCCCGATCGCGCCCGCCGCGATGGCGCAGAAGATCAGGGTGTCGGCGAACTCGCCGACCACGGTCGACCCGATCAGCCGTGCCCACAGGTGCTTCTCCTTGGTGCGCTCCTTGATGGTCACCATCACCAGCGAGTTCAGCAACTGGCCGACGAGGTATCCGGACAGGCCTGCCAACAGCAGCCGGGGGTACACCCCGACCACCGCCTCGAGCGACGCCTGGTTCTCGTAGAAGTCCGCGGAGGGCAACCGCAGCAGCAGCCAGAAGCACGCCGACGCCAGGATCAAGGCCCCGAAGCCCAGGTAGATGGCCCGTCGGGTGGCCTTGAAGCCGTACACCTCGCTGAGCACGTCGCCGAGGATGTAGGCCATCGGGAAGAGGAAGAACCCGCCGTCGGTGATGATCGGCAGGATCTGCAGCGGGCCGATGCTGAGCTCGGCGCCCGCGAAGAAGGCCACCCCCTTGGTGGCGCAGATATTCGAGATCAGCAACACGGCGGTGAAGAGCGCCACGATGGTGGGGTAGTAGCCGCGACTGACGTGCGCGAACGTCGCGTGCTCGGGGTTCTTCTCGGCGTGCTCTGACACTGTCACGACGCCATCCAAGCATCACAACGCCGCAGGGCGCGACCTCGACCCTTGCGGGAAGAGCTCGCGCCCTGCGGCGGGTGCGCGGTTTGTCCGGTTGTCCGGATCAGGGGGCGATCGGGCCCCTGACCACCACGCGGTAGGCGTAGGTGGAGGCGATGACGGTCAGCGGGATGGTCACCAACAGGCCGAGGCCGCACAGCAGCGCGCCCACGATGTTGATGCCGACGAGCGCCAGCGCGAGGAGCAGCAGCGGTCCGACGTTCTGCGAGATGGAGCTGAAGCTCGACTTGATCGCGGTGATCGCGTCCTGGTTCTGGTCGATGACGAACTGCAGCGTCCACCAGGTCAGGAACACGATGATCAGGCCGGGGATGATCAGCAGCACGAAGCCGATCGCCGAGAGGACACCGACGATGACGCTGGCGAGGATGATCGCGCCGACGTTGTTGAACTGGAAGAACGAGCCGATCGCCGGCTTGTTGCCGTCCACCTCGTGCAGGGCTCCGCGGATCATGGCCGCCTGGATGAGGTAACCCACGACGGTGGTGACGATGGTGCCGAGGATGCTCCACGGGGAGAAGGCATCGGAGAAGTCGGTCGAGTTGCCGGTGCCGAAGATCAGGCTGAGCGCCACCTGGATGACGGCGGCGATCAGCACGATGCCGACCCAGATCCCGGCGTTGCTCTTGAACTTGTTCCAGGCGTAGCCGAGCGCGTCACCGACCGTCAGCTGCGGGGTGCCGCCGGGGCCGCCGAAGCCGGGGGCCGAGAACGCGTCCGCACCGTACCCGGGCGGCGGGGGGTAGCCGCCTTCGCCTGCACCGTATCCGGGCGGCGGCGGGTAACCGCCGGGCATGTTGGGGGCGCCGCCCTGCTGCGGGTATCCGGGCGGGGGCGGGTAACCGCCGGGCTGCGGAGCGCCCTGCTGCGGGTATCCGGGCGGCGGGGGGTAGCCGCCGGGGGTGCCGCTCGGCGGCGGCGGGTAGCCACCGGGCGGCGGCGGGTAGCCGCCGGGAGGCGGGGTGGCGCCGGGCTGCGGGTATCCGGGCGGGGGCGGGTAGCCGCCGGCAGGCGGATTCTGCGGCGGAATCGGATTGTCCGGGGTGCCCTCGTTGCCGGGCTGGCCGGGCGGTGGGTTTTCGCTCACAGTCGTCCTTCTGTTGTGCGGTCGAGTTGTCGTGCCTGGCGGATCGGGCAAATGCCGGTCCGGGTGAAACGGCGGTGCGACCGGGCATTCACCCGATCGCACCGCGGTGATCTGTCAGCCCTTGACGACCTGGGTTCCGCCCGCCAGTTCGTCGTGCTTGCCCTGCTTGGTCGGGCTCGAATTGATCGTCACCGCGATCACGATGACGGCGATGAGGCTCAGGAGCCCACCGATGAACGGGATGATGTTCAGCAGGTTGAACGCCTCGCGGATGGAGGCCTGCTGCGGGGTCGGGTTGCCGCCGCCGGGACCGCGCACGCTCAGTCCGAGCATCTTCTTGCCAGGGGTCCAGCCCCTGATGTCGAAGACCACGAAGTACGCGAACGTCAGGATGCCCGAGACCAGTCCGCTGATGGCGATGTTGTCGGTGACGCCGAAGGCGATCAGCAGGATCCAGGTGACGATTCCGACCAGGATGTAGTCGACGAGCCGCGCGCCGAACCGCAGCCCGAGGCTGCCGGGCTCGGCGCCGCCGGGGAATGCGCCCCCCGCGCCCTGGTCGTTGAATTGCGGCGGAGTCGGGTAGGACGGCTCGCCTGGTTGGTTCTGGTTCGGATCAAATCCACCGGTGGTCATGTTTTCCCCTCGGATACGGTCTGATTGCTGCCATTCAACGGTGCTCGTCATTCACAGTGCTTAGTGACCCTACGTGCGATCACCATTGCCCGGTACCCTGTCGTTCGCCGAATACGTTTCGATTGCGCAAACATCCACTAAAGATCCGCGAATATCCAGGCGGTTCGCGGAAGCGCAGCGGGATCGAAACCTCGAAGTAACTCGTCCAATCCGGGCTTGTCGCCTGCCTCGGCCATTCCGAGGGAGGCGGCCAGGATTCCCCGCACCTCGTCGGCAGTGCGTCCCAGCGCCCGCTGATCGGCAAGGGTGACGGCGCCGTCGCGTTTGGCCAGCCGCTTGCCCTCGGCATTGAGTGCCAGCGGGACGTGCGCGTAGCGCGGCACGGTCAGCGCGAGCAGCGAGGCCAGGTAGGCCTGCCGCGGGGCGGAGGAGAGCAGGTCGTCACCGCGCACCACCTGGTCGACGCCCTGTTCCGCGTCGTCGACCACCACGGCCAGGTTGTAGGCCGCGATGCCGTCGCCGCGCCGGAGCACCACATCGTCGATGGCGCCGGTGTAGCTGCCGTGCAGCTCGTCCTCGATGGCGAACTCGGAGATCTCCGCGCGTAGTCGGATGGCCGGTGGTCGGCCGGAATCGTGCTTGACCGCGATCTCGGCGGCGCTCAGGTCACGGCAGGTGCCGGGGTAGTGGCCGTCGGGTCCGTGCGGCGCCGAGACGGCCTGCTGGATTTCTCTTCTGGTGCAGAAACATTCGTAGGTGCGCCCGGCGGCGGTGAGTTCGTCGATGGCGGCGTCGTAGTGTGCCAGGCGCTCCGACTGCCGGACGATCTGACCGTCCCAGTCCAGCCCGATGGCTGCGAGGTCGTCGAGCTGCCGCTTCTCGGCGCCCGCCCGCACCCGGTCGAGGTCCTCGATTCGCATCAGGAATCTCCGGCCCGTCGAGCGGGCGAACAGCCACGCCAGCATCGCGGTTCGGAGGTTGCCGAGGTGTAGGTCGCCGGACGGGCTCGGGGCGAACCGTCCGGCACCGCTTGCGACTGCTTGCAGGTCGCTCGAAAGTGCGCCGCTTGCGACTGCTTGCAGGTCGCTCGAAAGTGCGCCGCTTGCGACTGCTTGCAGGTCGCTCGACATTGAACCGCGCGGGGCCGACTGTGGCATGAGGTCAGCCTATCGAGTGAGGGCCACCCGCCCGGAATGGTCAAGGTGTGACGTCGGCCCCCGCCGGGGAGGGGCGGGGGCCGACGCACAGCAACCGAGGGGGCTCAGCTGCTGAAGGCACCGACCAGGCTGCCGAAGATGCCGCCCGCGCCGGTGAGAACCTCGGAGATGACGTCGATTCCGCTGCTGCCGGTGTCGGCGCCTGCGGCTGCGATGGGGGTGATGTTGGCCATGGGGTTCCTCCAGGAAGTCTGTGTCGTTCGATCTGCATCGCGGACTGTATCGGAGGTTCTGCACGTGCGCATCCGTTGGAATCACGGGGTTTCTGTTCGGTTAACGTCAGCCCAATCGACGGGAAACAACCTGTGCTGCAACCCTTCCGGAATGTAAACAGATCCTGTATCAACCGGAGCGAAAGCGGGTACGGGACGCCGTGATGTAGCCCGCTTTCGCCGCCTGGGAGTGCATCGGCGGGCATCGATGATGCATCAAATCCGTTGATGGGCACTGTGGTTCGACGGTTCTGACTCGGAAACGAAAGAGCCCCGCCCGAAAACTCTTGGGCGGGGCCGATCTTGGGTGAATGAACGTCAGCTGATGGTCACGTTGTTCAGCGTGTCGAGCACGGCCTTGATGGTCGTGCCGAGGATGCCATCGATGTCGACGGCGGTCGCGGCGCCGGTGTCGAGTACGGAGCTTCCGGTGTCTGCCATGGTGGTTCCTCCCGAGTGGATTGTGCGTCGACGGCCGACGCATCGCGGACAGTAGTGAAGGGTCCCGCGCCGCGCAGCGCGAGCGAATCGGCCGCCGCCGCCCGAGCCACCGCGACCGGATCGATCGTCGTGGTCACGCGGGTTCCTGCCCGGGCGGCGCCCTTCACAGAGTGTCGACCGTCACATCGACTCGGGTGGCTCAGGCGTGCCTGCCGAGAAGACCGAGGACCCGCGACTGCTCGTCGGCGTCGGCGGGAACCGCGACCACGGGGCCGCAGACCCCGGGTCCGTGCAGGGCCTCGCCCATCCGCTCCGCGAAGCGGGCGAGCATCGCCAGGTCCCCGGGATCGATGGCCGTGTCGGCGCCGGTCGCCTTGGCGATGTCCCAGCCGTGCACCACCAGGTCGAAGGTGTAGAAGGAGCCGAAGGTGTCGGAGACCTTCGCCGTGCCCATCTGGCCCTCGTATTCGCGATCGGCCCGCTCGGGATCGTCGAGGATCGCCTGCACGGCGTCGCGGGTCTGTGTCCAGGCCCCGACGGGGTCGACGTCGGGGTCGGGGACCGCCGGGAGCGTCATGCCCGCCGCGTTGACCGGGAAGGACTGGGTCTCGATGACGTGCCGGAGCACGTCCCTTGCTGTCCAGCCCTCGCACGGGGAGGTGTTCTCCCAGCGGTCGGTGGGCACGGCTTCGACGCGGCGGGTCAGGTCGGCGGCGAGCCGCCGGTAGAGATCGGCATTGCTGGTCGTGGTGGTCATGGCTCCATCGTGCGCCCCGGCCTCGGAGCCGTCTTGAAGATTCGCGACATCGACGCCCCGACACAACGATGGCCCCGGGCCTCGCCCGTGTTGTGCTCCTTCCCATTACATTTGGATCGTTGTCGGCTCATCCAGGTTCAGTTGACGTCAAGGCGAGGAGTAGTTCGGATGGATCTGTCCTCGATGCTCGAGGTAACGCACAACGCACGCGGTCTTGCGGGGCTACCTCTCGTGGGTGGCGGCGCGGTGCGTGCAGGGGTGCTGTATCGCTCCGACGCGTTGAGTTCGCTCACCCCGACGGGAGTTGAACAGTTGGCGTCGTCGGGGATCGGGACGGTCGTGGATCTGCGGACCGAGGGAGAGCGGCATCGGGCACCGGATGTGCTTCCTGCGGATGGTTCGGTCCGGTTCATCTCGGTACCTGTTCAGGGTGGGGCCATGGACGAGCTCGTGCGGCAGCTGCTTCCCTCCGATGGCCGCAGTAGATCGCTGACGCACGATCAGATTCAGGACATCGTCGATCAGGTTCCGGTGTTGAGTGATCTCTACGTGACGATTCTCGAGAACAGTGCTGCCGCATTCGCGACCGCGGCGAGGAGCATCGTCGCTCCTGTGGATGGGTCTCGTCCTGGCGTGCTCTTCCACTGCACTGCCGGAAAAGACCGGACCGGGTTGGTATCGGCGATATTGCTGATGCTCGCCGACGTCGAACGGCGGGCGATCGTTGAGGACTACGCGCGCACGGGAGAGAACCTGGCGGGCCCGTTCGCCGAGCAGTTGCTCGGCCTCATCACGTCCACGGGCATTCCTGCTGTGCCGAGACTTCGCGCCCTGGCGACGGAGTCGCCTGTCGATGCGATCGAGACGGCGATGGGCTGGCTTGATCGGGTGCACGGCGGCGCAGCCGGATACCTGCGTGCGGGTGGGTTGTCCGACGCCGAAATCGAGAGCGTGCGAACACAGCTACGCGACGCGGTCGACCCGGTCGCAATGAAGCCCGATGAACTGATCCCTGCGGGCGGGTAGCGCGGACACGATCGGCGGCCACCGCGTCCCTTCTCCTCATGGTGAACGTGTATCCCCAGCGTCATGCCGGCTGTGCAGGGGCGGTCACAGTGGCCTGTTCGGGTGGTCGCCACTGCATGTGCCGTTGCACGAGGGCAAAAGAAAACCCCCTGTGACCTGCTCGGGAGCAGGTCACAGGGGGTTCCCTGTGGCGGAGGATAGGGGATTTGAACCCCTGAGGGCGTTAACCCAACCCGCGTTCCAGGCGAGCGCCATAGGCCACTAGGCGAATCCTCCGTGGGCGAGCATACCGGCTCACCCGTCAGGAAATGAAAACGGCCCCCCGAGCCGGGCGAAAGTTCGGCCGCCTGCCCGCCCCCGAGTGGGCATGGCTACACTCGTGGACGGATCCCGCGCGGCGCGCATCCTGTGAACTCCCCCAGGGCCGGAAGGCAGCAAGGGTCAATGGGCTCTGCCGGGTGCGCGGGGTCCCCTTTATTTTCGCGCACCTCACGTCAGCCGCGCCGGTGAAAGGTCTTTCGGCATGCCTACCCAAACCCAAGTTGGGTTGATGAGCCACGAGGAACTCCGTTCGGAGCACGAGCGTCAGTCTGCGAAGTACGCGCAGCTCAAGACCGAGAAGCTCACCCTCGACCTGACTCGCGGGAAGCCGTCGCCCGAGCAGTTGGACCTCTCGCAGGCACTGCTCGCGCTGCCCGGCGCAAAGTACCGCGACGGCAACGGACTGGACTGCCGCAACTACGGTGGCCTCGCCGGGCTGCCGGAGCTGCGCGCGATCTTCGGTGAACTGCTCGGCATCCCGACCGAGAACCTGTTGGCAGGCAACAACGCGAGCCTCGAGATCATGCACGACGTCAT
>NZ_BCXA01000072.1 GCF_001894865.1 Rhodococcus maanshanensis NBRC 100610 | reverse complement strand
AAATCGCGGTCAGCGTGCAGGCGAGCGCCATGACGGCCATGCCGACGATCATCAGGGTGCGTGAACCTGTGCGCGAGACCAGGAAGCCGACGACGAATCCCCCGATAACCGTCGCGCCGCCGAGCGGCGCCTGGAAGACGGCGAAACCCTCGGCACTCACCCCGAACCCGTAGCCGAGGCCGAGGACCGCGGGGGTCATGCACATGAATGGCAGCAAGATTGCGAACACGGCGCTGACCGCATAGCAGAGTCCGCTGCTGAGTACGGTCAGGGCGACCGCGCGATCGGACAGAATGCGGAGGTCGATCAGCGGTTCGCGAATGATGCGAGCCGACACGATCCAGGCTGCGAACAACGCGGTTCCGCCGATCAGGTAGGCCAGCGTGCTCGGTGCGGTCCACCCCCAATCCGGCGCGAAGCTGACGCCGATCAGCCCTCCGGCGATCCCCGCTCCGAGTAGCGCCGCGCCGACGAGGTCGATCGTCGACCGTAGCCGCACGGGCGACTCATCGGTGGTGGCGAGAATGAGGGGCCCCAGAACGCAGAGGCAGATCAGGGTGAACCAGAACACGCTGCGGAACCCGAAGTTGTCGACCAGCCAGCCGGTGAGGAAGGGGGCGGGAACCGTGACCAGGCCCATGCCGCTGATCGCGATGCTGACCGCCATGGCGACCGTTTGCTTGGGGAATACGTCGCGGATGAGTGTGTAGACCAGGAACAGGCAGGGACCCAACATGCCGGTCAGCGCTCGGCCGGCGACGATGACACCGAAACTGGAGCCGGTGGCGGATACCAACGCGCCTACCGCGGAGAGCGCGATGCACACCATCAGCAGCTTGCGCTTCCCATGCGTGTCGGCGAGCTTGCCGATGAGTGGCGAGGCAACAGCGCCGAGCAGTAGGAAGCCTGTCTGTAGCCAGGCGCCCTGGGTGGTCCGGTAATGAGCGGAGATCTGGGGCAGGGCGATGGCGATCATCATGTAGCTGATCGACAGCAGCTCGAGCAGTAGGGCCATGGAGATCAGCGAACCGACCACCCGAGGTGTCCATTGCCTGCCTGTCGGCGTGCGCTGGTCTTCGTTCGTGGGATCAGGGGTACCGAGAGCGAACTGAGAAGCGTCCATAGGTCGGAGTCCTTCCGGGAAGGATGCAGATGCGGCAGGTGCCTGGCTCGGAGGCGCGTCGATCGGTGGAGTCCTGGAGCGGATGGGGTCGCTGGCGACCTGTACCGAGCTCTGAGAATCGTTCTCGGCCAGCAGATTCGACGACGAGAACTTGGACGGGAACGCTATAGCCGTCGATTCGGGCGGACGAGCGACCCTCCCGTTGAGTGGGACACTGCGTGACTTGCAGGTGTGTCGGCGGACCGTGGAGGCCGTCCGGGTGGGCGGGCAATTCGTACATCTCGGACGATCCACCGAATCATTTTGAATACCAAACGATCCCGGCGCCACGCGATGAAACCGCGTGGCGCCGGCGGGCTGTCCAATGGGGGGAGTTCGCGCGATGGGCGCTTCGGGTCAGGTGAGTGCGTGACGGGCCTCGATGCCGGCGATGAAGACATCCAGTGCCGTGATGAACGCGGTGTAGCCGGCATGGTCCTGCGTCTCGGACGCGAATCGCACGGCTCGCCCATGGGCAGGGGTGAGCCGCTGATCGAGATCGGCGGCGGCCTGGAGCCGCCATTCCCGCAGGTCAATGCCGGATTTGATCTCTTCGCCAGGGTTGTCGATGCTCAGCGCAGCCATTCCGAGCGTCAGGCCCGCCACACCTATGAGTGCCGCGTAGCTCGTGGAGCCGTCCATTCCGATCTGATCCAGACGCGCGAGAACGATCTCGAGCTGGTCGAGTGAGGCCATGTCCACGCGTCGGCGCGGCGTGGACCACACCCCGATCAACCAGGGGTGGTCCACGAAAGCCTGCCAGTCGCCGAGCGCCATGGTCTTGATCAACTCCTGCCAGGGCACCTCGGGATCGTCAGGCAGGTGGGTCTGGCGGGTGATGGCATCCACCATGGCGACAACGAGGTCGTCGCGATCCGCGACGTGACGATACGGAGACATGGTGGCGACGCCGAGGGCGGTGGCCACGCGGCGCATCGACAGGGCGTCCATTCCCTCTGCATCGGCAATGGCTATGCCTACCTGGGCAATTCGCTCGCGCGTCAACGGTTCCTTCATGGTCCGAAAATATCTCCTCGTCAAGTAGTGACACGACTCGCGGTGATGTGTACATTGTACGCACGGCAGGTGATCGGCGCCACAATTCGCGCGTCGTGGCTGCCGGACATGCCTGCGACCGACTGACGTCCCGGCCGACCCGCCGCGCCTACGCGGCCGGATCGGCTCGCCGTCCCCGCCTGCCGATGTCGGGTTCATTACGCCCCTCGGCCAGGCCACAACCACTTCCGACCACGGCTCTTCCGCCCACACAGATCGAGGTTTGCCACCCATGAAACTCGTCATTCTCAGTGCAGGTTCCATCGCCAGCGGCGTAGCCAGAATCCTTGCTCCATCAGCCTGTTACGACGAACTCGTCATCGCTGACATCGACATCGACAAGGCCACCGCCCTCGCCGACGAGCTGGGCGGAAAGGCCGAACATTTCGATGCGTCCGATCCGGCCAGCATCAAGTCGGTGATCACCGGAGCCGATGTCGTGTTCAACGCGGTCGGACCGTTCTTCAAGTTCGGCATGCCCATCATCCGCGCTGCCATCGAGTGCGGCGTCAACTACGTCGACGTCTGCGATGAGTTCGATATTGCCGAGCAGATCATTCGGGACTCGGGCCTCGACGAGGCCGCGAGGGCAGCCGGTGTGACGATCGTGTTCGGCATGGGTTTCGCGCCGGGTATCACCAGCCTCCTCGGCCGATGGGCCGCAGACCTGCTGGACACCGCCGACAGCGTCGACGTCATGATGGCGATCCCGTACATGGTCAACATGGGCGCCACGATCAACGAGCACATGCTGCATTCGATGTCCGGAGAGGTCCGGCAGTTCATCGATGGCGAAGTTCGCTCCGTGCCTGCCTGGGCGGACCCCAAACCCTTTACGCTGCAGGAGCCTTTCGGGGTCTGTCACGCCGGATACATGGGCCATCCCGAAGGGATCACACTCGGCCGCTACGTCCCCGGGCTACGCAACGCCACCGTCAGGTTCACCTGGTTCGAGGAAGCCGGCAACGACATGTGGAAGGCGTTCGAGACGCTCGGCCTGACCAACCCCGTCAGGCTCGACGGGCTGCCGATGTCGCCTCGGGAGTTCCTTGCGCGGTACATGGCCACCGCGGAGGGAGAGCGGGCACTTGCCGTCGAGCCCGGTGGCATGCCGGGCACGGTGATGCAGATCGTCGCGGAAGGCGAACTCGGTGGCGAGCCTGCCCAGGTCATCTTCGAAGCGCAGGTGGTCTACGCGGACGGGGTCGCAGACGATCCGACGCCGCGGGCCGCCGCCGCCGCGGTGAGGGAGATGCTCGAAGGCAGGATCGTCGCGCGCGGAGTCTTTTCTCCGGAAGCGTGCATCGATCCTGAACCGTTCGTGCTCGGCGTCCTCGAATCGGCCGGTGTCACGCTCAGCAAGCGCATCGTGACCCTGACCGACATTCTCTGAACGCTCCTCTGAAGAACCCTGTGGGGCATCGCGCGACGTCGTCGATGCCGGTGCCCCGCAGGCCCGATTCCGCACAGATCTAGGAGAGGGTAGCTGCGGCCTTGGCTCGGGTGAGAAGTCCATTGATGCACCGGCTTCTCACCCCGGGCCGTAGGTTGCCGTCCCGCTCCGCCCGCTCATTCGCCCGAACGGGCACACACTAGGAGACTGCACATGCAGGCTGAACACGAGTTCGATGTCATTGTGGTGGGAGCTGGGCCCATCGGAGCAGCCACGGCCCGGCATCTGACTGCGCTCGGCGCGGACGTCCTCATCGTCGGTCCCGACGAACCCGCTCGCTTCGACGATCACGAAGGAGTGTGGGCCGGGCACTATGACCAGGGCCGACTGGCGCACGTCCTTGAGGTGCCGTTGGTCTCGTCGCTGCTCGCCAACCGTTCGATCCGTCGGTTTCCCGCCCTGCACGAGAACACCGGCATCGAGTTCGCCAAGCCCACACCGTCACTCGCCGTCATGCCGGAGGCCATCACGGATCCTGAGTCGGCCGAGTGGTTCGACAGGGAACGACTGGTGGCAAACGCCGCGGACCTCGGAGTAGGAGTAGACCGACTCGACGAAGCGGACTTGCGTCAGCGGTACCGACACATGAGCTTCGAACCCGGTCACGTAGGGGTTCTTCAGTCGGATGCCTTCATCGTCAATCCGCGAGAGTTGGTGCGGGCGTTGCTCGGGGTAGCCACGAGCGGCGGGGCAACTCTCGTCCGTGACGAGATCACCGACATTCGACGCGAGGCCCGCGGGCAACTTGTCACCGCCCGGTCTGGTTCGTCGTGGCGCGCCCGGTCTGTCGTAGTTGCTACCGGTGCGGCCACGAACGCGATCGGGTTGATAGCCAGGCCCCTTGCAATGGACGCATTCGGCGCCACGGTCGTTCTCGTGGAGGCACCAGAACTCGATGTGGTCGACCTCCCGGCGACGATGTACCTCAAGGTCCGCGACGGCGAAACCCTCTACGGTGGAATCATCATGCCGCCGCTTCGCTACCCGGATGGGCGCTGGTACTTCAAATGCGCGGGAAACAGTGTGCTGGAAACGCCACTCGATACACCTGACGAGATTGCTCGATGGGTCCGAACAGGCGGTAATCAGAAAGACATCGACGAGGCATATTCCGTCCTGACGGACTTGATGCCGCGGCAACAGTTCGGTGCGGCCCACACGCGACCGTGCCTGGTTTCCGCCAACCGCACCGCTCTTCCATACATCGATCAGATCGATGACAACGTCTTCGTGGCGGTCGAGGGTGAACGTGGTGTGATGGCTGCTGACGAGATCGGGCGACTCACAGCCGAACTCGTTTCAACAGGTCGATGGTCCGACAGCATCCCCCACGATCTGCTTCGCGCCGTCTGGGAGATTCCGCTCGCGACCGAGCCCCTACGGTGACGCATGCGCGGCCGCGTCGGCTACCGCGGTGGGGATCTGTCCACCCGGCAGACCCTGCTACGGACTGGTCAGCACACCGACCGGGAATGTGCGCCCGGATTTCGCCTCGTGCTTCGCTATCGTCGGCAGTTTGGGGATGATCACCTGCTGCCAGAGCCGTTCGCGCTCTGCGCCGTTCGCGATCCTTGCCGAAACTTCCCGCTCGTGATCACCGATCCGGATCCGGGCGGTCTCGGCCGCGGCAAGGTTTCTCACCCAATCCGGGTCGGACTTCGCTCCGTATGCGGAGCCCACGACAACGTACGAATCGCCATGTGCGAGGTAGACGACCGGTGCCGTTCGCGGGATCCCGGTCTTGCGTCCGGGCACCGTCAACAGGAGAACGGGCAGTCCCACCGACGTCCCGCCGAGGCGACCGTCTGATATCCGGTACAGGGCGACGGTCGCTCGGTTGACGAACGCCAGTGCGGTCTTCGCTATCGGATGCATCGTCGGTCAGTCGCGCTCGGTGCCGTCCGGCATGGTGACGCCGGTGAGATCGGCACCCTCCAGGACGGCATCGGCGATGTTCGCGCCTGTCAGGTTGGCCTTGCCCAGGTAGGCGCCGATCAGCGTGGCGCCGGTCAGGTCGACGTCGCCGAGGTATGCGCTGGTCATGTACGCGCCGGAGAGGTTCGCTCCGGTGAGATCCGCGTGCCCGAGGAAGGTCGACGTCAGAAAGGCCATCGTCAGGTCCGCGTCCCGCAGGACCGCCCTGGTGAGAAACGCGCCGGTGAAGTTGGCGTCGTGGGCCACCGCGCCGGTGAGATCGGCCCTCGCCAGGTCGGCACCGACGAACTCGGCGGAGGTCAGATTCGCACCCGCGAGGACGGCATCCGTGAGGTCGGCTCCCGACAGGTCGGCGCCGGTGAGGTCCGCTCCGGCCAGGTCTGCGCCCGCCAGGCTCGCGCCCGCCAGGTCGGCGTCGACGAGGCTGACGTTCCCCGAATCGCGGACCGCCCGTAGGGCATTCCAGGCCGCAGTATCCGAACGGAGCAGGTCGAGAGGATTCGCCTGCGATGTCGATGTCATTGAGCCCCCTATGTTGACGGCGTCAACCTAGCACCGGCTTGTTGACAGCGTCAACAACCTCCTACCCTCAGGAGATGCAGGAGAGAAGCCGGGACACACGCCGCACCCTGATCGCCGCGGCCAGCGACCTCTTGGCGCGGGGCGGCCCGGCCCACGTCACGCTGCGAGCAGTCGGCGCGGCGGCCGACGTGTCGCGGACGGCGCCGTACCGGCACTTTCAGGACAAGGAAGACCTGCTGAGCACCGTGGCCGCCGAGAGCCTGGCCGCCCTGACGGCGGAGATGCAGCGCGCGGTTGCGGACACCACGACAGCGTCCACGCCGTTGTTTCGCGCCTGCCATGCCTACGTCCGCTTTGCCTGGGCATACCCGAACCACTACCGGCTCGACTTCTTCGGAGGCGACCACACGATCACCCCGAGTCGGATGCTGGTAGATGCCGCCAACGATTTCAATCGGTACTTCAACGACCTCGTTGTCGAGGCACAACAGAGCGGCACGCTCATCGCCGGCGACATCCGGGAAGTCGGCCCATTGCTCTGGGTCCTGCTGCACGGACTGGCCATGTCCAACCACTTGGTCGCCGACCAAGGGTGCGAGCCCAAGAAGGGCTATGACGCCGACGACATGTCGCGTGTTCTCGCGCTGGCCCTGCAGAACCTGGCCCCACGCTGAGCCTTACCCTGCCCTGGCAACAGCTGCCCCCGGTTCGGGAATCAGTTTGCGGGAGCGGCGATTGCCGAGCCGAAAGAGCCGTCACCGCCGGGTTGACCGGGCTCCGTACCGTCGGCGGGTTCGCGCACGTAGGCGTACATCTGCGAGGGGGCGGTCGAGGTGCCGCCGAAGTAGAAGCCGGCGAACCACTTACCGGTGCTGGTGGGACTGGCGGGGCAGGACCTGGGGAGGGCGGCCGTCTCGTGGATCTCCCGGCCGTTGATGGTGCCATCGATCGCGAAACGGTAGACGGACCCGTCGATCTGAATCGAGTACCGCAGGGGCTGGTTGGCCGCGAGGTCGTCGTGGGAGAGGGTGACGAGCGCGCTCTGCGGGTACTGATGCACGCCGTTGGCATTGGCATACGGCACGATCTCGAGCACGCGGGGCGACGTGTCGGTGCGCCACCGCCAGCCGAACATCGCGCCGTTGCGAGCAAGATCGAAGTCGCCGCAGTCCGAGAAGCCGGGCAGCTTGTTCCAGTCGAACTGGTCCTCGGGCTGGGTCGGCGAGGTGAGCACATACTCCGCCGTTGGGGTCAGGATGAAGTCGTAGGTCCGCGACGCTCCACCGGGGCTGATCCAGCCCTCCAGGGGGCCGGTTGCGCCGGCCGGGCGACCCACCGATGCGCTGTGCGCGCCGCGCTCGATGGTGTAGCTCGACCATCCAGGGGGCGTGCCGGGGGCCAGGCAGCCGCTCAGGCCGGTGGCTGCGATCACCAGGACGGCGGCGATGCGCGCCTTTCGGATGATCGTGCGGCTCACGGCTTCCCCTTCGGTTTTGTCCCGCCACCCTGCCACACGCCTCGCTCGCCCACCCCCGTTTCTGCAGTGGCCATTCGCCGGTGGTCACCGACGCGAGACGGCATGGTCAGATCGACGCGTTGCGACTGCGGTTCATCACGGTCTGCCACCAGTCGTTGAGGGGGCTTGGTTCCGGCCAATGGACCCGCTCTTCTGCGGGCGGAACGGGGTCGCGGTGGCTCGTATCCGGCTCGCCGGCTCGGGTCTGCGTGTGATCGTCCTCGTGGGGCACAGCTCTGTACCTCCCTGACGCCCGTGCGCCCACCGAGCGCGAGCGCGGCCGTTGTGCAGTACGACGCTAGCACCGAACGCGCCCGGCCGGTGGGACCTGGCGCCGGTTGATTCGATCGTGGCCGGGAGTCGATACCGCACCGGCACAAGACAATCGGTGCGTCGCCGCGTGGAGACGAACGGCGCTCAGGCGCCCCCGGGCTCAGCGAGGTGCGAGCGCGCGGTCCGTGAGCGCGGTGACGACGGGCGTGAGCGCCAGGGCATGCTCGAGGGTCAGGTGGTTGTCGTCGCGGAACACGAGGTCTTTGCCGACTATGACGGGACAACGGTCGGCGGTGCAGAACAACTCCGTGAGGTCGGCGTACTGTCCGCCGCCTGCCGCGGTTGCTGCGGCCTCGGCCGCGATGCCGCCTGCATTCACCGCGACCGGGCGGGGCGGCGAGCATGCGGTCACGTCGTCGAGGTGGGCGGACAGGCACGTCGGCACGGTCGAATGTGGATCGGGGATCGGGCCGAGAACGAGGACGGCCGCCCCGGTGGCCCGCAGCTGCGCCACCATGCGAGTCAGGCTGTCGAGCCAGGCGGGATCGTAGGCGATGAACCCGAAGTCGCCACCGTAGCGCCGGGACATGCTCAGCACGATCAACTGCGGCCGCTCGGCCTGCAGCCGCGCGACGACCTGGCCACGCCACTGCTCGCATTCGCTGTACTCCCGG
The DNA here is from genome assembly GCF_001894865.1 of Rhodococcus maanshanensis NBRC 100610. Lineage (GTDB taxonomy): Bacteria > Actinomycetota > Actinomycetes > Mycobacteriales > Mycobacteriaceae > Rhodococcus_G > Rhodococcus_G maanshanensis. The sequence goes on along the minus strand of NZ_BCXA01000072.1, from coordinate 5,046 downwards.
CCGAGGTAGGGGCTGGTGATCGGCAGGTCAAGCAGTGGGCAGGTGACCTTGCCCAGTGTCTCGAGCCGCCAATGTCGCTGCTCAGTAGCCGATTCGAAAGCAGGGCTCCACATCGCGGCGTGTGAGTCGCCGACCAGGGCCACCGTCGTCGTGGAGAACGGGTCGCCCGAGGCGCACTCGCTCACGCCGACCTCGAGCCAGGACCGCACGCAGCCGTTGGCGAACACCTCCGGCTTGTCGGCCGGCGCGTCGGCCAGCGCCGGGGACAGATTCGACGGCACGGCGAGCGTCGCCGCCGACTCCGTGACCGCCGCCTGCACCTGCGCGGTCAGCTGCTGCACCGCGGCGTCGTGTGGGTTGACGGTCGGGGTGGCCACGGGCATGCGCGCGGTGGCGACCGTCAGATCCGCCGCCGCCGCGCCGTGGCCGACCGGAACGGGACGCGCGAGAAGGAGCAGCAACCCCGCGCACACGGCGACGGCGGTGATGATGCCGCCGAGCGCGAGGCTGCGCGCCGCCGAGATCCGGAGTGGCGCGGCGAAGCGGACAGGATTCTCGACGAGGTGCAGCGTGAGCACGGCCAATCCGCCGGACAACGCGAGCGCACCGAGCCGTCCGGTCAGGTCGAGGGGATGACCGATGAGCGCGGGCACCAGCAGCAGCACCGGCCAGTGCCAGAGATACCAGGAGTAAGACACCCGGCCGACCGCCCGGACCGGCGGGAGCGCGAGCCCGGGACCGACCCCCCATCGCGGCGTGGCGCAGCCGGCGCCGATCACCAGGACGGTGCCCAGCACCGGGAGAAGCGCGGCGGTGCCGGGATACGGGGTCGTCTCGTCCAGCCGTGTGCAGGCGAGGACGAGCAGGGCCAGGCCCGACCACCCGGCGAGGGCGGCCGCCGCCGAGGGCAGCCGACTCCACCCGCGGGCCGAGAGCGCCACCAGTCCGCCTGCGGCCAGTTCCCAGGCCCGCGACGGCAGCGAGAAGAACGCCCACGGCGGCAGCGTGTCGGTCCAGACCAACGAGATTGCGAACGATGCCGCGGCAACCAGTGCGAGTACGAGCAGGTACGGCGCCGCGGACGGCGTGGCGGCGGCGCGGTTCCGGCGCGAGGTGCGCCGAACCAGCCAGGCTGCGCCGATGATCAGGGCGGGCCACAGCAGGTAGAACTGCTCCTCCACACCGAGCGACCAGAAGTGCTGGAACGGCGACGGCGGCGCGTCCGCGGCCAGGTAGTCGGTGCCGTGCAGGGCGAACCGATAGTTGCCGACATAGAGCGCACTCGCGATCTCGTCGCCGAGGACGTCCCGAGCCTGCAGGGGAGGAAGCAGCAGCGCCGAGCAGATCGCGGTGACGACCAGCACCAGGCCCCCGGCAGGCAGCAGCCGGCGGGCCCGCGCGCCGTAGAACCGGGCGAGGCCGACCGTGCCGGTGGTCGACACATCGCGCCACAGCATCCCCGTGATCAGGAAACCCGAAACGACGAAGAAGACGTCGACACCGACGAACCCGCCCCCCACCCCGGGCACACCGGCGTGGAACAGGACGACCATGACGACCGCTACGGCCCGCAGACCCTCGATGTCGGGACGGAAGCTCGTCCCGGATCGGGTTGTAGCGGGATCGGCGAGGCGGTCACCGTCGGATCGGCGTTCTCGCTCTGCAGTGACAACCGTATTCACCCCGACCAGCCGTCCTCCCCCGAAGATCCAGCCACCGTGCGTATCCGCGCCGACATACTGCAACGGAGTTCCGTGCAGCGGCCGGCCGCGACATAGGCGAGATCATTGCACCGGCATCCCGGCACGGTCTCGAGCCACGCCGGGACGACATTCGGTCTGTGCTTCGGGACCCGCGCTGTGCAGCATGAGTGGATGGCGCTGTGGCATCTCCCGTGCCGGAGAGGGAATTGCATGATCGACGTGATCATTGTCGGCGGCGGACCGACCGGCTTGATGCTCGCCGCCGAGCTGCGCCTGCAGGGCGTGCGGGCGCTCGTGTTGGAGAAGGAGGCCGAGCCGACCGGGCAGGTCCGGTCGCTCGGCCTGCACGTGCGCAGCATCGAGGTGATGGACCAGCGCGGTCTGCTGGAACGGTTCCTCGCGCTCGGCAAGCAATACCCGGTCGGCGGCTTCTTCGCCGGCATCACCAAACCGCGGCCCGACAGGCTGGACACCGCACACCCGTACATCCTCGGCATCCCCCAGAACATCACCGAGCGTCTGCTGGCCGAGCACGCCGTCGAGCTCGGCGCCGAGATCCGGCGCGGCACCGAATTGGTCGGGCTGAGCCAGGACGGCCACGGCGTGACCACAGAGCTGGCCGACGGCACACAGCTGCGCTCGCGCTACCTCGTCGGCTGCGACGGCGGCCGCAGCACGGTGCGCAAGCTGCTCGGCGTCGGCTTCCCCGGCGAACCCGCGAGGCTCGAGTGGCTGCTGGGCGAGATGGAGGTGACCGCGCCGCCGGAGGAGCTGGCCGCCGTGGTGGACGAGGTCCGCAAGACCCACAAGGGATTCGGCGCCGGGCCCTCCGGGGACGGGGTGTACCGCGTCGTCGTGCCCGCGGAGGGGGTGGCCGAGGACCGGTCGGTCCCGCCGACCCTCGAGGAGTTCAGGCAGCAACTGCGGGTGTTCGCCGGCACCGACTTCGGCGTGCACTCGCCGCGTTGGCTGTCCCGCTTCGGCGACGCCACCCGGCTGGCCGAGCGCTACCGGGTCGGCCGGGCGCTGCTGGCAGGCGATGCGGCGCACGTCCACCCACCGCTGGGCGGGCAGGGCCTCAACCTCGGCCTCCAGGATGCGTTCAATCTGGGCTGGAAGCTGGCCGCCGAGGTCAACGGCTGGGCGCCGCAGGGGCTGCTGGACAGCTACCACACCGAACGGCATCCGGTGGCCGCCGACGTGCTGAACAACACCCGCGTGCAGTCCGAGCTGATGTCAACCGATCCAGGTCCCCAGGCGGTGCGCCGGCTGGTGTCGGAACTGATGGATCTCGACGGCGTGAACCGATATCTGACCGAGAAGGTCACCGCGATCGGGGTCCGCTACGACCTCGGCGAGGGGCACGAGCTGCTGGGCCGACGGCTGCGCGACGTGGTGCTGAAGGAGCGAGGGCGTCTCTTCGCGCTGATGCACGGCGGCCGCGGGCTACTGCTCGACCAGACCGGCCGGCTCTCGGTGACGGGCTGGGCAGATCGGGTCGACCACGTTGTGGACGTCAGCGAGGAACTCGACGTGCCAGCGGCGCTGCTGCGGCCGGACGGCCACGTGGCCTGGGTCGGCGAAGACCAGCAGGATCTACGCACCCACCTGTCCACGTGGTTCGGCGACTGGGATTCACCACGGTGACTCTGCGCGGCGGGCACCGACGACAACGATCTGGTGCACATTTCAGTGCACCGTCCGGGCAGCGGCGTGGATCTGCGGCTATTGGCCCAATTCTTGGGTCATGAAATGGACCTTCTAGCCAGGCCACTTCGGACCTAGGTTGAGGTCCGTAGGGAGCTGGAAAGGATGGTTGTAGTAGTGAGAATCTTCTTGGCAGGCGGAACGGGCGTCATCGGCCGGGCGTTGGTGCCCGCGCTCCGGGGCGCCGGTCACACCGTGGTTGCGACCACCCGCAGGGAAGACCGCATCGACGGCCTGCGGCGGCTGGGGGCCGACGGCGTCGTCGTGGACGCCCTCGATCCGGCGGCGCTGACCAACGCTGTCGTCGACGCCGGGCCCGACGTGGTGATCAATCAACTGACGGATCTGTCCGGGGGAAGCAGCGGAGCCAATGCGCGCCTGCGCACGGAGGGCAGTCGGAACCTGGCGAACGCGATCCGGGCGGCGGGCGTGCGCGGGGTCCTCGCGCAGAGCATTGCGTGGGCCTATGAGGACGGCGCAGGGCCGGCCACCGAGGACACGCCGCTGGACGTCGAGGCGGCACCGCCGCGGAGCATCACCGTCGAAGGTGTGATGGCTCTAGAGCAGGCGATGTCCGACTCCGCACCGGCCACGATCCTTCGGTACGGAACCCTCTACGGTCCGGGCGCCTGGTACTCGCGGACGGGGCTGCATGCCGAGGCGGCTCGCGCGGGAACCTGGACCCCCGCACTGGCGGTCACCTCGTTCCTACATGTGGACGACGCGGTCGCCGCCACCGTGGCCGCCCTCGAGTGGCCGGTGGGTCCGGTGAACATCGTCGACGACGACCCGGCCGAGACCCTCGAGTGGGCACCTCGGTTCGCGCAAGCGGTCGGCGGCCTGATCGAGCGGGAAGCGCTGGTCGGAACGCACGGCGGGCGCCCGGTGTCGAACGCACGCGCTCGAGAATTGGGCTGGAGACCGCGCTGGTCGAGCTGGCGCGACGGATTCGCGGCACTGTGAGTCGATCCCAGGCGCCCGTCAGGTGGCGTCAGGCGATCATCACCTTCTGCTGTGTCTTTCCCGGCAGCCTTGTCCTCTCCGTCACGCTGTCCCCGATGCTCAGCAGCTGGCCCAGACCGGCGAGTGTCGCACTGACATCGGTGGTCCTGGTGGTGGCGCTCACGTGGTTTCTCCTGCCCCTCGGGCATCGACTCTCGAACGGGTGGGCCGCTGGTGGGCTGCCTGCGCAGGCATCAGCGCCAGAACCGATCCCGAGGGAGCCCAGTTCGCCCGATCGATTCCGGGCCCCGGACTTGGCGTCGCCGTAGAGCCGAGCGCTTTTCTTTGCGTCGTAGGCGTACTTCCGAGGGGCGGAACTCGGTCAGGGGGCCGAGTGTGAGGGCGACCAGGATGCCCTAGTTCAACCGGATCGACGCGGTTCGGGACGGCAGGAGCCTTGACGAAGTTGTATATACAGGACTATACATACCTCTCGAAGGTGTGACTCGCCACACAGTGCGAGGGGCCGGCCAGGCCGAATCCACCCCAGCCCAGTCCAGGGAGATCGATTGTGAAAGACACCGCCGCGGCGCTGACCCGAGGTCTGACAGCACGCCACATCAGGTTCATCGCGCTGGGTTCGGCCATCGGCACGGGCCTGTTCTATGGATCGGCGGAAGCGATCAACCGGGCA
>NZ_BCXA01000071.1 GCF_001894865.1 Rhodococcus maanshanensis NBRC 100610 | reverse complement strand
CGAAGAGGGCGTCGAGTTCGTCCAGCGCCGTCCGGTGCTGTACCTTTTGCGCCCTCAGATTCCGCACTCGATCCTCGAACAGTATTTGAGCACCATAATGAGGAACCACAACCTCGAACGACTCCACGATTGCCCTATTTAGGTTCGGCATCGTGGCACCAAGCGATGCATCCTCAAGTCCGCGCTTCACGGACGAACTAGACAACGCGAATCCAAGGTATCCCGGTGCCGAGACCTCCTGAATTGGCCGGATCACTAGGGATCCCGTGCCACACAGAAGGTCGCCGGCATTTGCATCCACAACTGCGCACCTACCCATTTCTCCGCGTCGTCCCATAACGACGTCGCCGGGCCTCAGGTGATAGGTCGCAAGCTCTTCATACTTCTGACGATCAACGGAGAACTCCACATCCGCACGTACTGCGCCATCAACGATGTGCATTGGGTTGACAAGCGGAATCCCGCCGGCAATGTAGTCCTCTTTGTGGAGCAATGACCCGAAGGGGCCGATCTGAATCTTCGCAACTTCGCCAAGTGGCCGTCGGCCCGCCCCGCGAGGGTCGCCGAACATGTCGATGAAGATTGACTGGGTCAGCTCGTCGAGGCGGGCGAGGGCTTCGCGGCGCTTGGCACGGAGGGCGTCGGCGTGGTCGAGGATCGCCGCGATCCGCCGCTGCTCCTCGATCGGCGGCAGCGGGATCGGCCATTGCGCGAGCGCTGCCCGCCCGATGTGGTTGATTCCAGTTCCGCGCGATCCGCGCACGAACGCGCCGGATTCCGCTTCGCGGCGGAAGAAGTGCAGTAGGTAGCGGGAGTCCACTTGATCGCTGGGTCGCACACGCAGAAGGGTGTTCTGGAATGCGCAGTTGTCAAGCTCGCCCTGCCAGATTGCCGGCTTCCCCACCTCGCGTGGCGATCCGGATGCCTCGTTCAGCAGGATGTCACCGTGCTCCAAACGGAACTGTGCCAATTCGGCGTCGGTGAAATTCATTTGCTTCACATCGTTGAGGAGAAGCCCAATCCAACCAACGTTGGCTGCGCGCAAGTACTTACGCATGTTCGGGCCGTCGTGGTCCTTCGGCGACCGCTGCCGTCCGAGCTTGACCTCCGCAATCTCGGATAGCTTCACTGATTGCACACTCACGCCAGCATCTCCCGCAGCTGCGCCATGCCATCAACAATTTCCTTCTCGAGCCGATCGAGCTCGTCGAGAATCTCAGCGGGAGAACGGTGCTCGACCTCCTCGTGCACAACTTCCTTGTACCGATTCAGGGACAGGTCGTATCCCTGCGCGGCAAGGTCCTCGCGCGGCACGCAGAAACTCTGCTCGGTCCGCGCCCGTTCCAGCTCGGACGACTCGCGCAAACTCCAGCGCCGCAATATATCCGGCAGGTTGTTCTTCGCGTGCTCCGAATCGTCGAGCACGGCGAGCGCACCCAGCTTGCCCTCGTCCAACAATGCATTGCGCTTGTCGTCCAAAGACCAGCCGTCGGCCTGCACGTCGTAGAACCAGACGTTGTCGGTGCCACCGGAGTTGGTCTTGGTGAAGAACAGGATGGCCGTCGACACACCGGCGTACGGCTTGAACACACCGGACGGCAGCTTCACCACGGCATCGAGCTTCTGCTCCTCGACAATGATCCGGCGAAGTTCCTTGTGCGCCTTCGACGATCCGAACAGCACGCCGTCCGGCACGATGACCGCGGCACGCCCACCCGGCTTGAGCAGGCGCAGGAACAGTGCGAGGAACAGCAGTTCCGTCTTTTTCGTCTTCGCGATCTGCTGCAGATCCTTCGCGGTGTTCTCGTAGTCCAGCGACCCTGCGAACGGCGGGTTCGCGAGGATCAGCGAATACGCCTCGGCATCACCGGTGTTCGCCTCGGCGAGGGAGTCGCGGTAGCGGATATCCGGCTGTTCGATGCCGTGCAGAAGCATGTTCATCGAGCCGATTCGGAGCATGGTGTTGTCGAAGTCGAAGCCGTGGAACATCTCGTGGTGGTACTGCTGCTTCCCGGCACCTGCGTTGATCTCGTCGGCGTGGTTGGCGCGCATGTACTCGGACGCCCCAACCAGGAAGCCGCACGTACCGGACGCCGGGTCCACGATGGTGTCGCCCGGCTTCGGTGCCGTCATGTTCACCATCAGCTCGATGATGTGGCGCGGCGTACGGAACTGCCCGTTCTGGCCGGCGGACGCGATCTTCGCCAGAAGGTACTCGTAAATGTCACCCTTCGTGTCGCGGTTCTCCATCGGCACCCGGTCGAGACGGTCCACCACCTGTTGCAACATCCCCGCGTGCGGAATAGACAGCCGCGCGTCCTTCATGAAGTGCGCGTACGTGGACTCCTCGCCGCGCATCGACTTGATGAACGGGAACACCCGGTTCGCGACGATGTCGAACATTTCGGCAGCGTGCCTATCCCGGAACACCGACCACCGCAGGTCGTTGAACGGCCGGCCCTGCTCGTCGTCACCCTCGGGAAACGGGTTGCCTTCGATCGGCCGCTCCAGCAGGTTCGCCTTCTCCAGGGCGAGCGTCTGCTCGTCGTCCAGTCGGCGGATGAACAGCAGGTAGGTGATCTGCTCCATCACCTCCAGCGGATTGGAGATGCCACCCGTCCAGAATGCGTCCCAGACTGCGTCGACCTTGTTCTTGATGTCACCGGTGATCACGGGTACCGCTACCTGCCTGTTCTGCTCGACGAAGACCAACAGAACTGTATAGACCAGCCCACCGACACACTCAGCGTTCCCCGCGCTGTCTGGAAGCTCGGGTGCGTCGGCCGCAGGAACTTGTCGGGAGCGCGTGTCATCCTGTTCGGCTCCTCACTGAGAAGCATCGGCCGCAACGCCGCGGCATGATCCGACAACTTCGTCCGGAGACACGTGAGTCACAACTCCAAGCAAGAACTCGCCATCGCCCACGAAGTGAGGGCCCAACACAACCGATTCTGGTTCGGCATCGCAAGGCAGGTCGCAAACACGGTCGCGATCTACGCGATCCTCGCCGGTATTCTCCGGTTCATTCAGTGGACGCATGATCTCGGAAACAAGACCGGCCGTATACCGTCCGCGGCTCTGACCCTCAAGCCCGAGGTCGGTGCGGCGATCCTCGCGATCCTCGCGTCCGTCGTAATCGCGCTCAATGTTCTGGTGTGGGCAACACGCTCGGCCGAGGTCAGCGAGGTCGTCGCGTACACACGAACGCGCTATCTGTCGCTGTGCGGGGTTTCGACTGGAACCCTCGCCATCCTCACTGGCCTTGCCACCGTGTTCGACGGTGCACCCGGCCAGACGAACCTCGCCGCACTGTTGCTCCTTGGCAGCGCCGTGTTCCTTGCAGTACTCGGCAACGACACCGGGCTGCTGCTCGGCAAGGACATTCCCGTCCAACGCCGCGTGCCGGAGGTGGAACGAGAGGATTCGATCCGAGCTCTCGCCGTTGTCGCCGGACGGTGGCGAGATCCTCAGCGCACAGTACCGAAGCAGCTCAATGTGTGGACGGTCATTGACCTCGTGACGATCGCCATCATCGCGGCGCTGCCCATCGTCGTGCTCTCCGCATACGGAAACTCTGTCGACGGACGCAGCGTCGCGTGGGTGAGCGATCTCGCGCGGGCAGCAGGCGCTGCCCTCTTCTCGGCCATTCTGGCGATCTACACGCTCTACGTCACTGCTCGGAATTTCGTCGCGAGACGATTCGCGTACGCCACCATGACCTCGCTGTTCGGGGGGCTCGCCTATGTAACGATTGCACTTGCGCTCGTGACGGCGGCAATCGGTCCGGATGGCAGACTATCGGTAGCAGTGGTACTGGCCGTCGCCTTCCTGGTGCCTATTGCGCTAATCGCAACGCACATCATCGCGGGGACCCGGTGCCGATTGCCTGGCTGGACGGTCAGGGACAACATGCACCGAAGCATCGTTCGCGAAATCGCAGTTCTTCGCAGGCGCCGAGAACAGGCTCCGCACACCACACCGCCCCCGCGCGTGCTCATCCGTGCACGCGAGTGGTCCGACAGGGTCACCGGCATGTCGACGTTTCGATCCACAATCGGTCACGCCCGCGCGGACGCGACCCCAGGCTGACCTCCGCGGGGTCGATCGATACCGGCTGGCGGCTCGGCGCCACGGCGCTAACTGAACAGCGGCGAGCCGTAGCGCGAGGCATGGGTGCTCGATCGCCTCGTCCGTGTCACGAACCCAGGCACCGAAAATAGAGTGGCAGGCAGCGTAAGAGACCAGTAGGTTCGATAACCATCCCCACCCTGTCCCGTCGGCCGCCGGCGTGACCCCTGTTCCCACCATCCGAAAGGTCCACCGTGACCGAGTCCACCCGTCTCGAGACCGACGGGGTCGCCGACGCAGGCGACCGAATCGAACGGCGCCACCTCCAGGTGATCGGTGTCCTGCTGGTAGCCAGCTTCGTGGTGATCCTCAACGAGACGGTGATGTCCATCGCCATCCCGGTCCTGCAGGTCGAATTGGGCGTACCGCCGAGCGTGGGGCAGTGGCTCACGACCGCGTTCATGCTCACGATGGCGGTGATCATCCCGCTCACCGGCTATCTCATCCAGCGCATCCCCACCCGCACCCTGTTCACGCTCGCCATGTCGCTGTTCACGGCGGGAACTCTCATCGCGTTCGCCGCACCCGGCTTCGGTGTGCTGTTGATCGCCCGCATCGTGCAGGCGTCGGGGACGGCCATCATGCTGCCGCTGTTGATGACGACGATCATGACGCTGGTACCCCCCGCTCGCCGGGGGGCGATGATGGGCAACATCTCCATCGTGATCGCGGTGGCGCCTGCCCTCGGCCCCACCGTGTCGGGATTCATCCTCGACCACTTCGGGTGGCGCTGGATCTTCGGATTCGTGGCCCCTTTCGCGTTGGTGACGCTGGTCGTCGGCGCACGTTTCCTCGTGTCGGTGTCCGAGACGACGACGGCGCGCATCGACCTCCTGTCGGTCCCACTCGCGGTACTCGGATTCGGTGGCCTCGTGTACGGCCTGGTGAGCATCGGCGAATCGGCACAGGGATCCTCGACGACCCCGGTGTGGTTGCCCTTCCTCATCGGTGCGGCCGCGATGTTCGGCTTCATCGCCCGACAGACCAGGCTGCAACGCGAGGATCGCGCCCTGCTGGACCTGCGCGTGTTCGGATCCCGCCAGTTCACCATCGCTGTCGTCGCGATGCTGGTCGGCATGGGAACGATGATGGGCACCTTCATCATCGTCCCGTACTTCGCGCAGTCGGTGATTCACCTCGACCCGTTCGAAACTGGTCTGATCACCCTGCCCGGCGGCCTCCTCATGGGTCTCGCCGGACCGATCGTGGGCCGCATCTACGACAAGCGGGGCCCGGTCGTGCTGGTCATCCCCGGATCGATCCTCGTCAGCGTCGGTGTGTGGATGCTGACGGCGGTGAGCACCTCGACCTCGCTGTGGTGGCTGCTGTTGTCGAACATGGCGCTGTGCCTTGGTCTGGCGGCGACGTTCACGCCGCTGATGACATCGGGATTGGGATCGGTGGCCCCCCACCTCTACGCGCACGGTTCGGCGGTGGTCGGCACGTTCCAGCAGGTTGCCGGCGCGGCGGGTACGGCACTGTTCGTCACGGTGATGACGGTGGTCTCCTCGCGATCCGGTGATGCTGCCGATTCGCCCGACGCCATCGTCGAGGGTGTACGCGCGGTGTTCCTCGTCGCCGGGATCTTGTCGTTCGTGCTGATCGCGGCATGCCTCTTCGTCCGCAAGCCGGCGGACGCGGCGGAACCGGCAGGCGACGCACCTGTGGACGTGCCCGCCTAACGCCCCTGAAGGGATGACCCTTCAGGGGCGCGGACGGCGGTTCGTCTCAGCCGCGGCCGTGCCGCAGCGTCACGATGGTGGTGAGGATCTTGTCGGTCTTGGCGGTGCGGGTGAAGCTGGTCAGCGCCATCAGCGCGGGCATCCGCCTACGGGCGACGGCCTTGGAGTAGGTGAACTCCTTGAGCCCGTCCGGGCCGTGGATCCGGCCGAAGCCGGACTGACCGACCCCGCCGAACGGCAGCGAGGGGATCGCCGCGAACGCGATCACCGAGTTCACCGCCGTCATCCCCGACCGGATCCGGCGGGCGAGCTCGGTGCCGCGGCGCTTGCTGAACACCGCCGAACCCAGTCCGTAGCGCGAGGCGTTGGTGCGCTCGATCGCCTCGTCCATGTCGCGAACCCGCGCGATCGTCAGCGTCGGGCCGAAGGTCTCCTCGGTGACCGCGATCGAGTCCTCGGGGACATCGACGAGGACGGTCGGCTGGACCAACCTGTCTCCCACCGAGTCCGGGCCTCCGACCACCGCGCGGCCACCCCGCTCGATGGCGTCGAGCACGTGGCTGCGCACCACGCCTGACTGGGTCGGCATGGTCATCGGGCCGATCTTCGCCTCGGGATCGGTGCCCGCACGCACGCCCTCGGCGAGCGCGACGAGCTTGGCCAGGAACGGCTCGTACACCCGCTCGTGCACGTACACCCGCTCGGTGCCGACACAGGTCTGTCCCGCGTTCGACATCCCGCTCCACAGCGCCGCGTCAGCGGCGGCGTCGAGGTCCGCGTCGGCATCCACCAGCAGTGCGTCCTTGCCGCCCGCCTCGATGACCACCGGCGTGAGGGTGTCCGCGCAGGCCGCCATCACCTTCTTGCCGGTCGCGGTCGATCCCGTGAACGCGAGCTTGTCGACGCCGGAGCGGCACAGCGCCTCCCCGGTCGGCCCGAGACCCGTGACCAGTTGCAGCACGGGATGATCCGGCACCACCTGGGCGAAGGTATCGACGAGCCAGGCCCCCACGCCGGGGGTGAACTCGCTGGGCTTGAAGACCACCGCGTTGCCTGCCGCGAGCGCATAGGCGATCGAGCCCATCGGCGTGAACGCGGGATAGTTCCACGGCCCGATCACGCCGACCACACCGAGCGGGAGGTACTCCACGCTCGCGGCATGGTCGATCATCTCCAGCCCCGAGGGAACCCGCTTGCGCCCCAGCACCTTCGGCGCGTTCTTGGCCGCCCAGGCGAGATGGCCGATCGCCATCACGGCCTCGAGCTGGGCGTCGGAATGCGGCTTGCCGGTCTCGGCGTGCATCACCTCGGCCAGCTGGGCGATCCGGCGGGTGAGCACTCCGGCCCACGCGTCCAGGTGGGTCCGGCGCTGCGCAAAGCTGAGCCCGGACCACCACTTCGCCGCGACCCGTGCGCGCTCGACCGTCTCGGCCACCGCCGCCGCGTCCTGAACGGGATAGGTGCCGACGACCTCGCCGGTCCCTGGATCCAGCGAGTCGAAGGTGGCTCCCGCATCGGTGGTGGGGCCGGTCTCGAGCGTGGTCATGGCATGTCCTCGAATCTGGTTGTCGTCAGCGGTGGTCATCGGAGTGCGGGCTTGCCGAGGATCAGGTCGGCGGCCTTCTCGGCGATCATGATCGTGGGGGCGTTGGTGTTGCCGCGAACCACGGTCGGCATCACGGACGCGTCCACCACCCGCAACCCGTCGACCCCGCGGACTCGTAGCTGCGAATCGACGACGGCGTCCTCGCGTTCGCCCATCGCGCAGGTACCGACCGGGTGGAACGTCGTCTGGGTCCATGCCCGGACATGGTTCGCGAGTTCGCCGTCGCTGAGGCCGTTCCGTCCGGACGGCAGGTGGCGCCTGTCGATGTGCTTTGCGATCGCGGGCTCCCCGGCGATGTCGAGGCTGCGCCGGCATCCGGCCACCAAGGCGTCCAGGTCCGCCGGATCGTCGAGGTACCGGGGGTCGATCTCCGGCCGCCACGTCGGATCCGCGGACGCCAGCCGCAGCCGGCCGCGGCTGGCGACGCTGACCAGGGTCACCCCGACCGTGAACATCATGCTGGGCATCTCGCGCAGTCCGTTGTCGAGGAACCCGGCAGGCAACATGTGGAGCTGAAGGTCGGGCGCGGCCAGACCGTCGCGGCTGGCGAAGAACGCCCCGCCCTCCGCGATGTTCGACGCGAGCGGCCCGCGCCCAACGATTCGCCACTGTGCGAGCCGGCGCACAGGTGCCGCGAGGTCCTTGAGGTCCGTGGTGTCCCTGGTGTGCCAGAGCATCAGGCTCACCGGGTGGTCCTGCAGGTTCTCACCGACGCCCGGCAGGTTCACCGCGACCTCGACACCCATGTCGCGCAGGTGCTCGGCCGGCCCGATACCGGAGAGCATGAGCAACTGCGGGCTGTTGATCGCCCCGCCGGCGAGCAGCACCTCGACGGACGCGTGCGCGGTGCGCTCCGCCCCGGACTGCCGGTACCGGACGCCGACGGCGCGGGTGCCGCGCAGCAGCACCTCGGTCGTGAGGGCGCCGGTGCGCACGGTGAGATTCGGTCGACCCAGCGCGGGCCGCAGGTAGGCATCGGCAGTGGACCAGCGCCGACCGTTGTGACAGGTGACCTGGTAGCGACCGGCCCCTTCCTGCTCAGCACCGTTGAAATCCTCGGTCGGCTTGATCCCGGCCGTCACCGAGGCGGCTATCCAGGCGTCGGTCAGCTCGTGCGTGTAGCGGCGGTCCTCGACATGCAGTGGCCCGTCCGTACCGTGATAGGGGCCCGCCAAACGCGAATTACGTTCCGCTCGAACGAAGTACGGGAGCACATCCTCGTAGCCCCAACCCTGGGCGCCGTGCTCGTCGCGCCAACCGTCGTAGTCGGCCCGGTTGCCGCGGATGTAGATCATCGCGTTCATCGACGAGCAGCCACCGAGGGCCTTCATTCGCGGCCAGAAGGCCCGGCGGTCGTCCATGTGCTTTTGCGGGGTGGTCTCGTAGTTCCAGTCCCACTTGGTCTTGAACAGGGCCGGGAAGGCCGCCGGGATCTTGATCTCGTCGGCGTCGTCCTCGCCGCCTGCCTCGAGCAACAGCACCGAGACGCTCGGATCCTCGGTCAGGCGGGCCGCGAGCACGCATCCGGCGCTGCCCGCCCCGACGATGACGTAGTTGAACACGTCTTGCTTCAACGCAGCCCGCTCCGACGCGGTTTCTCCAGCCACGGGTGCTCCTCGACCTCGGTCGTGCCGCCGCGATGTGACGGGCGTCTCATCGCACCGCCCAGTCTAGGAACACCTCGGCGCCGCCACAGCCGTTCACTCGACGGCGAGCATGACCTCGGTCGACTTCACGAGAACGGTCGTCGGCACCCCCGGCGCGAGGCCCAGCTCCTCGACGGCCTCCTTGGTGATGGACGCGGTCACGACCTGCTCGCCCCCGTCGAGCCGCACCTTCACGGTCGCCATCACGGCGCCCACGGCGACCTCGGTGACTACCCCGGTCAGCTGGTTGCGGGTGGACAGACGCATGGACGGCCTCCTGGTCGAGGGGATGACTGACGCCACGCTACCGAAGGCGGCACAGGTCGCGGCACACACGAAACCGCATCGGCGGAGAGAACTAGTTCATATATCGGCAACAGCGGAGTCCATTCCGCGAAATACCCGCGGATGAAGATTTTCATGCGACCCGCGGCGGTCGCCTGACCGGGTGCCTGGCACCGACTGTGACCGGAAGGAGGAGCGGTGGCGGAGCAACAGGCTGGCGCCGTGGTCAAGACGGTGTGCGCGTACTGCGGGGTCGGGTGCGGCATGACCTTCGACGTCCGCCTCGACAGCAGTACCGGACTCCGCCTCGTCGCCAAGGCCGCCGGAGACAAGTCGCATCCGACCAACTCAGGGCGCCTGTGCACCAAGGGCGCCACGACGGCCGACATGCTCGCCGCAGGCGGGCGCATGGACACGGCCCAGGTCCGCCCTGCACGGGGCGAGCCGCCGCAGCCCCGCGAGGTCGACGCCGCGATCAGCGAGACGGCGGCGCGCCTGCGGTCCATCGTCGACGAACACGGCCCAGATGCGGTCGCCCTCTACGTCTCCGGCCAGATGTCGCTCGAGGCACAGTATCTGGCCAACAAGCTCACCAAGGGCTTCATCGGCACCAACCAGATCGAATCGAATTCCCGGCTGTGCATGGCCAGCGCGGGCAGCGGCTACAAGCTGTCCCTCGGCGCGGACGGCCCACCCGGCTCCTATCAGGACTTCGACCACGCGGACGTCTTCCTCGTGATCGGGGCCAACATGGCCGACTGCCACCCCATCCTGTTCCTGCGACTGATGGACCGGGTGAAGGCGGGGGCGAAACTCATCGTCGTCGACCCGCGGCGTACCACAACCGCCGAGAAGTCCGATCTGTTCATGCAGATCAAGCCGGGAACCGACCTCGCGCTGCTCAACGGTCTGCTGCACCTGCTCATCGCGAACGGGCACACCGACCAGCAGTTCATCGACGAGTTCACCGAGGGCTGGGAGGTGATGCCGAGCTTCCTCGACGACTACTCGCCGCAGCGGGTCAGCGAGATCACCCGCATCCCCGAGGACCGGATCCGCCAGGCCGCCGAATGGATCGGATCCGCGCGGAACTGGATGAGCTGCTGGACGATGGGGCTGAACCAGAGCACCCACGGCACCTGGAACACCAACGCGCTCTGCAACCTTCACCTGGCCACGGGTGCGATCTGCGAGACCGGCAGCGGCCCGTTCTCGCTGACCGGCCAGCCCAACGCCATGGGCGGACGCGAGATGGGGTACATGGGGCCCGGCCTGCCAGGGCAACGCTCGGTGGTCTCCGACGCCGACCGGGAGTTCGTCGAGGACCGGTGGCGCATCCCGAGGGGGTCGCTGCGGACGGAGGTCGGCGGCGGCACCATCGAGATGTTCGGGCGGATGGCGGCGGGTGAGATCAAGGCGTGCTGGATCATCTGCACGAATCCCGTTGCCACGGTGGCCAATCGCAAAACCGTCATCGAGGGCCTCGAGGCCGCCGAGCTGGTGATCGCGCAGGACGCCTTCCTCGAGACCGAGACCAACGACTACGCGGACATCCTGCTGCCCGCGGCGCTGTGGGCCGAGTCCGACGGCGTGATGGTCAACTCCGAGCGGAACCTGACGCTGTTCCGGCAGGCCCTCGATCCCGTCGGCCAGTCCCTGCCGGACTGGCAGATCATCGCGCGGGTGGCCTGCGAGATGGGTTACGCGGAGGCCTTCACCTACGGCTCGGCCGAGGAGGTCTTCGAGGAGATCAAGGGGTTCTGGAACCCCAAGACCGGCTACGACCTGCGGGGTGTCAGCTACGACCGGCTCCGCGAGACACCGGTCCAGTGGCCCGCTCCGCCCGGCCGCGAGGAGGACCGCAACCCCATCCGCTACCTCAACGACGGGGTCAGCCAGACGCTGTCGGTACGCGAGGACGGAACCACACCGCGGCTGGCCTTCCCGACCACGACCGGGCGGGCGGTGTTCTTCGCCCGGCCCCACATCGAGCCGTCGGAGATGCCCGACGACGACTACCCGATCCTGCTGAACACCGGCAGGCTCCCGCACCAGTGGCACACCATGACCAAGACCGGCAAGGTCGCCAAGCTGAACAAGCTCAACCCCGGGCCGTTCGTCGAGATCCATCCCGAGGACGCGGACCGGCTCGGGATCGCGGAGGGGGACCGGGTCGAGGTCGCCTCCCGACGCGGCCGCGCCGTGCTGCCCGCCGTGGTGACCGACCGGGTCCGGCCGGGGAACTGCTTCGCCCCGTTCCACTGGAACGACGCATTCGGCGAGTACCTCAGCATCAACGCGGTCACCAACGACGCGATCGATCCCATCTCCCAGCAACCCGAGTTCAAGGCCTGCGCCGTGACCCTCACCCGGGTGTCCACGAGCGCCGACGACGAATCGCCGCTCGTGGTCGCCGATGATCCGAGCCCCGAGCCCGCGGCACCCCGCACGGAGGAATCAACCTTGCCCCAGGTCGACACGCTCGCCCGCATCCTCGGGCTGGACGCGGAGCCCGCAGCCGCGTTCGGCGCCCTCGAGCGTCGGTATCTCGCGGGCATGCTCACGGCCCTCGGCTCCGACGGGGCCCGCCGCGCACCCGGCGTGCCGACGCTGCCCGCCGGCGCGCCCTTCGAGCCGGAGAACCGGGCGTGGATCGACGGGCTGTTGGCCGGGATGTTCTCGCGCAGTGCGGTTCCCGGCGGCCTGACGACCGAACTTACCCGGGCCGAGGCCCGACCCGCACCGGCGCCGCAGGAGGCCACTGCCCCGGAACCCGAACGCCCGCCGGTCGTGATCCTCTGGGCCTCCCAGACCGGAACGGCGGAGGAGTTCGCCACCGCCTGTGCCGCGCAGCTGACCGCGGCGGGCCACCCGGCCTCGCTGCACGGCATGGACGAGTACGACCACAGCACGCTCCCCGAGGTCCGCGAGCTGCTACTGATCACCAGCACGGCGGGCGACGGGGATCCGCCGGACAACGGCAGCGGACTGTGGGCGATGCTCACCGCGGCGGGCGCCCCGCCGTTGGCGCAGACGCGCTTCTCGGTGCTCGCCTTCGGGGACCCGAGTTATGACGACTTCTGCGGACACGGCCGCAAGCTCGACGCCAGGATGGCGGAGCTGGGCGCGACCCGGATCGCGCCGCGGGTGGACTGCGAACCCGACTACGAGGACTCGGCCGTGGCCTGGTTCGACACCGTACTGACCGCCCTGTCGGTCCGCGAGCGGAGCCTGGTCACCGTCGGTGCGCCCGCGCCCGCGCCGGCGGTGGCGCCCGCGCCACGGGTGCAACCGGAAATAGCCCCCTTCGGGAAGAAGAACCCGCTGCTGACGATGCTGGTCAAGAATGTTGCGCTCAGCGGCGCCGGATCGTCGAAGGATGTGCGGCAGTTCGCCTTTGACACCTCCGATCCCGACTTCGCCTACGACGCGGGCGACGCGCTCGGGGTGTGGCCGCGCAACAGCGAGCAGTTGGTCGACGAGTGGCTGGCGGTGACCGGCTCGCGCGGCGAATCCGTGGTGGACGTTCCCCGGTACGGGGAGATGTCGTTGCGGACCGCGCTGACCGAACGTCTGGAGATAGCCCGGATTACACCGGATCTGCTCCGCTTCGTATCCGAGCGCACCCGGGACGAGAACCTCGGCGCCCTGCTCCAGCCCGAGAACAAGGCCGACCTCGAGCGGTGGATCTGGCGGCGTCAATCGGTCGACGTGCTCGCAGAGCTACCCACCCGCGCCGGCCCGGCCGAGTGGCTCACCGCACTCAAACCCCTTCAGCCGCGGCTCTATTCGATCTCATCGAGCCCCAAACACAACCCCGACGAAGTCCAGCTCACCGCCTCCGCGGTGCGCTTCGAGGTCGCGGGCGCCGCGCGCAGGGGAGTGTGCTCGACGTTCCTCGCCGATCACGCGCAGGACAGACAGATCGGCATCTACGTGCAGAAGTCGAGCCACTTCCGGCCGCCGAGCGGTTCCGATACGCCGATGATCATGGTGGGCCCCGGCACCGGCATCGCCCCGTTCCGCGGGTTCCTGCACGAGCGCCGCGCGCTCGGGCATGCCGGATCGAACTGGCTCTTCTTCGGCGAGCAGCACGCCGCGACCGACTTCTACTACCGCGACGAGATCGAGTCGATGCACCGGGACGGCTTCCTCACCGAGCTCGAGCTGGCGTTCTCGCGCGATCAGGAACAGAAGGTCTACGTCCAGGACCGGATGCGCGAGCGCGGCGCACAGCTGTGGGACTGGCTCCAGAACGGCGCCCACTTCTACGTGTGCGGGGACGCGAGCCGGATGGCCAAGGACGTGGACTTGGCCCTGGTCGAGATAGCCGGGGAACACGGGCGCCTCGACCCGGACGAGGCGAAGGCCTACGTGCGGTCCCTGGCGGCCGACAAGAGGTACGTGCGCGATGTCTACTGACCCATCGGCCACTCCGCCACAATTGAAACCGCAGTTGCGGGAACTCTCGTATCGAATCAACGCAAATTCTGTTCTAGAGTTCATGATATGACGCGAACGCGGAACCATATCTGCTCTGCCCTGCTCCTGGTGGGCGTCGCGCTCGTCGGCTCCGCCTGCTCGTCCGACGACGGCGTGGTCGTCGTATCCGCTGCGGCGGGGCCGGTTTCCTCCGCGTCCGTCGCCCCGGCGGCGGCCGAGAACGGGGTCGTCGGCGTCAGGATCGCGGGCGCCGTCAGGGAACCGGTCACGTTGACCACCGAGCGGTTGCGGTCGTTCCCCGCCCAGACGCAGGCGGTGGAGTTCGACAGCAGCAAGGGCAGGCAGTCGCACGTCTACGACGGTGCCGCGCTCGCGGACGTCCTCAACGGCCTCGGCGTCGTCACCGACCCCAGCGCGAAGAATGCGGCACTGCGGTTGGCCGTGCTCGCCACGGGGTCCGACGGATACCGCGCGGCCCTCTCCTGGGGCGAGTTCGCCCCGGATTTCGCCGCGACGCCGGTACTCGTGGCCCATACCGAGGACGGTCGGCCGCTGGAGCAGCCTCGGCTGGTGGTCCCCGGCGACAGCAAGGGTGGTCGCTACGTGAGCGGGCTGACCGAGCTACGGGTGGTCGACCTCGGCATGAACTGACCACCGCACCGCTCACGAATTTCAACAGGCATCGAAAGCCGTTCCAACGGAAGGATTCACGTGTCGTCCATACGGATCAAGGACGCGGCCGCACTGCTCGGGGTCAGCGATGACACCGTCCGTCGCTGGATCGACGGCGGCAGTCTCGCCGCCTCCAAGGACGAGTCGGGGCGCAAGGTCATCGACGGCAAGGCCCTCGCCGATTTCGCCCGCGAGCACGCGACGCCCCCGCCGGACCCGCTCGGGGTCGGCAGCTCGGCCCGCAACCGCCTCGTCGGCCTGGTCACCAAGGTGACCGCCGACAAGGTGATGGCCGAGGTGCAGATGCAGTGCGGCCCCTTCACCGTCGTCTCGCTGATGAGCAGTGAATCCGCGGCCGAACTCGGGCTCGAGCCCGGGAAGGTCGCCGTGGCGGTGGTCAAGGCGACCACCGTGATCGTCGAAACCCCAGGAGGAATGTCGTGACCCGCACTTCCGGCGCGATGCGCATCGGCCCGACGGCCGCCGCGCTCGCCGCACTGACGGCCGCAACCCTCGTCGCCGGCTGCTCGAGCTCGGACTCCGAGCCGGCCGGGGACGCCACCACGTCCGCGGCCGCCGCCCCGGTCGGCGGCGACATCACCGTCTTCGCCGCGGCCTCGCTGAAGAAGACGTTCACCGAGCTCGGCGAGAAGTTCGAGGCCGAGCACCCCGGCACCAACGTCGAGTTCAGCTTCGCCGGCTCGTCCGACCTGGTCGCCCAGCTCACCCAGGGCGCGCCCGCGGACGTGTTCGCCTCCGCCGACACCAAGAACATGACCAAGGCCGTCGACGCCGGGCTCACCGCCACTGACCCGGTGAACTTCGCGACCAATACGCTCACCATCGTGACCCCGCCCGGCAACCCGAAGAACATCGCCACCTTCGCCGACCTCGCGAACCCGGGGAACCAGGTGGTCGTGTGCGCGCCGCAGGTGCCGTGCGGGGCGGCGACCCAGAAGATCGAGGAGTCGACCGGTACCGACATCACCCCGGTCAGCGAGGAGTCCTCGGTCACCGACGTGCTCGGGAAGGTCACCTCCGGGCAGGCGGACGCCGGGCTGGTCTACGTCACCGACGCGGCGGGCGCGGGTGCCGCCGTCACCACGGTCCCGTTCCCCGAGTCGTCGGGCGCCGTGAACACCTACCCGATCGCCGAGCTCAAGAGCTCCGAGAACAGCTCCACCGCCGCGGAGTTCGTCGAACTCGTCACCGGCCCCACCGGCCGTCAGGTGCTCGCCGGGGCGGGATTCGCCGCACCGTGACCCCCATCGGGGTGCTCCGCACCGTGACCCGCTCCCGGGGACCAGGGGGCGAGGTCGCCGTTGGACTGCCCCGATGGGTGTACCTCCCGGCCCTGC
>NZ_BCXA01000070.1 GCF_001894865.1 Rhodococcus maanshanensis NBRC 100610 | reverse complement strand
GTCATTCCAATGGTCATGAACATTCCTCAGAAATAGGGGGAATCGATGTCGGATGCGCTCCGAGTGGTCAACCAGCGGCTTCGAGAGTTGCCTTCGCCCAGCGGTAGTCCGCCTTTCCGCTCGGCGAGCGGACGATTTCGGGGACCACCACCACGGTGCGCGGCACCTTGTAGCCGGCGATGTGTGCGCGGCAGTGCGCGATGAGATCGTCACGGCCGGGTGCGTCGACCCCGTTGCGGGCCTGGATCACCGCCGAGACCCGCTGGCCATAGGTCGGATCGGGGATCCCGGCGACGACCGCGTCGAGCACGTCGGGATGGGCCTTGATCGCCTCCTCGACCTCCTCGGCGTACACCTTCTCGCCGCCGGTGTTGATGCACGAGGAGCCGCGGCCGAGGACGACGATCGAACCGTCCTCCTCGACGCGGGCGAGGTCACCGAGCACGGACAGGCGGACACCGTCGACCACCGGGAACGTCGCTGCGGTCTTCTCCGGATCGCCGAAGTACCCGATCGGGACGTGCCCGACGCGGGCGAGGTAGCCGATCTCGTCCGAGCCGGGAACGATCGTCGCGAAGTCGGCGTCGACGACGCGCACCTTCGGCGACGGCGCCATCCGCAGCAGCCCGTCCTCGCTCGCCTTGAGCTCGCCGTCGTTGCCGGACTCGGATGACCCGAAACCGTTGCGCAATACCACATTCGGAAGAAGCTCCTGCAGTTGTTCGCGCACGCTGGCCGACCAGAGCGCTCCGCCTGAGCCGATGGCCCACAGCGAGCTGAGATCGAAGCGGTCACGGTTCTCGGCGATGGCATCGGCGAGCGGCCTTGCGATCGCGTCGCCGACGAGCTGAACGCAGCGGAGCTTGTGCTTCTCGATGAGCCTGAGCGCCTCGACGGGCTCGAACTTGGGCATGAGCACATGCTTGGAGCCCATGAACATGCAGGTGAACAGCGAGTAGGACGCTGCGCCGTGCATGAGCGGCGCGGTGAGCAGGTAGGACAGCGGGTCCGCGTTGGCTGCCGCGGCGGCCGCCAGTTCGGCACCGGACAGAAACGGTGCCCCCATGAGGTTGCCCCCGCTCAGAGCGGCGAAGTAGAAGTCCTCGTGACGCCACATGACGCCCTTGGGCATGCCGGTGGTGCCGCCGGTGTAGATGATGTAGCGGTCGTCGCTGCTGCGTTCGGGGAAGTCTCGCCCTGGTGACTGTTCGGCGACGGCCGTGTGGAAGTCGACCACCGAAACACCCGCCGCCGCAGCGGCGGCCGAGAGGGCGGGTCCGGCGGCCTCGCCGATGAGCACGATGTGTTGCAGCGTGGGGCACTTGGGCAGCACGTCGGCGATGACGTCGCTGAACTCGCCGTCCGCGACCACGGCGGCCAGTTGTGCGTTGTTGTAGAGGTACGTCAGCTCGGCGTCGATGTAGCGGTAGTTGACGTTGACCGGGACAGCGCGCACCTTCAGGCAGCCGAGTAGCGACTCGACGTACTCGATGCTGTTGCGGGCGTGGAGTCCGACGTGTGCGCCGGGCTGGATTCCCTGAGCGGCGAGGTGGTGTGCGATCTGATTCGCGCCGGCATCGAACTCGATGAACGTCCGGGTGTCGTCGCCGCACACGAGTGCGATCTTGTCTGGAACCCCATCGATGAGCGCTTCGGTGAGATCCGCGAGGTTGAGTGACATGGCTTGTCCTTCAGGAGTATTCGCACGTTTAGAAGGTGTGCAGTGGTCCGGCACGGTGAAGCGCAACGACGGATTGCGGTTGCTCAGCCGGAGAATGACGCGTGACCGGTCGTCACGGAGTGGTCGGGGCAAGGCTGACGGGTTCGACGCCACCGATGGCGTCCGGCGCGGTGTCTTGCCGCAAACCGCCCTGCGCAGGAGTGCGACCGTGCCGCATGATCAGCGCGACGGCTAGGCCGACGACGCCGACGATGGCGGCGTACAGGTAGCCGCGAGTGATCGCGGTGTCGGCGTACAACACGGCGTGCGTCTGCGGGTTCACCGCGAGTACGTGGCGTGACATCACCACCCCGGTCAGGGTGGTCGCGATCCCGCCTGCCAACAGCGAACCCATGCCGCTGATCGCGTTGCCGATGCCGCCCTGCGAGGCAGGCAGCGCGTCCTGAATCAGGTTCGCATTCGACGAGTGCAGGAATCCGACGGCGAAACCCATGATGGAACTCATGACCGCGACCTGCCACTGGATCGTGAACAGACGCGAACCCATGAACATCACGACCAGGAACAACAGGGCCGCGGTCACCAGCACATATCGTGCACCGATTCGCTTGGAGATGATTCCGCCGAGCGGACCCGCGAACATCGACGCGATGCCGAGCGGGCAGGTCCAGATCGCGAATTGCATCGCGGACAGGCCGGAACCGTAGCTGATCCCCGGCAGGCCCGAGGGGGTCTGCAACATGGTCGGGATCAGCAGAGAATGGGCGCTCATCATGTAGGCGATACAGGCCACTGCGAGCACGGTCGGACCGAACCTTCTGCCGAACAAGACGTTGAGGTCGATCAGGGGGCTGGGTGCAAAGCGTTGCCACACAACGAATCCCACCAGCATCGCCGCGCCGCCGATGAGTGCGGCGAGGGTCAGGGCATCGGTCCACCCGGCTCGGGCGCCCCTGGTGATGCCGACGAGCATGATGCCGATCCCCGGACCGAGCAGGACGACCCCGAGGTAGTCCAGCGGCCGGTCGACGCGGACCGGGCTCTCCGGAACGATCAGTGCATAGAAGGGGATCAGGACGGCCACGTAGGCCGCCATGAACCAGAAGATTCCCTGGTACCCGGTGTGGTCGATGAGCCAGCCGGCGATGAACGGACTCGCGATCGCCGACATCCCGATCCCTGTGACCGCGGCGCCGAGCGCGATCGGCACGACGTCGCGCGGAATGATGTCGCGGATCAAGCCATACGAGATCGTGACGATCCCCATCAAGGAGCCCTGCAAGATCCGTCCGGCCATCAACATGGCGAACGACGTCGCCACCGCACACAGCACACTTCCCGCGATGAAGAACACGGCAAGCGAGAGAATCACCCGCTTCTTGCCCCATTTGTCCGAGGCCTTGCCGACGAGCGGCATCATGGTGCCTCCCGCGAGCGTCACGATCGAGACGACCCACGCGATGTTCAGGGTCTGGAATGCGGGTGCCATGTGTGGCAACGCCGGGAGAACCATGAGGATCTCGAATGTGGCGATTTCCGACAGCAGGATGATGAAGGCGAGCACCGTGACGATGCGGCCCCTGCTCATGGATACGACTTGTGACTCCATCTGTTCACATCCGATCGCTCGCGCCGGACACGCCAACGGGGGTGTCGCCGACGATCGAGATACGCTCCATGACCCGGCGAGCCGGGAAGTAGTCGCTTGCGGCGTAGTGCTGGCAGGATCGGTTGTCCCAGAAGGCGATCGTGTCCTTCTGCCACCGCAGACGCACCTGGAACTCGGGACGCTGGACGTGTCGGTACAGAAGCCGGAGGAGTTCGTTCGACTCATCCTCCGAGACGCCCAGAATCCGCTGTGTGAAGGCGGAATTGACGAACAGCACGCGCCGGCCCGACTCGGGGATCACCCGCACCACGGGATGGGTGACCGGCGGAAAGTGCGGGCGAAGCTGCGCCACCGCATCCTCCGGCATCCTGATCCCGAACGATTGCATCCAGTCGTGTTCGGCCTCGAGGCCGTCGATCCGGGCCCGGATATCCTCCGGGAGCAGGTCATAGGCGGCGCCGGTGTCCGCCCACAGCGTGTCGCCGCCAACGGAGGGGATCTCGAGGGCCCGCAGAACCGCTGCATACGAGGGGAACTCGTGCCAGGTGACGTCGTTGTGCCAGACGTTCTCCACTCCGACCGACATTGCGTCCTTGGCCAGGGTGGCCACATCGGCGTCGCTCTGGCCGGGCTGGGTGTACTTGAAGAACGGGTGCTGCTCGAGCTCACCCCACCGTGCCGCGAAGTCTCGGTGCTCGCTGCGATCGATGTCCTGGTCGCGGAAGAACAGGACCTTCCATTCCAGCAGTGCGCGTCGCAGCTCGGTGAGCACCTCATCGGAGAGGTCGCCGCTCAGCCTGATCCCTGAGATCTCCGCACCGATGGTCGGTGTGTGCGGCGTGAGCGTGAACAGTTCGTACGGACGCTCTTCCTGGGTTTCCGGCATTCTCGGAGCAACGAGTGGACCGTAGGCCGCGAGCGGATCGGTTGGGGTGGGTACGGCGGTGACGGGAAGTGCATAGGTCATGGACTGACTCCTTGGGTTCCGGTGTCTGTGGACGATGAGGTCTCGAGGATGGCGACGCAGCTGTCGATGAGATCGGTGACCATCGCCGTTCTCTGGTCTGACGTGCGGTTGCTGCTCTCGTAGGCGGCGAGAACGGAAATGCTGAACACGACGACGTTCACGGCGCGCCACTCCGCGGTCTCGCGTGGTGCCAGGCAGGCGTCGACCATCAATTGATGTACGCGCCTGTAGCTTTCCGAACTCAGGTGTTGCTTGATCAGATCTGCCAGTGCGGGGTCGAACAGCGCCTGGACCAGGAACCGGGCATACCGGCTTCCGGGACGGCTCAGCGTCTCGGAGGCCAGCGGCCACACCATCGCCTCCACGGCCTGCCGCGCGGTCAGCGGGGTTCCGTGGCCTTCCATCTCGTCGAGTAGCGCCTGCCGCCGTGCATTCACGGCAGACCCGCGCGCCTCGACCACGGCCTCGATCAGTCCCTCCCGGGACCCGAAGTGGTACTTCGCCGCCGACTTGTTCGATTGTCCCGCCGCGATCTGGACGTCCTTGAGCGTCAGTGCGGGCATTCCTCTTTCGGCGACGATCTGTTCGGCTGCATCGATCATGGCCTCGCGCGATGTGGTCCTGGTCACAAGGGCACATTAAGGCTACGGCCTTAATCGTGTCAATGCCGGACTTCGAGTGGCGATCTGCGGCCGCCTGCGGACAAATGCGAGAACCCTCCCGTCTCGGAAGGTGTTCACTGGTACGCACCGGTCCGGATCTGAAATCTCATCGCCGGATCGCGATGAGTTTTTGTCCGCTGGCGAGTCTGTATGGATGACGACGCACAAAACGAGAGGTGGGGACCATGACCGACAGCGCGGTCCAGGAGGACTTCGCTCCGCTGGCGGAGCCGTATCGGCGCGAGCTGCTGGCGCACTGTTACCGGATGTCCGGTTCGGTGCACGACGCCGAGGACCTGGTGCAGGAGGTGTACCTGAAGGCGTGGCGCGCGTACGAGAAGTTCGAGGGGCGCTCGTCGCTGCGCACCTGGCTGTACCGGATTGCGACGACCACCTGCCTGACCGCGCTGGAGAGCAAGGGCAAGCGCCCACTGCCCACCGGCCTCGGCGCGCCGAGCTCGGACCCGGCAGGCGAGCTCGTCGAGCAGGGTGAGGTGCCCTGGCTCGAGCCGATCCCCGACGCCCTGCTCGGCACCGCCGCCAGCGACCCCGCGGTGGTCGCCACCTCCCGCGAGAGCATCCGGCTGGCGCTGATCGCCGCGCTCCAGTTCCTGCCGCCGAAGCAGCGGGCGGTGCTGATCCTGCGCGAGGTGCTGGCCTGGCCTGCCGCGGAGGTGGGGGAGCTGCTCGGTATCAGCACAGCGGCCGTGAACAGCGCGCTGCAGCGGGCCCGGGCGCAGATCGATCAGGCCGCACCCGCGGAGGACGCCGTCGTGGAGCCGGTCGCGCCGGATCAGCGCGAGCTGCTCGACCGGTACATGGCAGCCTTCGAGACCTACGACATGGCCGCGCTCAAGGAACTGTTCACCCAGGACGCCGTCTGGGAGATGCCGCCCTTCGTCGGCTGGTACCAGGGTCCCGACGCGATCCGCACTCTGATCGAGAACAACTGTCCCGCACAGGGTCCGGGGGACATGAAGCTGATCCCTACGGTGTCGAACGGGCAGCCCGCGTTCGCGATGTACATGCGGGACCCCGATGGCGGGTACTCCGCCTTCCAGCTGCAGGTGGTCTCGCTGGGGCCGTCCGGGATCGGCCATGTGACCGTGTTCTTCGACGTGTCGCTGTTCGGCAAGTTCGGACTGCCCGAGACGCTGCCGGCCGGGTCATGACCGGCGCCACGGTGGCGTGGCCGTTGGCCGACCCGGTCGCGCTGCTGGAGCGTTCGATCGCCTACACGGTGGGCAGCCTGCAGCTCGTGACCGAGGAGTCGATGGGCAGTGCCACCCCTTGCCGCGGGTGGGACCTGCGAGAGCTGTTGGCTCACATGAACGATGCCCTCGGCACCTTGCAGGAGGCCGCCCTGGACCACCACATCGCGCTGGCGCCCGCCGCGGCCGGCCCCGATCCCGCAGCCGATCCCGTTGCGGCGCTGTGTGATCGCGCCTGTCGACTGCTCGGGTCGTGGGCCCGCTCGGGCGATCCCGAGGGGATCCAGATCGGTGGCGTCTCGATGGCGGCGGGCATCGTGCCCGCCGCCGGTGCGCTGGAGATCGCCGTGCACGGCTGGGACGTCGCAAGGGCCTGCGGGCGCGACCGTCCGATCCCGCCGGACCTCGCCGAGGAATTGCTCACCTGTGCAACGCTTTTCGTCAGCGATGCGGACCGTCCGGCCCGCTTCGCCGCCCCCGTCGAGATCCCGGCGGGGGCGGGACCGGGGGAGCGGCTGCTGGCCTTCCTCGGCCGGGATCCGCGAGCTTAGGAGCCGGCGATGGCCCGGAGTACCTCGAACGTCGCCTGTTCGTCCTGCTCGGTGCCGTGGTCGCTGAGCTTGACGATGACGGTGCCGGTGGCCGGGTCGACATAGGTGTACTGGCCGTAGACGCCGAGCGCGGACAGGTCCGGGCTGTCGGGGGTGGGGTGCCACCACTGCGCGGAGTAGCCCCAGTTCTCGTTCGTGACCCGGTGCGGGGCAGGGGTGCTGATGCGTTCGATCCACGCGGGCGGGACGACTTGGGTGTCACCTGCGCGCCCACCGTCGAGGACGAGCCGGCCGATCTTGGCGTAGTCGCGGGCGGTCGCGTTGAGGCAGCAGAACGCCTTTTCCTGGCCGCCGGGCCGGTCGAGATTCCAGGTGGCGTCGTCCTCGGCGCCGATCGGCGCCCACAGGTTCCGCTCGAGCAGCTCGGTGAGCGGCTTGCCCTCGACCCGGGCCAGTATCTGTCCGAGGAGCTGGGTCTCGACGCTCCGGTAGTCGCCCTCGCTGCCAGGGGTGTACGTGACCTCACGGTGGTCGGCGACGAATTCGTCGAGGTCCTGGGTCAGGTACATCCGGGCCGTGCCGGTCAGCGGCCAGTACGGGTTGTAGTTCTCGGACACGTCGACGCCCGCGCTCATGTCCAGCAGGTGCCGCACCGTCACGGTGTCGTACTCGCCGCCGGTCGCGAGCTCCGGCAGGACGTCGACGAGCCGGTCGTCCTCGCGGAGCTTGCCCGCATCGATCGCCTGCCCGATCATCAGCGAGACGACCGACTTGGCCATCGACCACGACGACAGCGGCGTCGTGGCCTCGACACCGTCGCGGTACCACTCGTGGGTGAGGGCGCCGTCGCGGAGCACCAGGAAGGCGTTGGTGTGGGTGGTCTCGAGGAACTGCGCGACCGGGATCTGCTCGCCCTTCCACGGCACCGTCTCGGGCAGTGGGATCGGGTTCGCCTGCAGCGGAGCGGGATCGGGCGATGCTGCCACCGCGCGGGAGGGATACAGCTCGCCCTGCTTCGACGGTGCCTCGGTCAGCAGCCGGACCAGGGTCGGCGGCGCGGGGATCTCGAGTACCGCGGCGGCGGCGTAGGTCGCCGCCACCAGAGTCGCGGCGACCACCGGGACGGCGATCGCGGCCGTGCGCAGCCGGGAGCGCTTACGCGGGGCCCCGGGCTCGGCGGCGGGGGCCTCGCCGACGGTGGTGGCGGGCTCGGTGGTGGTGCTGGGCTCGGTCATGCGTGGGTGATCCTCGATCTCGGGGGTGGTGGGTCGGTGGCGCGGTGCTGGCGTGGTCAGCCCGTGCGCTCGCGCGTGGCCGCGGCGTTGGCCTTGGCGTCGACGGCCGTCCAGAACGCCTCGATCAGGGTGTCGAGCACCAGGTCCGGGCTCAGCTCGGCGAGCGCGGGGGCGTGTGCGGCGATCGCGGGATACCTCGCCGGGTCCGCGCCCACGTACTCGTGGGCCCAGGCGCGTTCGTCGCCCGCGCGCAGCTTGTCCGGCAGCATCGCGTAGCCCGCCCGCATCCCCGCGTACGACAGCACGGACTCGGCCAGCATCCGTTGGTAGCGGACCACATCCGCGGGTTCCAGCCCCAGCTCGTCGAGCGCGGTGAGCATCATCTCGACAAGGGCGAACTCGCCGGGGCCGCGGGTGGTGCGCGGGGCCACCGCGGCGCCGACGTGGGGGTGCTCGGTGAACACCGCGACCACCGCGCCTGCGAGGTGTTCCATCCGCTGCTTCGGGCCGAGTCCGGCGGGGACGCGCTCGTGCGCCATCGTCAGCAGCCGGTCGCCGACCGCGCGCAGGAGCGCGTCCTTGTCGGCGAAGTGTCGCCACACCGCCGACCGGTCGACCCCGAGCTCCTCGCCGAGCGCGCGCCCGGTCAGTCCGTCCGGGCGGCCCCGCGCGGCGATCCGAACGGCGGCGTCCACGATCACCTCGGGCGTCAACCGCGTGCGCGAACCGTCGTCGACCATTCGTTGTGCCCCTTCTGCCGTGAGTCCTTCTGGTCCGCTCAGGGGCCAGAAGGACTCACGGGCCAGCTGTCATCAATGTTGTCATCAATGATGACATCACTGGTGTGGCAGCGGGGGCAGTTTGCGAAAGCGCTACGCGGCGCCCTCCCATGCGAACGGCGCGAACGCCTCGTCCAGGGGCGCGTCGGTCATCCGGTTGGCGAACGTGGACAGCGTGTAGGTCCCGACCCCCAGCACCACCTCGAGGGCGTTGCGGCGCGTGAAGCCGTGGTCGAGGAACGCATGCATCTGCGCCTCGCTCACGCCGCCGGCTGCGTCCAGGACCGCGAGCGTGAAAACGCGGACGGCCTCGAGCCGCGGCTCGGGGAGCGGCTGCCGGGCGCGTAGGGCCGTGACCAGCTCCTCCGGTGCCGCGGCCCTGGTGAGTGAGGCGGTGTGCAGCGCGACGCAGACGTGACACTCGTTGCGCGTCGCGATGGTCAGCACCAGCACCTCGCGTTCGAGCTCGGTGAGCGTGCCGCGCTCGAACAGGGTGTTCGAGCGGGTGAAGGCCTGCAGCAGCTCCGGCGATTCCGACATGAGCGCCACGGGGGCGGGCAGGAAGCCGAACTTCCCCTCGATGGCCACCATGGTCGGGCGAACGGCGGCGGGGGCGGTCTGGGCGGTGTGATGGGTGAAGGGCATCTCGAACCTCTCCGCGGTAGTATCGTCAATGTGGTTGTCTATATAGTAAACATGGTTGTCGATATTCGGCAAGGGGTGCGCCGTGACCGTTGACGAGACCCCCGGTTACGAACTGCCGCTGTTGCTGTTCGCCGGGTTCCGGACGCTGATCGACGAGGTGCACCGCCGGCTGGCGGAGGAGGGGCATCCGGACATGCGGCCCGCCTATGGATTCGCGATGCAGGCGATCGGGGTCGAGGGGACCAACGCGAGCGAGTTGGGGCGACGGCTCGGCGTCTCCAAACAGGCGGCGGGCAAGACGGTCGATCGGCTCGAGGGCCTCGGCTACGTGGCGCGGGAGAGCGACCCGTCGGACGCGCGCAGCAAGCGGGTGGTGCTCACCGAACGGGGGCTCGACAGCCTGCGACGCTCCGCGGTCGTCTTCGACCGGTTGCGGGCGGACTGGGCTGCGACGATCGGGCCGGAACGGCTGCGTGCGCTCGAGTCGGGCCTGCGCACCGTCACCGCTGGTCAGGGCTTCCGTCTCGATGCGCAGGCCTGGTTCGGCGGATAATTGACCCGTGCGCGATGAGTTTCGCGGCCGCCGCCGGTCTATATGGCAACCGCTTCGCGCGCCGTGCACGAAGCAATCCAGCATCGGAGCCCGCCATGACCACCACGCCGCACACCACGACCACCGCACCGGGCGCCGCTGTCGCCGCCGCCCCCTCTCGACGGGCCCGGATCGCCGGCCTGGTCCTCAGCGGACTGGTCGTCGTGTTCTTCCTCTTCGACTCGCTCACCCACATCGCGAACGTCGAGCAGGTGCGCACGGCGATGGCCGAGCTCGGGTTCGACCCGAGCCTGAACAGGGTCTTCGGCGTGGTGCTGCTGATCTGCCTCACCCTCTACGTCCTGCCGGTCACGTCGATCCTCGGCGCGGTCCTGCTGACCGGCTACCTCGGCGGGGCCGTGGCCACGAACCTGGTCACCGAGCAGCCCATCCTGAGCACCACCCTCGCCCCGATCTACTTCGGCTTCCTGGTCTGGGGCGGGCTGTACCTGCGCGATCTGCGGGTGCGGGCGATCATGCCGCTCGTCCGCGGCTGACCCGGCATCGAACCCGTCCCCCACGCCGAATCGGTGTGGGGGACAGCCATGTTCAGCCGACCCGGGTGACGATCACGAACGGTCCGACCTCGGTGGTGGTGAACCGGGGGTCGTCGAACAGCTTCTCCGGGAAGGTCACGGTGTAGCGGCGCACGTTCGGATCGTTGGGGTATACGTCCTCGGCCAGGCGCAGGGTGTAGCCGTCCGACCCCTTCCGGAACACGAACACATCCGGTGTGCGCCACGGGCTTTCGTCCATGGCCTGGACCAGCGCGTCGGGGCTCTCGGCCTCGGCCCATTCGGCGATCGCGTCGGCGCGACGGTCGAACTGCGCCAACGGGTTCGCGTAGTGCGAGGTCAGCCCCTGGAAGCCGAAGTACGGGTAGAAGCTGAGGAAGCTGGTGTCGGCTGTGAGCACAACTGTGTCGGAGCGCGGTCCCGGGCGCTGTGCGGTGATCGCCGCGTCGACCTCGTCGTAGTAGGAGGCGGCGCCCGGCGGCCGCTTGTCCCCCCGCTCGCCGTTGCCGTCGGTGTCGGTGTACGCGGTGGTGATCTCCGAGGCGAGGACCTGCGGGATGTTCTGTGCGAACGCCACCGCGCCCAGCGCGCCGATCGCGACGATCGCGGCCCGGACCCGCGGGTTCTCGCTGGTCGCCAGGATCGTCCAGCGCGCAAAGTCGAGGAACCCGAAAACGCCTGCGGCGCCTAGCAGTACCAACAGCACCGGTTCGAGGCGGAAGGACAGCAGGGTGTTGCCGATCGCCGTCACGGCCATCGACAGCAGCCACCAGGCGTACACGGCGACGACGCCGATCCCGAGCGCCTGCGCGCGCCTGGAGGAGGCGGCGCGGCCGACCAGCCACACCGTGCCGAGCAGACACAGGCCGCCGATCAGAGAGAAGTGGAACATCGGCAGGGGCAGCCGGGCACCGGCATCGGGCAGGTAGTGCAGTGCCGTGCCCGAGCTCGCCGTCGCGCCGGTGCGCATCGCGTCCAGGTACGGCAGCCACACGATTAGTGCGATGAGCCCGGCGATCACCCCCGCCACGGCGAGTCGGAGCAGCGGGTCCAGCGCCGCCCGCATCCCGTTCGCGCGCACCGCGAGCGCGGCGGCGAGCACGGCCATCAGCGTCACCGCGAACGCCGCCCAGCCCAGGTACAGGGTGTAGAAGGTGGCGGCGATGCCGAGGAAGATGCCCGTCCCGACGATCGCGCCCCAGCCGTCGGCGCCGCTCCGGCCCGGTCGGTACAGCCCGCCCCAGGCGAGCACCAGCACCGGCGGCAGCAGCACGACGAGGACCGCGCTGTACGGCTCGGGGGAGGCGTAGGCAAGCGCGATCGCCGTCACGGCCGTCGCGACCAGCACCGCCACGTGGTCGCGGATGAGCTTCGACCACAACACCAGCGACACGACGGCGGCCACCGCGATGGAGGCGATCGCGTACGGCTTGAACGCTTCCCAGCCCTCCATGCCGAGCAGATTCGCGACCCGGCCACCGACCCAGAACCAACCCGCCGGGTAGAACGAGGGCAGGTCCGCATAGGTCATGTCGTCGAGCCGGGCCGTGTCCGTCATCCGGGTGAGGAACTCGGTGCGGAACTCCTGGTCCACCGAGATGCCGTGCAGGTACAGCTTCGTCGCGGCCAGCGGCATCCCGAGGGTGACGGTGACGAAGCCGGACAGGGCGCCCCAGGACAGCAGCTTCGCCGCGACCACCGCGCGCCGGGCCCGCAGCAGCCACACCGACAGCGCCAGGGCCGCCAGCGTGACGACCTGACCGACCGTGGTCAGTGCCTGGGTGACGTTGGAGGAGTTGAACGCGGGCCAGTCCACCAGCCCGAAGGCGATCAGCCCGGCGGCGGCGACGGCGGCCGCGACGACCGCCGCCAGCCCCATCTCCCCGGCGGTGGACACCGCGGCCCGCAGCGGATCCCTGCGGTCCGCGGACGTGCTCGGTGCTGTGTCGGGGATCGGAGCTGCTGGAGCGTCAGTCACGGACACTGAGCTTAGTGAACCGTCGGGAAGCCGGACGCGAGCGCCGCAGATCGACCGTCGCTGACCCTTGCCCGGGTCCCGGGGTGGCCGAATCGGCACCCTTGGGTGCCTGTTGATGCGGCCCGCCCGGCGCCATATTGGTGTTAGTCCCCCGACCCGAAACCGACGGAAAGCCACACATGATCACTCGAACCGTAAAGACACTCGGCGTCTCGTTACTCGTCGCCGCTGGGTCGATCGGCGCCACCGCCTCGGTCGCCCATGCGGAGGTCCAGAGCTCTCCCGCTCGAACGCAGGCGGCCGTATGTGTTCACGACGGCAAGGAATACAGCGTCGGCAGCAAGATCTATCTCCCGGACGGCAGCTACCAGACCTGTGAGAGCAACGGCGGATGGCGGCGGGTCATGCCGGGATGAGCGCCGCGCCGCGCTCGCTCAGCGCGGGGTCGGCAGGATCAGGTCAGTCCCACTGCTCGTCCGCCAGCGAGGCGACAGGCGCAGGCTTGCCGATCAGGGCCAGGGCGATGAAGAAGTTGATCTGGCCGATCGCGATGGTGAGGGTGGCCAGCGCCTTCTCGTCGTAGTGCCTGGCCGCCTCCGCGTAGAGCTCGTCGCTGACGCGCTCCTTGCCTTGCGGGGCGGGCTGGAGGACCGCCTCGACCAGGGCCAGCGCCGCGCGCTCGGCGTCGGTGAAGTATGGGGCGTCCTGCCAGGACGACACGGCCGTGATGCGCTCCTCGGATTCCCCGGCCTTGCGGAGGGAACCGGTGTTCAGGATGGTCAGGTAGGTGTTGCCGACGATCTGCCCGGCGCGCAGGTGGACCAGGCTCATCGTGGCGCGGGGGACCGAGTGGTTGCCCGTGGCACGGAACAGGGCGGCGCTGATGTCCTTCAGTTCCGGCACGAACTCGCCGGGGTTGGGCATCCGTGAGATGGAGGTGGTGTTCGTCATGGCTGCTGCTCCCTATCGGTTGGCGTCTACACAGCACTGACGGACGGGGCGGCGAGAGTGTGACAGGTTCCCGGAGATCTTTTTGCGGGGAGGTGCCCGGCCGATCCGGCCCGACTGGGGTCGAGGGTCCACCCGCTACGACGAATCGGCCCCACCACTGTGCACGTGGTGGGGCCGATTCGTGGCGTGAAGTCGCGGGGCTAGATCGGCAGCTTGCGGAAGATCGCCCGCGGCACGTGCCGCAGCGCCATCATCACGAAGCGCCAGGGGCCCGGCGTCCAGACGATTTCCTTGCCCTTGTCGGACGCGGCGACGGCGAGCGTGGCGACGATGTCCTTGTTGACCGTCAGCGGGGCTTCCTTGACGTGCGCGCTGAACTGGGTGCGCACCATGCCGGGCCGGACCACCGTGACCTTCGGTCCGAACTGGGCGAGGGCCTCGCCGAGGCCGAGGTAGAAGCCGTCGAGGCCGGCCTTGGTGGAGCCGTAGACGAAGTTGGCGCGCTTGACGCGCTCACCGGCGACCGACGACATCGCGATGATGCGGCCGAAGCCCTGCGCCTTCATCTTCTCGCCGACGAGCACACCGACCGACACCGCCGCGGTGTAGTTGACGTTGGCCACCAGCACGGCCTTGCGCTGGTTCTGCCACAGCTCCTCGGCGTCGCCGTCCAGTGCGAACGCGACGATGGCGACGTCGACGTCGCCCTTGGACCAGGCCGCGTCGATCACCTTCGGGTGCGACTCGGTGTCCACGGCGTCGAAGTCGATGACCTCGATCTCGGTGGCGCCCTTGGCCTTCAGCTGGGCGACGGCGGCGTCGCGGCCCGGATCACCCGGCAGCGCGGCCAGGATCACCCGCATCGGAGCCTTCTTCAGGTACTCCTCGCAGATGGCCAGGCCGATCTCGGAGGTGCCGCCGAGGAGCAGCAGGGTCTGGGGGTTACCCACGGCGTTGATCACAGTTCCAACCTTCTGGACATATCGGAGGCGAAAACGCCTGTGGGGTCGTACTTCCGGCGGGTCGCGATCCACTCGTCGATCCGCGGGTACATGGCATGGAAGGTCTCGGCGGTGGTCCGCGAGTCCTTGGCGGTGTACAGCCGGCCGCCGAACTCGAGCACGCGCTTGTCGAGCTCGGTGACGAACTCGTTGAGGCCCGGCTTGATCCGGAAGTCCACGCAGATGTTCCAGCCGGCCATCGGGAAGCTCAGCGGGGCCTGGTTGCCCTCGCCGAACAGCTTGAACACGTTGAGGAACGAGTAGTGCCCGGAGCGCTGGATGTCGACGATGATCTTCTTGAACTCCTCGACCGCCTCCGGCGGCACCACGAACTGGTACTGCAGGAATCCGTTCGAACCGTAGGCGCGGTTCCACTCACCGAACATGTCGAGCGGGTGGTAGAACTGCGTCAGATTCTGGACCTTGCCGCGGTAGGTGCCGGACTTGCGGAACCAGAGTTCGCCGATCGCGGTGAAGTTGAACTTGTTGGCCAGGCCGTTCGGGAAGACGTCGGGGAACGTCAGCAGCTGCGGCGCGTCGAACGCGAGCGGGTTCTTCTGCAGCTTCGCCGGAAGCTGATCGAGCTTCGCAAGCGAGCCGCGCGAGATGGCGGCGCGACCCAGCTTCGGGGGCGCGGAGATCGCGTCGAACCAGGCGCTGGAGTACTCGTAGTTGGCCTCGGAGCCGTCGCTGTGCAGCGCGATGGTCTCGTCGAGGCTGTTGGTGACGTCACCGTCGGCGATGAAGTACGCGGTCTCGGTGGGCGTCATCTTGATGGTGGCGCGCAGGATGATGCCGGTCAGGCCCATGCCGCCGACCGTCGCCCAGAAGAGCGCGGCCTTGGGATCGTTGCGCCCGCCCTTGGGTGTGAGCGTGCGGACCTTGCCGTCGGCGGTCAGCAGGTCCAGCGACACCACGTGGTTGCCGAAGCTGCCGGCGCTGTGGTGGTTCTTGCCGTGGATGTCGGAGCCGATGGCGCCGCCGATCGTGACCTGACGGGTGCCAGGCAGCACCGGAACCCAGAGGCCGAACGGCAGGGCCGCCTTCATCAGCTGGTCCAGGTTCACACCGGCGTCGACGTCCACCAGGGCGGTGTCGCGATCGATGCGATGAATGCGGTTCAGCGCATTCATGTCGATGACCAGGCCGCCCGCGTTCTGCGCCGGGTCGCCGTAGGACCGGCCGAGCCCGCGGGCGATGACGCCGCGCCGCAGGTAGGAGGGCTTGCCCTCGTTCTGCTCGGCGACCTGCGCGACCGCGCTGGCGATCACCTCGACGTCGGGCGTGGACAGCACCTCGGCGGTGGTGGGCGCGGTGCGCCCCCAGCCGGTCAGGGTGCGGGTCTGGGTGGTCAGAGGCTGCGGCTGCACGGCGGCGGCCGGGGACTCTTCAGCTGTCGTGGACATCGCTGTAGAGGTTACCTGGCGGTAGCGGATCCGACCCCTGGCGAGTGTGCAGATACGGCCGCCGCCACCCGACATTTGGCCCGGTAGCTGCACACTCGCCGGAGCCGCTCAGGCGATGAGGCCTGCAGTCTGGGTGCGGGCGCGGTCGAAGCGGGCGGAGACGTCGTTCCAGTTGACGATGTTCCAGAAGGCGTTGACGTAGTCGCCCTTGACGTTCTGGTAGTCGAGGTAGAAGGCGTGCTCCCACATGTCGAGCATGAG
>NZ_BCXA01000069.1 GCF_001894865.1 Rhodococcus maanshanensis NBRC 100610 | reverse complement strand
GGTCCCGCGATGGTCGCCGCGCACGCCCTCGCCGTCGCGGTTTCGGCACTGCTGATCCGGGCCGGTGAACGCGGATGTGTCGCAGCGCTTTCGGCGCTGACGCGGAGGATCCCGGCATCGTTCGTCGAGGTGCCGGTTCCGGCTCCTGTCGCTGTCTGTGTCCCGTCGGACGGGCCGATGCCTGCCCGCTGGCTGCTGGTCGGCTCGGGCACCGGCACCCGCGGCCCGCCGCAGTCCGCCTAGTCGACGCCAACAGACATCCCGGCCAGGGCGCCAGTCCGAGCTGGGGTGATGTTCGCGCGCGCACTTCACCGTTCCGCCGGCAGCGTGGTGCTCACAGAGCCCGCGCGGACGGAGCGTTCCCGCAGGATCCTCCGGGCTGCGGTCCCGGGCGGGCTGATTTCTGCGCGTCTCTGCCTGTTTTTCGCCCCAATGATGAGAAGGACGATATGAATTTCAACAACTCTGGTCTGCGCCGTGGCGCCCGCATCGCAGGCGCAGGCGCCGCTGCGGCGGTGGCGATCGGCCTGATGTCGACCGGTGCGGCGAACGCCGACACCCTCGTGCCGCTGCCCGACGGGCAGAAGGCTGGACCGGGAGCGGTCGTCTCCCGCACCGGCGAGAGCGCCCTGATCTCCCCGTCGCTGGCCGCCAACGGCGCCGGCCGCACCGCCTGGGTCTCGGGCACGGTCACCGCCGATGTCAAGGGCATCACCAAGGAGACCGAGGCCGGCCCGTGGAACGGCGCGACCAACGACAAGGGCACCAACAACTCCTCCACGCACGGCGTCTCGCGGATCAGCACCGGCTACATCGTCGGCTGCCAGGTCGACATCACCGGCCTCGGCGGCTCCATCGGCGCGGGCATCGACCTCTCCGGCCCCTCGATCTCAGGTTCGCTGACCGTCCCGGTCTCCGCAGGCCAGGTCAAGTTCGTCGGCGTCTCCGGCAAGGACATCAAGAAGAACGGCAAGTACTCGGTCCAGTACCAGGACACCCAGCTCGAGATCCAGAACTGCGGCGGGTTCGCCCAGGCCCGTTCCTACACGGTGGTCGAGATCGTCGGCAACGACTACTCGAAGACCACCCTGTACGGCCAGCCGTTCAGCATCGGATGACAGGGGCGCCTTCGGCGCACAGTCCACACCAGATTTTTCACACCTGAACCCTCAGAGGGGAATTCATGAACTCCCGTAAGAACGGCCTGCGTCGCGGGCTGCAGATCTCCGCCGTCGGTGCCGCAGGCGCGATCGCCCTCGGCTTCCTGTCCGCGGGTGCGGCGAACGCCGACACGTTCGTGCCGCTGCCAGGCGGCACGATCAGCAAGACCCTGGTCGACGGCACCGTCGTCACCGTGTCCATGACCGGTGAGTCCGCCAACATCTCCCCGTCGATGGGTGCGACGCCGCTGCACCGCAATGTGTGGGTCTCGGGTTCGGCGAAGGTCGAGCTGTCCGGCGCCAACGCCGACGGTGGCAAGATCGAGCCCGGCTACGTGGTGGCCTGCCAGCTGACCCTCGGCGGCAAGGGTGGCGCCGACACCGGGATGTCCTCCAACTGGGAGGGCGAGAGTGTCAAGCAGACCGCGAAGGGCGCGGGCAACCTGTCCATCGCTCCCGGCCAGGCCAAGAACGTCAAGCTCCTCGACCTCGAGAAGGCCGACGACTTCGGCGGCGAGTCGCACTCCGGCGCCAACAGCTTCAAGGGCAAGAGCGGCAGCGTCACGTGGGCCGACTCCACCATCGGCGTCGAGGGCTGCGCCGGCTACGCGCAGGCCCGCTCCTACGTGAAGGTCACCGCCAACACCAAGAACGTCAGCAGCACCGTCACCCTGTGGGGCCAGCCGTTCAGCATCGGCTGATCCGATGAGTGGGGGCGGGTTACCACCGGTGGTGACCCGCCCCCACCCGGCTTCGATCCGAGGAGGATGCCTTGACCGAGAATCTCGTTGCGACGAGGGGCATGCGGTGAGCGACGATCTGTCCCACTACCGCGCCGATTTCCTCGAGATCGAGAATCGAGTCACCCGGGAGTTCGTCGCCGGGTGGCGCCGTCCGGCGATCACCGCGGTGGTTCTCGTTCTGACGGTCGGCCTCGCGCTACCGCACGCGGGGTCGCTGCCTGCGTGGGCCGTACTCGTGGGAGGGCCGAACCCGGACAACGCGGCGACGCCTGCACCACTGCGGCTGTTCATAGTGTTCGTCGTGATCTTCGGGATCGTCGCCTCCATGCTGGGCACCTGGTCGCGACGGTGGGCGGTCGCCCAGATAGCGGTGATGGGAACGGGGGTGGGGACGGTGATCGGACTGCTCGGCTACTGGTCGCAACAGAGCCTGCCGCCCGGAATCCGCCCAACCGGAGTCGAATACGGGCTGATCCTCACGTGGGCCGGGATGGCTGTCCTCACCGCGCTGTGGGTCCCGGTGGTTCTCAGTCGCGCGAACATCATGCAGGCGGAGCGTCGCTGAGGATGCGTTCGATGTCGTCCAGCACGGTCATGCCGCCGAGGGGTCCCACCCCGGTGATCCAATAGGACATGTCGACCAGGCGCAGGCCGGGGAAGGCGTCGAGAAGCACGGTCGGGACGGTTGTGCGGTCGGAGGGGTTCGTGGTGGTGGCGAGCACCAGGTCCGCCCGAGCTTCCGCGACGCGCTCCGGTGACAGGTCGATCGAGATCGAATCCTCCCAGTCACGCGGCGGCGTGGTGAATCCCGCGCACTCGAGGGTGCTGCCGGCGAACGAGGTGGGACCGTAGAGCGTCAGGTTGTCGTCGCGCGGACGGATGAGTTGCGCGGTTTTCCCTTTGGTACCGAACTCGGCGGAGATCTCCTGGCAGCGCTCGCGGTAGTCGTCGAGCAGGACATCGGCTTCATCGGCCTTGTTCAGTGCCGCGGCGACCAGTCGCACGTTGTCCTGCCACGGGTCCGCCTGCGAGGCCATGTAGACGGTCGGGGCGATGGCGGCGAATTGTTCGTAGAGCTCCGAGTGTCTGGTCTCGGTTCCGATGATCAGGTCGGGGCGAAGCGCCGCGATCTTCTCCACGTTCGGCGTCGGGACGGTCCCGACGGTGTCCACCGCGGCGGCCTCCGCGCCGAGGTACGGCGGCACGCCCGCCGCCTCGCTCAGCACGGTTGTCCCCACGGGGATCGTCCCCAGCGCAACCGAGGTGTCGAGATGGACCGGCTCGAGGACGACAACGCGCTGCGGGGAGAGCGGTACCTCGCTGATGCCGCGGGCATGCTCGACGACCCGGGTGCTCTTCTCGGAGGCGTTCGCTGCCGCGTCCCCGTCCGCACCCGCCGAGCATGCCGTCGCCGCCAATGCCGTGACGGCTGCCAACGCAAGGCCGAGCGCGGACGCGCCGCGGCGTGATCGCTTGCAGTTCAAGGAAACTCCCACCTCGTAAGGAAGTCCGCCGGCATCAGGCGGATGTCACGGTTCGTGAGCTTCCCGCACATGCCGATCTCGACTGGAAATGTGCTTAGCCTAACCTATGATCATGGAGTTTGGTGCGGACGCGTGGTCGTGTGATCGATCGTCGGTTGTGGAGAATTCCCAGACGAGTCGGCGCAGTGACGCCTGCACGATGCAGTCGTCCCGCGTCGGCGAGGAGATGGTCGGCCGGGCCGGCGTGAGCGCTTCCTGGATTCTGATCGAGCATCCCGGACCGTGGCCTGCGTCGGCGCCGGAAAGCGTGTTGCCCGCGTTCGTGTCGCAGCGGCTGGACGCGGTGGCGGGGAGATTGCGGGTGCTGTTGATCCGGCGGCCCCGGGCCCGGCGTGTACCCGACCCGCTTTGCGTGATCAGCTGGTCAAACGGCACCAGGCACTGGATGCGTGAGAAGCGAGTTCGGGACTATCGCGAACTGGACGGGCTCGACTTCGGGTCGATCGCGGCAGGGGTAGAACCGGACTTCGGAGTCGAGCGGAGAGTTCCGCTCGTCGCGGTCTGTACCCACGGGAAGAAGGACGCGTGTTGCGCCGAGCTGGGGCGACCGGTACTCGCGGCGTTGTCCGCCACGGATGCCGACCTGTGGGAGTGCACCCACGTCGGAGGTGACCGGTTCGCGGCAAACGTGGTCGCATTTCCACACGGTCTGTACTTCAGTCGGCTCGGCGGTGACTCGGCTCGTGAGGCGGTCGCCGCGTTTCTCGACGGCTCGATTGCCCTGCCGCACTTCCGCGGACGGTCCACGCTTTCCCAGCCGGCGCAGGTCGCTGAACATGCCGTTCGCGAGCTCACCGGGATCATGCGAATCGACGCGCTTCGCCGGGTCGTCGAAAGCGACGATCCGGGCTCCGGTGGTCGGCTGGTGCAGATCCAGCTCGAGTCTCGACGATTCGGCGTCACTGTTCGTTCGGAACCGCAGGGCAACGAGATACGGCACGGATGTGGGTCCGGCGGGCCCATTGCCTGGAGCCGGTGGGTGGTGGTTGGCCTCCGCGAGGTGTCGAGCTGAGGTGTGCCAACGGTGCTTTGGTCCGTTTTGGCCCGCCCTGCTGGAACGTGTTCTAGGTTCAGGTCATCGGCCTCGACCTCGCGGCCCGGCCAGG
Source organism: Rhodococcus maanshanensis NBRC 100610 (assembly GCF_001894865.1). Taxonomy (GTDB): domain Bacteria; phylum Actinomycetota; class Actinomycetes; order Mycobacteriales; family Mycobacteriaceae; genus Rhodococcus_G; species Rhodococcus_G maanshanensis. The sequence goes on along the minus strand of NZ_BCXA01000069.1, from coordinate 12,837 downwards.
AAGGAATGACGATGCAGTTCAACCTCGCGGACATTTTCGAGACGGTCGCCTCCGCGGTACCCGATCGCATCGCGCTGACCTACGAGGACGAGAACCTCACCTACGCCCAGTTGGACGCCGAGGCCAACAGGACCGCGGGCCTGCTCGCGCAGGCAGGCATCACTCCAGGCGAGCACGTGGCGCTGTTCCTGAAGAACAGCATCGAGCACGTCACCAGCATCCTGGGGCTGATCAAGATCCGCGCGGTGCCGATCAATGTCAACTACCGATACACCCCCGCCGAACTCGAGTACATCTTCACCAACTCCGACTCTGTCGCGGTGGTCGTCGAACTTCCTGAGCACCAGCGGCTCCTTGCGTCGCTCCTGGACAGCTGCCCGATGGTTCGAACGGTGCTCGTGGTGGGGGAGACCGTCGACGAGCTGCGCGCCGCCGCCGAAGCACGCGCGGTGTCCGTGATCGCGTTCTCCGGGGCTCATGACCTGCCACCCGTCGCGGAGTTCGCCCCGCGCACGGGGGACGACCTATACGTGCTCTACACGGGTGGAACCACCGGATACCCGAAGGGCGTCATGTGGCGGCACGACGACTTCTTCCGCAAGCCGCTCTCCGGCGGAAACCCGTACGGCGAAAAGACGAGACGGGATCTCGCCGAAGTCGCCGCTGCGGCAAAGGAGTTCCCCGAGCTCTCCTTCCTGATCGCGGCGCCCCTGATGCACGGTGCCGCGTTGTACTCGCTGTTCACCTTCTTCACCCTTGGCGCCCGTGTGGTCCTGAGGCGTGATTTCGACCCGAAGCAGGTCGTCGAAGCGATCGAGAAGGACTCGGTGCAGGTGATCCTGATCGTCGGCGACGGCATGGGCCTGCCGTTGGTCGACGAGATGGAACGACGAAAGGGCGAGGTCGATCTCAGTTCCCTCTACTCGATCACCTCGGGCGGCGCGATCTGGTCCACAAGCGTTCGGGATCGCATGCTGGCGGTCAAGCCGGACCTGCTGCTGCGCGACAACTTCGGCGCCTCGGAGTCCGGTAACGACGGCGCCTTCACCATCGACGAGGCAGGCAATCTGCGCATGCCTCCCTCGCCCAACATGGTCCTGGTCGACGAGAGGCTGAACGAGATCGAGCCGGGCTCGGAGGAGATCGGTTACATCGCGCGTATCGGCAACGTCCCCCTCGGCTACTACAAGGACGAGGAGAAGACCGCCCGGACGTTCCCGATGCGCGGCGACGGCACCCGTCTGTCGGTGCTCGGCGACATGGGCAGGGTGGAAGCGGACGGCACCATCGTCTTCCTGGGCCGCGGCTCGCAGTGCATCAACACCGGCGGCGAGAAGGTCTTCGCCGAGGAGGTCGAGGCCGCCCTCCACGCGCACCCGTCGATCGTCGACGCGCTCGTCGTCCCCGCACCCGACCAGCGCATGGGCCAGCAGGTCGCCGCGGTGATCGCGACATACCCCGACTCACCCGAGCTGACCCTCGCCGAGGTCCAGGAACACTGCCGCAAGACGTTGGCCGGCTACAAGATCCCACGTTCGATCGTGCTGGTCGAGGAGGTCAAGCGAACCCCCGCCGGTAAGGCGGACTACCGCTGGGCGACGTCGATGGCGTCCTCATAGCGCCAATCTTCGACACCGGTGAGTGACGGTTCGCCGACCAGTTCGACCTCGTGTTCGGCGTCGCAAGGCGAGATACTGGACAGCATCGAGTTCCACGGCACCGAGGTGATGCCCAGCAATCACCACTTGGAGGTAGGCAATGGACATCGTCGTTCTCATCGGTCGAATTCTCTTCTCCGCGTTGTTCCTCGCATCCGCTGTTGGACACCTGACCCAGTCCAAGGCCATGGCGCAATACGCCGCGAGCAAGGGCGTGCCCATGGCGCAGCTCTCCGTCCTGCTCTCGGGTGTGCTCCTGGTCGTGGGCGCGCTGAGCGTGCTCCTCGGCGTCTGGGCCGATCTCGGCTCCCTCCTGCTGGTGGCCTTCCTCGTCCCGACCGCGGCGCTCATGCACAACTTCTGGACCGAATCCGACCCCCAGGCCCGACAGATGGAGATGGTCCAGTTCAACAAGGACATCGCGTTGGCCGGTGCGGCGCTGATGCTGTTCGCCTTCTTCGCCCACACCGATGATCTCGGGTTGACCATCACCGGGCCGCTGTTCTCGATCTCCTGATCTGGCGCGGATCGATCACGGGGTGACGAGGACGACCTTGCCGAAGGCTCGTCCGCTGTGAAGGAATTCGTGCGCCTCGGCGGCCAGCGGCATGGGGAGGACGGTGTCGATCACGGGGGCGATCACGCCCTGCTCGATCAGCGGCCACATGTACTCGCGGACCCGGGCGACGATGGCGGCCTTTTGGTCGGGCGGTCGGGACCGCAATGAGGTTGCCGCGACGCTGGCACGCTTGCTGAACAGCAGCCCGAGGTCGAGTTCGGTGGGTGCGAGGGTGCCGCCGATGATGACGAGATGTCCGTCAGGTCCGAGACATTCGACGTTCTCGCGCAGAAACGGCGCGCCGGCGATGTCGAGGATCGCATCGACACCGCGCCCGCCGGTGGCGTCGAGGGCCCGCGTCACGAAATCGTCGGTTCGGTAGTCGACGGCGACGTCGGCGCCGAGACGCATGACTCGGTCGAGCTTGGCGTGGGTTCCGACGGTGGTTATCACGCGGGCGCCGGACACCTTGGCCCATTGGACGGCCATCGTTCCGATGCCGCTGCCGCCGCCGTGCACGAGTACCCATTGCCCGGCGCGCAGGTGGGCCTTGAGCGTCAGGTTGGCGTACACCGTGCACGACGCCTCGGGCAGGGCCGCCGCCTGCGGAAAGTCCAGGCCGCGCGGAATGGGAAGCAGTTGGCGTGCCGGTACGACGGCCTGCTCGGCGTACCCTCCGCCGCCCAGCAGCGCGCAGACGCGGTCGCCCTTCGACCAGCCGTTCACCCGGTCACCGACCCAGCTGATCGTGCCGGCGCACTCGAGTCCGAGAACGTGGGGTGCCCCGGTCGGGACCGGATATCTGCCTTCGCGTTGGAGGAGGTCGGCGTTGTTGATCCCGGCGGCGCGGACGTCGACGATGACGTCGGACGGCGACGGCTCGGCGAGTGTTGTCTCCCTCCACGTCAGCACGCCGGGAGGCCCCGGTTCGTCGAAGTCGATTCCTCGCATGTATCTACTGTCGACCTAACGGACCAGCAGGTCGAGCACTGCCGTTGGCCAAGCCGCCTTCCAGTTGCCGCCCGAGGCGGGCGACGGGGTGCTACTCCCGGTTCAGGGTTGCCTCCTCGAGGTCGAGTTCGCGCAGCACCTGTCGCAGTACCTCGTCGTCGATTCGTCCGTTGTCACGCTCTGTGATGAAGACGCCTCGTTCTGTGTCCAGCATCTGCAGGCGTAGCGCGCGGAACGCGGCGGACGGGCTCTCGCCCAGTTCGGCCTCACTGCGACCGAGCCGCTCCCATGCCGCGTGTGCGCGGTGCTCGCTCCAGGTGCGCAGGATCTCCGCGGCCCGCCGACGGACGGCAGCGGGGTCCCCGTCGGCGTTTGCGACCAGGCTGTCGAGCACCTCCGTTGCGGCCCGCGCGGCCTTGTCCTGCGCGGCTGCGAGCGCGATCGCGTCCTTGCGGCGTTCCTCCTCGTCGCCGACCCCGAGCCGGGTGATCAGCCAGGGCAGGGTCAGACCGTGCAGGAGAAGGGTGCCGACCACGACGACGAAGGTGATGAACAGGATCATCTCGCGCTCGGGGAAGGGGGCGCCCGAGTTGACGGTCAGCGGGATCGCGAAGGCGGCGGCGAGCGAGACCACACCGCGCATGCCGGACCAGGCGAGGACGAACACCGCCCGGAGCGTCGGCGCAGGCTCCCGCTCGCGGATTCGCTTGGACAACAAACGCGGGAGGAAGGCCGCGGGGAAGACCCACAGGAGCCGGACGGCGATCACTGCGACGAGCACGGCTGCCGAGGCGCCGACGACTTCGGCCACACTGCGGCCGTGGAGCCCCTGCACGACGCCCGGCAGCTGCAGCCCGATCAGCAGGAAGACAAACGATTCCAGGACGACGTCGACTGCCTTCCAGACCGCGGTGTCCTGCAGGCGGGTCGCGTATCCGGCACGGGTCGCGCGCTGACCCAGATACAGGCCGGCGACGACGACCGCGATCACCCCGGAACTGTGCACCTCCTCGGCCACCAGGTACGCGACGAAGGGGACGAGGAGCCCGATCCCGCTTTCCATCACCGGATCCGAGAGCCGCGAACGGATCGCGGCGACGACGATCCCCACCCCGATGCCGATCAGCGCGCCGCCGATCGCCGCACCGAGGAAGGTGCGCACCCCCTCCATCAGGGTCACGCCGGTGCCGACCGCTGCGGCGAGTGCGACACGGTACGCGGTCAGCGCGGTCGCGTCGTTGAGCAGGCTCTCGCCGCCGAGCAGTGTCATGATCCGCCGGGGCAGGCCGAGGCGTCGTCCGATCGCGCTGGCGGACACCGCATCCGGCGGCGCCACGACCGCGCCGAGGACCAGCGCGGCGGCGAGGGGGAGTTCGGGAATGGTGAGGTATGCGACCGCCCCGACGACGGCGGTGGTGGCAAGCGGCAGGCCGACCGCGAGCAGTCCGATCGGGCGCGCGTTGCGGCGCAGCGCCAGCGAGGAACTGTCGAGCGCGGCCGAGTAGAGCAGCGGCGGCAGCACCGCGAACAGCACGAGATCCGGATCGAGTGCGGTGTCGGGAACCCCGGGGATCTGCGATCCGGCCAGTCCGACGAGGACCAGTAGCAGCGGGGCCGACCAGTTGAATCGCCGTGCGACGGCGGCGGTGAGCAGCGCCACCACCGCGACGGCGAGCAGGGCCACGTTCACGGCGGTTCTCCGTCCAGCGGTCGGGGGTGTGGATATCGCACCTTGCAGCATGCAGGATGGGAGGCGATGAAGAAGGTTCTCCGCCGCGCAGCCGACCGCATTCGAGTCGGATCCCCGGGTCCGGCCACAGCTCAGGCCTGCGACGAGCTCGCGGCCGCCGCCGGACCGGACCCCGAGCCGCGCACCCCCGGCCTCTGCGAGGAATGCACGGCGCTCGGCGAACAGAACTGGGCGCACCTGCGGATCTGCCTCACCTGCGGGCACGTCGGATGCTGCGACTCGAGCCCGCACCGGCACGCGACCGCGCATTTCGAGCAGACGGGGCACCCCGTCATGCGATCGCACGAGCCCGGCGAGGCGTGGCGTTGGTGCTACCGGCACGCCGAGATGGGCTGACCCTCGGTCAGCCCTCTTCCGTGATGTTCGCGCGAGTGGTGTGCTGGATGTGTCAACCCACCCGGCCCGCAGAACCGGAGTGGATCATCCAAGTGTCGAGGAAGGTGCCATGACCACGATCCATCTCCACCAGACGACAACCGCGACGCCCGAGCAGGTCCTTGCCGGCCTCACCGACTTCGGGCCGGGTCGCGAGGAGATCTTCGGCAACAGCGCAGACAGCTACCTCAAGGTGCATCGCGAAGGCCCCCATGACGCGGATGTCACGGAGGGTTCGAGCGGCATCTGGGAAACCCTGCACTACGACTGGACCGACCCCCATCGTGTGGTGATGACGACCACCGACTCCAATTTGTGGGGTGGTGCCTCGGGCCACACCTACACCCTCACGCAGGAGCCGACGGGTGTGACCGACGTGGACGCCGTCGTGGTCCGCGATGGCAAGAACCTCAGGGGACGGCTGCTCGCGATCGTGCTCGGACTCTTCGGCACCCGCGTCCTGGGAAAGCAGTTCAAGAAGTCCATCGAGGCCATCGAGGCTCGCAGCGACGGCGAGGGTGGAGAGAACACGCAGACGCACGAGGGCTGAACGCTGCAAGTGTTTTCAGCGGGTGGATCGAGCGTTCGCCTCGTCGACCATGTACTGCGCGTACCAGTCCGGCCAGTTCTCGTCGTAATGCCCGATCTGCTCCTCGTGCTTGCCGTGCGCGGCTGCCGCGCGGCGCAGCGCCCCGGCCAGGTCGGGCGCAGAGGTGTACGCCACCGGTCCGGGTGTCACTCGGCCCGGCGCGCGGGTGGTGACCTCCTGCACGAACCAGTTGTTGCCGTCCGGATCGGCAAACGACAGCCACGAGCGGTAACTGCCGCGGTCCGGGTCCGGGCCGGGTACCCGTTCGGTGGCCCCGGCGTGGTGGAAGGCCCCGCCCGCGTCGTGGAAGACCTCGCTGACCTGAACGCCACGATCAGCCAGTTCCGCCCGGGCTGCCTCGATGTCGGTCACCACGAGATGCGGGCCGTCCGCCGAGCCGGGGTCGGCCGAGGTGACGCCGACGCCGAAGATCACCGAGCACGCCGACCCAGGAGGCGTCACCTGCACCACACGGAAGTCGGCGCTGGCAGCGAAGTCGGCATCCACCCGCCACCCGAGCGTCTCGTAGAACTCCTTGGCCCGGTCCACATCGGACACCGGCAACACCACGATCTCGAGCTTCATGTCCACGGCCTCGCTCCTCCCGATTGATGTCGGTCGCGTGTCACTGCCACTGAGGTGAGTCCGCCATCAACACTCGCACCGCGCAACGTCGAAAGTCCACAACCGCTAGCGGTCCAAAGGACATGGGCAGTCGCCACACAGGGTGAATCAGCACTACCCTCGAAGGGTCCGCCGCCGTCTGCCGGTGGGCCCGCCACGACAGGACTGCACCATGGGAGTTCTGCTCGAACACACGGATGCCTGCGGCGCGACCGCGCGGGTGCGATCGCCACCGTGCGCCGCTCGATCGTGCGCATCGTCCACGCTCCCTCGCCACGGTCGCGACCGGAGTGCCACTGCCGGGCCACATCTGATCACCGGCTGCCAGTCATAGGGGAGACACGCTCATGCCCAGCATCCGATCAGTCCAGGTGGACCAACCCGATGGCGAACTGAGCCTGACCACCCGCGAGATACCCGACCCCGGCCCGGGCCAGGTGCGGGTCACCGTCGAAGCCTGCGGCATCTGCCACTCCGACGACGCATTGGTCACCAATGCCCTTCCCGGCGTGACATACCCCGTGACCCCCGGTCATGAGATCGCCGGCCGCATCGACACGGTCGGCGATGGCGTCGCCCGCTGGCGCCCTGGCGACCGGGTGGCCGTCGGCTGGTTCGGCGGCGCGTGCCTGTACTGCGACCACTGTCGCGATGGGGACTTCATGCACTGCGAGAACCTGCAGGTGCCCGGCTGGCACTATCCGGGCGGTTACGCCGACGCCGTGGTCGTGCCCGCCAGCGCGATCGCGCGCATTCCCGACGAGTTCACCGCCGTCGACGCCGGACCGATGGCCTGCGCGGGCGTCACCACCTACAACTCGCTGCGCCGGAGTTCTGCCCGCCCCGGCGACCTGGTGGCGATCCTCGGCCTCGGCGGTCTCGGGCACCTCGGTGTCCAGTTCGCGGCGAAGATGGGTTTCGACACCGTCGCGATCGCCCGCGGCGCGGACAAGGAGCCGCTGGCCACACAGCTGGGCGCGCGACACTACATCGACTCCACCGCGCAGGATGTCGCCGCCGAACTGCGCCTTCTCGGCGGAGCCCGGGTCGTCCAGGCCACAGCGGCGAACTCCGAGGCCATGGCCGCAACGATCGACGGCCTCGCCACGGACGGTGAACTGATCGTCATCGGGGCCGTCCCGGCACCGATTCCGGTCAGTCCCTTCCAGCTGATCTTCCAGTCTCGCTCCGTGCACGGGCACCCGGCAGGCACCGCCCGTGACGTCGAGCGGACGCTCGACTTCGCGGCCCTCACCGGCATTCGCCCGATGGTCGAACAGGTGCCGCTGACCGACGCGCCGACCGCGTACCGCCACGCCCTCAGCGGCAAGGCGCGATTTCGCGTGGTCCTGACAACCGGACTGTGACCGGCCACCCCACCAGATCTCGCGCCGGATCATCGGCGCCGGCATCGCCGGGCGAAGTCGAACGTCAGCAAGGCGTGAAGCGCTGAATGAGACTGTGGCACAGTTTCGATGCCGGTCAGCTGTGGTGCTTGTCGAGGAACTCGACAACTCGGGGAACGACATGCTGAGCATGCGTCATCACGCCACCATGCCCAGCCTCGGGGATCACGCAGAGTTCGGCGCCCGGAATCTGATCCACTGCCGATTGCGCTTGGGTTGGCCCGAGGAGCGGGTCGAACTCGAACGCGACTGCAAGGACCGGCACGTCGATGTGTTGGAGTCGATCCATGCGCTCCTCATCGCGGAGCCAGGCATGGGATGCACGCGCTTGGGCCACCTCGCCGTCGCTCGATGTCCACTGGGCACTCTGATACGCGGACATGGTTGCCCACTGGTCGACCAGTGGATCTGCCGTGGCCAAGGCCGTCGGTGGCAGCGCGGTGAGGAGGGTTTGCATCGTCATCACCTCGGCGGGGAGTGTGCCGAGGCGATCTATCAGCGCGGCTTCGCAGTTCACGACGGAGTGAAGTAGCGCTGTCGTCGGTCCAGGACCTGCGATGAGGACTCCGGCTGCGAACCGATGCGGACTTGTCGACAGCAGGTGCTCGATGGTGAAGCTGCCCAGGGAGTACCCGACCAACGCTGGTGGTCGATCCAAGCTCAGGGCGTCGATGAGGGAAGTGAGGTCGTCGCCCAGGTCTGCGACGGTGCAATGGGCTGACGGAGCATCGCTGGGGGCAACGCCTCGAGACGCGTACGCGATGACATCGAAACCGCCGTCGGCGAGGGCAGCAGTCATCCCCGCAACCTCCCAGGCGATGGGAGGCATCCCTGTCCCGCCGACCAGGATGACCGGTGGGCCATCCCCTCGACGATCCACCCCGAGCTGGATTCGTCCGGTATCGATCATTTGCATGGTCGGAATTCAATCACCGAAAGCCCGATCCGCCATGGGAACTGGGAGTGACGCCGCGGCCCGCATCTGCGAATCCCATCCGCCGCCGAGCCGGGTTGGGGGGGCGACACCGGCGCCGCGCTGCTGCGTAACCCGGTTTCGTGGCCGGCGCTGGGCGTGAGTGCCGGGCTTGGCTGCTGTGGACACTTGCGGCGAAGATCTCCGCTTCTGCGGCCGACACGCCTTCCGAGCAAATAGGATTTCGATTGGCAGACGAGGAGCACGCCGTGGGCACAGAGTCTGGAGCCAGTCGCGCTATCCGTGCAGTGGGCAGTCGAGAAACAGTGCGGGCCGCGGTCGTGGTCGGCGCGCTCGGCGTCGTGTTCGGCGACATCGGGACCAGCCCGATCTACACCATCCAAACCGTGTTCAACCCCGAGGATCCGCACCCGGTGCCGATCAGCGTGAACAATGTGTACGGCGTTGTGTCGCTGATCTTCTGGTCGGTGATGCTCATCGTCACGGTCACCTACGTCCTGCTGGTGATGCGCGCAGACAACGACGGTGAGGGCGGTGTCATGGCGCTGATCACGTTGCTGCGGCGTCTGGGCGGCGCACGGGGCAGTCGCGTCACCGCGGTGCTGGCCGGGCTCGGCATCTTCGGCGCCGCGCTGTTCTTCGGCGACAGCATGATCACACCGGCGATCTCGGTGCTGTCCGCCGTGGAAGGCCTGAAGGTGGTCGAGCCGGGGTTGGAAGAGTGGATCGTGCCGATCACGGCGGTGATCATCGTGTGTTTGTTCTCCGTGCAGCGCCGCGGCACGGCGGCGGTCGGGCGACTGTTCGGACCGGTGATGATCTTGTGGTTCGTGTCGATCGGGGCCTGTGGCATCGCGGGCATCGCCCGGCATCCGGAAATCCTGAAGGCGTTGTCGCCGACCTACGCACTGAGCTTCATGTTCGGGCATTTCGGGATTGCGTTCTTCGCGCTGGCCGCAGTCGTTCTGGCGGTTACCGGTGCAGAGGCGCTGTATGCCGACATGGGGCATTTCGGCCGGCGGGCGATCACCCGCGGGTGGCTGCTGCTCGTCCTGCCGGCGTGCGTCCTGAGCTATTTCGGTCAGGGTGCGTTGCTTCTCGGCGATGAGAGCGCAGTTGGCAGCCCGTTCTTCCTGCTGGCCCCCGGCTGGGCGCGTTGGCCGATGGTGCTGCTGGCCACCGCTGCGACGGTGATCGCCTCCCAGGCGGTCATCACCGGCGCCTACTCGGTGGCGTCACAGGCGGCCCAGCTCGGCTACCTGCCGCGGTTGAGGGTGGCGCACACCTCCGAGTCGACGATCGGTCAGATCTACGTTCCATGGATCAACTGGGTGCTCATGGTGTCGGTGTTGACGCTGGTGTTCGCCTTCCGCAGTTCGGCGGCGTTGGCGTACGCGTTCGGCATGGCGGTGACCGCGACAATCACCATCACGACACTGCTGTTCTTCTACATCGCCCGAATCAAGTGGGGTACCCCGCGCTGGGTGATCGCAATAGGAGCCGGCTGCTTGTTGGTGGTCGACCTGCTGTTCCTGGCGGCCAACCTGACCAAGCTGGTGCACGGGGCGTGGCTGCCGCTGCTGATCGGACTCACTGCGTTCACGGTGATGACCACCTGGCAGCGCGGCCGCGCGATCGTCACCCGCGCGCGGGAGCAGGCGGAGGGTCCTCTGCCCGCGTTCGTCGAACAGTTGCGCGACCATCAGCCGCCGCTGTTGCGGGTCCCCGGCACGGCGGTGTTCCTCAACCGCGGTAAGCAGACGGCGCCGTTGGCGATGCGGGCCAACGTCGAACACAACCGTGTGCTGCACCAGCACGTGGTGATCTTGTCGATCGATACGCTGCCGGTGCCTCGCGTACCGGACGCGGAACGGACGGATGTCGATGCTCTCGGCTATGCCGAGGACGGGCTCATCCACGTGACCGCGCACTTCGGGTACATGCAAACGCCGAACATCCCGGACGCGCTGCGCCTGCTCGACTCCGCGGTGACCGAGGGCCCGATCACGATCGACGACGCCTCCTACTTCCTGTCCAAGATCGAGCTGAAGAAGGGCCCGGCACCGACGATGGCACTCTGGCGCAAGCGCCTGTTCATCGCCACCTCATACATCACGGCCGACGCTGCGGAGTACTTCGGACTGCCGGGGGAGCGGACAGTGATCATGGGTTCCCGAATCGACGTGTAAGACGCATATGGGTGCCTGCCCGCAGACAACCGGTCGCTCGCGATCGGGCCTGAGTACCCGCTCGACCACGTCTGAGGGCCGGCACGTGAAGGTGGCGTCAACGATAGGGCTCGGTCGGACCGCCCGTAGGCAGCGTCACCTCTGGTTCTGGGGGGAGTGGCTCAGGCTGTGGCTGTGGCTGGGGGTCGTCGGGTGCCGGCTCGGGATCGGGTGTCGCCTGCGGACTGTCTGTGCCACCGGTGGGTGGCGCAGGTTCGGTCGGCGGCGTGGGGGATGCGGGAGGCGAGGGGGAGGAAGCCGGCGTCGCGGGCGGGGCAGCGGGAGTGGGTTGCTGGGCGACGCTGATCTCCCGCTGGTGCGCACGGTCGCTGTCGGGTTCGAACACGGCGTTGGTGACGGTTGCCTCCTGCTGCCCGGTGCCGATGGTGGGTAGGTACGTGACCGGCGCGGCAGCGACTGCCGGTGCCGCGGCCCACGGCTCGGGCTGCACGGCGGCGGGCGGGGTTTCCGCTGTCGAGATGTCCACACCAGGAAGCGAGCCTGCGGTGGGTCGTGGGATCGGAATCCCCTCTACGGTAGGAGTATTCGCCTCGGGAATCAGTGTTGTCTCGGGTGCTATCAGGGTGAAGGGGAGTGCGAGGATCGCGCCCGCGGCGATGCCCGCGACTGCGGTGCGCCGCACCCACCGCCCCGCGGCGGACGTCCGGGCCGCCATGGGAGGCACTGCTGTCCGGGGTCGTGCGGCCGCGAGGATTGCTGCGCCGCGTGCGGCGGTCGTGGCGGGATCGGGCGCGCATACCACGGGGATGCGCAGTTCGTCGGCGAGTAGCCCGGCGAAGAGGGGCATCGCGGCGCAGCCGCCGGTGAGGAGTACGTGTCGCAGCTGAGCGGGTTCGACCCTCGCTGACTGGAGGCATTCGCGGACCAGATCGAGCGAGGCGATCAATGGGCCGGTCACCAGGGCCTCGAGCTCGGGTCGACTCACCTTGATTTTTGTCTCCCCGCCGTCCGGTCGGGGTAGGTCGAGGACCGTGTTCGTGGCGGACGACAGCCCGATCCTGGCGACCTCGGCCGATCGTTGTGCGGCCGCGAGGGTGTGGATCGCGCCCGGCCGGGCGACATCGTGCCGGCCGTGCTCGGCGCGGGCAGTGGCCAGTGCGTGCCGAGCGAGCAGTTCGTCGAACTGCCTGCCGCCGAACTCGGTTGAGCGGAGCGGCCTGCCGACGATCGACGCGCGCCGGTCGCCCGGGCCCGCGGTGACCATACAGAGGTCCAGGCTCGACCCGCCCAGGTCATAGACCAGCACGAGCTCGTCCTCGAGCGGCCCCATTTCCGCCTCGAGCCAGGCGGCCGCGGCGGTGGGTTCGGGGACGAGTTCTACGTCCGGGAGGTCGGCGGCGTCGAGTGCTTCTCGCAGTGCGGCGACGGCAGGGCCCGACGTCACTGCCGGATAGGTGAGCGCGGCCGGGGCCGACGCCGATGTCGGGTCATGCGCGTGGAGCGCGGCGAGCAAGCCGCGGGCGGCCGCGGCGACCAGGTCCTGGCCGGAGAACGGAAGGCCGTTGCCTGCGATGATCGGGACCGGGTCGCCGATGCGGGCCGCGAAACCGGTGACCGCCGTGGCGGAATCGGATGGCACGTCCAGCCTCGGGGGCGCGGATGCGTCGACAGACAGTACGGCTGGGCGCGTCAGCGTGTGCGTTGGCGTGCCATCGCCGGCTAGGACCGCGGCGGCGGCGTTGACCGTCCCGATGGTCAGGCCGATTCCTGGTGTCATGCTCGTCGTCTCCTATCCGTGACGC
>NZ_BCXA01000068.1 GCF_001894865.1 Rhodococcus maanshanensis NBRC 100610 | reverse complement strand
CCTAGGGCGTTCAAACGCTCAGCGCGCACGTGAAAGGCCCGGGAAACGACGGTGGGCCCCCGCTCGAGAGCGGGGGCCCACCGTCTACCGTCCGCATCCATCGATGCGGACCCGATCAATCCTTGAGAACGACCACGCGGCGCGAGGGCTCGGCGCCCTCGCTCTCGCTCGAGACGCCGTCGATCTTGGCGATCGCGTCGTGCACGATCTTGCGCTCGAACGGAGTCATCGGCGCCAGCGACTCCGGCTCGCCCGACTCCAGCACCCGCTTCGCCGCCGCGACACCGATCTCGCTGAGCTCGGTCCGGCGGCCCGCACGCCAGCCCGCGATGTCCAGCATCAGCCGGCTGCGCTCGCCGGTCACCTGCTGCACGGCCAGGCGCGTCAGTTCCTGCAGGGCGTCGAGGACCTCGCCCTTGCGCCCCACCAGCTTCGACAGGTCGTCGCCGCCGTCGATGCTGACCATCGCACGGTCACCCTCGACGTCGAGATCGATGTCGCCATCGAAGTCGAGGACATCGAGCAGCTGCTCGAGGTAGTCGCCCGCGATCTCGCCCTCCTCGATCAGCTCGTCCTCGGCATCGACTGCCTCCGACTCCACGACCTCGGTCTCGACCACCACGTCCGACACGGCCTCGTCTACCCCGTCCTGTCCGATTTCCGGATCATTCGCCATCGTCGTCTACTTTCCTTGAATCAGCGCTTGCGCTTGGGCTTGGTGGTCTTGCCGCGATTGCCTTGCGGGCGCGCCCCCGGTTTCGGGGCCTGGCCGGGGGCAGCGGCCGAACCGCCGCCCGCGCCGGCCTCGCTGTCCTCCTCCGTGACGGGGGAGGACTCGGCCGCGGCCTTACGCTTCTTCGCCTGGTCCGGTCGCACACCGGGCTTCGGCGCATTGTCGGCGCGACGTTCGAGCGCGGCCTGCTTCTTCTCCTCTTCCTCCGCATCGATGCGACGGAAGACGAGGTGCTGCTGCGCGTAGGTCCAGATGTTGTTGGCCACCCAGTACAGCAGGATGGCGATCATCAGGAACGGACCACCGACGAGCACGCCGAGCGGGAAGACCCACAGCGCAAGCTTGTTCATGATCGCGGACTGCGGGTTGGCCGCGGCGGCCTCGCTCTGGCGCGCCACCGAGGCCCGCGAGTTGAAGTGCGTGGCGATCGACGCGATGACCATCAGCGGGATCGCGACGGCCGCGATGTTCAGCACGGTCGGAACGGTGCCGTACTGGCCGAAGGTCTCGAGCTGGGCCTGGGGCGTGGTGATCGCCACCGAGATCGGAGCGCCGAACAGTCGTGCCTCGAGGAACGACTGGACGTCGGCCGGGCTGAAGAAGTAGTTCGCGGTGTTGGCGTTCTCCTCGACCGACATGCCTAGCTGACCGAAGCCCTCACCGGTGCGGTTGAAGGAGCGGAGCACGTGGAACAGACCGATGAACACCGGGGCCTGCAGCAAGACCGGGAGGCAACCCATGATCGGGTTGAAGCCGTGTTCCTTCTGCAGCTTCTGCATCTCCAGCGCCATCCGCTGGCGATCCTTGGAGTACTTCTTCTGCAGCGCCTTGATCTGCGGCTGCAGTTCCTGCATCTGGCGGGTGGTGCGCACCTGCTTGACGAAGGGCTTGTACAGGATGGCACGCAGCGTGAACACGAGGAACATGACGGACAGCGCCCACGTGATGCCGCTGTTCGGACCCAGGAACGGGATCGCGCCGAACACCTTGTGCCAGACCCACAGGATCCCGGACACCGGATAGTAGATGAAGTCGAGCACGGCTCTATGTACTCCTCTGTTCGTCCACTTCGATCAGACAGTGGGGTTGCTTGCCAGTATCTCTACCGGATCGCGCGGCTCCGACGGTCGCAAGGGCTTCCTCACGACGGGGCCTGCGCGGCGGAACGGGATCCCAGCCTCCAGGGTGCCAGGGCGCGCATTTGAGAAGGCGCACCGCGGTCAGTCCGAGGCCGATCACGACTCCGCGCTCGCGCAGGGCGTCGACCGCGTACTCGCTGCAGGTGGGGGTGAACCGGCAGGTCGGCAGGCGCAGGGGCGACACATAGCTGCGATACAGCTCGATGACGAAGATGAGTGTTCGCGCGGGGGCACGCCGCACCGCCGTCCACAAGGACGGGGGGCCACCAGAAACTTCGGTCATACCGAATTACCCACGCTGACAAGAAGATTGAGCTTACGAAGACCGGACCTCAGCTGCCGGTCCAGGTCCGCGGAGGACGCTGTCGCGGCGCCGGGGAGCGCACGGATCACCACGTTGACGCCCTCGGGCATCTCGTGCGCCAGGCCCGCACAGATATGACGAAGCCGGCGTGCGACTCGATGTCGAATCACCGCCGGCCCGACAGCCTTGCTTACCACCAGTCCGAATCGCGGACCCGGGTCACTCACCAGCGCGTCAGCGTCTGCCCCGGCGAGAGCGTGAACAACCACATCCCGCCGGGCCGCCCGCTGACCTCGTCGAACGGTGGACGCGAAGTCCGCCTTCCGACGCAACCGGTGCGGCTCAGGTAGCACCCCGAGCTCCCGAAGTCTGGATCAGGCGGTGAGGGAAGCGCGGCCCTTTTGGCGACGCGCGGAAACGATGGCGCGCCCGGCACGGGTACGCATACGGAGACGGAAGCCGTGAACACGCGCGCGGCGTCGGTTGTTCGGCTGGAACGTCCGCTTGCCCTTGGCCACGGTGAACACTCCTCATAGATAATCGGCGCCGTTCGACGCCATCTGTAACTGAAAATTGGTGGTCCCCGGCGACGAAATCCCGGCGGGAACCCAGCAGACCGAGATGGCCAGCAGGCAACCGCCACCTCGACTTCGGGTGACTGTACGAGGGTACGCAGCGCCGGACGCAAGGTCAAACCCGGACACCCAGGGGACACGCCACGCTCCCGAGGATGCTTGTGTTCGACCGCCGAGTGTGCCGCCGACCCACCCATCCGAACCGAAACCACGACGGTCGGACCCTGTAAGCCAGCTAACACCCGCGAATCGGCGAATCGTCCCGGACGCCGACCCCCGGCCGGACGGCTCGATCGCCCACTCGCCGTCATCGTCGCAGGTGAGGTACCTGCAGTTCAAGATCAACCGCGCGAGGAGAGTCCGCTACTCACAACCCTGTGCTTTATCCACATCTGTGGATAATTGTGTGGAATTACAGATCAGGTGGCATATTCGTATCTCTGTGCGGGGAAGTTATCCCCAGGGTGGGAGAGCTCGGCCAACATCGTGATGAGCCCTGTGCGTCTCCCTCCCACATCGATGTGGGGAGGGACGAGTTGACCGAGGAAGCAATCACCCTGGAACAGGTCTGGGTGGATGTGCTCACCGAGTTGACGTCGGATGAACCCCCCGAGGGCGGGCCGCAGCTGACCAAGGCGCAGAAGGCCATGCTGGCGCTGGTGCGCCCGCTGACCCTGGCGCAGGGATTCGCGTTGCTGTCGGTCCCGTCGTCGTTCGTCCAGGAGGCGATCGAGCGCGACCTGCGCGAACCGATCCTGCAGGCACTCAACCGGCATATCGGCGCGGGCGTCGAGGGACTCGGTGTCCGCATCGCGCCCCCGTCCGTCGACCCGGTCGAAGCCGTTCCCGCACCCGCCTCCCCGCCGCCGCCGGTCGCCGAGGAGGCGCACGGCGAGCCCTCCACCCCGAGCGTGCCGACGTTCCGCCGCAGGCGCATGAGCGCGGCCGAGTCCGAGACGTCCGATTCCGAGACGCTGGATTACGAGGAGTTCGACGAGGACCGCGAGGCCATCGCCAGCGTGAACGAATCGTGGCCGTCGTACTTCACCAAGCCGCCCGCCGACGCCCCCGCCGCCTCCGGCGGGAACAGCCTCAACGCGAAGTACACCTTCGACACCTTCGTCATCGGGGCATCGAACCGGTTCGCCCACGCCGCCGCGGTCGCCATCGCGGAGGCGCCCGCCCGTGCCTACAACCCGCTGTTCGTCTGGGGCGCCTCGGGTCTGGGCAAGACCCACCTGCTGCATGCCGCCGGCCACTACGCGCAGCGGCTGTTCCCCGGGATGCGGGTCAAGTACGTCTCCACCGAGGAATTCACCAACGACTTCATCAACAGCCTCCGTGACGACCGCAAGGTCGCCTTCAAGCGCCGGTACCGCGAGACCGACGTGCTGCTCGTCGACGACATCCAGTTCATCGAGGGCAAGGAGGGTATCCAGGAGGAGTTCTTCCACACCTTCAACACCCTCCACAACGCGAACAAGCAGATCGTCGTCTCCTCGGACCGCCCGCCGAAGCAGCTGGCGACCCTGGAAGACCGACTCCGGACCCGGTTCGAGTGGGGCCTGATCACCGATGTCCAGCCCCCCGAGCTCGAGACGCGCATCGCGATCCTCAGCAAGAAGGCGCGGATGGACCGACTCGACGTGCCGCACGACGTCCTGGAGCTGATCGCCAGCCGGATCGAGCGCAACATCCGCGAACTCGAGGGCGCGCTGATCCGCGTCACCGCGTTCGCCTCACTGAACCGCCAGCCGCTCGACCTGACCCTGGCCGAGGTGGTCCTGCGCGACCTGATGCCGGATTCGACGAGTCTCGAGATCAACGCGGCGACCATCATGGCGGTGACGGCCGAGTACTTCAGCACCAGCATCGAAGACCTCTGCGGCCCCGGCAAGGCACGCCCGCTCGCCCAGGCCCGGCAGATCGCGATGTACCTGTGCCGCGAACTGACCGATCTCTCGCTGCCCAAGATCGGCCAGACCTTCGGCCGCGACCACACCACGGTGATGTACGCGGACAAGAAGATCCGCAAGGAGATGACCGAGCGCCGGAAGGTATACGACCAGGTCCAGGAGCTGACGGCCCGGATCAAGCAGCGTTCCAAGCGCTGACGCCCGTCTCCGTCTCGGCACCGCCGCGGTCGGAATCCGGACTACCCGCGCGACGCCCGCAGGTAGTCCGGCAGCGGAACAGGTAGTGCACTACGCGTGCGCCCCGCCCCCACGATGACGACCATCGTTATAGGTGGGGCGTGCGCCGCAGGGGGTCGCACGCCCCACACCTCTATCTCGTGTATCTCGCCGGATCCGTCTCGTCTGGGCAACTCCGTGTCGTCACCGGAATGACCGCCTCCACCAGAACCGGTAATTCACCCGCCTCGGCGCGCTCGACCCTTCCTGTGGCCGTGCCTGCGAACCCGCCACGCGCGCGACTCGCCGACTTTTGTGATCTTCATGAAAACTACTCACACCTGTGGACAAAGGTGTGGACAACCCCGTGAACCTGTGGATGAATCGGGGGCGAGCCGTGAACAACAAAATCTCATCCACAGCGAGCCCCGATCTGTCCACGATTCGTGCCTGGTGTGATCCCCACGGCGCCACACCGGCGGACCAGCGGATTACAAGCTTCGTCCCCAGAATCCACAGTGCCTATTACTACTGCTGATCTCTACTTGTAATTCGCTCTTTGAAAACAGGTCCTGTGGACCGCGGCTGCTCACACCCGACCGAACCCGCCGCCCGACCCCGGTTCCGACGCCGCTTTCGGCTTTCAACTTCGCCGCGAAGGGCATACGGTGTGCTTCTGCCGTGTCACACTGCTGGCATCCGCAGATGTCCATGCCTACGGAGAGGATCAGCCGAGCGATGGAGCTTGGAAGTATGAAGTTTCGTGTCGCTCGGGAGGATTTCGCGGATTCCGTCGCATGGGTGGCCCGCAGCCTCCCGTCCAGGCCGCCGGTACCGGTTCTCGGTGGTGTCCTGATCTCGGCCGACGACCAGGGACTGACCATCTCCGGCTTCGACTACGAGGTTTCCGCGCAGGTCCGGATCTCCGCCGAGGTCTCCGTCGCGGGAAAGTCCCTGGTCTCCGGAAAACTGCTCGCAGACATCACCCGCTCGCTGCCTGCCAAGCCGGTCGACCTCACCGTCGACGGCACCCGAGTTCTGATTTCCTGTGGTAGCGCAAAGTTCTCGCTGCCCACGATGCCGGTCGAGGACTATCCCCAGCTTCCGGAACTGCCTCAGCAGACCGGATCGTTGCCGGTCGACGTGTTCTCCGAGGCCATCAGCCAGGTCGCGATCGCCGCGGGCAAGGACGACACCCTGCCGATGTTGACCGGCATCCGGGTCGAGATCGAGGGCACCAACGTGGTCCTGGCCGCGACCGACAGGTTCCGCCTCGCGGTCCGGCAAATCGAGTGGACCCCGGCAAACCCGGACACCTCCGCGGCCGTGCTGATTCCGGCCAAGACCCTCTCCGAATCCGCGAAAACCCTTGGCGGGGTCTCTAGTTCACCCGTCGAGCTGGCATTCGGCGTCGGTTCGTCGGTCGGATCCGAGGGTCTGCTCGGCATCGTCGGCGAAGGCAGGCGCACCACCACCCGGCTGCTCGACGCCGAGTTCCCGAAGTTCCGTCAGCTGCTGCCGACGGAGCACACCGCCATCGCCACCGTCGAGGTGACGCCGCTGGTCGAGGCGATCAAGCGTGTGTCCCTCGTCGCCGAACGTGGGGCCCAGGTCCGGATGCAGTTCTCCGCGGACGGGCTGCTGCTCGCCGCCGGTGGCGATGATGCAGGCCGCGCAGAGGAGGCGCTCGAGGCGCAGTTCCAGGGCGAAGCCCTCACCATCGCGTTCAACCCCGGATACCTGATCGACGGTCTCGGTTCGCTGCACACCGAGCGGGTCTCGTTCGGGTTCACCACCCCCAGCAGGCCCGCCGTGCTGCGACCGGCCCCCGAGGAGGAGCCGGTGCCGGGCGAGTCCGGAACCTTCGCGGCGCCCGAAACCGATTACACCTACCTGCTGATGCCCGTCCGCCTGCCCGGCTGACGCTGGGAAGGCCGCCGCAGCAGCACCGACCGCGAGTGAAGGGACACCGAACAATGCAGCTGGGACTGGTCGGTCTGGGCAAGATGGGTTTCAACATGCGCGATCGACTTCGTGCACACGACCACGAGGTGATCGGCTACGACCCCCGTCCCGAGGTGACCGACGTCGACTCGTTGGCCGCACTGGCCGGCGCGCTGCAGGCACCCCGGGTGGTCTGGGTGATGGTTCCCTCCGGCACGGTGACCCGCGAGACCATCACCGAGCTCGCCACCGTCCTCGACGAGGGCGATCTGGTGATCGACGGCGGCAATTCCCGCTTCACCGAGGACAAGATCCATGCCGACCTGCTGGCCGAACACGGCATCGGGTTCCTCGATTGTGGTGTGTCCGGCGGCATTTGGGGTCTGGAGAACGGATACGGCCTGATGGTCGGCGGCTCGGACGAGAACGTCGCCCGGGTGATGCCGATCTTCGATGCCCTCCGTCCCGAGGGTGAGCGGGCCGACGGATTCGTGCACGCCGGACCGGTCGGCGCCGGGCACTACTCGAAGATGATCCACAACGGCATCGAATACGGCCTGATGCACGCCTATGCCGAGGGCTTCGAACTGCTCGAGGCCGAGGACCTGGTCACCGACGTGCACGGCGTCCTGCGCGCCTGGACCAAGGGCACCGTCGTCCGTTCCTGGTTGCTCGACCTCCTGGTCAAGGCGCTGGACGAGGACCCCAATTTTGCCGAAATCTCCGGTTACACAGAGGATTCCGGCGAAGGCCGCTGGACCGTCGAGGAAGCGATCAACCACGCCGTGCCTGCGCCGGTGATCTCCGCCGCGCTGTTCGCCCGGTTCGCCTCCAGGCAGTCCGACTCGCCCGCGATGAAGGCCGTCTCGGCGCTGCGCAACCAGTTCGGTGGTCACGCGGTGCAGCGGGTGTCGGAATCCGGATAGGTGTTCGTTCGTAAGTTCACGCTCCGGGATTTCCGTTCCTGGGACGCCATCGCCCTCGAACCCGGACCCGGGGTCACCCTGTTCGTCGGGCCGAACGGGCACGGCAAGACCAACCTGCTCGAGGCGCTCGGCTACCTGTCCGCGCTGTCCTCGCACCGCGTCTCCACCGACGCTCCGCTCATCCGGGCGGGAGCGACCCAGGCGCAGATCGGTGCGGTGGTCGTCAACGACGGACGCGAGCTGGCGATCGATCTCGAGATCAACGACGGCCGGGCCAACCGCGCGCGCATGAACGGGTCGCCGCTGCGGCGCCCGCGCGAGATCCTCGGCGTCCTGCGGAGCGTGCTGTTCGCACCCGAGGACCTGTCGATGGTGCGGGGTGACCCCGGGGATCGGCGCCGCTACCTCGACGAACTGCTCTGCTCCCGGTTGCCGCGGATGGCCGCCGTCAAGGCGGACTACGAGAAGGTGCTACGGCAGCGATCCGCCCTGCTCAAGACCGCGGGCGGCGCGCTGCGGCGCGGTACCCGATCGACCGACGGAGCGAGTGCCCTTGCCACCCTTGATGTTTGGGACGGGCATCTCGCTGCGCACGGGGCGGAACTGCTGGCAGGCCGGTTGCGGTTGGTCGCCGAGCTCGGCCCGCACGTCGCGAGCTCGTACCGCGACATCGCCCCGGAGTCCCGGCCTGCCTCGATCCGGTACCGCAGCAGCCTCGGCGACTCGATGCCCCCGGAGCTCGTCGATCCGGACCACTCCTGGATCCGGGACGACGTCGAGTTGCTCGAGGCGAGCTTCCTCAACGAGCTGGCCGTGTCGAGACAGCGCGAGATCGAGCGCGGGGTGTGCCTGGTCGGACCGCACCGCGACGACCTCGAGCTCCATCTCGGCGATCAGCCGGCCAAGGGCTTCGCCAGTCACGGCGAGTCCTGGTCGTTCGCGCTGTCCCTGCGGCTCGCGGCGTTCGCGTTGTTGCGCGCCGACGGCGCCGATCCGGTGTTGATGCTCGACGACGTCTTCGCCGAGCTCGACCGCACCAGGAGGACCGCGCTGGCCGCCGTGGCGGCGGACGCGGAACAGGTGCTCATCACCGCGGCCGTCGCGGAGGACGTGCCGGCGGAACTGGATGCCCGGCGCTTCGGCATCGAGGCGGTCAGCACCGCGGCCGGGAGAATCTCACGAGTCGTCTGAGCCTCGCCCTATCATCGACGGACGAACGGAAGCGAGCACGGATGACAGACGAGTCGACCCCGGCCGGGGGTGCGGGGCCGGAACCGGCGCAGCCCACGAGCGCCGAACCGGTGCCCGAGCTGCGCGGAATCGACCTCGCCCGACGGGCGCTCGAGGAGGCGCGCGCGGCCGCGAAGGCGAGCGGGAAGTCCGTCGGACAGGGCAGGTCGTCGCCGAAGCCGCGACTGCGTGCCGGCACCGGGCGACGGGGCTGGTCGGGCGCGGGCCCGGACGGACGCGATCCGCAGCCGTTCGGGGCGTTGACGGGCTTGGTCGCGAAGAACCGGGGCTGGTCGCCGCGGGTGGCCGAGGGCACGGTTCTCGGCCGTTGGCCGCAGGTCGTCGGTGAGGACATCTCGGCGCATGCCGAACCGGTCGCGCTGCGCGAGGGTGTCCTGAGCATTTCCGCCGAGTCGACGGCCTGGGCCACCCAGCTGCGGATGCTGCAGTCCCAGATCCTGGCGAAGATCGCGGCGGCGGTCGGCGACGGGATCGTGACGAGCCTGCGGATCACCGGCCCGACCGCTCCGAGCTGGCGCAAGGGGGAGCGGCACATCAAGGGCCGCGGGCCGAGGGACACCTACGGCTGATCGACCCCTAGATGTACGTATAACTCCGTGTTACGGTTACTTCGCCATACAGTGAATGAGCCGTGTCACAGGCATCCCGGTATTGGGTGCCGGAGGAGATTCCGATGTCCATCGAGAGCGCGCATCCCACCGCCGTCGCCGAGCCGGACCACATCCTGTTGCAGGCCCGCGACGTGGAATTCGACTGGTCCGACCTGCCGATGCACTGGGTCGAGGGCGATCCGTTCACCACCCACGTCTTCAACGTGATGCACATCCTGCTGCCTGCGGGGGAGGACTGGTTCGTCGAGACCTTCAAGGAGGCGCTCCCCCTCATCGAGGACGAGAAGTTGCGCGACGACGTCGCGGGCTTCATCGGCCAGGAGGCGATGCACTCGCACGCGCACTCCGGCGTACTCGGGCACCTCGCGGCGAAGGGGCTGGACACCACCCCGTACACCGATCAGATGAACTGGCTGTTCACCACGCTGCTCGGGCCCCGCCCGCTCACCGCCGGACGCAGGGAGAACTACCTTGTCGAACGCCTCGCGCTGATCGCGGCGATCGAGCACGTCACGGCGTTCCTCGGAGACTGGGTACTCAACGCCCGGGCGCTCGACACCGCCGGCGTGCACCCGACGATGCTGGATCTGCTGCGCTGGCACGGTTCCGAGGAGGTCGAACACCGCTCGGTGGCCTACGACGTGATGCGGTACTTCGACAAGAGGGAAAGCCGCCGATTGCGTACCCAGCTGGTGGCGACCCCCGTCCTGGTGTACCTGTGGGTCCGCGGCACCCGCTTTCTCATGGCCAACGATCCCGAGCTCGCGCACTGGGCGCCTGCCCGGCGCCGGCCGCGCCTGTCGGACTTCAGGGCCGCAGGCCGCAGGGGCGTCCTGCCGACGTCGACCGACCTGGTCAGGCGGATGAGCCGGTACTTCCGCCGGGACTACCATCCCTCCCGCGAGGGGTCCACCGCGCAGGCCGCGGCGTACCTCGCGTCGTCGCCCGCCGCACAGGCCGCGCTCCGCTGACCCCCCACATCAGGACACGAGAATCGATGCTGCCAACCATGATTCGTCGACCGGGAGAGTCCCGACCCGCGGTCCCCGCTGATCTGCGCGGCCGTCCTCGCCGAGACCGGGTGATGACCGCGCTCGAGGCGTTCGCGGACCGGTATGTCGGCGCGGTCGCCCGCCATGACTATGACCCGGGGCACGCGGGTCACAACCCGGACTCCGCGATGACCCTCGTGGTGACCGACCGCACGATCGTGGCCCAGGACGAGAACGTCGCCGCGCTCACCTTCGGTGCCCCGGACGGCGGCGAGCTGCCGGCCTGGCAGCCCGGCTGCCACCTCGACTTCCACCTTCCGTCGGGACGCAGGCGGCAGTACTCGCTGTGTGGGGACCCGGCCGACCGGACCCACTACCGGATCGCGGTGCGGTCCATTCCGGATGGCGGCGGCGGATCGGTCGAGATGCACGGACTGGCCCCTGGCACGACGGTCACCGTCCGTGGACCCCGCAACGGATTCCCGTTCGTGGGGCACGGCAGCGCGTTGTTCGTCGCCGGCGGCATCGGTATCACCCCGATCCTCGCGATGGTGCGGGCCGCCCGCGCGGCCGGGATGGACTGGCAGTTCGTCTACTCCGGTCGCTCCCGTGAGTCCATGCCGTTCCTGGACGAGATCGAAACCTGGGAACAGGACAGGGTTTTCGTTCGTCCGGATGACGAGTTCGGAATCCCGACCGCCGACGACCTGCTCGGCCGGGCGGCGGCAGGCGGTGCCGTCTACTGCTGCGGACCGAACCCGATGCTGGATCTGGTGCGGGAGAACTTCCCGGCCACCGCGGCCACCGCGCTGCACTTCGAAAGATTCGGTGCACCAGCTGTTCTCGACGGAACCGAGTTTGAGGTCCAGCTCGCGAGCACGGGCGAGGTGCTCACCGTGCCCGCCGACGAGTCCGCCCTGTCGGTGATCAAGGAGCGGCTGCCCGGTGTCGGGTACTCGTGCCAGCAGGGATTCTGTGGCACCTGCAAGGTCCGGGTCATCTCGGGCGAACCGGACCATCGCGAGACCCGTCTGACCGACGAGGAGCGCGAGGATTCGATGCTGATCTGCGTGTCCCGATCGACCGGGTCCGAGCGCCTGGTTCTCGATATCTGACGGTAAGGACTAGCCAATGACCAACAGTGCCAACGACTCTCACTCGACCAGACCGGCGGTTGCCCGTACCGTCCGCAGCGGCTCGGTCGAGCTGGCGGTGTTCGAGCAGGGCAACCCGACTGGCCCGACACTGGTGCTGGTGCACGGCTGGCCTGACACCCACCAGCTCTGGGATCGGGTCGTCCCCCTTGTCGCCGACAAGTTCCGGGTGATCAGGTACGACAGCCGCGGCGCGGGGCAGTCCACGGTGCCGACGGCGGTCGCGGACTACCGGCTGGCGCTGCTCGCCCAGGACCTGTTCGCGGTGATCGATGCGGTCAGCCCGGGGGAGCCGGTGCACGTGCTGGCGCACGACTGGGGATCGGTGGAGGCGTGGGAGGCGGTGTGCGAGCCGGACGCCGGGCGTCGCATCGCCTCGTTCACCTCGGTGTCCGGACCGAATCTCGACCACCTCGGGACCTGGACCCGGCGAGGGTTCGTCGCCCCGACCCCCGGCAAGGTGTGGAAGCGGCTCACCCAGGCGGTTGCCTCGGCGTACACGGTGCTCTTCCAGACACCGGTGCTCGGACCGCTGCCCTTCCGGCTCGGCATGGACCGGATCTGGCCGCAATTCCTGCGCTTCTTCGAGGGGCAGGATCCGAAGATGGTGCACTCGGCGCCGACCCTGCGCGCGGACATGATCAATGGTCTCAAGCTGTACCGGGCGAACATCCGGGCCAAGCTGGGCAACCCCGCGGTGCGCCGCACCGACGTCCCTGTGCAGCTGATCCTCGGCCTGCGCGACAAGGCCGTGCGCCCGGTCGGATACGAGGACACCGAGGAATGGGTCAGCGACCTGCGGCGACGGGAGATACCGTCGGGCCACTGGTCGCCGATCTCGCACCCGGAGGACCTCGCTCGGCTCACCACCGACTTCGTGATGTCGGTGATCGGCCGAGGCGAGAGCGAGGAGTCCGCCGCCATCTCCTGACGGAGTCCACCCAGCTTTCGACCTACCGGGGAGGTCGAAAATGCGCTCACGGGGCCGTCAGGGGTGTCATTGGCGGCCCCGGCCACGCACGTAACAGTAAGATGGCCGGGTACCACGCGGTCGACGCTCGACAGGCCGCGACCGCCTTGGAGACGAGAAGGAGTGCAACCCGCCCGTGGCTGCCCAGAAATCAGACAAGAGCACTCCCAACAAGGACTACGGCGCCTCCTCCATCACCGTTCTCGAGGGTCTCGAGGCGGTGCGCAAGCGCCCAGGCATGTACATCGGCTCCACCGGTGAGCGGGGCCTGCACCACCTGATCTGGGAGGTCGTCGACAACTCGGTAGACGAGGCGATGGCAGGCCACGCCACCATCGTCGCGGTCACGATGCTCGCCGACGGCGGGATCGAGGTCGTCGACGACGGCCGCGGCATCCCGACCGGCATGCATGCCTCCGGCGTCCCCACCGTCGAGGTCGTCATGACCCAGCTGCACGCGGGCGGCAAGTTCGATTCCGACGCGTACGCCGTCTCCGGTGGCCTGCACGGCGTCGGCATCTCCGTCGTGAACGCGCTGTCGACCAAGGTCGAGGTCGAGATCGACAACGACGGCTACCACTGGAACCAGACCTACACCAAGGCGGTCCCCGGTGAGCTGGTCAAGGGCGAGCCGACCAAGCGAACCGGCACCACCGTCCGGTTCTGGGCGGACCCGGACATCTTCGAGACCACCACTTACAACGCGGAGACCGTGGCCCGCCGGCTGCAGGAGATGGCGTTCCTCAACAAGGGCCTGACCATCACCCTGACCGACGAGCGGATCACCGACGAGGAGGTCGCGGCCGAGGCCGAGTATGACGCCGACGCGCCCAAGGCGCCCGAGGTCCAGTCCGTCCGCACCAGGACCTACCACTACCCGGGCGGCCTCGAGGACTACGTCCGGCACATCAACCGCACCAAGCAGTCGATCCACAATTCGGTCGTCGGCTTCACCGCGAAGGGCACCGGCCACGAGCTCGAGGTCGCGATGCAGTGGAACTCCGGCTACTCGGAGTCCGTGCACACCTTCGCCAACACCATCAACACCCACGAGGGCGGCACCCACGAGGAGGGCTTCCGCGCGGCCCTGACCACGGTGGTGAACAAGTACGCGAAGGACAAGAAGCTCCTCAAGGAGAAGGACGGCAACCTCACCGGCGACGACATCCGCGAGGGCCTCGCCGCGATCGTCAGCGTCAAGGTCGGCGAACCCCAGTTCGAGGGCCAGACCAAGACCAAGCTCGGCAACACCGAGGTCAAGTCCTTCGTGCAGAAGGCATGCAACGAACACCTCTCGCACTGGTTCGAGTCGAATCCGGCCGACGCCAAGACGATCGTCACCAAGGCGGTCTCCTCGGCGCAGGCTCGCGTCGCGGCCCGCAAGGCCCGCGAGCTGGTCCGCCGCAAGAGCGCGACCGACCTCGGTGGGCTGCCGGGCAAGCTGGCCGACTGCCGGTCCAACGACCCGAGCAAGTCCGAGATCTACATCGTGGAGGGCGACTCCGCAGGCGGCTCGGCGAAGTCCGGCCGCGACTCGATGTACCAGGCGATCCTCCCGCTGCGCGGCAAGATCATCAACGTCGAGAAGGCCCGCATCGACCGCGTCCTCAAGAACAACGAGGTCCAGTCGATCATCACCGCGTTCGGCACCGGCATCCACGACGAGTTCGACATCGCGAAGCTGCGGTACCACAAGATCGTGCTGATGGCCGACGCCGACGTCGACGGCCAGCACATCTCGACGCTGCTGATGACGCTGCTGTTCCGCTTCATGCGGCCGCTGATCGAGCACGGTCACGTCTACCTCGCGCAGCCGCCGCTGTACAAGCTCAAGTGGCAGAGGTCGGAGCCGGAGTTCGCGTACTCCGACCGTGAGCGCGACGGTCTGCTCGAGGCCGGCCTGCAGGCGGGCAAGAAGATCAACAAGGACGACGGTATCCAGCGCTACAAGGGCCTCGGCGAGATGAACGCCAAGGAACTGTGGGAGACCACGATGGACCCGAGCGTCCGGGTACTCCGCCTGGTGACGCTCGACGACGCCGCCGCAGCCGACGAGTTGTTCAGCGTCCTGATGGGCGAGGACGTCGAGGCCCGACGCAGCTTCATCACCCGCAATGCGAAGGATGTCCGTTTCCTGGACGTCTGATTCATCCCATCAGCCGGGTCGGCGTATTGTGATCTGAGTCACAATGCCTGGCCCGGCTGATTGCGTCCTGGTGCCAGTGGTGCCGGTGATGCCGGTTACGTCGCTATTTTCTCGGCTTCAACTACCTGTATAACGAAACGATAACTTCTTGGGAACATTCAAATGTCGACGTGTAACGCTTGGGCATCTACACTTCTGTACCGCCTAGGCGTCTGTCTCGACTCGTACCCCGGCGAACTCGCTTTCCGCGATCGGGAGTACGGCACGAATGCAGGCCGTCGTGCCGCACCTGGGAGGAAAGTGAGTTTGCAACATGAACACTGAGACGCCGCCGCCGAACAGGCCGTGGAACCTCGAGGGCTGGGGCCTGCGGTGGAAGGTCGCCGCGGTGCTCGCGGTCCCGCTCACCGTTGCCGTCGTGCTCGGTGGACTTCGGGTTCAGAACGAGGTCAGCCAGGCGATCGAGTTCCGCAACCAGGCAAAACAGGTCGCGGACATCCCCGAGATCGTCGACCTCGGCACCATCTTCGGCACGGTGTCCGCCGGTTACGCGACGAAGACGGTCACCAACGAGGACATCGTCGCGATGGAGAAGGCGATCGTCGCGGCCAAGGCCGCCACCTTCAACCCGGCCTTCCCCGACGACGTCGCGGAGAAGTTGCGGAACGCGCTCGTCGGGATCGAGAAGATCCGCGATGACGTCAACAACGGCGTCGCCGACCCCGAGCTCTCCGCCAAGACCGCCGCCATCCGTGCGGACATGACCGACATCGTCGACGAGATCATCCTCCCCATCGACGATGCCGAGGTCCTCAACGCGCACGACCGTCTCGTCGGCGTCTGGGCATCGCAGCGTCGCCTCGCCGACCAGGTCACCGCGGCACTCGAAGTGCTCAAGAACCCGAACGCCTCCCTGAACGCCCTGTACTCGGCGGCGGGCGCGGAGCGCGCGATGATCGACGTCCTCGCCCGGTCGTACCCGCAGTCCGACGCGCAGATCCAGGAACTGCGCGATCGCAACCGCGCCCGAGTGGCCATCATCGACGGGGCGGTGGGTGGCGCGCTGCCGCTGCTCGAGCTCCGTGCCTCGATGCTCGAGAGCGTCAAGCTCTACGGCACGCTGCTCGAGGAATCCACCCACACGATCGCGTCCACGGTCGCCGAGCGCGAGAAGGAAACCACCAGCGCCGCGATCCGCGACTCGCTCGTCGTCCTCGGCACGCTGATCGCGGCGACGGTGCTCGGCCTGTTGGTGGCCCGGTCGCTGATCAACCCCATTCGCAGGCTGCGCCGCGGCGCGCTCCAGGTGGCGAACCACGATCTGCCCGACGCGATCGATCGCATCAAGGACGGCGACGACTCCGGGGTCATGGAGTTCGACCCCGTGCCCGTGCAGACCACCGAGGAGATCGGACAGCTCGCGCGCGCCGTCGACGACATCCACGGCCAGGCCCTGCGTCTCGCCGGTGAGCAGGCGCACCTGCGTCTGCGGATCGGCGACATGTTCGAGACGCTGGCGCGGCGAAGCAAGTCCCTCGTCGACCAGCAGCTCGGACTCATCGAGAACCTGGAGTTCGAGGAGAAGGACCCCAAGCGACTCGAGAGTCTGTTCCGGCTCGACCACCTCGCCGCCCGCATGCGCAGGAACGGCGAGAACCTGCTGATCCTGTCGGGCACCAGGACCCGCCGCGGCCATTCCGCCCCGGTCCAGGTCGGTGACGTCGTGCGCGCCGCGATGTCCGAGGTCGAGGACTACCAGCGCGTCGAGGTCAAGGCCACGCCGCAGGGTGCCATCAGCGGCGCCGTCGCCACCGACATCGTGCACCTGCTCGCCGAGCTGCTGGACAACTCGCTGCGGGCCTCCCCGCCGGACAGCAAGGTGACCTTCAACTTCTCGCGTGCCGTCGATGGCGGGCTCCTGCTCGAGATCACGGACCGCGGCATCGGCATCCCCGCCGCGGAGATGGCGGTCATCAACGACCGCCTCGCCTCGGGTGGCGAGGTGAGCCCCGAAACGGCCCGCCACATGGGTCTGTTCGTGGCCAGCCGCCTCGCGGAACAGCACGGGCTGACCGTGCGGATGCGGCCGACCTTCGAGACCGCCCGCAATCAGGGCGTGACGGTGAGTGTGCACATCCCGCACTCCGCCCTCGTCTCGTCGATGACGATGGGGATGACGGGCCCGCAGGGCAGGGTCGATTCCGACGGCTACCCCGTCACTGGGGAACAGGCCGTCGTCGCGGAACCCGCGGTCCCGGTCACCGTCACCGTGGGCCCCGGACCGCTGACCACGGGTCCGATCGGTCTGCCGGAGCGCACCCAGGCGGCGCCGAACGGTCTGCCGCAGCGCACCCCGGCCGAGCCGAACGGTCTGCCGCAGCGCACCCCGGCCGAGCCGAACGATCCGCCCCGGCGCACCCCGGCGATGTTCGGGGTTCTGCCGCAGCGCACCCCGGCCGCTCCGGAGGGTCTGGCTCAGCCCAGCCAGTCCGTGCCGAGCCCGTCGCCGCAGCCGAGTCCGCTGGCCCCGCCCGCCGGTCTCCCGCAGCGCACCCCGGGGGCAAGCGGTCTGCCGCAGCGCACCCCGGGTGCGACGACCGGACTGCCCCCGGTCAATCCCGAGGTGAGCACTCCGGTTCGGGCCGCGCCGCCTGTCGAATCGGCGCCGGCCGCACCTGCGGCGCCGACCGCACCTGCGGCGCCGGCCGCGAGGGCGGAGAGCGCGGAGCCCGCAGGCAGCACGCAGCACCGCTACCGCGTGAACTCGCAGAAGACCGCGTCGTTCTTCCAGCCGCGCGCCAACGTCGAGCCGCTGCGCCCGATCCTGCACCCGCAGGAGACCACGCCGATCTTCAGCGGCATGGTCTCGACCGGCATCGTCTCGGACTGGTTGACGGCGCCGGCAGAGGGGGAGGTCAACAAGAACTGGACCTCCGCCGCGGACGAGGGCTGGAGCGCCGCGGAGCGCGCCATCACCCCCCTGGTGGAGGCCCGCACCGAGTCCGGACTCCCGCAGCGGCAGCCGGGACACCAGTTGGTTCCTGGCGGCGTTGACGGAGCTGACAAGATCACCACTGCCAAGCTGCGCGACCCGGAGGCCATCCGCGAGAAGCTCAGCCGCCACCAACAGGGCATCCGCGACGGTCGTGCGGCCAGCCATGCCGAACGCAACAGCATCTAAGGAGACAGATGAACATGGATCAGGGATCCGCGCTCAACTCGGATCAGGGATCCGCGGGCGGCTACTCGCTCGACTGGTTGGTTTCGAACTTCGCGCGTGAGGTGCCGGGCGTCTCGCACGCCGTGCTGGTGTCGGCCGACGGCCTGCTCATGGCGGGAAGTGCGCACCTGCCGCTGGACCGCGCCGAGCAGCTGGCTGCGGTCACCTCGGGGCTGGCGAGCCTGTCGGCCGGGGTCTCCCGACTGTTCGAAGGCGGCGGCGTCCTCCAGTCCGTCGTCGAGATGCAGCACGGGTACCTGCTGCTGATGAGCGTCGGCGACGGCTCGCACCTCGCCGCGCTCACCTCGTCGGGCTGCGACATCGGCCAGGTCGGGTACGAGATGGCACTACTGGTCGATCGCGTCGGCGCCTCCGTGCAGGCGACGCCGCGAGCCGGTATCGCGACCTGATTCCGAGGTAGCCATGGACGAGCAGCACAACGCAGAGACGGAGACCGGGCCCAGCCTGGTCCGGCCGTACTCCCTCACATCAGGGCGCACGAAACCCGCGGTGGAGCTGGCGCTGGAGGCGCTGATCCAGGTCCTTCCCGATCAGGAGAACCGGAACTGGGACCTGGGCGACATCGAGGCGACCATCGTCGCGTTGTGCGCGCAATCGCCCTCGCTCGCGGAGATCGCCGCTCGGGTCGGCGTCCCCATCGGGGTCGCGCGCGTGCTGGTGGCGGACCTCGTCGAGGCCGGCCACCTGCGAATCCTGGCCACGCTGCAAGAAGACGCGAGCGACAGCGAGCGTCGGGAACTTATCGAAAGGGTCCTCGGTGGACTTCGCCAAATCTAGCGCCCAGCAGAACCGGGTGACCTCGACAAAGATCGTGATCGCCGGCGGATTCGGCGTGGGCAAGACAACCCTGGTCGGGGCCGTCTCCGAGATCGTGCCGCTCCGGACCGAGGCACTGGTGACGAACGCCTCCGATGGCGTCGACAGCCTCGCCGGGATCCCGCAGAAGGCCACCACGACGGTCGCGATGGACTTCGGCCGCATCAGCCTGGCCGACGACCTGGTCCTGTACCTGTTCGGGACGCCGGGACAGCACCGGTTCTGGTTCATGTGGGACGACCTGATTCGCGGCGCCATCGGCGCGATCGTGCTGATCGACACCCGCAGGCTCGACGAGAGCTTTGCCGCCGTCGACTTCTTCGAGGCCCGCAAGCTGCCGTTCCTGGTGGCGGTGAACGAGTTCGACGACGCGCCGCGGTACCCGCTCGAGGACATCCGGCAGGCGCTCGCGGTGCCGGCCGATGTGCCGATCATGTCCATCGACGCCCGCGATAGGGAGTCGGCCAAGGGTGGATTGGTCGCGATCACCGAGTACGCGCTGCGCCGGCTGGGTCAGCCGGTCGCGTAACACTCGTCTCCTCCTGTTCGGTGGCGCCGCGACGCGCGGTGCCTGTCCCGGCCCCCCGTCGTTGACGGGGGGCCGGTTCCGGCTCCGGACGACCCCGGTGATCGACGGATCGACCTGCGGACTCGAGCGCCGTCGCGGTGTGTTCCCCGTGGTAACTGCCGACAATCCGCGAGTGATGCCGGGTCTAGCTGACCTGCACCTATAGACTCGGGTGGTTGCGCGACATCCTGCGAGGCGGCCAGTCCGCGAGGAGACGCGAAGCCGAGTAGAAGAGGAGCTCATGACCGACACCACGTTGCCGCCTGAGGGGACGGGGCACGACCGCATCGAGCCCGTCGACATTCAGCAAGAGATGCAGAGCAGCTACATCGATTACGCGATGAGCGTGATCGTGGGCCGTGCCCTGCCGGACGTGCGCGACGGCCTCAAGCC
Organism: Rhodococcus maanshanensis NBRC 100610; assembly: GCF_001894865.1. Classification (GTDB taxonomy): domain Bacteria; phylum Actinomycetota; class Actinomycetes; order Mycobacteriales; family Mycobacteriaceae; genus Rhodococcus_G; species Rhodococcus_G maanshanensis. The sequence goes on along the minus strand of NZ_BCXA01000068.1, from coordinate 2,703 downwards.
CGTGCACCGCCGCGTTCTCTATGCGATGTACGACAACGGGTACCGCCCGGACCGCGGCTACGTGAAATCCGCGCGACCGGTCGCCGACACGATGGGTAACTACCACCCGCACGGCGACACCTCGATCTACGACACCCTGGTCCGCATGGCCCAGCCGTGGTCGCTGCGCTACCCGCTCGTCGACGGCCAGGGCAACTTCGGCTCCCGGGGTAACGACGGCGCGGCCGCGATGCGTTACACCGAGTGCAGGCTCACGCCGCTCGCGATGGAGATGCTCCGCGAAATCGACCACGATACCGTCGATTTCGCGCCGAACTACGACGGCAAGACGCAAGAGCCGACGGTTCTCCCCAGCCGTATCCCCAACCTGTTGATCAATGGCTCCGGTGGCATCGCCGTCGGTATGGCCACCAACATCCCGCCGCACAACCTGCGCGAGGTCGCGGAGGCCATCTACTGGGCGCTCGAGAACCACGAGGCCGACGAGGAAGCCACCCTGGCGGCGGTGATGGAGCGGATCAAGGGACCGGACTTCCCGACCGCGGGCCTGATCGTCGGCACCCAGGGCATCAGCGACGCGTACCACACCGGCCGCGGCTCGGTCCGGATGCGCGGCGTGGTGGAGATCGAGGAGGACGCCAAGGGGCGCACCACGATCGTGATCACCGAGCTGCCCTACCAGGTGAATCCGGACAACCTGATCACCTCGATCGCCGAGCAGGTGCGGGACGCGAAGATCGCAGGCATCTCCGACATCCACGACGAGTCATCGGACCGCGTCGGCATGCGGATCGTCGTCACCGTCAAGCGTGACGCGGTGGCGAAGGTCGTGCTGAACAACCTCTACAAGCACACCCAGCTGCAGACCAGCTTCGGCTGCAACATGCTCTCCATCGTCGACGGGGTGCCGCGCACCCTGCGGCTGGATCAGATGATCCGCCTCTACACCACGCACCAGCTCGAAGTGATCGTCCGGCGCACCAGGTACCTGCTGCGCAAGGCCGAGGAGCGGGCCCACATCTTGCGCGGTCTGGTCAAGGCGCTCGACGCGCTCGACGAGGTCATCGCGCTCATCCGGGCGTCGCAGACCGTCGACATCGCCAGGGCCGGACTGATCGAGCTGCTCACCGTCGACGAGATCCAGGCCGATGCCATCCTCGCGATGCAGCTGCGCCGCCTCGCGGCCCTCGAGCGTCAGAAGATCATCGACGAACTCGCCGAGATCGAGCGCGAGATCGCGGACTACGAGGACATCCTGGCCAAGCCGGAGCGTCAGCGTGCGATCGTGCGCGACGAGCTCAAGGAGATCGTCGACAAGTACGGCGACGACCGGCGCACCCGCATCATCGCGGCCGACGGTGACGTCGCGGACGAGGACCTGATCGCCCGCGAGGACGTGGTGGTCACCATCACCGAGACCGGGTACGCCAAGCGCACCAAGACCGACCTCTACCGGTCGCAGAAGCGCGGCGGCAAGGGCGTCCAGGGCGCCGGGCTCAAGCAGGACGACATCGTCAAGCACTTCTTCGTCAGCTCGACCCACGACTGGATCCTGTTCTTCACCACGAAGGGCCGGGTGTACCGGGCAAAGGCCTACGAGCTGCCCGAGGCCAGCCGCACCGCACGCGGCCAGCACGTGGCGAACCTGCTGGCCTTCCAGCCGGACGAGCGGATCGCCCAGATCATCCAGATCAAGACCTACGAGGACGCGCCGTACCTGGTGCTCGCCACCCGAAACGGCCTGGTCAAGAAGTCGAAGCTGACCGACTTCGACTCCAACCGCAGCGGCGGCATCGTCGCGGTGAACCTGCGCGGCGAGGACGAGCTGGTCGGCGCCGTGCTCGCCTCCTCGGAGGACGATCTGCTGCTGGTGTCGGCGCAGGGTCAGTCGATCCGCTTCTCCGCCACCGACGAGGCGCTGCGGCCGATGGGCCGCGCCACCTCCGGCGTGCAGGGCATGCGCTTCAACGGCGACGACGAACTGCTGTCGCTGAACGTCGTGCGCGACGGCACCTACCTCCTGGTCGCGACTTCGGGTGGGTACTCGAAGCGCACCGCCATGGAGGACTACCCGGTCCAGGGCCGTGGCGGCAAGGGCGTGCTGACGATTCAGTACGACAAGCGCCGTGGCACCCTGGTCGGGGCGCTCATCGTCGACGACGACGACGAGCTCTACGCCATCACCTCCGGCGGGGGAGTGATCCGCACCGCGGCCAAGCAGGTGCGGAAGGCCGGCCGACAGACCAAGGGCGTGCGGTTGATGAATCTCGGGGACGGTGACACCCTGCTCGCGATCGCGCGCAACGCCGATGAACCCGATGAGTCCGACACCGCCGCGAGTGACGGATCGAAGGAGTCTTAGTGAGCACTCCCAACCAGCCCAGCAGCGACCGGCAGGGGCCACCTGCCGGTCCGGGCTCCCAGCCGCAGGCCGGTAAGCCGGAGGGGGCGAACGGGGCCCCGTCACCGGCGCCGTCGACCCCGACGCCGCCTGCCAAGCCCGACGCTCCTGAGTCGGCGAAGTCGGCACCGGGTCAGACCGCCGCGCCCGCGCAGCAGGCCCCCGCCAAGGCTCCCGGCCAGGACCGTCCCGCCGCGCCCGCGCAGGGCGCGGGCCAGACACCGCCGCGCCCGCAGGGGCAGGCGCCGCAGGGTCAGCAGCCGACCGGGCCGTCCCGCCCGGCCCAGGCCCCGCCGTCTTCC
>NZ_BCXA01000067.1 GCF_001894865.1 Rhodococcus maanshanensis NBRC 100610 | reverse complement strand
ATCCCACCCAGGCGAAGCCCTTCCCGCGGGCGCGGACCTCGGCGAGGGCTGCGGAGTGGGTGAACTTGCCCGGCAGTCGCTCGCCGTCGATGTACACCGCGCAGTCCACGATGGCCCTCGCGGTCGGCACGGGGATCCGCGCCGGGGCCGGGCCGGGCGACCTGCGGGTCGGACGTAGCGACGGCATGGACGGCACGGCAGCCACTCCCTCTCGAGCCCGGCGATGATCTCGGGTCAATCCTAGCCCGGGAGATCCGGGCAGACGCCGCGCCGCGAGGTGTCGGGTCCGCTTCCCACAGCCTGAGACAATGGCCCGGTGCGCATCGACCTCCACACCCATTCCTCTGCCTCGGACGGCACCGACAGCCCCGCTGACCTGGTACGGCACGCCGCGGACGCCGGACTCTCCGTGGTGGCCCTGACCGACCACGACACCACCGCGGGCTGGGCCGAGGCCGCCGCCGCGCTGCCGGCCGGGCTGAGCCTGGTCCGCGGCATGGAGATGTCGTGCGAGGGCAGGGGCGAGGACGGCAGGCCGGTCGCGGTTCACCTGCTTGCCTACCTCTTCGATCCGACGGCCGCGGCCTTCGCCGCGGAACGCGAACGGCTCCGATCCGAGCGGACGACGCGGCTGCGGGCCATGGCCGAGCGGATGGCGCTCGACGGGCTGCCGGTGGACCCGGACGAGGTGATGGCGGCGGCCGGGCCCGCGGCCGGTCGCCCGCACCTGGCGCGGGCGCTCGTTGCGGCGGGGGTGGTCGGTTCCGTCGACGAGGCGTTCGGCGACCTGCTCAAGACCGGCGGCCGCTACTACGTGCACAAGGCGGACACGCCGCTGCCCGAGGCGGTGCGGATGGTGTCCGACGCGGGCGGGGTGAGCGTGATCGCGCATGGGCGGGCGGCAAGCCGCGGCCGCCTGCTCGCGATGGAGCAGATCGGCGAACTCGTCGCGGACGGTCTCGCCGGTGTGGAGATCGACCACCACGACCACCTGCAGGCGGACCGGGAGATCCTCGCCGGGATCGCCCGCGAACACGACCTCATCGTGACCGGGTCCTCGGACTATCACGGCGTCAACAAGGCGGTGAAGCTCGGCGAATTTCTCACCGCACCACGCGAGTTCGACAGGATCGTGGCCAGGGCCACCGGCGTCGACGTGATCTCGGCATGACGGAGGTGCGCTGATGTCCTTCGACACGACCCTGTACATGACGGCCGTGATCACGCTCTTCGTGATCATGGACCCGCCGGGCGCCATCCCCGTCTTCCTTTCCCTGGTCGGCCGCAAGAGCAAGGAGGCGCGCAACCGGGCCGCGTGGCAGGCGCCTCTGGTCTCGCTTGCCGTCATCACGGTGTTCGCGATCGGCGGCCAGGCGATCCTCAACTACCTGCACATCGGGATCCCCGCGCTGCAGGGCGCGGGTGGCCTACTGCTGTTGCTGATCGCCCTGGAGTTGTTGACCGGCCGGGACGCGAATCAGCCGAAGGGCACGGAGGACGTCAACGTCGCGCTCGTTCCGCTCGGCACCCCGCTGATGGCGGGGCCGGGTGCGATCGCCGCGGTGATCGTCTTCGTGAACCAGGCCGAGGGGCATTCGGGCGCCCCGCTGGCGGTGGGCTTGGCGATTCTGACGATTCACCTCATCCTGTTTGTGGTGCTGCGGTTCTCCACGGTGCTGATCCGGCTGCTGGGCGTGAGCGGCATCTCGCTGCTGGCCCGGATCGCCGGACTCCTGCTGGCCGCGATCGCGGTGCAGCTCATTGCGGACTCGGTCCGCGGATTCATCGCAGGTGGGTAGGGACGTGTCGGTCGACGAGTACGAGGACCACGCCGAGAGCAGCGGGGCGGTCGCGCGCGGTCTGCGGGCGCTGAGCGGTGCCGTCGCGGCAGGCGTGGTGGTGCTGGCGGTGGTCGTTCTCGGCACGTCCTATCTCGGCGGCCAACGCGGGTTCCCGGGGCCGGGGAAGGTGTCGGTCGGCGCGCACATCGTTGCCGTCGTGCTGGTGTTGCTGGCGCAACGAGTGGCCGATCACCGGCGGGGTGTCGCGGGTATCTTCGGCTCGGTGGGCGTGTTCTTGGTCACAGGCCTGCTGCTGTGGACCCAGTGGTGGCGCTAGCTCACCAAAAAAGCTACTCACTGGTGAGATTTGCGTGCGGTGAGGCCGCGGTGGCACACTTGTTGCACTTCGCGCCGGTGCTACCCCCCGGTAACGGAGAGAGAGTCGGATTCACCAGCGGCAGATTTCGCGCCCGGGCTCACCCCGCCCGGCGCCTTCGCGCTTCCGAGTTGAGTGCAGCGGCCCGTAGACCAATCGGGAATTGATCGTGCACCCTCGGTTAGCCTCACCCCCATCTCGACCAAAAACCTGCGGCTGCGTCGATTTCCACCTCGGCGCTGCTACTTCCCAGTAACCCGCCCCCGAGTGGGAGCGGCATGAGTAGGAGTGCAATCGTGTCTCTTGTGTCTGAAGCAACCACACCGAAAAAGGTTGAGCTGACCGACGAAGAGATCTTCGCGGGCCACGTCGGCGGCAAGCTCTCTGTCGAGACGACCGCCCCCCTCGATTCTCAGCGCGCGCTGTCGATCGCGTACACGCCCGGTGTGGCACAGGTCAGCCGCGCGATCGCGGCGGACGAGACGCTCGCCGACCGGTACACCTGGACCAGCCGTCTCGTCGTCGTCGTGAGCGACGGCACCGCGGTGCTCGGACTCGGCGACATCGGACCGCGCGCCTCGCTGCCGGTGATGGAGGGCAAGTCCGCGCTGTTCAAGAACTTCGCCGGACTGAACTCGATCCCGCTCGTGCTCGACACCAAGGATCCCGACGAGATCGTCGAGACCCTCATCCGGCTGCGCCCGAGCTTCGGCGCCGTCAACCTCGAGGACATCTCGGCCCCGCGCTGTTTCGAGATCGAGAAGCGGGTCATCGAGGCCCTCGACTGCCCCGTCATGCACGACGACCAGCACGGCACCGCCATCGTGGCGCTCGCCGCCCTCAAGGGTGCGGTCAAGGTCCAGGACCGTGACATCACCGCGCTGCGCGTGGTGATCTCCGGTGCGGGCGCGGCGGGCGTCGCCTGCGCGAACATCCTGCTCGCTGCTGGCATCGCCGACGTCACCGTCCTCGACTCCAAGGGCATCGTGTCCAGCGACCGCGGCGACCTGAACGAGATCAAGGCCGACCTCGCCGCCCGCACCAACCCGGCGGGACGCACCGGCGGCATCGTCGAGGCGCTCGACGGCGCCGACGTGTTCCTCGGCGTGTCCGCGGGCACCGTGCCGGAGGAGATCATCGCGACGATGGCCCCCGAGGCGATCATCTTCGCGATGTCCAACCCGGACCCGGAGATCCACCCCGACATCGCGCGCAAGCACGCCGCGATCGTCGCGACCGGCCGCAGCGACTTCCCGAACCAGATCAACAACGTGCTGGCGTTCCCCGGTGTGTTCAAGGGCGCGCTCGACGCCGGCGCCCGGCGCATCACCGAGGGCATGAAGCTCGCCGCTGCGGAGGCGATCCTGTCCGTCGTCGCCGACGAGCTCGCCGTCGACAAGATCGTGCCGAGCCCGCTCGATCCGCGGGTTGCCCCCGCGGTCGCGGAGGCCGTCGCGGCCGCGGCCAAGGCCGAGGGCGTCGCCTAGCCACACCCGTTCGTCCCGCTGAAGGGCACCGCCGCTCGGATCACCCGGGCGGCGGTGCCCTTCCGCCGTTCTCGGGGGCGGTCAGTCGAGCGCGGGCGTGCGGCGCAGCCTGCCGGTGCCGGGCACCGAGGCCCATACCGCGAGCGCGAGGACGCCGTCGAGGATCAGGGCCAGCGCCGCGACGAGAATCGCGCCCACCAGGACGCGGGCGTAGTCGCCGAGCGCAAGGCCGTCGAACATGTACCGCCCCAGGCCGCCAAGGTTGACGTAGGCGGCGACCGTGGCGGTGGCGATGACCTGCAGCGTCGCGTTGCGCAGCCCGCCGACGATCAGCGGCAGCGCATTGGGGACCTCCACCCGGCCGAGCACCTGTGCGCGTGTCATCCCCATCGACCGCGCGGCATCGACGACGACCGGGTCGACGTTGGCGACGCCTGCGTAGGTGCCTGCCAGGATCGGCGGGATGCCGAGCAGGACCAGCGCGATGATCGGCGGGATCAGGCCGAGCCCGAGGAGCAGCACCAGGAACGTCAGGATGCCGAGGGTCGGCAGCGAGCGGAGCGAGTTGACCAGTCCGACCAGGATGGCGTCGCCCCGCCGGAAGTGTCCGATGAGCAGACCGAGCGGGATCGCGATGGCCGCCGAGATGGCCACCGCGAGCAGGCTGTACCAGAGGTGTTCGACGATGCGGGCGCCGATGCCCGTTGGGCCGGACCAGTTCGACGGGTCGGCGATGTAGTCGAAGGCGGCGCCGAAGAGGTTCATGCGGGGCCCTCCGTCGCGCGCAGGACCGCGGCCGGTTCTTCGGCCTTGCGGCTGCGGGCGGTCCTGGTCCACGGCGTCAGTACGCGGCCGGCGACGTAGAGCAGGCCGTCGATCACCAAAGCCAGGAAGACGATCGCGATGATCCCCGCCATGATCTGGTCCGGGTAGTCGCGCTGGTAGCCCTTGGTGAACAGTTCACCGAGTCCGCCGATACCGATCAGCGAGCCGACCGAGACCAGCGAGATGTTGGTGACGGCGACGACCCGGATGCTGGATATCAGCACCGGGATGGCAAGCGGTAGTTCGACGGTCAGTGCGCGCCGCAGCGGCGTGAAGCCCATCGCCGTTGCCGAGTCGATCACCGACGCGGGAACCGAGTCGAGGGCCTCGGGCACGGCGCGCACCAGCAGCGCGGTCGAGTAGATCGACAGCGCGATGACCACGTTCATCTCGTCGAGGATGTTCAGCCCGAGCAGGGGCGGGATGGTGACGAACAGCGCCAGCGAGGGGATCGTGAACGCGAGCGAGGCGAGCGTCATGGTGGTCTTGCGCGGCCACGCGACATTCCGGATGGCGATGCCGACGGGCACCGCGATCAGCAGCCCGATCAGCAGCGGCAGCAGTGCCAGGTAGAGGTGTGTCTTCGCGAGGTCGACAACCTGCGAGAAGTTGTCGATCAGCCAGCGCATCAGCCGGCCGTCTCGCCGCTGAAGAAGTGCCGGTTCCTGGCCTGGTCCTCGGCCTGCCGCTGGTCCGCGAGCTTGCGGATCACCTCGGATCCGTTGACACCGCCCACGACCGAGCCGGATTCGTCCACCACGACGCCGATTCCCGACGGCGACGAGATCGCGGCGTCGAGCGCCTGCCGCAGGTCCCCGCCCCTGGTGAACAGCGAACCGCCCGCGGATGTGCTGTCGACCAGGGTGTTGCCCGCCCGGATGCCCTCGACGCCGGTGACGTCGATCCAGCCGCGCGGCGCCCCGTCCTCGGTGACCACGAGCACCCACTCGCCCTGGTCGAGTCGCAGCGCGGCGAGCTCGGATTCGACGGCGGTGCGGACCTCGTGCACGGGCACCTCGTCGGCGGGCCGGAACGACAGCCCGCGATATCCGCGATCGCGTCCCACGAAATCTGCAACGAAATCCGTTGCGGGGGAGGCGAGTACGGTTTGCGGATCGGCATACTGCTGGAGCCTGCCGTGTGGGCCGAACACCGCGACGCGATCGCCGAGCCGGACCGCCTCGTCGATGTCGTGGGTGACGAACACGATGGTCTTGCGCAGCTGCGCCTGCAGGCGCTGCATCTCGGCCTGCAGGTCCTCGCGGACCACCGGATCGACCGCGCTGAACGGCTCGTCCATCAGCAGGATGGGCGGATCGGCCGCAAGGGCCCTTGCGACGCCGACGCGCTGCTGCTGGCCGCCGGAGAGCTGGGAGGGGTAGCGGGTGGCCAGCGCGGGGTCGAGCCCGACCCGTTCGAGCACCTCGAGCGCCGCCCTGCGGGCCGCGCGCCGCGAATCGCCGCGCAGCACAGGCACGGTGGCCACGTTGTCGATCACGGTCCGGTGCGGCAGCAGGCCCGCACTCTGGATCACGTAGCCGATGCCGAGGCGCAGCTTGACCGCGTCGGTGCGGGTGACGTCCTGTCCGTTCACGATCACCTTGCCCGCGGTGGGCGTGATCATCCGGTTGATCATCCGCATGGACGTCGTCTTGCCGCAGCCCGACGGTCCGACGAACACGGTGAAGGACTCGGGCTCGATGACCAGGTCGAGGTTGTCGACCGCGGTGGTGCCGTCCGGGTAGCGCTTGGTGACCGACTCGAAGGTGATCAAGGCCGGCCGCCTAGGACACCGGCTTGTCGAGCCCCTGTGCCGACACCCACTCGGTGGCGGCCGCGTCCGGTTCGGTCTTCGAGTCGCCGGACACCGAGGTGTTCAGGGCGATGAGCTCGTCGGTGGTCAGCTTGGCCGACACCGCGTTCAGGACCGCCGCGAGCTTCTCGGACTGCTTGTTCGCCCGCAGGACCGGGACCACGTTCTGCGCCGCGAAGTTGTTCTTCGGGTCCGCGAGGACCACGAAGTCGTTCTTGGCGATGGCGGGCGAGGTGGTGAAGATGTTCGCCGCGGTGACCTGGCCGGAAGAGAGGGCGGCGACCGTGGCCGGTCCGCCGCCGTCCGCGATCGGCACGAAGTTCTGCGGGCTGATGACGAGGCCGTAGTCGGCCTCGAGGCCGGGCAGCCCTCCCGCGCGCTCCTGGAACTCTGCGGGGGCGCCGAACTTCACCTCGGCGGAGTGGGGCGCCAGGTCCCCGATCGAGGTCAGCTGCCACTTGTCGGCGGTCTCACGGGTCACGACCACCGCGTCCTTGTCCTCGCCGGGCGCGGGTGTGGTGATCGCCAGGTCGGGGCCGAGCGCCGCGGGCAGGGCCGCGTTCACCTCGGCGGCGCTGGTGGCGGTCGTGTCCTTGTCGAGGTACTGCAGCAGGTTGCCGGTGTAGTCCGGGATCACGTCGATGGACCCGTCCTTGACCGCGGGGATGTAGGTCTCCCTGCTGCCGATGTTCAGCTTCGTCTGCACGTCGAAGCCGTTGGCACGCAGGGCCTCCGCGTAGATGTTCGCCACGGTCTCGGACTCGGGGAAGTTCGCCGACCCGACGATGATCGCGTTCGGGTCCGAGCCGGTGCCACCGCCGCTGCTGAGCGGGTCGGAGTTGCCGCACGCGGTGAGAACCGTAAGGGCGGTGACCGCCGCGGCGACGGCGATCGGGCGGGCGGAGCGGCGAGCTGAGAACCTCATGGCGTCCTTCCATCGGTTCCGGCGTTAGCACCCGTCCCCTTCGGACTGGTTGCTGCGGCGTCAACAAGCCGGATCTCTCGGCCGCTCGAGATGGTGCTGGCCACCGAGTGTAACGATAGGGGGGACATTCGCTGGGTGAGGAGAGGAGCGTGGCGCGCCATGACGGCTCGGTGGAGGAATACCGCGGTGGCGGCGATGTCTGCGGCCGTTGTCTTCGCGCTTGCCGGATGCACGGTGGACAACTCCCGGCTCGACGAGGCGCAGGCGCCTGCGGCGATCACCGTCGGGTCAGGCGAGAGCGCCGAGTCACAGGTCGTCTCGGGGATCTACGCGGAGATCCTGCGCGGCACCGGATCCCCGGTCGAGGAGGCTGCACCGGTGACGCGGGCGGAGTACGTGGAGGAGCTCGGTACGGCGGACACGACACTGGTGCCGGACTTCACCGGACAGCTCCTGCACTTCTTTCAGCCGGACTCGACGCTCACCGATCCCGATGAGGTGTTCGAGGAGCTGAACAGGTCGCTGCCGGAGGGGTTCTCGGTATCCGACTACAGCGACGCCGAGCTGAAGACCGAGGCCGATACGACGGCCGAGAACGTGGTGCCTCTCATGCGCAGCGGGGTGCTCACCGAGGATCAGGTCAAGGCGCTCAACGTCGTTGCGGGCGAGCTGACCTCGGCGGATCTGGCGTCGATGGCGGAGCGGGTCCGGCGAGGCGAGACGGATCCGAAGCGGGCGGCGAACGAATGGCTCGCCGCGCGTTGAGGAGGATCCCATGCGAGTAGTGAGCTGCCGCAGAAGCGAATCCGGTAACCAGGAGGACCGGCTCCGCCGGTGATCGGTGGGCAATGTGGCCGCCCGAATCGCGTCTGTAGTGTCGAACCTCGACGCAGCAGAGCACACGAAGCAGGCGGGGGCCAATGCCGAGGATTGCCGAGTTACCGACCAAGCTGATCGCAGGGCTGGCTCTAGCCCTGATCGGCCTTTCGATTGCCGCGCCACTGGCCCAAGCGCAGGAGAGCTCGGATTCGGCTCCGGAGTACGCGCCGACCATGCTCATCCTCGACGCGTCCGGATCCATGCAGCGTCCGGATCCTGCGGGCACGATGATGGATGCCGCGAAGACGGCCGTCCGTACCTTTGCAGGCGCTGCGCCTGCCGAATCGAAGGTAGGGCTGACGGTGTACGGCACCGGCACCGGAAACGCCGAAGCGGACAAGCCAGCGGGATGTCGTGACGTGCAAGTGCTGCACAAGCCCGACACCCTCGACAGTGCCGCGCTGATCAGCGCGGTCGACGGCATCAAGGCGAGCGGGTGGACGCCGATGGGCACCGCATTGCGCCAGGCGGCCGCCGCCCTCCCTGACTCGGGACCGCGGTCGATCGTGCTCGTCTCCGACGGCGACGACACCTGTTCCCCACCGGATCCGTGTGAGGTCGCCAGGGAATTGAAGCAGCAGGGCGTCGATCTGGTGATGCACGCGATCGGCTTCGCGGTGGACGGCAAGGCCCGCGCCCAGCTCACCTGCATGGCGCAGGCCACCGGCGGCACCTACACCGACGCCGCCGACGGACCCGCGCTGGAGCGGACGCTGCCCCGGGTCACGGCCGCCGCGCTCCGCAACTACAAGGCGGCCGGGACACCGATCACCGGGACCCCCACGTACGACAACGCCCCGGTGGCGACACCGGGTCAATACCTGGACACCTTGGGGCAGAAGGAGACGCGTCACTACGCGGTCGACGTCCCCGACGGGGCCACCGCCTATTTCAGCGGCACCATCTCCTTTCCCCGTCTACCCGACATCTCGAGCACGGAGGACATGAATGTTCTCAACGTGCGGGTTTACGGCAGGGACGGCCGAGACTGTAACGAGTTCGTGTTCGAACAGGTGACGAGTTCGAGCGACGGTGCGGCGCTGACGGTGGCCGAGACCTTCGATGGGGCGACCGAGAAGCGCGCGGACGACGGCAGCGGTGCCGACAAGTGCAGGGGCGGCGGACGCTACTACTTCGCGCCGACCTGGGCCACGGTGTCCCACGGTGTGCCGGAACGGTTGCCGATCGAACTGCTCGTCGGCATCGAGCCCGCCGCAACCGATCCCGGGCCGATCGCGGTGGCACCGCCGACCGCCTTCACCGAGCCCACCGGTCCGGGTACCCCGGTCGTCGGCGGCGGGTCCTTCAACGTGGCCACCGAGCTCGACGGCAGTGGTCGGTACACCGACACGCTTCAGCCCGGTGAGTTCGTGTTCTACCGGGTCCCGCTGGATTGGGGGCAGGGGCTCGCGTATCGGGTGCAATACGGGGCGAACGGCGGCCGAGGTGTGGAGAACATCTCCAACATCCAAACCGCCGTGTACTCCCCGTCCCGCGAGGAGATCGACTTGGACACCGGGGCGTACACCGGCACCGACCGGATGTTGCCGTCGAACGGGGCATTCGCCACCGTGCCGATCCGCTACAACAACCGCACCTCCGATGTCCTCGACACCCGCAAGGAAGCCGTGGCCGGGTCGTACTACATCGCGGTCAAGGTGGGCTCGACTGCGGCGGAGGGCGAGAAGCATCCGGTGCCGATCCGGCTCGACCTGACTGTCGGGGGGACGCGTGAGGACGGTCCCTCTTACTCGTCCGGGGTTGCCAACGGGATCTTCGGCGAGAACGCCATGACGCAGGCAGTCGGCTCCCCGTCCGCCGGCGGTCCTGCCGCCGACACCGTGGTGGTCGAGGCGGCAGGCGAGGGGGGCACCGCGGACTCTGGTTCGTCGACCTCCGTGATCGCGGTGGCGGTGGCCGGAGTCGTGTTGTGCGGCACGCTCATCGGCTGGGTCGCCGTGCGCAGGCGCCGAAGGTAGACGGCTGGCGGCGGTGACGCACGAACGGGTGGTTACCGGGTTCGCCTCTCAGCGATCGTCCCGGTAACCACCCGTTCGACGGGTGAGCTAGACCTCGGTGCGGTCGAGCGCCGCGCCAAGGAACCCGCCGAGCTCACGCACGGCGTCGTTCGCCTCCCGCAGGATCGACGCCTGCAGGTGCGCGACGTGCCACAGCCGCGGGTACTCGGTGAACTCGACCGTGACGCCCGCGGCCCGCAGCTTGTCCACCAGTTCCACCACCTGCGGGTAGAGCACCTCGGACGTGCCGACGTGCACGATTGTCGGTGGTAGCCCGGCCATGTCGCCCTGCAGCGGCGCGAATCCCGGATCGGCGGGGTCGCCGCCGCCGAGGTAGGCCTCGGCCGCGATGAACGACCACTCCGTGTTGATCACGAGATCGCGATCCTTCGGGGCATTGCGGGCACCGGGATCGACCCACGGCGCGATCAGCGCGAGGGCGGCCGGCCGCACGTCGTGCGTGTCGATCAGGCGGCGTGCGGTGGCCAGCGACAGCCCACCGCCCGCCGAATCCCCGGCGATGGCAACCCGATCGGCGGTGTATCCGTGCTCGACCAGCAGCTCGAGGTACGCGTCGACCGCGTCCTCCAGCCCGGCCGGGTACGGATTCTCCGGGGCGAGGCGGTAATCGAGCAGGTACACCGCGGCCCCCGACTCGCGCGCCAGGTACGCGGCCAGCGACCGGTGGGTGGCGAGCGATCCGAGGGTGAAGCCGCCGCCGTGCAGGTACAGCACGGCGGTGCGGCGCTCGCTGGCCCCGACCGTGATTCGCTCGGCCCTCCGGCTGGCCAGGGTCAGCTCCCGCACGACGGTGTCGCGGGGGAGCCGCTGCAGCGGGGAACCGGCGTCGAGCAGGGCGCGCGCCGCAGGCACCGGCATCTTCGCGTGCAGTGCCACCCGGTAGAACGCACCGAGATTCGCGGCGACCAGCGGTCGGGGTAGGAACACCACTGGGCTACTTCCCCTTCGGCATCACGCGGCCGGCGATCTCGGCGACGACGCGCTGGTAGCCCGAGCCGACCAGGCGGACCCAGGCGTCGAGGAACTTGGCGTCGGCGCCGATGAGCACTCGCGCCCTGCCCTTCTGTACGCCGTTCACGATGACCTTCGCGGCCTGCTCGGGCGTGGTGCGCGCCAGCTTCTTGTCGAAGAACTCGGCGAAGACCGCGAGGTCCTCGCCCGGCCCCGCGGTCGCGTTGCGGGCGATGGCGGTCTTGATGCCGCCGGGGTGCACACAGGTCACCTTGACCGGGTGCTTGGCGATCAGCATCTCCTGACGCAGTGACTCGGTGAAGCCGCGGACCGCGAACTTCGCGGAGTTGTAGGCGGACTGGCCGGGCATCGAGAGCAGGCCGAACAGGCTGGAGACGTTCACAACGTGCCCGTCGCCGGAGGCGACCAGGTGCGGCAGGAATGCCTTGGTGCCGTTGACGACTCCCCAGAAGTCCACGTCCATGATCTTTTCGATGTCCTTGAACTCGGACTTCTCGAACTCGCCGTGGTACGCGATGCCTGCGTTGTTGTAGATCTGATTGACCTTGCCGAAGTGCGCGGCGATCGCCTCGGCGTACTGCAGCACGGCCTCGCGCTGGGTCACGTCCAGGTGATCGGACCTGACCTCGGCGCCGAGGGCCTCGACCTGGCGGACGGTCTCGGCCAGTCCGACGCTGTCGAAGTCGGAGAGTGCGAGCCGGGCGCCCTTCTCGGCCAGGTTCAGCGCGAGCGCGCGACCGATGCCGGAGCCTGCTCCGGTGATGACCACGACCTTGCCTGCGAAATCGCTCACTGTGCAACAACCTTCTCGTCATCGTCGTCGGCGGTGCCGACAACAAGGGCGCTGCCGCGCTCGATCTCGGCGGCGATCTCGTCGCCGGTGATCCCGGGCAGGTCCCTGGTGGCCACGCTGCGGTACGCGGCGAGGTCGAACTTCTTTGTCGCGTTACGGAACTGGAAGGTGAAGCCCGGCCACAGCGTGGTGTTGTTGCCGTGCTTGTCGAGGTACCAGCTGGCGCACCCGCCGTTGTTCCAGACGCTCTGCGCGAGCTTGTCCTGCAGGTCCTTGTTGTACACGTCCTGTGCATCCTGGCGGACCTCGATGGTCCCGATGCCGTTGCGCTCGATGGTGTTGATCGCGTCGATGACGTAGTTGAGCTGCGACTCGATCATGAAGACCATCGAGGTGTGGCCGAGGCCGGTGTTGGGGCCGACGAGGAAGAACATGTTGGGGAAGTTGGCGATCGCCGATCCCTTGTAGCCCTGCTGTCCGCTGGCCTCGAAGACCTCCGCGGCGGAGCGGCCGTCCTTGCCGATGATCCCGGCGAAGGTGGGGGAGTCGGTCACGTGGAAGCCGGTGGCCACCACGATCGCGTCGACCTCGCGGGTGGCGCCGTTGCGGTCGACGATGCAGTTGGCCGTGACCTCCGCGATGCCGTCGGTGACCAGGTCGACGTTCGGCTGGGTCAGCGCGGGGTAGTAGTTGTTGGAGATCAGCATTCGCTTGCAGCCGATCTGGAAGTTCGGGGTGACCTTCTTGCGCAGGTCCCTGTCCTTGATCTGCATGCGCAGGTGGCGCTCGGCCGCGAACTGCAGCGGCTTCATGAAGATCGGAGCCTTGGCCAGGCCGACGACCTGGGTCTCGCGCATCCAGTAGATGCCGGTGCGGGAGAGCTTCTGGAACCCGGGCACGTACTTGAACGCGAGCTTCTCGAGCGTCGTGTACTCGCGGTCCGCGCGGGGCAGGACCCACGGCGCCGTGCGCTGGTAGACGTCGAGCCTGCCGGCCTTGGCGGCGAGCTGGGGGACGATCTGGATGGCGGAGGCGCCGGTGCCGATCACGGCGATGCGCTTGCCGGTCAGGTCGGCATCGTGGTTCCAGCGCGCGGAGTGGAAGATCTCGCCCTCGAAGCCGTCGATGCCCTTGATGTCGGGCAGCGACGGCTCGCACAGTGCGCCGACGGCCGAGATCACGATCTTGGCGGTGAACGCCCCCTGGGAGGTCTGCACCTCCCAGCGCGCGTTGACCTCGTTCCAGCGTGCCTCCTGGACGTCACAGTTGAAGACGTGCTTGTCGAGCACGTTGTACTTGCGCGCGACCGAGCTGATGTAGTTCTGGATCTCCGGCTGCTTGGAGAACGACCGGGTCCAGTTCGGGTTCAGCGCGAAGGAGTATGAGTACAGATGCGACGGGACGTCGCAGGCCGCGCCGGGGTAGGTGTTGTCGCGCCAGGTGCCGCCGACCTCACCGCCGCGCTCGAGGACGACGAAGTCCCGCTTGCCCTCTTGAACCAGCTTGATCGCGGCGCCCAGGCCCGCGAAGCCACTGCCGATGATCAGCGTGTCGACGTGTCGCGGAGTTCCACCCGGCTTCACGGCGGTATCTGTAACTGGAAGACTCATGTACCACACAGTAGGGGCTTGTTGAGTCACAGTCAATAGCTTATTGACGACAATTCAGTAAGCTGATGGTCATGGCGGTCACCAAGCGCACCCGGCTCAGCCCGGAGGAGAGGCGCGCTCAGCTCATCGATCTGGGCGCACGAATGCTCGCGGAGCGACCCCTCGAACAGATCTCGGTCGAGGAGATCGCGGACCAGGCCGGCGTCTCCCGGGGACTGCTCTTCCACTATTTTGCGTCCAAGCACGACTTCCATCTCGCCATAGTGCGCCACACCAACGTCGAGATGCTCGCCCACACCGAACCCGACCTCAGCCTCGAGCCGCTCGAGATCCTGAGATCGGCGATCACCTCCTACATCGACTACGTCTCGGAGAACCGGAACACCTACGTCTCGCTGCTCCGCGGCACCGCGAGCGGGGACCCGGAGATGCGGGACGAGTTCGAACGGACCCGCGCGACGATGGCCGAGCGGATCATCCTGCAGCTCCCCAAGCTCGGCATCGAACCGGGACCCCGGATCACCCTCGCGGTCCGCGGTTGGATCGCGTTTGTCGAGGAGGCCACGATCAGCTGGCTCAAGGACCCCGAGATCACCCGCGAGGAACTGATCGACCTGATCGTCACGGCCCTGCCCGCGGTCGCACTGAGCTCGGAGACGGCGGCGGCGCTGCTGGGCGCGTAACGGCAGGCTCGCCGATCGGGGCTAAACTTGTCGCTGTTCACAGCGGAGGGTGCCGCGATGGATGCCGTGTCACGCAGGGTCTTCCTGAAGTACGCCGCCGCGGCCACGGTGTCGGGCGGCCTCGCCGTGGCCTGCGCGAGTTCACCCCCGCAGCCGCGCTTCATCACACCCGCCGACCCCGAGATCGCGGCGCGCGATCGGGCGCTGGCTCGTTCGACTGCGGTGGTCCCGATGGCCCTGTCGGCCAGACCGGTGACCGTGGACCTGGGCGGCGTCGCGGCGAACACCTGGGCGTTCGGTGACGTCGCGGTGGGCCCAGAGATCAGGCTGAAGGCGGGCGAACGCCTTCGCGCCGAGGTCGCCAACGGCCTGCCGGTCGGCACGACGATCCACTGGCACGGCATCGCGATCCGGAACGACATGGACGGTGTCCCTGTCCTCACCCAACCGCCGATAGCGCCCGGGCAGACGTTCGTCTACGAGGCGGTGATGCCGGACCCGGGAACGTATTGGTACCACTCGCATTCCGGGTTGCAGCTCGACCGGGGACTGTCCGGACCGCTCATCATCGAGGACCCCAACGAGGGCCTGCGCTACGACCACGAATGGACGGTGTTCCTCAAGGACTGGATGGACGGGGCCACCGGCACACCCGACGACGTCTACCGCGAACTGACGACCGGGATGGGAGGCATGAGCGGGATGCCCGGCATGAGCGGGATGCCCGGCATGGCCGGGCCGCAGTACATGCTCACCGACGGAACCAGCGCGCTGCTCGGCGGCGACGCAGGCGACGTGAAGTACCCGTATTACCTGGTGAACGGCAGGATCCCCGCCGATCCGCCGCAGTTCGCCGGGAAGCCGGGCGACCGTGCCCGACTGCGCATCGTCAACGCGGGAGCCGACACCGCATTCCGGGTGGCGCTCGGCGGACACGAGCTCACGGTGACCCACGCCGACGGCTACCCGATCGAGCCGGTGCGGGCCGATGCCCTGCTGCTGGGGATGGGCGAGCGGTACGACGCCCTTGTCACGTTGGAGGACGGGGTGTTCCCCCTCGTCGCCTCCGCGGAGGGAAAGAACGCCCGAGCGCTGGCGATCGTCCGCACCGGTCCAGGCGAGCGCCCGCCCCCGGACGCGCCGGTGGCAGAGCTGGACGGACGGATCCCGATGGCGTGGGACATGTCGGTGACGGAGGCCGACCGGCTCCCGCGCCGCGAGGTCACCCGTGCCCTCGACATCCGGCTGACGGGGTCGATGAGTCCGTACACGTGGAGCATCGACGGCATCCCCTTCGACCCGAGCAGCGTCGAGTCGAACCGACTCGGGGTGCGCAGCGGTGAGCGGGTACGGATCAGCTGGCGCAACGACACGGATATGTGGCACCCCATGCACCTGCACGGCCACACCTTTCAGCTCGCCGAGTCGGGTGCGCGCAAGGACACCGTCATCGTGCTGCCGAAGGCCACGATGGCGACCGACTTCGATGCCGACAACCCTGGGGTGTGGGCCTACCACTGTCACAACAGCTTTCATCAGGATTCGGGCATGATGGGGAACATCTCCTACGAGATCTAGTCGCGCCCCCTAATACCTGGGTATGGGGTCCGATCTCCCCCCGCAGCGGGACGCGCCGATCGGCCTCGCGTCCATACCGTCGGTGCATGGACACCCTCGGATCGCAGGTCCGCCCCCTGCTCGCCCGTCAGCGGCCACTCATGGTGATGGTCGCCGCGATGATGTTGCTCGCGTGTGCCTGCGCGGTCGGTATGGTCGTCGACGACCGCACGCTGCTGGGGGTCTCGGTCTGGGTCAAACCGTTCAAGTTCGCTATCGCCTTCGTCCTCTACGGCGCCACCCTGGCGTGGCTGCTGAACCTGCCGCACAGGGGAAGTCGCTGGACACGCCGGTTGGCTCTCGTGTTCGTGGTGGCCGGCCTCGCCGACGTCGCCTTCATCGCCGTGCAGGCGGCACGCGGAACCTTCAGCCATTTCAACAAGTCCGACGACATCGTCAACTCGGTGGGGCAGACGATCTTCATGTACGGCGTCCTCGGACTGTTCGCCGCCAATCTGGTGATCGCAGTGATCCTGCTGCGCCAGCGGCTGGCCGACGGTCCGACCACCCGGGCCATCAAGGCCGGGCTGTGGCTCGCGCTTGCCGGGATGGCGATCGCCTACCTGGTGGGCTTCCAGGGCGAGCAGTCGGCGCGCGATGCGAACGGTCGCATGGTCGAGCTCGGTGCCGGGCACACCGTCGGAGCGACCGACGACCGGCCCGGCATGCCGATCACCAACTGGAGCACCACCGGCGGGGACCTGCGCATCCCGCATTTCGTCGGGCTGCACGCGCTGCAGGTCCTGCTCCTGGCCGCGGTGATCCTGGCTGCGCTCGCCCCGCGCGTCCCGTGGCTCCGGGACGAGGGCGCGCGGGCCGCGGTGATGGGGGTGCTGGCCGGCGGCTACACGGGCCTGCTGGCGCTGCTGTCGTGGCAGGCGCTGCGCGGCCAGCCGCTGACCGAACCCGACCTGCTCACCGTGGTCGGGGCGAGCGCATTGGTCGCCGCGACGGCGATCGGTCTGGCAACTGTGCGTGCCCGGTACCCAGCGCGAGGCGTACCGCTACCGGTAGCAGTATGAATCCGAGGATGCGTCGCCGCCCTGAAGGCGTACCTGGTGCACCCGCAGTCCCCGGAAGTCCTCGTCGTGCGGGAAGAAGGCCTCGTCGATGGTCATGCCGCCGCTGGGAACGGTGTGCATCTCGGCCATCCAGGCCCCAACTCCGTTCGGGTAGAACTGGTCGTCCCAAGAACCGTAGAGGGAGTTGGTGAGGTAGACCCGCCTACCGTCGCGGCTGATCTCGACCATTTGTGGACCACCGGACAACGGCTGGTTCGGAGCCGCCGGATGAGCAGTCTGGGCGACGATCCCGCCGAGCCGGATGGACCCGGTCTCTTTCGGGTCGGCAGGGTCGTGCACGTCGAACTGCTTGAGCTCGCCTGTACCCCAACAGGATACGTAGAGGAACTTGTCATCGACCGACAGGTCGATGTCGCTGACCAGGGGTGGCACCGCGCCGAACGGTTTCAAGGCAGGCGGCAGCAGGTCGGGATCGGCCGGCTCGGCTGGGATGGTGATCACCTTGTCCACTGCCCAGTTGCCGTCGTCACGGTGCCAACGCCAGACCGATGCCGACAGATCCTCAGTCGAGATCACCACGCCGAGGAACCCCCAGGTGGCGCCCGGGTCATGCGACGGGCGCAGCTCGAGCGGCATCTGGTGATGCGCGCCGAGATCCACCCGCTGCTGGTGCTCGCCGGTGGCGAGGTCCCAGAAGTGGATCGCGTGGCCATACTTGTTCGCCAGCAACAGCTCTGGTACCAGCCCGTCCTCGATCATCGACGGCGTGCCCCACTCGCTGCTGATCAGGGTGTTCTCGTTGAGATGCCACCAGGCGTCGTACGCGAGGTACTGCGGGCCGCGGTCGGTCTCCCACTGCCGGAGCACCTCGAATGTGTCGTGATCGAGCAATGCTATGCCGCCCGGTCCGTCCGATCCATGTGCGCTGCCGAGACACGTCATGAACACGCCGTCCGGCCCGCAGTGCAACGTGTGTGGTCGGGAGTAGCCGGCCTTCGCCGCGAGCTCGGCGCTGTCCACGACCTTGGTCAGGGTGGGCAGCCGCGGGTCGGGTTGGGTGTCGAATACGTACAGGGACGATGACCGCAGACCCGGCACTATCAGGTACCGGCGGGCCAAACCCTCCATATGGTGACCCTCGTGTTTCAGCGCGCTGCTACAGGCGTTCCAGCCGAAGTGGTGCAGCTCGTTGCCTCGGTCAGGAACCTCGGTCCAGCCGACCACCCTGCCGTATGCGTCCGAGCCGGGGTCCACATCGATCACGGTCAGAGCGTCAGGCTTTTCCCCCGCGCGATCGAACGCGACGACGTAGGCCAGTTGCTCCGGCGGGGCGGCGGCTGCCTCAGATGCAGTGCGATAGAAGGTGGGGTCCACAGTTGGCTGACTCATCATCAGCCTCCTTCGAGTCAGAGGGGCGAGACCCGAGCACATCGACATCTGCCCCTGCCGCAACCCCGCGACTCAGGGGTTCGCGGCAATCGGAGAAGACGGACGGGCTCTCTCGGCGAATACCAACCTCGCCTGCGCGTGCAACACCCAGCCCGTCTGCCGCGTACCGGGACATCGATACCCATCAAGAATAGGAGCAGCGGACGAAGGGCGGAACCGGGGTGAGTCGATGGCGAGGGTCGAGTTCTGCTTGTTCGCTGTGAGCAGCACGGACGCCCGCGTCACAGGTGCCGCAGGTACCGGTCGGGGCCGTCCAGGAATGAGCGCCAGTTCCTGACCAGCTCGAGCTCGTCCCACTGCGGGTACTCGATGCCGCCGTCGGTCAGCTCCCAGATCTCGGCGCCGGGACAGGCGGCCAGCACGGGGGAGTGGGTGGCCATGATCACCTGGGAGCCCTCGGCCGCCAGGTCCTTGATCACCCCGAGCAGCGCAAGGCAGGACTGGAACGAGAGCGCGGCCTCGGGCTCGTCCAGGATCCACAGGCCGACACCGATCGGCCGATCCGCCACGTAGCGCAGGAACGACTGGCCGTGGGAGAGCTCGTTGAGCCCCTGGTCGGTGTCTCGGACACGATCGGCGTCGGCCCGGTCGAAGAGCGAGTGCATGGACTCGGCCCGCAGGAAGCATCCGCCGTACGGTCTCGGCTGTGCCCCGACACAGGTCAGGTGGCGGGGCAGGTCGGTGTCCTCCGCGCTGCCGCCCGCCGACCACAGCCGGTCCTGTGCGCCGCGGAACCCGCCCTGCCAGGCGCCCGCGATGGCCTCGACCAGGGTCGACTTGCCGACGCCGTTCTCGCCGACGACGACGGTCACCGGGCTGCTGAAATCGAGCCCGTCCCGACACAGTTCGCCGATCGCGGGCAGGTCGAGATACCACGAAGCCGGGTCGAATCCACTCCTGCGAGTGAACTCGACCCGGCTCAGTGGCAGCACGGGTGCGGTCAAGCTACGCGATCGGCTTGAACGCCTCGTCGATGATCTCCTGCTGCTCGACGGCGTGCACCTTGCTCGAGCCCGAGGACGGGGCCGACATGGCGCGGCGGGAGATCCGCTTGATCCCGGTCAGCTTGTCGGGGATCAGCTCCGGCAGCGCCAGGCCGAACAGCGGCCAGGCACCCTGGTTCGCCGGTTCCTCCTGGACCCAACGGAACTCGGTCGCGTTCGGGTACCGATCGAGGGTCTCGCGCAGGCGGCGGCTCGGCAGCGGGTACAGCTGCTCGATGCGCACGATCGCGATGTCCTCGCGGTTGTCCTTCTGCTTGCGGGCCAGCAACTCCCAGTACAGCTTTCCGCTGACCAGCAGCACGCGCTTGACCTTGGCGCGCTCGCCGCCGCCGGTCTCGTACTCCGGCTCCTCGAACACCGAGCGGAACTTGCCGGTGGTGAAGTCCGCGAGGTCGCTGACCGCAGCCTTGTTGCGCAGCATCGACTTCGGCGTGAAGACCACCAGCGGGCGCCGGATGCCGTCGAGGTGGTGACGACGCAGCAGGTGGAAGTACGACGCCGGGGTGGACGGCACCGCCACGGTCATCGAGCCCTCCGCGCACAGCTGGAGGAAGCGCTCGATGCGACCCGAGGTGTGGTCCGGGCCCTGGCCCTCGTGGCCGTGCGGCAGCAGCAGCACGACGTCGGAGAGCTGGCCCCACTTGGCCTCACCGGAGGAGATGAACTCGTCGATGATGGTCTGCGCGCCGTTGACGAAGTCACCGAACTGCGCCTCCCACAGCACCAGCGCGTCGGGGTTGCCCACCGAGTAGCCGTACTCGAAGCCCACGCCGGCGTACTCGGTCAGCGCCGAGTCGTAGACCATGAACTTGCCGCCGTTGCCCGCGTTCGCCGCGATGGCGGAGATCGGGTTGTACTCGTCGCCGGTCTTGCGGTCGATGAGCACCGAATGGCGCTGGGTGAACGTGCCGCGACGCGAGTCCTGACCGGTCAGGCGCACCAGGGCGCCCTGCTCGACCAGCGAACCGAACGCCAGCAGCTCCGCGTACGCCCAGTCGATCTTGCCGTCGCGGGACATCTCCTGGCGCTTCTCGATGACCGGCTTGACGCGCGGGTGCACCGTGAAGCCCTCGGGCACGTTGACGAACGCCTCGCCGATCCGCTCGAGGACGGCCTGGTCGACGGCGGTGGTCAGGCGGGCGGGCGGAGTCTGGTCGAGCTCGACCGACTCCGACGGCTCCGGCTTGAACTTCTCCAGCTCGCGGACCTCGTTGAACACCCGCTCCAGCTGACCCTGGTAGTCACGCAGCGCGTCTTCCGCTTCCTTGAGCGAGATGTCGCCACGGCCGATCAGGGCCTCGGTGTAGCTCTTGCGGACGCTGCGCTTGGTGTCGATCAGGTCGTACATCGCCGGCTGCGTCATCGACGGGTCGTCGCCCTCGTTGTGGCCGCGGCGGCGGTAGCAGATCATGTCGATGACGACGTCCTTGCCGAACTCCTCGCGGTAGTCGACGGCGAGCTGCGCGACCCAGACACAGGCCTCGGGGTCGTCACCGTTCACGTGGAAGACCGGCGCGGCGATCATCTTCGCGACGTCCGTGCAGTACTCCGAGGAGCGCGAGTGCTCCGGGGCGGTGGTGAAGCCGACCTGGTTGTTGACGACGATGTGCACGGTGCCGCCGGTGCGGTAGCCGCGCAGCAGCGACAGGTTCAGCGTCTCCGCGACCACGCCCTGACCGGCGAAGGCGGCGTCGCCGTGCAGCATCAGCGGCAGCACGGTGAAGCCTTCCTCGCCCTTGTCGAGGATGTCCTGCTTGGCGCGGACGAGGCCCTCGAGGACCGGGTCGACGGCCTCGAGGTGCGAGGGGTTCGCGGTGAGCGAGACCTTGATGTCGTTGTCGCCGAACATCTGGATGTAGGTGCCCTCGGCGCCGAGGTGGTACTTCACGTCGCCGGAGCCGTGCGCGGCCGCCGGGTTCATGTTGCCCTCGAACTCGGTGAAGATCTTCGAGTACGGCTTGCCCACGATGTTGGCGAGCACGTTGAGGCGACCGCGGTGCGGCATGCCGATGACGACCTCGTCGAGCTCGTGCTCGGCGCTCTGGTCGATGACGGCGTCCATCATCGGGATGACCGACTCCGCGCCCTCGAGCGAGAACCGCTTCTGGCCGACGTACTTGGTCTGCAGGAAGGTCTCGAAGGCCTCGGCGGCGTTCAGCTTGCTCAGGATGTACTTCTGCTGAGCGACGGTCGGCTTGACGTGCTTGGCCTCGACGCGCTCCTGCAGCCACTGCTGCTGCTTCGGGTCGAGGATGTGCGTGTACTCGACGCCGATGTGCCTGCAGTACGCGTCGCGCAGGATGGACAGCACGTCGCGCAGCTTCATCCGCTGCTTGCCGTGGAAGCCGCCGACGTTGAACTGGCGGTCGAGATCCCACAGCGTCAGGTCGTGGGTGGTGACGTCGAGGTCGGGGTGGCTGCGGAACTTGTCCTTGACGAACTGCAGCGGATCGGTATCCGCCATCAGGTGTCCGCGGTTGCGGTACGCCGCGATCAGCTCGAGCACACGGGTGCTCTTGTCGATGTCCGTCGCGGAGATGTCCTGACGCCACCGCACGGGCTCGTACGGGATGTGCAGCGCGTGGAACAGCTCGTCGTAGAAGTCGTCGCTGATCAGCAGGTTGTGGATGGTCCGAAGGAAGTCGCCGGACTCCGCGCCCTGAATGATGCGGTGATCGTAGGTCGAGGTCAGCGTCATCAGCTTGCCGACGCCCATCTCGGCGATCTTCTCGTTGCTGGCGCCCTGGAACTCGGCCGGGTACTCCATCGCGCCCGCGCCGATGATGGCGCCCTGGCCCTGCATCAGGCGCGGCACGGAGTGCACGGTGCCGATGGTGCCGGGGTTGGTGAGCGAGATGGTGACGCCCGCGAAGTCCTCCGCGGTGAGCTTGCCGTCACGGGCGCGGCGGACGATGTCCTCGTACGCGCCGTGGAACTGGGCGAAGTTCATCGCCTCGGTGCCCTTGATGGCGGCGACGACCAGCGAGCGGCTGCCGTCCTTGCCGGGCAGGTCGATGGCCAGACCGAGGTTGGTGTGCGCGGGGGTGATCGCGTTCGGCTTGCCGTCCACCTCGGCGAAATGCCGGTTCATGTTCGGGAAGGCCTTGACGGCCTGGACGATGGCGTAGCCGAGCAGGTGGGTGAACGAGATCTTGCCGCCGCGGGTCCGGGCGAGGTGGTTGTTGATGACGACGCGGTTGTCGAACATCAGCTTCGCCGGGATGGCGCGCACGCTGGTGGCGGTCGGAATCGCGAGCGAGGCGGACATGTTGCGCGCGACCGCTGCAGCGGCGCCACGCAGGATCTTCGACTCGTCGGCGGTGGCGGCGGGCGCGGGCTTGGCGGCGGCAGGGGCCGCGGGCGCGGGCTTGGCCGCGGGGGCCGGAGCTGCGGGCGCGGGCGGGGCT
>NZ_BCXA01000066.1 GCF_001894865.1 Rhodococcus maanshanensis NBRC 100610 | reverse complement strand
TACGCGCGAGCAGGCCGTGGCGTACGCCGAGTCGCTCGGGCGCGACGACCTGATGATCGCCGCGTTCACCGCCTGGACCGAGCCACCCCTGCAGGCCCGCACCTACGGCACGGTCGACCGTCCCATCGTCGATCGCCTCAACCGCCTGCTCGAGCGGACCGACCTCGCCCCCGACGTGCGGTCCCACCTCCTCATCGCCTACGCCCACGCTTCTCCGACGATCGTGAGTTCCACCTGGTCGCGAGCGACGGTGGGTTGCTGACGGCGCCGGTGCCGCTCACCCGGGTCCGGCTCAGTCCCGGCGAGCGGGCCGAGATCGTGGTGGCCGTGAACGGCTCGAACACGCTGCTGCGCGCGATGCCCTACGAGGACAACGCCGGGCTCGACCGCGGCGACGCCGCCGCGTTCGGCGTGCAGGACAGCTTCGACATCCTCGAGCTCCGAGCAGGCAAGAACCCGACCGCATCCGCGGCGCTGCCCGCATCGCTCGCGACGATTGCCCGGCTCGACCCGGCGGCCGCGGCCGCCGAGCGCAGCTTCGAGCTGCAGTGGTTCATGATCAACGGCGCGCAGATGGACATGAACCGCATCGACTTCTCCCCCACCGTCGACACCACCGAGGTGTGGACGGTGCGCAACGTCGACGACTGGCCGCACAACTTCCACGTGCACGACGTGCAGTTCCAGATCATCGACATCGACGGCAGCCCGCCGCCCCCGGCGCTGGCCGGCTGGAAGGACACCGTCTACACGCCGCCCGGTGTCCGGTTCCGGCTGGCGCTGCGCTTCACCGAGTACTCCGACCCGACGTATCCGTACATGTACCACTGCCACCTGCTGCTGCACGAGGATCAGGGCATGATGGGGCAGTTCCTCGTCCTCGAGCCGGGCCAGCGCCCCACTCCG
Organism: Rhodococcus maanshanensis NBRC 100610; assembly: GCF_001894865.1. Taxonomy (GTDB): domain Bacteria; phylum Actinomycetota; class Actinomycetes; order Mycobacteriales; family Mycobacteriaceae; genus Rhodococcus_G; species Rhodococcus_G maanshanensis. The sequence goes on along the minus strand of NZ_BCXA01000066.1, from coordinate 22,667 downwards.
ATGACGATGGACATGACCATGACACACCGGGGGCACGGCGGCTAGCGGTCTGGGAGGCCTGATGGATCCGAGCGAGGTCGACTTCGCGCACACCGACGCGGCCGACCGGAAGCGGCGCGAGAAGGCAACCGAACTGGCCCGGTTCGCCTGGGACCGCGGCATCACCGGCGCCGAGCTCCTCGAGCTGCCCGACGACCGGCTGCGCAAGCTCGCAAGGGCGGCGGGCGCGAACCCACCGAGCACCAGGGAGACCTGGACGGTGGCGGCGGAACTCCTCGACCAGAAGGCGACCTGGGCCGCCGCGAACCCCGACCACCCGCAGGCCTCCCCTGCGCACGCCGACGAGAAGATCATGTGGGTCAAGCGGCCGATCCCGCCCTGGACCTAACCGAGCGAATAGCGGGCGGTGCACTCCCCGACCGGCCTCGCCCGCAGGATCTCCCGCGCACGCGACCGCGCGTGGTTGTACTCGTACCACGCCGCGCCGTCGCCGACGTCCATCCCGATCAGCGCGCAGGAGCGGGCCGGCTCGGGCAGCCGGTCGAGGGCGGGCACCGCATCGACGGACAGGCCGCGCAGGTACTCGACATCGATGTCCCCGGTGTCCGCGTACCGCTGTGCGTTCCGCTCCGCGATGTAGCCGTCCGGGTTGAGCGCGGCGAAGCCGAGCAACCCGACGGCCGCCGACGCCATTACCGCCCGCGGCAGCCACCGCGCCGACAGGCGCACCCCGGCGACGAGCAGCAGTACGAAGACCACGCCCAGCCAGAGCTCCGTCGCCATCACGCTCACCCGCAGCCGGGTGAAGCCGAACTCGCTCTCGTACAGCGACATCCGGTGTACCGCCGACGCGACGATGACGAGCGTGAGGACGCAGAGCGCTCCCAAGAGCAGCCGGGCGTACAGCCGGTCTCCTGCGTCCCGCCGATCCACCTTCCTGACGGCGGCCGCGATGACGACAAGGGTGAGGACGGTGACCGCGGTGAGCTGCCAGAAGCCCTGCCGCGCGTAGTCGGCGTAGGTCAGGTTGTCCGTGTCCTGCACGTGGCCGTCTCCACCGAACAGCACCCGCAGCTGCACCGCGACGAAACCGGCGAACAACAGGTCCAGCAGCCCCAGCGGCACCGCCCACTCCCACCGGGCCACCGGGCGTCCGGGCCGGGGCGCCATGGCGTCGAACCGCGGGGTCCGCCGCCGCAGGTAGGCCGCCGCGAGTGCCGCGCCCATCACGAGGAATCCGAGGATCAGACGGCCGACCGGATTCGTCACCCGTACGTCGGGAACCACCGCCCCGAACAGCTCGGCGAACTGCGGGTCGGCGCTGACGAACAGGGAACCGAACACCAGGACCAACACGGCGCTGATGGCTGCCACGGCGGCCACCCGTCCGGGTTTCACGCCCCGCCCGGTCCGCAACCGGGCGCGGCCGCGCCGCACCCACCCGGTCACCCGCACCGGGGTGAACCAGAGCGCGATCGAGGCGAGCGCCAACCCAGTCCACGTCCAGCCGCCGACCAGGGCCACCGATCCGACGACCCAGCTCGCCACCACGCACAGCGTGATCAGCCACTCGGCGCCCCGCACCGCCGCCACCGCGAGCAGGGCGAGGGCACCGAGGACCGCACCGATCTGCAGCCGGGTCGGACGCGGACGAACGGTCGCGAACGCGGTCGCCGCCACCGCCGCTCCTGTCAGGAGATAGGCGACGCTCACCACCGTCACCTGCAGGATGAGCGAGGCGATGGCGCCGGCACCGAGCGCGAACGCCAGGGTCGCGCGCGGGGCGACCGATGTGTGGTCCCGCCGCCACATGCCACGCGGCCATTGCCATCGGCGGCCCACCCGTACCGTCTCGGGCCCTCGTCGTGCCCCGGTCGCCGCTCGGTCCACCGTCTCTGCGCTCATCTGGTCCTCCTGATCCGCACCCACCCGGCATCCGGGCAGGCGTCATCGCGGGACCGGGCGGGAAACCCGGTCCCCCAAGGGAATTCGCTATCTGTGGTGCTACGTCTGTGGAATCGACACCCGAATGCAGCAGCCCGGGCCCGTGTCGAGGACCTCGATCCGGCCGTCGTGCAGTTCGACCGCCCAGCGGGCGATCGCGAGCCCGAGGCCGGTCCCGCCGTCCTGCGCGCCACCACGGGTGAAGCGCTCGAACACCCGGGACCGGTCCGCCACGGGGATGCCGGGACCGTCGTCGTGCACGTCCAGGATCAGCTGACCCGAGTCCTGGTCGACTCGGACCCGAACCCGCACGGGTGCATCCGGCGAGCCGTGCTGTGCCGCATTGTCGAGGAGGTTGGCGATCACCTGATGGAGTCGGGCCGTGTCCGCGACCGCGCGTAGCCCCACCGGCGTCACCTCCACCTCGGCAGGCAACGGACTACCCGGGCCGGAGGCCTGGCGGATCACCTCGTCGAGGAAGGGTTCGATCTCGAAGGTGGTGCGCCGCAACGGCACCGCGCCGCCCTCCAGCCTGGACAGATCCAGCAGGTCCGCGACCAGGCTGCCCAGCCGTTCGGTCTGCGCGAGCGCCGACCGCATCGTCTGGTGATCGGGGGTCTCGACACCGTCGACCACGTTCTCCAGCACCGCCTGCAGGGCGGCGATGGGGGTGCGCAGCTCGTGTGAGACGTTGCCGATCAGCTCACGGCGGTACCTGTCGTCGGCCTCGAGGTCCTCCGCCATCTGGTTGAACGCCGTCGCCAGCTGCCCGATCTCGTCCCGCGACGTCGAACGCACCCGGCGCGAGTAGTCGCCGGTCGCCATCGCCCGCGCCGCGGCGGTCATCTCCCGCAGCGGCGAGGTCATGCCGTGCGCGAGCACCTGGGTCACCGAGAGTGCGGCGAGGAGGGCCGCGAGCAACGCGAACCGGAACTGCCACTGCGCGGTGATCCAGAAGGTCAGCGACGCGAGGAACAGCGAGGCGACGACCAGCAGGCCGGTCTTGGCCTTGAAGGATCGCAACGGGTCCAGCGGTCTCGGCCAGTTCACCTCGGCACCTCCAGCGCGTAGCCGACCCCGTGCACGGTGCGGATCATGTCCCCGCCCAGCTTGCGGCGCAACGCCTTCACGTGGCTGTCAACGGTGCGGCTGCTGGCCGACTCGCCCCAGCCCCACACCTGTTCGAGCAGCGTCTCGCGGGCGATCGCCGCGCGCGGCCGCAGGGCCAGGTGCGCCAGCAGATCGAACTCGGTCCTGGTCAGGTGGACCTCCTCGGCCCCGAGCCGGACCCGCCGAGCCGTGAGGTCGATCGTCACGGCCCCGACGGCGAGGGTCTCGGGCTGCTCCGGCACGGCGCGCTCGGCCCGGCGGAGCAGCGCGGCCACCCGGGCGACCAGGACCCGCATGCTGAACGGCTTGCTCAGGTAGTCGTCCGCGCCCACCCCGAGCCCGATCACCATGTCCGTCTCGTCGGCGCGGGCGGTCAGCATCAGCACCGGAACCGGCCGGGTGGCCTGGATGCGCCTGCACACCTCGAGACCGTCGAAGCCCGGCAGCATGACGTCCAACACGACCGCGTCCGGGTCGAAGCTCGCGCACGCCGACACCGCACCCGGCCCGTCCGCGGCCGTCTCGACCTCGTATCCCTCCGCGCGCAGCCGCGCGGCAATCGACTCGGAGATCGTGCGTTCGTCGTCGACGACGAGCACTCTTCGCTGGGTCATGCGTTCGACTGTATGGGCCGGGTGTGGGGATGCCCGGCAGGAGTTGTGAAGGTTGTGTGCAGGTTTTCGGCGGCGCGGCTCAGCCGCGTTTGTGCGAGTAGACCGCCAGCCGCACCCGGTTGTCGCAGCCGGTCTTGTCCATCAGGTTGGCGATGTGCGTCTTCACGGTCGTCACCCCGAGGTGCAGCCGGTCGGCGATCTCCTGATTGCTCAGCCCGTCACCGACGAGGGCCAGCACCTCCTGTTCGCGGACCGTCAGCGCGACCCCCGCGTCTCCGGCCGGCTGGGGGCCGGTGTCGAGCGCGCGGTCGACCAGGCGTCGCAACAACGCGGGCGAGAACAACATGTCGCCGTCGACGATCCGGTGGATCGCGCTCAACAGATCGGTCGGCGCGGTGTCCTTGACCAGGAAGCCCGCGGCCCCCGCCGCCAGTGCGGGATAGAGGTGATCGTCGTCGTCGAAGGTGGTGAGCACCAACACCTTCGCCTGCGGCCGTGACCCCAGGATCTGGCGGGTCGCCTCGATGCCGTCGAGTCCCGGCATCCGCAGGTCCATCAGGATCAGGTCCGGCGACAACTCGGCGGCGAGCCGGACCGCCTCCACCCCGTTCGACGCCTCGCCGACCACCTCGAGGTCGTCGGTCGACTCGCACAGCATCCGCAGCCCGGCCCGAACCAGGCGCTGGTCGTCGACGATCAGCAGTCGGATCACTTCTCCCCCTCCCCTGCGGTGACCGAGACGCCGGGGAGCCAGGCATCGACCTCCCACCCCCGATCGGTTGGCCCGACGTCGAGGGTGCCGCCGACGAGTTCGACGCGCTCGCCCATCCCGATGATCCCGTGCCCGGCCGGATTCGGGGCGCCCGCGTCGTGGCCGGAATCGGTGACCCGGACCGCGATGCCCGCGCTGCGGCGTGCCACCGTCACCACGACCGCCCCGCCCGGGTCCACGTGCTTCATGACGTTGGTCAGCGATTCCTGCACCACCCGCAGCAGGGTGAGCCTGCCGATGGCGTCCAGCCCGCCGAGGTCCCTGTCCACCTCCGAGGTGACCGTGAACCCCGCCGCCCTTGTCCGCTCGATCGCGGCCTCGATCTCCGTCGGCACCGCGTCCGACTCGACGAGCGCGACCTCTCCCAGCGCCGGATCCCGCAGCGCCACCAGCAGCCTGCGGATGTCGGCGAGCGCATCGGAGGCCGTCGCGTGCACGTCGTCGAGGACCCCGTGCACGCGCGGATCCGCATCCGCGAGCACGTGCCGCGCGACCCCGATCCGCAGCACGATCGATGCCATGTGGTGCGCGACGAGGTCGTGGAGTTCCCTCGCCAGCGCACTGCGTTCGGCGGCCCTGGCGTGGAGTTCGGCTTCGACCCTTCGCGATTCGGCCGCCGCGGCCTGCGCCCGGTAGGTCACCGCCAGGTCCCGCTGCGCGCGCAGGTACAGCCCGAGCAGCAGCGGCAAGCCAACGTAGGCCACCGTCGAGACCGCGGTCGCCGGACGCCAGAAGTCCGCATGGCCGTCGGCCCAGATCCCGGCGAGCACCGCCGCGGTCCAGCAGGCGGTCGCCGTGACCACCTGCCAGGTCCGATGCGTGCGCATCGCGACCTCGGCCAGCGACACCGCCCCCAGGAACGGGACCAGCTCGGACAGCCCCCACGCGTCCGCGGCGAACAGCGGGACCGCCAGCGCGGACAGCAGCACCGAGACGGGCAGCGGCCACCGGTCGCCCACCACGAAGATCGCGGCCGCGGCGACGGACAGCAGCCAGTAATCGGTCGGCACCTGGTACTCGCCGGGGAAGTCGCTCGCGAACAGCATCAGCGGCACCAGGACGAGGGGCGCACAGCGCACCAGGGGGCGCAGGTCGCGACGCGGTCGGATCTCGATCACCACTCAACGGTAGGTGAGCAGGCGGAGGGAGACCTCCTACCTGGGGAGGAGGCCGTACACGCGTCGCGCGTTCGTCTCGAACAGCGCGGACCGGTCGGCGGCATCGAATTGCGCCGCCGCCGCTTGGTACCCGTCGTAGAGCCGGTCGAACTCGCCGTACATGCGGTCCACCGGGAAATTGCTCGCGAACATCGCCCGCCGCGGACCGAAGACCTCCAGGCAGCGAAGCACCCACGGTCGCTGAACCGCCCCGTCCAGGGTGCGCAGCGCCATCCCCAGCCCCGAGATCTTGCACTGCACGTTCTCACGCGCACCGAGCAGAGCAAGGGCGGCCGACCATTCGCCGAAATCCGCTGCGGCGATGGGCCATCCGGCGTGCTCGAGCACCACGACCAGATCCTCGCGGCCGCGCAGCGCCTCGGCCCAGCCCGGCATGGAGCGGGGATGCGCGACGAGGTCGAACACCAGCGAGTGCCGCCGCAGGTAGTCGAGCAGCGGCGCGGTGACCTCGGAGTCCGGGCGGAGCCCGCGCAGCACCCGGATCCCGCGGAAGAGCGGGCTGCGGCGCTGCGCGTCCAGGTCCGCCCGGATCGACGTCCAGCCCGCGGCGGGGTCGACGGTGCCGATCGCCGCCGCGGGCCAGCCGTCCGCGCGCGCGAGCTCCCCGATCCACTCCAGTTCGTCGAGGTGCGTCCCGGTCCGGCTGACGGCGGAGACATGCACGATCGCGCGGACCTCGTAGCCCGAGGAGTCGACGAGATAGTCGGCCGCGGTGTAGTCGTGCGCCAACCGGCTCAGGTCGCCGAGCGTGGAGGGCCTCGCGCCGTCACGCTCCTGCATCAGCGGATACCAGGGCCTGCTCGACGGCAGCCAGTGATGCACGTGCGGGTCGACGATCGCGGTGGCCGTGTTGTCCGCCATGCCCCCCAGCCTGGTCGCGGAGGGTGCCGCCGATCAAGCCCGCTCGCCGCGGACCGGGACGCCGGGCGGGTGACCGTGATCACTCTGACGAATTGCTCGACTTCATATCTTACTCCGGAGTAAGATAACGGGTGTCCACGACCGATACACCGAGAAACTGGTGATCATGAGTAAGCAAGACAGCGTTGTGAGAGCTAACGGCGCCAAGCGTGAGCCCCGCGACACCTCAGCCGTAGGCCTGAACCCGGTGAAGCGGGACGCCATGGGAGCAGCCATGCGGGTGCTCACCAAGATCACCGGCTCGGAGCTCGCCGAGAAGTACAACCTCCGCAAGCCGATCGACCGGGTCACCTACGAGGGCACCAAGACCGGTTTCAAGACGCTCGGCGCTGCCACCAGGACGTTCACCAAGGTCGCGGGCGGCGGCCAGCCGAAGCGCCTGCCCGCGGGCGAGGCCAAGCACGCCGACTACTTCGACCTCACCCCGAACGACGAGCAGAAGATGATCGTCGAGACGGTCCGCGAGTTCTCGGACGAGATCCTGCGCCCCGCCGCGCACGACGCCGATGCCGCCGCCGCCTCGCCCGCCGACCTGGTCGCGCGCGCCGCGGAGCTCGGCATCACCCTCATCAACGTGCCCGAGGAGCTCGACGGCGCGGCCAGCGAGCGCGGCGCGGTCACCAACTCCCTCGTCGCCGAGGCGCTCGCGCACGGCGACATGGGCCTGGCGTTGCCGATCCTAGCGCCGAGCGGCGTCGCGGTCGCCCTCACCCAGTGGGGCACCGACAGCCAGCAGCAGACCTACCTCCCCGCCTTCACCGGCGAGAAGGTGCCGAACGCGGCCGTCGTGGTCAGCGAGCCCCGCGCCCTGTTCGACCCGTTCGCGTTGCAGACCAAGGCGGTTCGCTCGCCCAGCGGCTTCAAGCTCAACGGCGTCAAGTCCTTCGTGCCCGCAGCCGCGGACTCCGAGCTGTTCCTCGTCGCGGCCGAGCTCGACGGCAAGCCTGCCTTCTTCATCGTCGAGTCCGACGCCAAGGGCCTCGTCGTGGAGGCAGACCCCAGCATGGGGCTGCGCGCGGCAGGCCTCGGCCGGCTGATCCTCACCGATGTCGCGGTGCCCGAATCCGCGATCCTCGGTGACGGCGACGCCGCCCAGCGTGCCACCGAATACGCCAACGCCATCCGCCTCGCCCGCCTCGGCTGGGCCTCGATGGCGGTCGGCACCAGCCAGGCCGTGCTGGACTACGTGATCCCTTACGTCAACGAGCGTGAGGCGTTCGGCGAGCCCATCAGCCATCGTCAGGCGGTGGCCTTCATGGTCGCCAACATCGCGATCGAGCTCGACGGCATGCGCCTGGTCACCCTCCGCGGCGCCTCCCGCGCCGAGCAGGGGCTGTCATTCGCGCGCGAGTCGGCGCTCGCCCGCAAGCTCGCCTCGGAGAAGGGCATGCAGATCGGCCTCGACGGTGTGCAGCTGCTCGGCGGCCACGGCTTCACCAAGGAGCACCCGGTCGAGCGCTGGTACCGCGACCTGCGAGCCATCGGCGTTGCCGAGGGCATCGTCCTCATCTGACGCCGCTGCTGTCCACTAGGAGACTTTGATGATCAACCTCGAACTTCCCAAGAAGCTCAAAGCCTCTGCGAACCAGGCGCACCAGGTCGCAGCGGAGATCTTCCGGCCCATTTCGCGCAAATACGATCTGGCCGAGCACGAATACCCCGTGGAACTCGACACCATGGCCGCCATGGTCGAGGGCCTCAACGACTCCGGCGGTGACGTCGGCGGCGCCGCCGGTGGCCGGTCGGACGCCTCAACCGAGCTGCTCGGCAACTCCAACGGCGGCAACATGGCCGCGCTGCTGAACGCGCTCGAGACCTCGTGGGGCGACGTCGGGCTGATGCTCTCGATCCCCTACCAGGGACTGGGCAACGCGGCGATCGCTGCGGTGTCGACCGATGAGCAGCTCGAGCGCTTCGGCAAGGTCTGGGCCTCGATGGCCATCACCGAGCCCAGCTTCGGCTCCGACTCCGCCGCCGTGACCACCACCGCCGTCCTCGACGGCGACGAGTGGGTTCTCAACGGCGAGAAGATCTTCGTCACCGCGGGCGAACGCTCCACCCACATCGTGGTGTGGGCCTCGGTCGACAAGTCGAAGGGCCGCGCCGCGATCAAGTCGTTCGTGGTGCCGCGGGACGCCCCCGGCCTGTCCGTCGCGCGGCTCGAGCACAAGCTCGGCATCAAGGCGTCGGACACCGCCGTGCTGCTGCTGCAGGACTGCCGGATCCCCAAGGACAACATCCTCGGCAGCCCCGAGGTGAACGTGGAGCAGGGCTTCGCGGGCGTCATGCAGACCTTCGACAACACCCGCCCGCTGGTGGCCGCCATGGCCGTCGGCGTCGGCCGGGCCGCGCTCGAGGAACTGCGCGGCATCCTGGCCGAGGCGGGCGTCGAGGTCTCCTACGACACCCCCGCCTACAACCAGCACGCGGCGGCCGCCGAATTCCTCCGCCTCGAGGCGGACTGGGAGGCGTCCTACCTGCTCTCGCTGCGGGCCGCCTGGATGGCCGACAACAAGAAGCCGAACTCGCTCGAGGCCTCGATGTCCAAGGCGAAGGCGGGCCGCACCGGCACCGACGTCACGCTCAAGGCCGTCGAGCTGGCGGGCAGCATCGGCTACTCGCAGCACACGCTTCTTGAGAAGTGGGGCCGCGACTCGAAGATCCTCGATATCTTCGAGGGCACCCAGCAGATCCAGCAGCTGATCGTGGCGCGGCGGGTGCTCGGCAAGTCATCCGCAGAGCTCAAATAGTCTGTACTGCACCCTGATTCAGTGAACCGTCCGCCCCCGCCGCCCTCGTCGCGGCGGGGGCGGATTCGTCGTTTCGAGCCTTTGATTCTCCATCGGTCCCGCACTGGTCCCGCAGCAGCGCCGCGTCGGCCGCCTTACGGGTCCGCTCGTCCTCCCACCGGCCATAGATGGGCATACACCTGCAACGTCGTCTCGGCCGACTCGTGCCCGAGACGTTCCTGCACCGTCTTCCCCTGACCGCCGGAGCGATGACGGTCACCATCACCAAGATCGCCTGACTGACCGGGACCCGCGCCGCGATCCGGCGCGTCCAACCCGGCATGAGTCCAGTCGAGCTCGTTCTGCTCGCGGAGCTGCATGCCGACGGCCAGCCCGCGATGCTGGCCCAGCTCCGCCGCGATCCCGAGTGCGCTCGGGTGCTGGCCGCGCTCGATATGGTCACCACCGCGCTGCACCTGCTCCGTGATACGAGGGCGCCCCCACCCTCACTCTTGGGTTCACACGGTCGTCGCAACACTCTCGATTGAGGGGTTGCGACGACCGTGTCGTTTTCTGGGGATGTGGCCGAGTTCGGTGACCGGTTGGTGGCGTTGATCGAGGCCGGGATATTGGTGGCCGATGCTGCAGTAGCGCTGGGCATTCCGCGGGATCGGTGTTATGCAATCCTGCGGGCGGTGGGACGCCCGGCCGGCAAGCCCAGAGGGCCGTCGCGACCTCAGAACCGAGCGCTGATCAAAGCCACGTTCACCGAGACCGATTTGGTCGCACATGCGGCGAAAGCTACCGAGGTCAGCTTCACGGTGGCCCGCCGGATCTTGCTCGAGGCAGGCCAGATCTTGGTAGGCAAACCCGAGGCCCGGCGGCGCTTCCTGGCATTGATCGCCGACGGTTGGTCAATAGGTGACGCCGCAGCCGAGGTCGGTGTGAATGTGCGGACTGCCAGGGACTGGCGCGACGGAATCCGACGCGCGGGACCGGGCCGAATCCACTCGGATGGCACCGTGGTGGACTACGTGCGCGGCACTCGATACAAATCTGCGGTGACCAAGATCGACAGCGACGGACCAGCATCGACCGGCGATCGGTATCTGTCGTTGCAGAACCGGCTCGATATCGCCGACGGCCTGGTGACCGGGCAGTCGCTGACAGTGATCGCTGCGCGGATCGGCAAGCACAAATCGACAGTGTCGCGGGAAGTCCGGGCACACCAGGTCAACGGCTGCTATCTGCCCTATCAAGCCAATCAGGACGCTTCGGCAGCACGGCAGCGCCCCAAACACGCCAAACTGGTAGCCAACCGAGCCCTGCGGGCGGCGGTGATCGAGGGACTGTCTTGTCAGCGGTCCCCCGAACAGATCTCACACTGACTACGCAAGGACTTCCCCGACAACGAAAGCATGCGGGTGAGCCACGAAACGATCTACCAGGCGCTCTACCTCCAGGCCAGGGGTGGCCTCAAACGAGAGGTCGCCCAGACTCTGCGCACCGGACGGACCCGACGGGCACCACGTCGCCGTCCCGACCAGCGCACCCCCCGTTTCGCCGACCCGATGATCATGATCAGCGACCGGCCCGCCGAGATCGAAGACCGGGCCGTTCCCGGGCACTGGGAAGGCGATCTGATCGTGGGGACGGGCAACAAGAGCGCGATAGGGACCTTGGTTGAACGCTCGACCCGTTACACGATGTTGGTCCACCTGCCAGGGAGTCACGACGCCGAAACCGTCCGCGACGGGCTCATCGCTACGATCTCGACTCTGCCTGAGCACCTGCGTGGGTCGCTGACTTGGGACCAGGGCTGCGAGATGGCGCGGCACAAGCAGTTCACGATGGCCACCGACATGCCTGTCTATTTCTGCAGCCCCGCTTCACCCTGGCAACGCGGCACCAACGAGAACACCAATGGTCTTCTGCGTCAGTACTTCCCGAAGGGCAGTGATCTGAGTGTCTACGGTCCCGAAGACCTCGAACACGTCGCTCGCCAACTCAACACCCGTCCACGCAAAACGCTCGACTGGGATACCCCAGCCGAGCGTCTGCGTGATCTACTAACCCGCTAGAAGCAGGCAGTGCTGCGACGACCCCTTGAATCCGCCCACTGGGTGGGGGCGCCGCAGCTTTTCGGCCTAGTTGTTGGTGATCTGGAATCCCTTGCCCGGGAAGCCAGCCGCCTTCGAGTTCATGTCGTCGAGGATTTTCTTGGCTGAGGTGTAGACGTAGTAGACGCCGGGCAGCGGGGTCAACTGTGCCCGCACCCAGGACGTGATCCCGGCCCATTTGTTGAACTGGTTCTTGACCCAGACTGGGCCGCCGGAATCTCCGGGCTGGATGAAGCCGGACGTGTACATGTTCTGATTCTCAACGTGGTAGATAACTCCGCAGCGAGCGGAATCCGGCTGGTTGTTCTGCGAATTCTGCTGCTGGGTGATTGCACCCGCATGGCACATCTCCGTGGGAGTGAAAATCCCACCCTGCGGAGGAACGGCCGGGTTACCTGAGGAATCGGAGTAGATCGCATTGACCTTCCCCCAGGGCACCGAAGGCGTGACAACCGTACCGGGCGCGTAGTCGTTCGGCGGATCGTAGGCAGCTCCGCCGGCCTTGGGCCCGTACTTGGGTACTGTCATTATCGTGCTCGAGAGTTCCACGTTGTCCGCGAACTCAATCACCATGTAGTCGATATTCTGCTTGTAGTACTCCAGTTGAGCCGCGAGGTCGCTGCCGTCGGTGTCGTCTGCGGACACGTACCGGATGTAGCCGATCGGGCCCGCGGCGAGATCACGCCAGTCCCACACAGGATGGTTGTTGGTTGGGTCAACAACCCGCTTCGTAACGCCCGGATACGGAGACTTCGTCGGTGGGCGGTTGCAGTGGCCAGCGGTGATTCCGATTTTCCTCCCAGTCGCGTCTGTGCCGACCGCGCCCAGCGTGCAGGTGCCTGGCGCGTCCGCAATGTTGTCGAACTTGAGCCGCATACCCGCAGCTACGGTCTTGGTCGTTGGTGTCGATGGCTGTGCGGCCGCTGTCCCAGCAACGAGCGTTGTTGCTAGGACAGCGGCGGCGGTGAGACCCGGTAGATATCGGGCAAGTCGCTTCATTCAGAATCCCCTGTTGCACTTCAGTGATCGGACTGGAGGCACCATATAGACCACGAGGTCTGTTTGTTGGAGCTTTGGCCAGAACGGCGTATCGGCGCTCGCCGCTGCCCGGCGCGATCCCGAGTGCGCACGGGTGCTGGCCGCGCTCGACATGGTCACCGCCGAGTTGTCGCTGCTTCGCAACATGATGTAGCCCCCGCCGCTCACCGCGAGCGGCGAGGGCCTTGTCGTTCGTGCACAGCGCCCGGGGGCTGACCAGAAGATGTCTGCCGAGGCGGGTGGATCTGACCGACGCGCAACCCACCTAACGTGCTGATTCCTTGGAAGCCATCAGGTCGTAGGGCGACACAACGGCGAGCTAAGGACATGAGGGTCCGCTCGGGGCCAGCGACCGGTCAGTCGGAAGACGAAAGAGGGGTAGTCGACTACCCGTGTCAGCCATTGCACAGCGGTGGCAGGGTTGCATCCAAGCGGAGTCGTCGGATGAGGAGTTCCGATGCAACCAACACGAGGCTATGCGGCGGGAGCCGCGAGGCCGGTTTCGCTGGCCGTGACTGCCGCAACTCTTGCCTTGTCGGCGGCGATTCTTGTCGCCTGTGGAGGCGACACCGAGATCACGCCGAGCGAATCAGTCTCACCTGCCGCGACATCTCAGACGACCGTTTCTGAACCGGCGGCACCGGGTGGAATTCCGTTCCCGACCATGGAACCGCACGGAACCGCCTCAGTCGGGCCCCGGGCGACGCTGCCAGGAAACCAGCCTAGTGTTCCAAGACCGCCAGCGCCGCCATCACCGTGGCCGGCGTCGTCGAGCACGGCGCCACCATCGACGAGTGCGCCCGGTGAATGAGCAATTGGCGGCACCGTCGTCGTCACCAGTCGAGATACACAGATGGGTCGGCGTTGTCGGCGCGGTCCTCGCCCCAACAACGCTGGTCACAGCACTGTGCTACTACTTCGGGTACGTGTACACCCGCAAGGAGCTCGCTTTCTTCGGCGTCGACTGCGATGCCCTCGGGCTCACCTCCACCGACTACGTGCGGGGTAGTGTCACCGTCCTGTACGCCCCGCTGTTGCTTCTTCTGGTCGGGTGGTTCGCTGCAGTGTGGATCGGCGAATACGCCGGCCGCTCGATCAGAACCGGACAGCGTCCACATTTCGTCCGCAATGTCGCACGAACCGCACTCGCGGTCGGGGCAGCTCTGATCCTCACCGGAATCGCTGGAGTCTGGGCGGCGGGATACACGGCCCATCTCACCGTCATATCGTGGGCGTTCTCGCCGATCGCGCTCGGGTTGGGTGGCCTCCTCACGATTGCCGGCTATTGGGTACTCGTCGCATCCAGGGCCGAACAGACCTCCGACAAACCTACACCGACTGCACGAGTCAGCCAGGTCCTCGCGATCTCGGTGATGGTCCTTGCGCTCTTCTCCCTGATGCACTCCTTTGCGTCCTGGCTCGGCAATAGCGACGCCCAGGCCATTGCCAACGGCCTCTGGGCGAAGGAGTCAGTGGTCACCGTCGTCAGAGATGAACGTTTGGATGTGCCTAGGAACTTGGTCGCGGAGACCCTCGTCGAAGCCCAGCCGGGGCAGCCTCCCGCCTTCCGCTACCAGTGCTTCCGGACGCTCGTAGCGCGAAGTGACCTGTGGGTCCTCGTTCCTGCAAAATGGTCATCCACCAATGGGTACGCCGTGATTGTTCCCGCCGAATCCGCGGTCGTCAGCCAGTCCCGATCGAGCACCTACAAAGAGATCGCCGAGGCGAACCCCGACCCCGTGGAAGTGCCCTGGGAGTGCCCAGAACGCGCCGGCCCCTGAGTTGATTTGTCGCCCTCCTACGGACCGTAGACGATCGGCTGAGCGGGAACCTCACCCGCGGTGCTATTGGTTCAGTGTCACCACTTTTGAAACGCGACCTAGCCCGAGAGCGGGTCGTTCTGCGATGAGGTGGCCCTGCGCGACGAGGTGATCGAGGATGGCGTAGATGCCGTCCCGTGTCGCGGTCGCCGGGTCCATCTCATGCCCGGCGACCTCGTCGCGGAACACAGTGAGAAGTTCGTCGGCGAGAGCGCCTTGAGCCTGGGTGCATCAAGACGGTCAGCAATTGCTCGAGCCTCCCGAGCATCGGGCACGTCAGGGCAGGCGTCCAACACTTGGGCGTAGGCGCGGCACTTCTCGGCAGTGATGTCGGTGCTCATACGGCCTCCTTGAAGGTCGCAGCGGTGGCAACCATGCCACCAGAAAGGCTGATGCGGGCCGGTGCTTCCCGAGCTGGCTGCTCCACCGGCCCGCGCCCTCGACCCTAGCAACTATCGAACGGCTGTGCGAATAGCTCTAGTCTGAGGGCATGGCTGTGCACGTCGAGCCCGCGCCGACTCGCTGCCCGAACGGGCACCGCCTTGGCCCGCGCCGGTGCCTCGTCGGTTGGGAGCAATGCGGGTGCGCCGAAGCCCGGCGTGGCGGGCACCGCACCCACTACTGCCGGAAGTGTGGCGCCACGATCCGGACGCCGCCGTGCGCCGGGCCGCGGCCGCAGCGCGCGCGGTGGCACGCGGACTAGCTGGCCTAGTCGGTGTGGCCGTCTCGGTGGGTGTGGTCCTTGGCGAACTTCTCGGCGCGCTCTTCCACCTGCCGTGCAGTTTCGGTGACCACCTGACCAGCGTGGCGCGTTGCCTCACCTGCCGGTGACGCGGCGAGCCTGGAGGCGGTTCTGTTGACTTGTGGCGGCAGGTTCTCTCGAACGTTGGCGGTGATCTCAGCCGGACGTATGTGCGGCGTGTGTTCCTTGATCGTGCCTTCCGCGGCGTGTAGGGCCTTCGTCGTGATCCCTCGGCGCCGTGCGAGCGTGACTGCGACTCCGATAGCCGCTCCGGCACTGGCCCCGATGATCACTCTCAACCACAGTTTGCGCATGTGGTGGGCGTACCCCGTCGGTGCACCAGGAAACCTCGGTCGAGGCATCTCCGAACCCTTCGGTCAGGGAAGGTGCATGAGTTCTCTGGCGAGGGAGAAGAGGCGGCCTGCGAGTTTCATGACTGGGATGCCCAGGGGGATCAGGATGAGGGTCACGCACAGCACCGCACCGACGAGCCAGAGCACGGCCGCGAGGATTCCTAGTACCGAGCCGAGCAGTGCGGTGACGATCCCGAGGACCACCTTGAGTAGGCCCTCTAGCACTCGCATGTTGGCCTCCTGATCTCAGGATACGCGCTGGACGTGTAGGCCTTGTGGCTCAGGGATCGAACGGTATACAGGCTTCTGCAGAGGTGGTAGACAGGAGTTGGTTGAGGCCACAGCCCCGCAGATCGCCTCTCGCGTGATCGCCGGTACAAATCTGTACCTGCACTTCGGGCGTGGTCCATTTCGACTGAGAGGCCCATCATCAGGAGGTCCTGTCATGTCGATTTCACCCATCCTTGCCCGCGCACCGGCGCCATCGGAGAGCCTTACATCTGGCCGAATACCCGCAGGTGTACCCGATATCGCAATCGGCGTCATCGAGGCATCGGGGGACGTGGACGCGGACACATTGCCCGACCTCGTCGAGCGCCTGGACTCTGGAGTCGACGCCGCCGAGCATGGCCTCATCGTCGACCTCTCCCGAGTCAGCTTCCTCGCGGTGTGCGCGATCGAAGCCCTCATCGAGACGCACTACCGCGCAGGCCGTGCGGGGATCGACGTGGTCTTGGTGGGCGGTCCCCGTTGCGTGAAGCGCGCGCTCGCTGCCACGGGCGCCGACGTCGAGTTCCACTGCTTGGCATCCCCGCAGCGCGCGTTCGAGGTATGCGAAAGTCGCTATCGGTGGTCGTCGCTCTGGTAGGCGGCCATTTTCCCGCAATAGACTGGACTTAGTGTCACACCTACCACCGCCTGCGTAGGTGTGACGTCGGTGGTGGCGCTCTATGCGTCATCGCGCCAGCAGGGTGGCCGCGTCCATGCTCGTGGCCGCTCGCTGAGTGACCGCGCGCACGGCGCAACGGGTTTCAACCGTGCGCGCGGCCCGCGGGCCAGGCCGCGTGCCGTGTCGGCCAATGAGAGCGCTTCGCTTCATATCGGCATGAGAACGGCCTCGCCGCTCCCCGGGGGAGGGGCGGCGAGGCCTCTGCCGCTGGATGAGAGCCGGTGCGGCGAGGCAGAACGATAGGCGGCCCCCGCACCAGGCCGCCACGATACTCAGCAAGTTCTCAGATAGCGCCCTACGGCGGACGCCAGGCGGCGGCTCGTCGACGGACCGCCTTCCGTTACCGCTCGGTATGGCTCTGGGAGATGTGTTCCCGTAGGCGGTACAGGAACCTCTCGCGATGTCCGCGGAGCAGCCCCGCCTCGGTCGCATCGATGACTTCCTCGTGTTGCTCGACTCGGCGTAGTTCGAGTGCGCGTGTGACGCGCGCCGGTGCGGTCCGCCCGTGCAGTCGACAGGCTCGAGCAGCTGCTGACTCATCTTGCAGTAGAGGTGGGCGGCCGCGCGATCGCAGTCGATGAGAATTCGCTCGTATCCCAGACGCAGCGCGGACTCCTCGGGGAGTCGCACGATGGCGACATCCTCGATCAGCTGCAGTGGGAGGCGCGCGAGCCGGTAGTTGAATCGGGCCATCGCCAGGGGGAGGCCGAGCACGTGCTTGATCGTATCGGTATCGCGGGCGATAGAAAGGCCTCGCCACCCCACCCCTTGCGATGAGTGGCGAGGCCTCCGCCGCTGGCTGGGACCGGCGCGGCGAGGCCGAACGATAGGCGGCCCCAGCCGAGGCGCGCTTCGATACTCAGCAAGTTCTCAGCAAACCGACTGGGCCGCACTGTGCGCCGGGGCCGGGCCGCGGGAAGCGTGGCGGCGCACTCGATCGACCGTCTCGCAGATCACTTCCCCGGCCTCAGCGGGGCGCTTTCGTTGGGGGCGGTCGATCACGAACTCGGGATGGCGGTGCTCGTCGTTTGACGGCAGATCAGGGTTCATCGTGGCGGCCTTGGGCCTGGGCTGGGTAGCGCTCGAGGATGTCGAAGTACAGGTCCTGGCGGATGAGTTCGCGGCGCCCGGAGCGCACTGCGGCGAGAAATAGGGTCGCGCGGTCCCGATCATGGAGAAGGGATTCGCGGTCCTGGTCGTCGACCTGTTCATTCGCCAGACGTGATTCGATCTCAGTCACGACCGCGGTGAGATCCCCGACGTCACTCACAACTTCGATTGTGCCGCCGGTCGCGGAACGCCGGGCAGGAATCGATCCGACTGCCGCGAGATGCAGCACGTGCGGAGCTTGGCGCGGTGGCCGTAACGGCTGTCATCGCAATACGATGTAACTCAGTGTCACACCTACTCACCCCCTGCGTAGGTGAGGCACCCCGGTGGTGGCGTCCTATGCGTCATCGCGCCAGCAGGTGGCCCGGTCCATCGTGACCGCTCGCTGAGTGCCCGCGCGCACGGCTCTGGTTGGCCCCCGGCCGTGCGCGCGGTCCGTGGACCGGGGGTGCGCGACGCTGTTAGCCGGTGAGAATGGCGACCTCATCAGCGACGATCAGGTTATGAGTGTGGGCCCCGCCGCTCTCCACGACTGCGAGGCCCACGTGCCGTCCCGGCTCAACGCAGGACCGGGACAGCGGGGAGGACGGTAGGCGGCCCGGTCGGGGCGCGCTTCGATACTCAGCGAACTCTCAGAAAGCGCGATGCGGGTGGTGAACACCGCTCTCCAACCCTTGCGACCACCGCGAGCGCAGGTGCAGCCTGGTTGCTGGACCACGCGTGCACGACGTCGGTCGCACTCCCCTCGGCCGTGCACGCCTACGAGAGGCCGTCGGTGTGTCAGGACGCCGACGGCCTCACCCATAGACCGGGACCGAATGTGCTCCGCCCGCCGGGTCCGTGTCGCGTCTATCCGCCGCTAGCGCATTGCTGCGTCCACCCGGTTGTCCCGTCCGTGAACATCGTCGTCCCGGTCTGATACATCGACCCCGTCATGCAGTGGTCGATCACCTTGCCGACGAGCGGGGCGGGTTCGCCGATCGGTGCACCTGTGAACCCGACCGGCGGCTCGGCCGCCGAATCGGCTGGCGCCGCTTCAATGGACGGCAGCACCGCAGGGGCGCTCGGCGCCGCGGGGGCCGCGGGGGCGGGAGCTGTAGCGGGTACCTCCGGCAGGACCCACTCGATCCGAACGTCATTGCCGCCCTGCGTCGTGTGATAGCCGATGACTCGGGCCACGTTCGGGACGTCCAGGGTCACCTTCCCGTCCGCGGCCGAGTTGGTGGGCATATCGATGAACGTCGATGTCGATCCGGTGCAGGGGTTGGCATCCGAGGCGTCAACGTTCTTCGCGATCTTGCCCGCGGCGTCCACGTAGTAGAAGTCGGACGGCCACAGCCATTGCGTCGCGGTTGCCGGGCCTGTCGCGACCGTCGCGTTGAACAGCTGCTTGGTGACCTCGCCCGGCAGTTTGGTGTTCTCCGCGCACCCATCTGTGGATAGGGAGGTGTTCGAGACCTCGAGGATCTTCGTCCCTCCCCGGCTGACAGTCGCCGCCTCGCCGAGGGCCACCTCGATTGCGCCACGCGTGTTCAGTGCCGGCCCGGCTGGCTGTGTCGAGGTGGCATCAGGGAGTGCTGTGCCTTCCGGCCCAGAGGAGCACGACGCGAGGGCTAAGACCGGGAGGACCGCGAATGCTGCCGCCTCGTCCCGCACTGGTCCCGCATGAGACCAAAAAGCGCCCCGAAAATGGCGAAGACGGCGAAACATCGAAATACCCTGAACTGCATAGATTCGTTCCCCCAGTTCACAGTTGACCCCTCGGAAGATCCTCGACATCTTCGAGGGCACCCAGCAGATCCAGCAGCTCATCGTGGCGCGGCGGGTACTCGGAAGTCGTCGGCTGAGCTCAAATAGGCTCCACCGAAACAATTTCTGGAATCGAATCCGCCCCCGTCGCCCCCGTGCGGTGGGGGCGGATTCGTGATCTCCTCGGCGCCCTACCCGGGTTTCACCCATGCCGGATGAGGTGCCGGTCACACAAACGCGGGATTCTGAACTCCTCGATCGCTCGAATAGAGGAGAGAACGGCATGGATGGTTCCGGAACCGTTGATCTGACTGCAGCGCAGAGCAGGATTGGTGTCCCGGACCGGGTGGAGACACCGCTCGGCACCTTCGAGTTCTTCGACGGCGTACCGCTACCCGACTCGACCCGCACCCTGTACGACGGTCTGGATTTCGTCCGAGGCATCGACGCGTTTCTCAACGCCGTACCCGGAGCGTCCCTTGTGGCAATGAGACGCGGATTCCGCAGCATCGGAGTCGATGGCCTCAACGTCCTCGCCATCACCGATCCCAGAGCGAACTCGGGAAGCTACTTCCTGACACCCAACACCGAGACCGCGTACGGGACGATGTTCTTCGACCTCAACGACGGGCCCGTGGTCATCGAGCCGCCGACGAACTCCCTCTGTGTGGTCGACGACTTCTGGTTCCGCTACGTGGCGGACATGGGCATCGCCGGGCCCGACGAGGGCAAAGGCGGGAAGTACCTGTTCCTTCCGCCCGGCTACGACGGCGACGTGCCCGACGACGGCTACTACGTCTATCGGACTCCCACTTTCACCAACTGGGTGGTGTTTCGGGCACTCGGCGGTGTAGACGCGGTCAAACAGACCCGCGTCTACCGGCTCTCCGAGGCGGCCAATCCGCCGGAGATGACCTTCGTCAACATTGCGGATGAGACGGTCAATACCGTCCACGCCAACGACATCTCCTTCTTCGGTGAGGTCAATGAGCTGATCCAGGAGGAGCCACCCGGCTCACTCGACCCGGAGCGCGCGGGCCAGCTGGCCGCGATAGGCATCGAGCGCGGACGCCCGTTCGCACCGGACGAGCGACTGACGGCAATCCTCGATGCGGCGGCGAAAACGGCCGCAGGCATGAGTCGAGCGCTCGTCTACTTCCCCCGCGGCGCGGAGAGTTTCGTATTCGACGGAGCGTCCTGGAAAGAGGGATTCGTAGGGGGCAGCTACGAGTTCCTGCGTGAGCAGACGCGCCTGCTCGACGCCCGAACTCAGTTCCACTACTTCGCTACCGTCGTCACACCCGCAATGGCCCATGCACAGGTCGGCGCAGGCTCCGCCTACACCTACACGGCCGAGGACTCGCAGGGGCGCCTGCTCGACGGCGCCAAGACCTACCGCCTCGTGCTCCCTCCGAATCCGCCGGCGAAGAACTTCTGGTCGGTCGATGTGTACGACACCCAGACCCGGTCGCTGCTACAGACGGACAACCCTTACCCGAGCCTGATGAGCCTGAGCGGCACCGTCCAGGAGGAGCAGGACGGGTCGATCGTCCTGTGGTTCGGGCCGACTGCGCCGGACGGCAAGGAATCGAACTGGATACAGACCGTCGCCCGCAAGAGCTGGTTCCCGCTTCTCCGCCTCTATGGCCCGCTCCAGCCATGGTTCGACAGGTCATGGCAACCCGGGGAGATCGAAGAAGCACGCTGAGCCCTCGCGCCGTTTCGAAACCAGTGACGGGCACCCCACCCCGCACTAGGCTGAGGACCATCACTCACCGGATCGATTCTGGGCTCAGGGGGCAATTCCAATGCCGGGTGTTCTGACGAAGATGACCGACACTCTCGGGGCGGCGAGGGTGATGGTGCGCGCGGGACTCGTTCCGTTTCCCCGGGTCGACCACGGTATCGCGGCCATCCTCGCGGTCCGCAAATACGGCCCCTTCGCCGGACCGATCCACGCGCACGCCGAGGCCGGACTCGACGCGGTCGCGATCATCGATGAACGCGGGCAACTGACCTACGCCCAGCTCGAGCAGCAGTCCAACGCCCTGGTGCGGGCATGGGAGGCGAACGGCATCGCCCCCGGCTCGGTGATGGGCGCCATGTGCCGCAACCACCGCGGCCTGGTCCTCACCATGCTCGCGGCAGCGAAGCTGGGCGCCAAGCTGGTCCTGATGAACACCGGCTTCGCTCCCCCGCAGCTGGTGGATGTCGCTGCCCGCGAACAGGTTCGGGCATTCGTATACGACGAGGAGTTCGCCGCCGTCGCCGCAGCCCTGCCCTCGGACGTTCGACTGTTCCTGTCCTGGGGCGAGGACACCGAGCGGGGCGCTCGCATTCTCGACGAGCTCATCACCGGACAACCGACCCACGCCGTACCCCATCCGGCGACCCACGGCAGCTTCGTGCTGCTCACCAGCGGCACCACCGGAACGCCGAAGGGCGCGCCGCGCGAGCGCACCTCACCGCTGGCATCCGCCCAGTTCCTCGACCGGGTCCCGCTGCGCCCCGGCCAGACCATGGTGATGGCGGCCCCCGCCTTCCACGGCACCGGCATGTCCCAGTTCGCGATCGCCCTTGCTCTCGGCCAGACGGTCGTGATGCAGCGCAAATTCGACCCCGAGGGCAGCGTCCGCCTCGTAGCCGAGCAGCGGGCGGACGTGCTCGTCGTGGTGCCGACCATGCTGCAGCGGATCATCGACCTCGGCCCCGAGGTCCTGTCGAAGTACGACACCACCAACCTCAAGATCATCTTCGCCGCGGGATCCGCCATCTCCCCCGACCTGTGCAGGCGCACCACGGGGGCCTTCGGTCATGTGCTGCACAACCTGTACGGCTCAACCGAAGTCGCGGTCGCGACGGTCGCCACCCCTGCCGATCTCGCGCTGGCACCGGGCACCGCGGGCCGAGCGCCGGTGACCTGTCACGTCGAGCTCTACGACGAGGCGGGGGTGCGGATCACCGAGCCCGACACGGTGGGCCGGATCTTCGTCTCCAGCGGACTGAGCTTCAGCGGATACACCGACGGCCGCGACAAGGAACGGATCAACGGGCTGCTCTCCACCGGCGACGTCGGACATTTCGACAAGGACGGGCTGCTCTTCGTCGACGGCCGCGACGACGACATGATCGTCTCGGGCGGCGAGAACGTCTACCCGCTCGAGGTCGAGAACCTGCTCTACGAGCGCCCGGATGTGCTGGAGGTGGCGGTGATCGGCGTCGACGACGCCGAGTTCGGTCACCGGCTCAAGGCATTCGTGGTGGCGGCCCCGGACTCCACACCCGACGATCAGGTGCTC
Organism: Rhodococcus maanshanensis NBRC 100610; assembly: GCF_001894865.1. Classification (GTDB taxonomy): domain Bacteria; phylum Actinomycetota; class Actinomycetes; order Mycobacteriales; family Mycobacteriaceae; genus Rhodococcus_G; species Rhodococcus_G maanshanensis. The sequence continues at coordinate 219 of NZ_BCXA01000066.1, read as the reverse complement.
AAGGCCTACGTGAAGGAGCGCCTCGCGCGCTACAAGGTGCCCCGCGAAGTGGTGTTCCTCGAGGAGCTGCCCCGTAATGCCACCGGAAAGCTGCTCCGGCGGGTCCTGATCGAGATGGAAACCCCAAAGGACTAGCTGTGATGTCCAGGGAGGTTGGTCCGGACTTTGTCCGGTGAGTCGACCTGACAGGTGAAGGCCTCCGGTTGTGAAGTGGAGCTG
>NZ_BCXA01000065.1 GCF_001894865.1 Rhodococcus maanshanensis NBRC 100610 | reverse complement strand
ACCGGGCCGAGAACCTGCAGGTACACGGATGTCGGAGGCGGCGTGGCTGCGGTCGGTTCGAGCATGCCGATCAGCATATGGGGGCGCGTTTGCCAGCGACTTACCAGTGCGTTGCCGGTGCCGTTCAGCGCACTGCCAACCGCTTTCCACCGCTGCCCGGCACTGTCTGTGGTGTCGGACGGACCGACGCTTTCACTGAAGGAGAGACAGATGCGCAACACCACCATCAACGAGATCCCCGCGGCCGGCGCCGAGCTCAACGAGGCGCAGCTCGCGGCCGTCTCCGGCGGTATGCGTGACCGCGGCCGCTCCAGCAAGGTCATCGACGTGGTCGACGGCTGGACCGGGACCGACGCCGACTTCTGATCGGTCACCCCACAGGGGAGACAGGGGGCGCGGTGCGAACCGCGCCCCCTGCGCGCCCTCGGGACGTACACGAGGAGCAATCGCCATGCCACAGCCCGCCGCCCACATCCTGGTCCTGACGCAGCCCGGTGACGCCCACGCCGACACGGTGATGGGCCTGCTCCACGCCGAGGGCGCCCGCGTCACCGTCTTCGATCCCGCCGAATTCCCTTCCGCTGCGGCGCTGTCGGTGCGTTACAGCTCAGACGGCCGGCGCAGCCGCTGGCTCGTCCGCGACGGTGAGCGGGTGGACCTGGAATCGGTCGACGCCGTCTGGTTCCGCCGCCCGCAGGACCCACTCGCGCACCCCACCGTCACCGACCCTGCCGTTCGCGAGTACGTCGAGCAGGAATGCGAGTCCTTTGCCTCGGGACTCTGGGACGACCTGGATGGACTCGCCGTGCCGGGCACCAGGTCCGCGATCCGGCTCGCCGGACGCAAGCCGGGGCAGCTCGGCCTCGCGGGACGGCTCGGCTTTGAGCTCCCGCCGACGATCATCACGACCGACCCCGACGAGTTCCTCGATTTCTGGGACGAGAACGAGGGCCGGGTCATCACCAAGCCCTTGCAGCGACCGTGGCTGGTGCGCGGCGACGAAAGCCACGCCAGGATGGCGGAACTCGCCACCACCGTCGACGTGGCCTCTGCCGAGGCGATGCGGCTGTGTCCGCTGATCGTCCAGGGCTACGTGCCGAAGCGGGTGGAACTGCGGGTGACCGTCGTCGGTACGACCGTCTTCGCCGCCGAGATCCACAGCCAGGAGAGCAATCACACCCGTCTCGACTGGCGCTGCTACGACCCTTCCGCGACCCGGTATGCCGTGCACGACCTGCCCGCCGACGTCGCCCGGCGCTGCGTACTCCTGGTCGCCGAGCTCGGTCTGCGGTACGGCGCAATCGATCTGATCTTGACCCCGGACGGCAGGTACGTCTTCCTGGAGATCAATCCGTCGGGCCAGTGGCTGTGGATCGAGGACGCCACCGGGCTGCCCATCTCCGCCGAGCTGGCCTCCCTGCTGTTGAGCTCGGCCGATCGTCACCTCCCGCAACGAACCCTCGGAGCCACCTCATGACCGCACCGACCCCGACCCTGCTCGCCGAGGCGCTGAGCCTGCTGGTGCAGCTCAACGAGTCCTCGGCGCGGCCCGACCCCCGCGAGGCCCTCGCCCCGCTGCGCGCCCGGCATCCGCGCACCCGGATGCGGCTGCTCCGGCACCGTGAGGCGCTGGACGATTCCATGCAGTACGGCCTGCTGCTCACCGAGACGGGGGTGGGCACGGCCACCCTCTCCTGGGCGCCCGAGCGAGCCATCCCGTGGTCACTGCGCGGGACCCAGCGCACCGCCGAATCGATGCTGCTGCGGGTGAACGGGGAGGCGCTCGCGATCGAGGAGGCGATGGCCTACCTCGACGTGATGTGGGAGCGGACCGAGTTGCTCGACCGGCTGATCTCGGTATGCCTGATCAAGCAGGAACTCGCCGAGAATCCCGTGCGGCTGGAGCCTGGCGTGCTGCAGGACGCCATGGACGCGTTCCGGCGGGCGCGCGGGTTGCTGACGGTGGCGGACACCGAGCGCTGGATGCGTGCCAGGACCCTCAGCCATACGGCGCTCGAGGAGCTGGTGGAGCGCGAGGCCGCCATCGCGGAGCTGAAGCGGCGGGTCGTGGCGGACCGCGGGCACGCATGGCTGGCCGAGAACGTCGGCGGCCTCGATCGGGCGCGCGTCGCCACCGTGCGATTCGCCGAGCGTACCGAGGCCGAGCGGTTCCTCGATCTCGTGCGGGCGCGGATGGTCGACGGCGGGGAGGATGCCGTGGGCGCGTTCGGCGCCGCGGCCGCGGCGGAGTTCGCCGCCTCGGCCACGCTCACTGGTGTCGAAATGACCGAGGTGGTCAGGTGCGAGCTCCCCGAATCTCTTGCGGGGCCACTGTTTCTGGCCGAACCCTCGGAGGTGCTCGGTCCCGTGTCGGACGAGCCGGGCTGGCGGGTCGTGCAGGTCCTGGCGCGAACTCGGGCGGCGTCGGACGCACAGGCCGATCGGGCGGTGGCGGAGGCGGTGTTCGCGCAGTGGCTGGCGGAGCGGCACGAGGCCGCCCGGATCGAGTGGTTCTGGGGGGACGCCGCCAAGACGCCCACCGGCGCACCGGTGCACCGGCCGTGACGCGGATCGTCCCCGTCGCCCAGAACGGGATGTCGGACTGCGGTGCGGCGTGCCTGACGATGATCCTCCGGTACTTCGGATCGCACCGCACCGCGGCCGAGGTGGGCGAGGAACTCGGTGCGGGACGGGACGGGTTGACCGCGTTGGCGCTGGTGCAGGCCGCCCGCGGGTACGGGCTGGGCGTGCGCGCGCTGGGTGGACCGGCGCAGATCGTGCTGCGCGGCGAGGTGACATTGCCTGCCGTGGTGCATTGGCGCGGAGACCATTTCGTGGTGGTCGAGCGGGTCGGGCCGACCTGGGTGCACATCGTGGACCCGGCCCGAGGCAGGCGCAGGATCCGGCACGACGAGTTCGACGAGGGCTATTCCGGGGTGTTGCTGGAATTCGAGCGAGGTTCGCTCGAACCGCACCGGTCCGATCGCTCGCGGGCGCCGTGGCGCCGGGAGCTGGCCTCGCTCCTGCTGCGCGGACGACGCGGCCTGATCGCCCGGATCGTGCTCGCCTCGGCGGCGTTGCAGGCGTTGGGGATGGCACTGCCGCTGTCGTCGGCCGTCCTGGTGGACCGGGTCATACCGGACGATGATCGGAGCCTGCTGCTCGTCGTGATGCTCGCGGTCGGCGCCGCGTGCCTCGGCTACCTCGGGGTCGGGCTGGCGCGGAGTGCGCTGTTGGTCCTCTTCCGCAGCCAGGTCGACGCGGAGGTCACCGCGACGCTCGTCGAGCGGCTGCTGCGGCTGCCGCTCGGGTACTTCCTCAGGCGGGGGACCGGTGATGTGGTGCAACGCATCTCATCGGTGGGCGCGGTACGCGAGCTGGTCACGGGCCCGGTCGTCGCCGCACTCCTCGACGGGCCACTCGCGCTGGGCTACCTCGCGGCGGTGTACTGGTGGTCACCGCTGGTCGGCCTCTGGCTGACCGGGTTCGCGGTGGCGTCGGTCGGCCTCATCGCGCTGAGCAACCGCCGGGTGGTCGAGCTCGGGCAGCGGGAGCTCGCCGGGCAGGCCGCCGCCGAGGGGCAGCTGATCGAGGCGGTCGGCGGGATCGAGACGGTGAAGGCCTCCGGCGCCGAGACTGCGGTGCTGGCACAGTGGTCGCGACTGTTCGCCGCGTCGGTGCACGATGCCGCGCGCAGTGGCCTGCTGCAGGGTGCGCTGGACGCGGCGCTCTCGACTCTGCGGGTCGCGGCTCCCGCGGTGCTGATCACCGTCGGTGCGACCCAGGTGATGTCGGGGCAGCAGTCGCTCGGTCAGATGATCGCGCTGAACGGGATCGCGCTGGCCGCGCTGGCGCCGATCGGTTCGCTCGTCGGCACCCTGCAGCGGCTCCAGGTGGCGGGCGCGCACCTGCGGCGGATCGGCGACATCCTCGAGTCACCCGCCGAGCAGAACGACCTCGACGTCGCGGTCGCGCCTGCGCTTCGTGGATCGATCTCGTTGCGGGGTGTGGGGTTTCGATACGACCCACGCTCGGAGTGGGTGCTGCGCGACCTCGATCTCGAGATTCCGGCGGGGGCAACGGTGGCCCTGGTCGGACGCTCCGGCTCGGGCAAGAGCACCCTCGCGCGCCTGCTGCTCGGACTGTTCCCGCCGACCGAGGGATCGGTGCACTTCGACGGCATCGATTCGGTTGGTGTCGACCTGAGGTCGCTGCGCGCCCAGTTCGGCGTCGTCACGCAGGAGTGCGTGTTGTTCACCGGGAGCATCGCCGAGAACATCGGGCTGTGCAGGCCGAGGGCCGGGCGGGACGAGATCATGGCGGCCGCCCTGGTGGCGTGCCTGCACGACGAGATCGCAGCGATGCCGATGGGCTACGACACCGTGCTCCGCGAGGGGGCGGGGCTGTCCGGCGGTCAGCGGCAGCGGCTGGCGTTGGCCAGGGCGGTGCTGGCGGACCCGTGCATCCTTTTGCTGGACGAGGCGACCAGCGCGCTGGACACGAGAACGGAGGCGGCCGTCGCGGGCAATCTGTCCACGCTGCGTCAGACCCGCATCATCATCGCGCACCGCATGAGCACGGTGCGGGATGCGGACGTGATCCTGGTGCTCGAAGGCGGCCGGATCGTGGAGCGGGGCAGACACGACGAACTCGTCGGCGCGGGCGGCGCGTACGCCGATCTGGTTGCGGGGCAGACGATCGAGGCCGCCCCGGCAACCTGATTCGGGGCTACTTGGCGGGAGCGCCCGCGGGGGCGGCGACGGTGAACATGCCGACGGTCGGCAGCACCACACAGGTCGCGTCCGCGTAGGTGACCGTGCCGAAGAGCGCGGCGGCCACGTTGCCGGGGCCCGAGTCGACGACCTTCGACAGCGACGGGGTGCCGAACTCGGTGACACCGTCGATGGGGGCGATGCCGCTGGCACCGGTGCTGGTGTTGACCCACACTGCGGTCAGACCGGAGCCCTTCGCCACGCCGGAGACCCGGGGCGAGGCCTGGAACCGGATCTGGCCGGCCTTGAGGTCGCCGCCGCTGCTGGCGGAGGCTCCGGTCAGCGTGATCGGGACGCCGGGGCCGCAGCCGATCGTCGGCGAGGTGAACGCGAACAGGCCGAAGGAGCTCGCGATGTTCGTGGTGACAAGGGGAGAGCCGACCAGGACGTCGACGGCGGCGCTGTTCGCCTCCGAGTTGGCCGCGGCCTTGCGGAGATCCTGGATGCCGTCCGACTGGGGGTCGGCGCCCGCGGTGCCCGCGAACACGAGGGTGGCGGTCGCGCCGATGGCGAATGCGGCGGTGGTGCGACGTGCCAGGTTCTTGCCGTTCACTCAATGCTCCTCGTGGTCGTGTGCTGCTCCGAGGAGAAGGTACCGGATAACCGGGCACCCGGCGAGAGATGATTTCACCGCCCGGACAACGTGGTCCGTTCAGCGTGCCGGTGTGAGCGGCTGCTCCCCGAGCGATTCCCGGATCGCGCCGATCAGTGCGGCTTTCTTGTCGTTGTATCGGGTCCGGAACGCGTCCTGGTCGGTGACGCCGTCGATGGTGGAGTCGGTGACGAATCCGAAGAGGGCGACGGTCGCGCCGACCACCGGGCCGGGGGCGCAGATCCGGAGTTCGTTCGCCATCGCGTCCATCTCGACGATGGACCGGGCCAGTGCCCTCAGTTTCGGGTCGTCGGACTCGAGCGACTCCTCGAGGTCCGCCTCGGCGAGCACGGCGTGGTCGACCTCGACGATGCTGTTGTGTGCACGGTCGGCCGCGGCGAGGAAGCGCACGTAGGTGGACCGGGCCTGCGGGTCGGTGGCGACCGCGCGGGCCGGTTCCGGAGGGGCCGCCGACCGGCCGCGCCGGACCGCGAAGACGCCGAGCAGGATCCCGACGATCATCGACAGCGGTACCGCCCACCACGGTGCGCTATCGGAGCTGAGGGCCTCGACCAGCGAGTTCACTTGCCGATCCTAACAATTGGAGACCCGAATTCCGGTGAGCGACGGGCCGCGACACGCGATCGCTAGTGCAACCAAAGGGTTGCATCGATCGAGGATGAGTGCAACCATTGGGTTGCAGTTATTGCGGGCAACCCACAGGAGGAGATCGAGATGGCGTCGACAGGGCAGGCAACCGTGGACGAGGGGCGCTACATCGTCAGCAGGACCGTGGTCATCGACGCGCCGCGCGATCGGGTGTGGCAGGCGCTGACCGAGCCGGAGCACATCGCGAAATGGTTCGGCCAGCGTGCGGTCATCGACTCGCTCACGGTCGGGGCCAGGGGCGTCTTCAGCTGGGACGAGCACGGCGACATGCCCCTCGAGATCATCGAGGTAGACGAGCCCGACCGCTTCGGGTACCGCTGGGGCCAGGCGGACGACCCCGACCTGATCCGCGGCACGGATGTGCGATTCACGCTCCGTGAGCTCGGCGGCTCCACCGAGCTCACCGTCGTCGAGACCGGCTTCGACCGGGTCAGCGACGTGGAATCCGAGCGCCGCGACGCGCTCGAGGGCAACCGTCAGGGCTGGAACGCCGAGCTGGACGAGCTGGTGGCCTACCTCGAGGCGAAGGCGGCATGACCGGCGGGGTCCCGGCGCCGACCCGCGTGTTCGCCGCGCTCGCCGACGACACCCGCTGGGACATTCTGGTGCTGCTCGGCGAGGCGGACCTGTCGGCGTCCGCCCTCGCCGATCGCCTGCCCGTCAGCAGGCAGGCGATCGCGAAGCACCTCGCCGCGTTGGAGGCCGCCGGGCTGGTCGAACGCGTCCCGGCGGGCCGGGAGGTGCGGTACCGGGCGATCGGCGCCACCCTCAGTGCGGTCGGCAGGCGGCTCGAGGCGATCGGCGCGCAGTGGGACGCCCGGCTCTCCGAGATCAAGCGAATCGCCGAGGCGCTGTAGGCCTGTCGGCTCAGGCGTTGCCGACGGCCTCGCGCAGGTAGGCAAGGTCGTCGGCGAGGCCGTCCGCCGGGGTCTCGAGGATGACCGGGGCCTGAGCGGCGAGCACGACGGCCGCGAGCACCTCCGGGTCGATCGTTCCGTCGGCCAGGTTCGCGTGCCGGTCCCGCGCGGAGTTGAACTCGTCTCGGGAATTGTTCAGGTGCACCAGGTCGATGCGCCCGGTGATCGCCTTGATCCGTTCCACGACACCGACCAGTTCCTCGCCACCGGCCCACGCGTGGCAGGTGTCGAGGCAGAAGCCGGCGCCGAACTCGCCGACCTGGTCCCACAGCCGGGCGATGTCGTCGAACCGCCGCGCCATCGACGACTCGCCGCCAGCGGTGTTCTCGATCAGGATCGGCACCTCGAAGCCGCCCTTGTCGGCCTGCCGCTCGAACAGCTTGCGCCAGTTGTCGAACCCCGCGGCGGTGTCCTCGCCGTCACGGACGTGCCCGCCGTGCACGACCAGGCCGATCGCACCGAGGTCCGCCGCGGCCTTCGCCTGTTCCGCCACCGACTTGCGGGAGGGGATCCGGATCCGGTTGTTCAGGCTCGCCACGTTGATGACATACGACGAGTGGACCACGACGTCGATCGCGCTGTCGCGGATCTGCTCGGCCCTCGGGTGCGGGGTCAGCTTGTTCCACTTCTGCGGGTCGGTGAGGAACAGCTGCACCACCTCCGCGCCGAGTCGCTCACCTGCCCCGATGGGATCGTCGTCCTCGCGTACGTGTGCTCCGATGCGCATGGCTACCAGGGTAGGGCCTGGGGCGGGATGTCGTTCCCATGGCAGAGTCGTCGGGATGCCGAGGTCGACCGCAGGAAGCGCCGCGCCCGCGGGCAGGGCTCGCACACTTGCTCAGGTGTACCGACGCTTCGGCGAGGTCGACGCCGCCGAGACATCGCCACTGTATGCGCGTGTCGCCGTCGCGCTGAGCGAGTCCGACGAGGCGCTGCGGGCCATCGAGGCGGCGCCTGCGCGCAAGCGGCACCCAACGGTGATCCTCGCGGCGCTGTGCGACCTCGCCCTCGCCGGACGCGCCCCGGCGCTTGCCGCGGCCTATGCGGCCGGGGACGGCGACGCCGCCGCTCGTGCGGCGATCGACGCGCTGCTGCGCATGACCGACTCGGTCGTGGCCATCGTCGTGCGCAGGAAGGTGCTGACCGACGAGACCGGATGCGGCGCCGTGCTCTATCCGGCCATTGCCGAGGTGGCGCGCCGGGTGGGCGCGAATGCCGTCGGGCTGATCGACGTTGGCTGTTCGGCCGGGCTCGACCTCAACGTCGATCGCGTCGGGATCACGTACAGCAACGGACAGACGCTTGGCGACCCGTCCTCTCCCGTGCAGCTGTCGTCCTCGGTCGTGGGAGACCGGCCCATCCCGGCGCTGGCGATGCCCGAGGTCGTCGCCCGGGTCGGCATCGACCTCGATCCGATCGACGTGACCGACGCGGACGACGCCCGATGGTTGCGCGCCTGCCTCGGGCCGGACCAACCGGTGCGGGCCGCGAGGCTCGACGCGGAGATGGCGTTGACGGCGACGTCCCCTCCGCTGCTGCTGCGAGGTGATGCCGTCGAGTTGATGCCCGAAGCCTTCGCCCGGGTCCCCGCGGACGCCCTGCCCGTCGTCACCACGACGTGGGCGTTGTCGCAGCTCTCGCTCGAGGGCCGCCTGCGCTTCCTGCACAGCCTCGACGAAGCGGCGGCGGGCCGGGCGGTGGCGTGGGTGTCGGCGGAGGGGGTCGGGGTCGCGCCTGCGATACCGACGCTCGGCGATCGCCGCGCCTCCGGCCACAGCATCATCGGCCTTGCGGTTTTCGACGGGTCGGCCCTGCACGCCGAGGCTATCGGCCGCTGCTGGTCGCGGGGCCGCCTGCTGACGTGGCTGACAGGAGGCCGGCAAGCCTCCGGCTCCGCCACCTGAACCGGGGACGCCGAGCGGCGTCGGGGGTTAACCTTCGCGCATGTCTCCTGCTCGCAGGAATCTCTGTGTCGTCTACGGCGTGATCGCATTCGTTGCACTGATCGCGACGTGGTGGAACAACATCGCGTACCTCGCGGACGGCAACGATCTCGGGGGATTCGTCGCCGACGGCTACGCCAACTACGCGAGCAGTTCGTTGGTCAACGACCTGTGGCTCGTCGCGCTCGCGGCCGTCGTGTTCATGGTCGTCGAGGCCCGCAGGCTGGGCATCAAGTACGTGTGGGTGTACGTCGTGCTGTCGATCGTGATCGCGATCAGCGTGATGTTCCCGCTCTTCCTGATCGCCCGCGAGCGGCGCCTGTCGGAGACCTCGGGCACGATGGCGACGTGAGCACCGGCTGTCGCGGTCGGACCGCACCCTGAGCGAAAGATCAGGGTGGTCCCTGATGGTGCTCGTATAACTGCTCCGACCAGACTGATGCGGTCGCAGTGTCAGCCCAGCCCCAGGACGAAAGGCAGTCATGAGCTCGCATGCCCTCGGCGCCGTCGCGGTGTCAACCGAAACGCCGGCCCCCACACCCCTCGCTGCCCGCGCGCAGAACCTGAACAAGACTTACGGCTCGGGGGACACCCAGGTCCGTGCGCTGGACGGGGTGTCGGCCGACTTCGCCCGCGGCGAGTTCACCGCGATCATGGGACCATCGGGGTCAGGAAAGTCGACGCTGATGCACTGCCTGGCCGGGCTGGATTCCGCCACTTCGGGCTCGGTCATGATCGGTGACACCGAGCTGACCACCCTGTCCGACAAGCAGATGACGCAGCTGCGGCGCGATCGGATCGGATTCGTCTTCCAGGCGTTCAACCTGGTTCCGACGCTCACGGCGCTGGAGAACATCACCCTCCCGCTCGACATCGCGGGCCGCAAGGCCGATCCGTCCTGGCTCGACAACGTGCTGACCCGGCTCGGGCTCAAGGACCGGCTCGACCACCGGCCGAGCGAGCTGTCCGGCGGCCAGCAGCAGCGCGTCGCCTGCGCGCGGGCGCTGGCCGGGCAGCCGGAGATCATCTTCGGCGACGAGCCCACCGGGAACCTGGACTCGCGCTCCTCCGGCGAGGTGCTCGCAATCCTGCGCGCCGCGGTCGGCGAGTTCGGCCAGACCGTCGTAATCGTCACGCACGATCCTCGGGCCGCGAGCTACGCGGACCGGGTGGTGTTCCTCGCCGACGGCCACATCGTCGACGAGTTGCGTGACCCGACCGCCGAGACCGTTCTGGACCGGATGAAGCGGCTCGACACCGTCGCCGTCGACGTAGAGGGCTGAGACATGGCCTCACCCATGCGCAAGGTCTCGCTGCGAAACCTCGCGGCGCACAAGGTACGTCTCGCGCTGACCGTGCTCTCCGTCGTCCTCGGCACCGCCTTCGTGGCCGGGTCGTTCGTGTTCACCGACACGCTGCAGAAGACCTTCGACGGCCTGTTCGCGGATGCGGCCAAGGGCGTCGACGTCCGGGTCAGCGGCCTGGAGGAGGGGTCGAGCGGGGTGCCGCTGACCGACCTCCCGACGCTGGAGGCCGTCGACGGGGTGCGCGCGGTCGTGCCTGCCGTCGACGGCCCGATCGTGCTGCTCGGCGCCGACAAGAAGCCCTTGCAGTCCGGTGGCGCGCCCAGCATCGGGCTGTCGTACATCCCGCCGGAACAGGCGCTCGGCGAGCCCGATGTGATGGTCGCGGGCGCGCCGCCCGCCGCGCCGGGCCAGATCGCCCTCAACGAGGGCGCGGCACGCAAGGCCGGTCTCGCGGTGGGGGACCGGACCCAGGTGCTGGTGCCCACGAGCGGCGTCATCGACGTCACCGTCAGCGGGATCTACGAAACACCTTCCGACACCGGCGGATTCGTCGGCGCGTTGTTCGACGGCGCGCAGGCGCGCGAGCTCTTCACCGACGGTAGCCACGTGGACTACATCGACGTCGCGGGCACCGGTGTCTCTCAGTCCGAGTTGCGCGACCGCGTCGCGGCCGCCCTCCCTGACCTCAAGGTGGACACCGGCGATCAGGTTCGCGAGGACGTGAAGGCGGAGGTGAGCTCGGCGCTCAGCTTCATGAACTACTTCCTGCTCGCGTTCGGCGCGATCGCGCTGCTGGTCGGGACGTTCATCATCTACAACACCTTCTCGATGATCGTGGCCCAGCGGCTGCGCGAGCTCGCGCTGCTGCGGGCGATCGGCGCCAGCCGCAAGCAGGTTGGGCGTTCGGTGGTGCTCGAGGCGCTCATCGTCGGCCTGATCGGCAGCGCGCTCGGAATCGCCGCGGGCGTCGGCCTCGCCTACGGGCTGCGCGCGTTGCTCAACGGCTTCGATGTCGGGTTGCCGTCCGGGCCGTTGCAGCTCGAGCCGCGCACCGTCATCGTGGCCCTCGCCGTCGGCGTGCTCGTCACGGTGGTCAGCGCCTATGCGCCCGCGCGCCGGGCGGCCAAGGTGCCGCCGGTGGCGGCGATGCGGGAGGAGTTCTCCTCCACCGGTGACTCGCTGCGCGTGCGGACGCTGGTCGGCGCGATCGCCGCGGTGGTCGGCGGCGTGCTGTTGCTGGTCGGTTCGCGCGGTACCGGGGGCGGCGCGGCCACGACGGTCGGCCTCGGTGCTGCCGCATTGATCGTCGCGGTCCTGCTCGCCGCCCCAGCGCTCTCGCGCCCGGTGGTCGGCGCGCTCGGCGCGGTGCTGGCCAAGCCGTTCGGTCCGGTGGGCCGGCTGGCCCGCACCAACGCCGTGCGCAATCCCCGCCGTACCGCGGCGACCGCGTTCGCGTTGACCCTCGGGCTGATGCTGGTGTCGGTGATCGGGGTGTTCGGGGCGTCCGCGAAGGAGAGCGTGAATTCCCTGGTGGACACCGGCGTCAGTGCCGACTACATCCTCCTCGGCCCGGATTCGATGGGTGTTCCCCTCGGGGCGGCGGCCGCGGCCAAGGAGGTACCCGGCGTCGCGGATGCGGTCGCGCTGCACGGCGTTTCGGTGAAGATCGACGACGAGGCGCAGATGGGCACCGCTCTCAGCGGTCAGCTCGACGGTGTCCTCGACTACACGCTCGCGGAGGGGTCGGCCGAGCTGTCGGGCAGCAACATGCTCGTCTCCGAGACGACCGCCGCCGAGAAGGGGTGGCGGCTCGGCTCGCCGGTCGTCCTGACCGACCGCGACGGCGAGCAGGTGACCACCAATGTCACCGGTGTCTATGCCGACTCCCAGCTCCTCGGCGACTGGGTTGTGCCCGAATCGGTGTACGAGCAGGTGACCCCGGCCGCGGTCAGGGCGGTCTGGGCGGTGCTGATCGAGGCGCAGCCCGGCGCCGACCTGGCGACGATGCGCAGCGATCTGGCGGCGGCGACGGACAAGTTCCTGGTGGTGCAGGTCAAGGACCGGGAGGAGTTCAAGGGCAGTCAGGGCAAGCAGATCGACACCCTACTGGCGGTGCTCTACGGGCTGCTGGCGTTGGCCATCGTGATCGCGATCCTCGGCATCATCAACACCCTCGCGCTGTCGGTGGTGGAGCGGCGTCGCGAGATCGGAATGCTCAGGGCCGTCGGCATGCAACGGCCGCAGGTGCGCCGCACCATCTACCTCGAGTCGGTGCTCATCGCGGTCTTCGGTGCGGCGGTCGGGGTGCTGCTCGGGCTCGCGTTCGGTTGGGGTTTCGTGAGCACGCTGGCGGATGAGGGCCTCGACGTGATCGCGGTGCCGTGGGGACAGGTGGTGGCGATGCTGCTCGGCTCCGCGGTGGTCGGCGTGCTGGCCGCCCTGTGGCCTGCCGCGCGGGCCGCGCGGACCAAGCCGCTGGAGGCGATCGCCGGGGTGTGATCGCGGAGCGGCAGGGCTGGGTCGTCGACGTCAGTGCTCGATGTCGACGACCAGCCTGGTCGGGTCGCTCAGCGTGGACACCGTGAACGGGTGCCCACCGGACTCGAGCCCGATGAACGCCTGGGTGGTCCCCTCGAACACCCCCGAGATCCGGGCCTCGGTGACCAGCTCGGAACCCCCGCCCGGCAACGGGTTCGGTCCGTCGTACTCGGCGACGCCCGTGTCGAAGGGGTAGCCGCTGCCGGTGATGAGAACCTCGAGGATCGCCTCGCCCGCGACCGGGATCACGTCCCCGCTGCCCTCCTGGACGGCCAGGTCGACGTAGCGGACCGACCAGCCGGGGACGCCGGTGCCGCCCAGCTCGTAGACCACGCGGTCGTAGCCGTCCTGGCCGCCGACGCGCAGGCCGGAGACCGTCAGGCGTGCGTCGTCGGACGCGTCGGCCCGTTGGGGGTCGGTGCTCCAGGCGGTGTTCGGGGTCGTCGACATGAGCGTGGCGGCCGACCCGGATGTGGCGGAGTCCACCGGAGCCGTGGTGACCGACCCGGAGGTGGTCGCGAGGCCGTCGCTGCCGTCGCCGCAGCCGGTCAGCGCGAGCACACCGCCCATCGCGAGCGCGCCACAGAGCGCCACGAGCCGCGGGCGGGGCGCGTTCGGGCGGTTCATGATTCCGGCATTTCTGAGGAGTGGTGGTTCACGATCAGCCATTTGCCGTCTCTCTTCTCGTATACGAAGGTGTAGCGGGCGTCGACGACTTCCGGGGCCTCGGGCTTGTTCAGGGTGAACCGGTAGACGCCGGTGTCGATCGCGTTCTCCGCGTCGAGGACGTTGACGACGGACTGCTCGATCACCGCGCTCGGCTTGCTGGGCAGGAAGCTGGTGAAGTAGTCGACGATGCCCGCGCGGTCGGTCCGCACCACATTGGACACCGTCGGGAGGAGCACCGCGTCCGGGGCGTACAGGTCCGCGACCGCCTCCGGGTCGCCGGTCGCCAGCGTCTGGTTCCAGGTGTCGAACAGGGCGGCGACCTGTTCCGGCGACGGCGGGTCGTCCTGTGCGTCTCCGGAGATCGGGTCCGCGCAGGCCGTGAGGGTCGCGATCGCGGCCGCGGTCAGTGCGATGGATCGAACGATGGACCTGTACATCGCGGCACCTGACTTCCTCGTTGTCGTTCGATGGGTTCGACGGGGCTACCTCACCACCAGATCGTGGTCGGTGGCGCTGAGGGTGATGGCTGCGATCTGCTTGCCCCGCATCCAGTCCCGGACGAAGCTCTCCAGCGCGGGATCGTCACCGCGCGAGTCGAAGGCGTCGCGCGGGACCTCGACGGCGCCGACGAGATGGCGCGGCTCACCGTCGAGACCGGGAGCGCGCGTGTCGAACAGGCGCAGCCCGTCGGCGGTGTGCAGCACGACCGGGATCTCGGTGCCGTCCGGTGCCGTCACCGTTGCCGCCCTGCTGGTGGCCGCGGGGTCGAAGTGCGACACCGAGATGCGGTAGCCCGACGGCGCGGCGTGCGATCCGACCGCGTCGAGCAGCCGTGGGTCGACGACCGAGTAGGGGAACCCGATGTCGATCAGGACCTGCCCGTCGATGCTGCCGTCGCGGGCGGGCAGGTCCCCCGACAGGTGCCACGGCGCGGGCGGGGCCAGGGTGTCGTTGGACCGGTCCGCCGACGGGTTGTCGACGGGTGTGCCAAGGCGCGCGGCATCCGTGCGGGTGAACTCCCAGTCGGGCGCGGTCAGGTTCTTGTGCCAGAACCCGGTGGCGCCGTCGCGGCGACCCTCCACCCGCAGTTCGCGCTGGCCGGGGCCGGGCCCGATGGAGTTCACGCTGATCGCCGAGGTGATCTCACCGGGGATCTTGGGCTGATGGATCCAGTCGGGCGCGGGCAGCTGGATGGCGGCGGTGCTGCGGTCGAGCAGTTCGGCGACGATATTGGGGGCGGTTGGCTTGCCGGCCTGGCTGTCCCAGCTGTACCGGAAGAAGACCGAGTCCGAGCCTGACGAGTCGAAATCGAAACTGCGGGTGTACATGTCGCCGTACCTGTTCATCACGAAGGTCGTCGACCCGGCCGCGGACAGCGAGATCGACTTGAACCGGCCACCGAGCGGGCCGCCGATCTCGTAGCTGTCGTCGTTCGGCAGCCACGGGTCGGCGAAGGTGATGCGGCTGCCGTCGCCGGTGAGCGCGGGGAGCATCGTCATCTTCCCCAGCCCCACATAGTGGATTCGTCCCGCGATGTCGGTGAAGGTCTGGTTGTCCCACGGGGAGGAGACGCTCAGCGCCCAGCCGTTCCCGTTCTCGCCCGGAAGTTGTTGTCCGGGAGCGAACCACAGCGGCGAGCCCCACGCGGACGTCCAGTTCCACAGAATCGGGTCCTGCGAGGCGTTGTCCATCGTGTAGATCCAGCCGTTGTCGTCGATGGCGACCAACTCGTCGTCGTCGAGGGAGATCCCGATCAGTCGGCCTCGCAGGCATTCGGGCATCGGGACGTAGCGCCACGGTTCGGCGTCGGCACCCGTCGATCGGGGGCGGGTGAGCAGGTCCCGGCCGACGAGGGCGAAATCGGAGAACCGGTTGAACTGTGTGGTCGGCGTGCGTAGTTCGACGCTCGCGGGGGCGGACTGTCCGGCGAACACCGGCAGGTTCGTCAGCCCGAGCCTGCCGCCGCCGGACGGCGCCCCCGGCGGCAGCTGAGCGGTCCCGAACGGCACGCAGGCGGCGGGCTGGCTCGGCGGAGTCGCGGCCGCGGCGACCGGGACCGGCCACAACAGGCCGACCGCGGCGATGCCACACAACCGCAGTAGCGGCGGGCGAATCCGGCGTGCGTTTCCACGTTCGGGTGGTTGCCTCACCCTATGAGTTTCGCACCTGGTCCCGGGAAGTGGTGGCAATAGTCGCGGGCGGGCCTGTCTAGCTCTTGGCGTGCCGGGGCAGCAGTTCGACCCCGTTGATGGTGTGCACGGTCCACCGCTGCCCGTCGTGGCTCATGGTGCTGATGCCCGCGTTGCGAATTCGCGGTGAGCGAGCCGAGTGGACGGAGTCGAGGACCGCCCGGATGACCCCGCCGTGCGTGACCGCGATGATCGCAGACCCGGGGTGGCATCGGGCCAGGTCCTCGATGGCGCGAAGCCCGCGCTGCGCGACCGCGGGCTTCGGTTCGATATCCGGATAGCGGCCGTGCGGCCAACGGTCGTAGGCCTCGTAGTCGGTGACGCCCTCGGCCTCGCCGAGATGGCGTTCGGCCAGGTCGTGGTACGCGGCGGAGCGTTCGATGCCGAGCCGCGCGCCGATGATGTCGGCGGTCTCGGTTGCGCGCGACAGCGGCGAGCTGACCAGTAGATCCCAGGTCCGGTCTGCCAGGGTGTCGGCCGCCCTGTGCGCCTGCGCACGGCCGGTGTCGTTGAGTGGGATGTCGGAAGAGCCCTGCAGGCGGCGTTGTGCGTTCCACTCGGTCTCGCCGTGCCGAATCAGCGCCAGGTAGGTCATGGTCGCCGCAGACTAACACCGGGCGGGTGCGAGCGGTGCTGCGCGACTGGGTGATTCGACGGCCGTGTGCCCTCCGCTCGAAATGGAGGGCACACGGCCGGTCGGGGGTCAGCCTTCGCAGGCGATTCCGTCGTTGTCCCGATCGAGGTGGGCGGCGTAGCCGGCCTCGCCCCGGTAGAGCGGCGCTGCGCCGGCATTGCGGACCTCGGTGCAGTTCTTGTACGTACGGTTCGGCTTCGCCGGTGCAGGGGGAGCGGGAGCGGGCGGCACGAAGCGGGGCGCGGGTGCCGGCGCGGGCGCAGGTGCGGGGAACGGGGGAGGCGGAAGCAACGGGAGCAGGGGCTGGGCGGCGTCGGCGGATCCGCTGGTGATCATGCCTGCAACTTCCGGCGGCAGGTACTCGGCCAGCGTTGCCGCGGATGCGGCGGTCGGTGCGACCAACACCGCTGCGCACCCGAGTATCCCGACAGTGAGCCGTCGAACCATCATCGATCCTTCTCCGTTTCGTGAGTTGTTGGAGCCCGCACCATAGCGGACAAATCGGTCGGTTCCGGAAGTCGGCGTGCGCAGCACCCGTCTGCCGTGTCGAAGCGTCGCGCCTCGATTTCTGGAACAGTGGAGTCCTGGAACTCGAGGAGGCTCGATGTCGGATGACCCGCAGGTCCCGGGCGAATACGAGACCGCGGCGCAACGCCGCGAGCGCATCTCGCTGCAGGTGCGGCGGTGGAGCGAGGACGCGTGGGTCGATGCCCGGCTGCCGGTGCTGTCCGACGACGCTGCGGTCCTGATCGCGGCCGGTCACCTCGACTCAGCCACGCGCGAGATCCTGGCCGAGCGGCGGCGAACGGGCCGGACGATCCCGTCGATCGGGGGCTTCGACGCGCTCCGACGGCTCACCGACGAACATGCGCGGCTCGCGGGGCGGGCGGCGGAGCTGCGGCCGGGGCCGGTGCAGGCGGTGTTCACCTTCCGGGCCGCCGAGGTCGCCAAGCGGCTCGCTCACCTGCGGGCGGCCCTGGTGCTGTCCGCCACGCACTACGCGAGCGGGGTGCGGGCGATCCGGCGGGAGCGACGCGACGGGGTGCACCTCGAACCCGACCAACGGGAGGCGCTGTTCAACGCATTGCAGCGGACCCCGGTGCCCGTCACCTCGGGGGAACGCCCCGTCGACCAGGTGCGGAACGCGACCCTGGGCGCGGCGGCCGAGCGGGTCGCAGCGCTCACCGAGAGCACCCCGCTGGCCGGCGTCGGTCGGCGGGCCGCCGAGGCCCTCGCACAGGGCGCCGCGCCCGAGGGCGAGCGGTTCGCCGACCGCTACGACACCCTGCTCTACCTGGCGGGCACGCTCTACGACCGGATCGACGGGTCCTCGGCCTGGCATTCGGAGCACTTCCTCATCCAGCGTGCCCAGCTGGACCTGGCGGACGAGCTGATCCAGATCGCGGCCGACACCGTGGCGCTGCGGGGGATCACCGCCGAGCTCGCCGCGGCCATGCAGTCCACGCGGGGCGAGGGTGCCCGCGCCCAGATCACCGCGCGGCAGACGGCGCTTGCCCCGGTGTGGCGTCAGCTGGTCGACCGGGTCGCAGCGCTGGCCCGCATCGGTGACCTGCTGTCCCAGGCAGAGGACCAGCTGCAGGCGATCGCCGCGGTGCAGCGGACGATGAGCCTCGATTCGAGGATCGACGACCTCATCGCGCGTTCGGGCAACCGGGAACTGTCGGCGGAGAACACCCATCATGTCGGCGACCAGTTCGGTGGGGTCGAGGAGCTGATGGGGACGTATCAGAGCGTCCTGTACGGGGACATCCTGGCGCTGACCTCGCGCGCGGACCCGGGCCGCGGGCGGGACTGACGGTCAGGCGGTGGCCGCGACGAGGCGAAGGGCCAGTTCGGAATACAGCTCCGCGACCTGATCCGGTTCGCTGAAGCCGCCGCCGGGGAACCACCGGCACACATCGACGCAGAGCGAGGTGATCGCGAGGGTCACCCCCTCGACGTCAGGGACGACGAACGAGCCGTCCGCTGCGCCTGCCTTGACGATCCGCTTGACGATCCGGTTCACGTCGCGGCGGAGCCCGATGATCGTGCGGTAGTGCTCGGGTGAGAGCGCGGTCAGCTCGTACTGGACCACCCGTCCGCGGGCGTGGTGTTTGGCGTGCCAGCGCGTGAAGGCGCCGACCACCGCGCGCAGCCTCGCGGCGGGTGGCGAGTCGACGGGATCGGCGTCGGTGAGCAGTTCCACGCACCGCTGGTGGCCCTCGTAGCTGATCGCGTAGAGCAGCTCTTCCTTGGACTTGTAGTGCGGGTACATCGCCGCCGGGCTCAGGCCGAGGCGGGCGGCGATGTCGCGGGTGGTGGTCCCGCCGTAGCCGTTCTCGGCGAACGCCTCCACGGCCGCGGCCCGGATCCGCGCGGCGGCCTTGGAGCTGCTCACCACGGCGGGGGACTCCGCCGTCACCGATTCGCTCACCTTCGCCTCCGCTTCCCGTTCGACCTTGACAACACCCGCCAGCGGGACAAGTATAAGCATGCGCTTAGGAAATGAGCGTGCGCTTAGTTTTGCAGTGCGCGCTCTCGGCTCGCCCCGTCCGGTCCGACCGGCCGGGGTTCGGCGATCTGACACAGAAAGCACACAATGAACCTGAAACTCACCGACGAGGAACTCGCCTTTCGCGACGAGATGCGCACGTTCTTCACCACCCAGGTCCCGGCCGACATCCGTGAGCGCGCCGCGCGCGGCGGTGAGCTGACCGCCGAGGATTTCAAGGCCACCCAGGCGATCCTCAACGCGAACGGGCTCGCCGTGCCGAACTGGCCGGTCGAATGGGGCGGCCGCGACTGGACGCCGGTGCAGCGTCACATCTGGTTGGACGAGATGCAGCTGGCCTCGGTGCCGGACCCGCTGGCATTCAACGCCGACATGGTCGGACCGGTCATCGCGGCGTTCGGCTCGCAGGAGCAGAAGGAGCGGTTCCTGCCCGCGACCGCGAACCTCGACATCTGGTGGTGCCAGGGCTTCTCCGAGCCGGAGGCGGGCTCCGACCTGGCCTCGCTCAAGACCCGTGCGGTCCGCGACGGCGACGACTACATCGTCAACGGTCAGAAGACCTGGACCACGCTGGCGCAGCACGCGGACTGGATCTTCTGCCTGGTCCGGACGGACCCGAACGCCCCGAAGCGGCAGGCGGGCATCTCGTTCCTGCTCATCGACATGAAGACCCCCGGCGTCACCGTCCGCCCGATCAAGCTGATCGACGGCAGCTATGAGGTCAACGAGGTGTGGTTCGAGGACGTCCGCGTCCCGGCCGAGAACCTCGTGGGCGAGGAGAACGCCGGCTGGGGATACGCGAAGTTCCTACTCGGCAACGAGCGCACGGGCGTCACCCGGGTCGGCACCTCCAAGGTGCGCCTGGCCAGGGCCAAGGAGCTGGCGGCCCAGACCGAGGTCGGCGACGGCACGCTGCTGCAGGACCCGCTGTTCGCGGCGCGCCTGGCGGAGCTGGAGAACGAGCTGCTCGCGCTCGAGCTGACGCAGCTGCGGGTGGTCGCGGGCTCGGCGGACGGCAAGCCCAACCCGGCGTCCTCGCTGCTCAAGCTGCGCGGCTCGGAGCTGCAGCAGGCCACCACCGAGATCCTCATGGACGTCGCGGGCCCCGATTCGCTGCCGTTCGGGGCGGCCGACATCGACTCGCCCGCCTGGGCGCAGCACGCCGCCCCGACCTACCTGAACTACCGAAAGGTATCCATCTACAGCGGATCGAGCGAGGTGCAGCGCACCATCATTGCCTCTTCGATCCTCGGATTGTGAGGCGCCGCAATGGACTTCGAACTCAATGACGAACAGGTCATGCTGCGTGACACGACCCGTGAGCTGCTCAGCCGCAGCTACGACGCCGAGAAGCGCAACGCCGTCACCGCCACCGAGCCCGGCTGGAGCCGGGACGTGTGGAAGAGCTTCGCGGAGATCGGCCTGCTCGGGCTGCCGTTCGCCGAGGAGGACGGCGGGATGGGCGCCGGACCGGTCGAGACGATGGCGGTGATGAACGAGATCGGCCGTGCGCTGGCGCCGGAGCCGTACCTCGCCGTCCTCGTCGCCGGTGGGCTGATCGCCGACGCAGGCTCGGCCGACCAGCGCTCGCGGTTCCTGCCCCGGGTCGCCGAGGGCACCGTGCTGCTGGCGTTCGCGCACGACGAGCCCGGCAGCCGGTGGCCGGCGACCGCGGTCTCCACGACCGCCACCGCGCGGGGCGACGGCTGGGTCCTCACCGGCCGCAAGAACCCGGTGCTGCACGGCGATTGCGCCGACACCCTGGTCGTGAGCGCGACCCTGCCCGGCGGGGGAGTGGGCCTGTTCCTGGTCGATGCCGCCGCCGATGGCGTGACCCGGCGCGGCTACGCCACTCATGATGGGCTGCGCGGCGCCCAGATCGAGTTCGTCGACGCGGCGGCCGAGCAGCTCGGCGACGGCGACGTCACCGCCGCGATCGCCGCATCCGAGGTGCGCGTGCAGGCCGCGCTGTGCGCAGAGGCGGTGGGGGCGATGGCGGAGACGCTGCGGCTGACCACCGAATACCTCAAGCAGCGCAAGCAGTTCGGTGTTCCGCTGGCGAAGTTCCAGACCCTCACCCAGCGCGCGGCGGACATGTACGTCTCGCTGGAGCTGGCGAGCAGCATGAGCCTGTACGCGACGATGTCCCTGGCGGACGGCGTGAAGGACCCCACGATCGCCTCGCGGGCCAAGCTGCAGATCGGACGGGCCTCGCGGCACATCGGTCAGGAGGCCATCCAGATGCACGGCGGCATCGGCATGACCGCCGAGTACCCGGTGGGGCACTACGTGTCCCGGCTCGTCGCGATCGAGCACACGCTCGGCAGCGCCGACGACCACCTGCGCGTGCTGGCAGGCACCGTCGCCGACCACGAGATGGTCAACGTCTCGGAGTAGCCCGTGACGGCCGAGAGCCCCGTCGACCTGTGCGGTCGGCGGGGCTCTCGGCTGTCGGGGGTCAGCGGCTGAGCTTGGTGCGCATCATCATCACGTTGTAGTCGGACCACGTCGTGGCCAGGAAGTACAGGTCCTCGCCCTCCGACCAGGGGTGCATGTACGCGCCGTACAGGCCGGGCACGGTCGCGCTGCTGACCAGTGTCTCCGGTGCGCTCCACGGCCCGGTCAGCACCGGTGCGGTCCGCATCACCAGCGCGTTCGACTGGTTGGAGTACAGCGCGATGAACTTGCCCAGGTAGGCGCTGTACTGGACCGACAGCTCGCTGACGCGGCCGTCCAGGACCGGCACCGCGACGGCCGGGTTGCCGACCACCCAGCCGGTGCCGTCCCAGTACTCGTAGCCGGCGACGTTCAGGATCGAGGCCTCGGGGGTGCGGGAGAGCCGGGCCTGCCCGGACCGACCCGACGGCGTGCCGAAGTTGTAGACGAATCCGTCGTGCTTGACGAAGGCGCCCATCTGGAAGTTCTGATTTCCGGTCGCGGGGAGATTCGCCCGTGACAGGGCGTCGTCGAGGACATTCAGCCGGATCGACTCCGGGCGCGGCGTCCATGTCTCGCCATTGTCGGTGGAGGTGGCGATCTGGGAGTAATTGGTGACCCATTCGCCGGGCGCCGCCCAGCTGCGAATGGACATGTAATTGATGTACTGCACCCCGTTGACGGAGATTCCGGTGGTCGGGATGACGGTGTGTTCGACGCCGGGGATCTTTTTGCTCGGGAGGAATTCCTTCGAGTGGTTCGGCCGGTCGAGGGGAGAGCTGTCGATGCTCATCCCGTCGCTGAGGTCGCGATCGGAGCTGCGGAAGAGCACGTTGCTCCGCCAGTCGCCCACCAGCCCTTCGCACAGCGGAACCTGGCTCAGTCCGGTGGTGTCGCCGAACGCGGTGAGGACCTGGCCCGCGCCGTTGTCCCACATGATGCCGAGATCGGTGCCGACCACGTTGAATCGCCTGGCGGTGTCATTCGGGCCGTTCATGCCGGTGACATGCTCGACCGCCTGGGTCTTGCCCTTGAGGTTGGGGAGCCGCCCGTCCTGACCGTTCAACCACGGGATCGGATTGCCCGCGCCGCCGGTGCTGCCGAACCCGCTGCTCCCGCCGCTGCCGGTACCGCCGCAGAACAGGTCAACGGCCGCGGCGGGAGCGCTGATGGCGAGTACCGCTGTCGACGCCATGGTCGCGGCGAGGGACAACATCGCGAACTTCGGGGTACGTGGCATCGGTTGGCCTTCCCTCTCGATTTCCTCGCAACGGCCGCACAGGAATCGCGGCCGCTGACAATCTAACGAAGCGCGAGAATGGTGGTCGTGGCCTTGGATAACCGTTCGGACAAGACTTCCGAATTACCGCCGAGGGCGGAGAAGGTCTCGATTTGGATAACCCCGCCGCGCCTACCGGGATTGTCGCCAATCCGCCGCTAGCGTTTCGTGCGGAAATGCGGCTCAGGAGTCTTACGCCCCCGAGATGCGTAATTCTCGACGAAGCAGTTACCACGCCGGCGGCTCGCGTGCGAGACGCCGAAGATCCTCCGAGTAGGTGTTCGAGCATGACCACAATCGCCCCTCCCGCCCTCAAGACCCTCAGTGCCTGTGTCTTCGTGACCGGACTCGTCGGCGCCGCCATCGGCATCTACGGCCTCGATGTCGAGGTCGCCGTGCTGTGGCTCATCGTCGCGTCCGTCTCCGGGCTCTACCTGCTGAAGCTGCGGGCGGAGTCGCACGGCCGCCTCGAGCGCCCCGCACGCTCGCGTCGCACCACCGCCTAGCCCGACGCACACCCCTAGCCTCGACTGATGCGGACTGTGGGTGTGGACCTTGCGGCGGAGCCGGGAAAGACCGCGGTCGCGGTGATCGCGTGGTCCGGAGGTGCGGCGACGCTCGAGAGCCTGCATCTGGGTGTCGGCAACGCCGAGATCGTCGAGGCGATCCGAGACGCCGAGCGAACGGGGATCGACTCGCCGTTCGGGTGGCCCGAGGCCTTCGTCCGATTCCTGAACGACCACGACACCGGCACGCTGCAGGGGACCAACGACCTCGAGAGCAGGGACGGCCGCAGGCCGTTGGCGATGCGCCGCACCGATCTTCTCGTCCGTGCGTCGACGGGGCTGTCCCCGCTCAGCGTCTCCGCCGATCGCATCGCACATGTCGCGTTCCGCTGCGCGGGCCTGCTCGCCGAGCTCCGAGAGAGTGGAGTCGAGGCCGGCCGGGTCGAGGGCCGCGCGGTCGAGGTGTACCCGGCGGCCGCCCTGCTCGGGTGGGGCCTGCCCGCGCGCGGATACAAGGGTCGGGTCAACCGGTCGGCACTCACCGAACTCGTCACCGCGTTCACCGGGGCGGCGCCGTGGCTGGACCTCGGGGAGTGGGAGTGGCTGTGCCGGGAATCCGACGACGCCTTCGATGCGGTGGTGGCCGCCGTCGTGGCACGCGCTGCCGCACTCGGCAAGACAGAGCTGCCCGCGGACGCGGATCGGGTGGTGGCGGAGCGGGAGGGGTGGATTCACCTACCGAATTCGCCGCTGGCAACGCTCCGAGGCGCGCGAATCTGAGGGCAGGAAGCCGATCACCACGTCCGACCAGGCGTTTTGGTGTTCTGAGGTTTGT
>NZ_BCXA01000064.1 GCF_001894865.1 Rhodococcus maanshanensis NBRC 100610 | reverse complement strand
ATGTCCACCGACGAGCTCCGCGAACTGATGATGCTCGGCGAGGAGGCGGTGGGGGAATGAACCGGCGTCGAACCGATTTCAGCCAGTTCGGCACGTCGCGCGCGTCGCGCGGCGGCCCCTTTGCCCAGTCCTGGTGGGGCCGCGCGTTGGTGTCCTCGATGGAGCGGATCGCCGACTCCGGCCGGATCGCGCGCGGGCGCGGCTCCGCCCGCGCGGGACAGGTGATCAGCTACCGCATCGCGCCGGGAGCGGTGGTCGGCGAGGTGCAGGGCAGTCAGATCGACCCCTTCACCGCGACGTTCACCCTCCGCCCGCTCGACCCCGACACCGTCGACGTGCTGATCGAACGGGTGCGTTCGACCCCGGGCATGCTCGCCACCCTCGCCTCGGGGACGGTGCCGATCGAGCTGGGAGATCTGTTGTTGCCCACCGAGTCCGGCGAGCTGGATTTCGGGTGCACCTGTCCGGACCAGGGCTGGCCGTGCAAGCACGCGGCGGCCGTCGTCTACCTCACCGCGCAGCGGCTGGACACCGAGCCGCTGGTCATCCTCACCCTCCGCGGGCTCGACCTCGACACCCTGATCCGCTCGTTCGACTCGGACGGCGACGATGCGGAGTCCGCCCCCGATCTCGACGACTACTTCGGTGACCGGATCGAGCTGCCGCCGCTGCCGCGGGTCGAGTTCCGGCCCGCGCCGGACGATCTCACCCCGGAGCCGCTGCGCCGGGCGCTGCGGGCGGGCGGGGTGGAGGAGCCGGTGGTGGCCGCCGCGCTGCGCGAGCTGACGGCCACCTACCGGATCCTGGGCGGGCACTGATGCCCGG
Organism: Rhodococcus maanshanensis NBRC 100610; assembly: GCF_001894865.1. GTDB lineage: Bacteria > Actinomycetota > Actinomycetes > Mycobacteriales > Mycobacteriaceae > Rhodococcus_G > Rhodococcus_G maanshanensis. The sequence continues at coordinate 23,747 of NZ_BCXA01000064.1, read as the reverse complement.
CAGCTACATGCGCTGCGAGGAGATGTTGCCGCCGTCGACGACCAGCTCGCTGGCCGTGATGTAGCTGGCCTCGTCGGAGAGCATGAACCGCACGGCGCGGCCCACCTCCTCCGGCTTGCCCAGGCGGCCCATCAGGATGCGGCGCTCGAAGGTGCCCTCCGGCAGCAGGTCGACGGTCGGCTGCAGCATCGGGGTGAGGATCTGGCCGGGGGAGACGCAGTTGATGCGGATGCCCTCGGGGCCGAGCCGGTCGGCGAGCGAGCGCACGACCGCGAGCATGCCGCCTTTGGCCGCGGAGTAGACCGGGTTGATCGCGTTGCCGAGGTGGGCGTTGATCGACGAGATGCCGACGATCGCCGAGCCCGGGTTGGCCTGGAAGTCCGGCAGCAGCTCCTTGGTCAGCAGAACCAGCGGGCGCAGGTGGGTGTTGATGCCCAGGTCCCACACGTCCACGGTGACGCCCTCGAGCGAGCCCTGGTCGACGACGCCCGCGGCGTGCACGAGGCCGCCGATGTTCGGCAGCGCGGCGCGGGTGGTGGCCAGCGCGTCCGCGTACAGGTCCGGGTTGCTCAGGTCGACACCGACGCCGATCGCGGCGACGCCGAACTCGGCGGCGATGGCGTCGGCCTCGGACTTGGCCTTGGCCTCGTTGAGGTCCCAGAGTGCGACGGGGCGGCCTGCCTCGGCGAGCGCGCGGGCGGAGGCGAGGCCGATGCCAGAGGCGCCGCCGGTGACGACGACGGCGGTCGTGAGGGAGGGCTTGGTGGATTCAGACATGTACCCAGCGTCTGCCTGCCCGGGGGCGCCCACAACCCCCTCGTCCCGCTCAGCGGCTACGCCGCCTACAGGCCGCGGGCGGGGGTGGTGCCGGTCCGCGCCATCGCCGCGAACAGCCGCTCGTGCATGAGCGCGGACTGGCGCGGGTCGTAGAAGGCCCGATTGAGCGGGTTGGCGCAGTTGTGCATCTCGAGCGGGTCCGTCTCGAGGTCGTAGAGCTCGAACTGCGGCGGGATCGCGCCCGCGGGGTCGAAGTATGCGGAGTACTTCCAGCGGGTGTCGCGCACGCAGCGGATGTGGTTGGGCTGGGTGACGAGGAACTGCCCGTCGGGCACGGCGCAGTTCTGGTCGTCGTAGGTGAAGACGATCTCCTGCTGCACCTGCGCGGTGGGGTCGGCGATCACCGGCGTCAGGTCGGTGCCGCGGAAGTCCCATGACCCGCGATCGGGAACCTCGGCGAGGGTGGCCAGCGTGGGCATCACGTCGATGAGGGACGCCATCGCGTCGGACTGGACCGGCGTCGGGAACAGGACGGGATTGCTCACGACGATGGGGACGCGCAGCGTCTCCTCGTAGGTGTTGAACACCTTCTGGCGCAGGCCGCCGTGGGACATGCCCATCTCGCCGTGATCGGACATGCGGATGACCATCGTCGACTCGCGCATCCCGGGCCGCGACTCGAGCGCGTCGAGCACCGCCCCGATGTGCTCGTCGACCACCTTGTGCATGTAGGCGTAGAAGTTCACGTAGTTGCGGGCGGCGTTCGGCCCGATCAGCGGGCCGAGGCCGGCCGCGAGCAGCAGCTCCGACTGGATCTGCGCGGTGGGCTTGAAGTTCAGCGCCAGCGATTCGTCGTAGGTCGGCGGTAGCTCGATGCCCTGCTCGAATACCGCAGGCGCGTCGGACCCGTAGTTGTTGCAGGTGCCGTTGATCGCGTCCCAGGTCTGCGGGTACGCGAGCACGTCGTGCGGGTTGACGAACGAGACGATGAGCGCGAACGGGGTGCTCGAATCGACGCCGCGGACGAAGTCCACCGCCTGCGCCGCGTAGCCGCTGTCCAGGTCGGCGCAGCCGCCGCCGAAGTGGTCGGGGTTGGTGTCCTGCCCGCCCTCGGGCGGAACCCAACCCCGGAATCCGTACGCGGCGACGTCGGCGCTCGACGGATCGCCGCCCCCCGAGCCCTTGCTCATGTGCCATTTGCCGCGGTAGTGCACGTTGTAACCGGCCGACGACAGCAGCCTGGCCATGTTCTGGATGCCGAGCGGCAGCGTCGGCTCGGTCGGGGACACAGTGCCGCCCTCGGTGAGGGTAGCGGTGACGCCGTGCTGCGCGGGGAAGAGCCCCGTGAAGAAGGTGCTGCGGCTGGGTGAGCACATCGCGGCATTGCAGAAGCCGCGGGTGAAGGTGAGTCCCCGGTCGGACAGCCGCTTGCGGTTGGGCAGGTTCCGGTCCGCCCAGCCGTCCGGCCAGAACATCGGGCGCCGTTCCTGGTCGGTGATGATGACCACGATGTTCGGGCGTCTGAGGGGGATGCCGGACCTCTCCGCGCCCGTCGCCCTCGGCCCGGTCGAGCCGATTCCCGCCATGCCCGCCGCGACCAGCGCGCCCGCGGCGCCGAGGAAGGTCCGGCGGGTCGTCGGCGTGGAGAATCCGGCGGACTCGTCCGAGCAGTGGGGTGGTTCGGTCTGGGGCTCCATCGGGCGATCTCCATCCTGAGACGAGAGAGTGCAGCTGACAGGTTCTTGCCCATTCGCGCGCGCCCGGTGGCGGTCCGGCCGGCACCTCGTGACGGTGATTGTTCTCCGTCGGCGGCGCCCGTACCCCCGGTTTCGGATGATCTTGTTCGACGGGTCCGGGATTCTCGCCTGGTCGACGCCACCCCTAGACATACATGGACATCCAACTATAGGATGGCAACATATCCGGAACTCCGCACCGCGCGCCCGTGGGTTGCCATGGGGTCGGCGCGGGCATTCGCCCTAGCGAGAACAGGTCCAAGAAAATGGTTCAGGAACTCACCCACTTCGTCGGCGGCAAGCGCGTCCCCGGCACCTCCGACAAGTTCGGCGACGTCTACGACCCCAACACCGGCGAGGTGCAGTCGCGGGTGCCGCTCGCCGACAAGGCCGAGACCGAGGCGATCATCGCCAATGCGGTGGACGCCCAGCGTGAGTGGGCCGCGTTCAACCCGCAGAAGCGTGCCCGCGTGCTGATGAAGTTCCTCCAGCTCGTGCAGCTGGAGATGGACTCGCTCGCGCGACTGCTGTCCTCCGAGCACGGCAAGACCATTCCCGACGCCAAGGGCGACATCCAGCGTGGCCTCGAGGTCATCGAGTTCGCGCTCGGTGCCCCGCACCTGCTCAAGGGCGAGTACACCGAGTCCGCGGGCACCGGCATCGACGTGTACTCGATGCGGCAGCCGCTCGGGGTCGTCGCGGGTATCACCCCGTTCAACTTCCCGGCGATGATCCCGCTGTGGAAGGCGGGGCCGGCGCTCGCCGCAGGCAACGCGTTCATCCTCAAGCCGTCCGAGCGTGACCCCTCGGTGCCGCTGCGCATCGCCGAGCTGTTCGTCGAGGCCGGTCTGCCCGCGGGCGTGTTCAACGTGGTCAACGGCGACAAGGAGGTCGTCGACGTGCTGCTCACCGACGACCGGGTCAAGGCGGTCGGCTTCGTCGGCTCGACCCCGATCGCGCAGTACATCTACGAGACCGCGGCCGCCCACGGCAAGCGCGCGCAGTGCTTCGGCGGCGCGAAGAACCACGCCATCGTGATGCCGGACGCCGACCTCGACGAGGTCGCCGACGCCCTGATCGGTGCCGGCTACGGCAGTGCCGGTGAGCGTTGCATGGCAATCTCGGTCGCCGTTCCCGTCGGCGAGGAGACGGCCGACGCTCTCGTCGCGAAGCTGAAGGAGCGCGTCGCGAAGCTGAAGATCGGTCGCAGCGACGACGAGACCGCCGACTTCGGTCCGCTCGTCAGCAAGGACGCCCTCGACCGCGTCAACAACTACGTGCAGATCGGCATCGACGAGGGCGCAACGCCGGTCGTTGACGGCCGTGGCTTCACCCTCGAGGGCCACGAGGGCGGGTTCTTCGCCGGCGCCACCCTTTTCGACAATGTCACCTCGGACATGCGCATCTACAAGGAAGAGATCTTCGGACCCGTCCTTCAGGTGGTTCGCGCCGCCGACTACGAAGAGGCCCTGCGCCTGCCCACCGAGCACGAGTACGGCAACGGCGTCTCCATCTTCACCCGTGATGGCGACACCGCCCGCGACTTCACCGCTCGTGTCAACGTCGGCATGGTCGGTGTCAACGTCCCGATCCCGGTGCCGATCGCATACCACACCTTCGGCGGCTGGAAGCGGTCCGGATTCGGTGACCTCAACCAGCACGGCCCGGACTCCTTCCGCTTCTACACCAAGACCAAGACGGTCACGCAGCGTTGGCCCTCGGGAACCAAGGAACACGCCACGAACCACTTCGTCATCCCGACGATGGACTAGGAATCACCATGTTCACCCTGACCGATGACGAGCGGGCGATCAGCGACACCGCTCGGGACTTCGCCTCGGAGTACTTGGCGCCCAACGCGATCGAATGGGATCAGGCCAAGCACTTCCCGGTGGATGTGCTGCGCAAGGCCGGCTCGCTCGGCATGGGCGGGATCTACATCAGCGAGGACGTCGGCGGGTCGGGGCTCACCCGGCTCGACGCCGTCCGGATCTTCGAGCAGCTCGCGAAGGGCTGCCCGTCCATCGCCGCCTATGTGTCCATCCACAACATGGTCACCTGGATGATCGACTCCTTCGGGACCGACGAGCAGCGCCACCAGTGGGTGCCTGCCCTCGCCTCGATGGAGAACCTCGGCAGCTACTGCCTGACCGAGCCGGGTGCCGGCTCCGACGCCGCGGCCCTGAGCACCAAGGCCGTGCGTGACGGTGACGACTACCTGCTCACCGGGGTCAAGCAGTTCATCTCCGGCGCGGGCACCTCCGACGTCTACGTGGTGATGGCAAGGACCGGATCGGCCGGCGCCAAGGGCATCTCGGCGTTCATCGTCCCCAAGGGCGCCGAGGGCCTGTCCTTCGGAGCCAACGAGAAGAAGATGGGCTGGAACGCGCAGCCGACCCGCCAGGTGATCCTCGACGAGGTGCGGGTGCCCGCCGCCAACCTGCTCGGTCTGGAGGGTGACGGATTCCGCATCGCGATGTCCGGGCTCAACGGCGGCCGGCTGAACATCGCGGCGTGCTCGGTCGGCGGCGGCCAGGCCGCGCTGCAGAAGGCGGTCAACCACCTGGCCGAGCGCAAGGCGTTCGGCTCGCCGCTGCTCGACTCGCAGGCGCTGCAGTTCCAGCTCGCGGACATGCGCACCGAACTCGAGGCAGCGCGCACCCTGCTGTGGCGGGCCGCGGCCGCGCTCGACGAGGACGCGAACGACAAGGTCGAACTCTGCGCGATGGCAAAGCGATTCGCCACCGACACCGGATTCGACGTGGCGAACAAGGCACTACAGATGCACGGCGGGTACGGCTACCTGTCCGAGTACGGATTGGAGAAGATCGTGCGTGATCTGCGGGTCCACCAGATCCTCGAGGGCGCCAACGAGATCATGCGAGTGGTCATCGCCCGCTCGGTCGTCGGAACGGCGGGAGCGGCGTGAGCGGCGTGAGCGCGGGCACACCGGAGGTGACCGAGGCGGAGGTGATCGTCGACAAGCGCGACGGTCTCGGCCTGCTCACCCTGAACCGGCCCAAGGCGATCAACGCGCTCAACCACTCGATGGTGCACCAGCTCGCCGCGGCGCTTGCGGAGTGGTTCTATGACGACGAGGTGCGCGCGGTGGTGCTCACCGGCGCGGGGGAGCGCGGACTCTGCGCAGGCGGCGACATCGTCTCGATCTACCACGACGCCCAGGACGGCGGCGACGGATCGCGCGAGTTCTGGCGCGACGAATACGTGCTCAACGCCGCGATCGCGAGCTACCCCAAGCCGTACGTCGCGATCATGGACGGCATCGTGATGGGCGGCGGCGTCGGGGTGTCCGCGCACGGCAGCGTCCGGATCGTCACCGAGCGCTCGATGATCGGGATGCCCGAGGCCGGAATCGGATTCGTGCTCGACGTCGGCGGCACGTACCTGCTCTCGCGTGCCCCTGGTGAGCTCGGCACCCACATCGCGCTGACCACCGCGCGGCTGACCGCGGGCGACGCCATCGCCTGCGGGCTGGCCGACCACTTCATCCCGTCCGGCCGCGTGCCCGCCTTCCTCGAGGCACTCGCCGCCGGGCCCCTCGAGCGCGCGCTCGAGGAGTTCACCGAGCCCGCACCCGAATCCGCGCTGCTGGCGCAGCGCGGATGGATCGGCGATGCCTACTCGGCGGACACCGTCGAGGAGATCGTCGCGCGGCTGCGGGACAGCGGGATCCCGGCGGCCATCGACGCCGCCGAGCAGATCCTCACCAAGTCGCCGACCGCGGCGAAGGTGACGCTGCGCTCGCTCCGACGCTCCCGCGACCTCGGCAGCCTCGAGGAGGTGCTGAACCAGGAGTACCGGGTGTCCTCGGCCTGCCTGGATTCCCACGACCTCGTCGAGGGCATCCGCGCGCAGGTGGTGGAGAAGGACCGCAATCCCGCCTGGTCGCCTGCCACCCTTGAGGAGGTCACGGACGAGCAGGTGGATCGCTTCTTCGCGGGCCTCGGGGCATCCGAGCTCGGCCTCGCTCCCGGTGGAAACACCGACAGCTCTCACATTCTCGGCAACATCCAGGAACTCAGCAGCGTTGGGGAAGGAAAGTCATGAGCGCCGCAGCCAACCTCCGGATCGGCTTCATCGGTCTCGGTCACATGGGCGGTCCGATGGCCGCGAACCTGGCCAAGGCCGGGTATCAGGTCAACGGCTTCGACCTGGTGCCCGCGGCACTGGAACAGGCCACCCGGGACGGCATCACCGTCGTCGCGTCCGCCGCCGACGCGGCGGCGGGGGCGGACATCGTGATCACGATGCTGCCAAGCGGCAAGCACGTGCTCGGACTGTACGAGGGCGGACTGCTCGAGGCCGCGGCCCCCGGCACGCTGTTCATCGACTGCTCGACCATCGACGTCGCGGATGCCCGCCAGGCACACGATCTCGCGGTCAAGGCCGGGCACCGCGGCATGGACGCCCCGGTCTCCGGCGGCGTGGCAGGCGCGACCGCGGGCACCCTGGCCTTCATGGTCGGCGCGGACGAGGCGGACTTCGAGTCCGCGCGGCCGCTGCTCGAGGTGATGGGCGCCAAGGTCGTCCACTGCGGCGCCTCCGGGGTCGGCCAGGCCGCGAAGATCTGCAACAACATGATCCTCGGCGTGTCCATGATCGCGATCAGCGAGGCGTTCGTGCTCGGCGAGAAGCTGGGCCTGAGCAACCAGGCGTTGTTCGACGTGGCGTCCAACGCGTCGGGTCAGTGCTGGGCCCTGACCAGCTACTGCCCGGTGCCCGGCCCGGTGCCGACCAGCCCGGCGAACAACGACTACCAGCCGGGTTTCGCGGCCGCCCTGATGGACAAGGATCTCGGCCTGGCCGCGAACGCCCTGCGCGGCAACGGCGTTCCTGGCGAGCTCGGCCTTCGGGCCGCGGAGATCTACTCCCGGTTCCACGAAGAGACCGGCGGCACGCTGGACTTCTCCGCCATCGTCAACGACATCCGCCGACGTGCGAACGAGGAGAACGCGTGAGCGACTTCGAGACCATCCTGCTCGAACGCAAGGGCAGGGTCGGCGTCATCACCCTGAACCGGCCGAAGGCGCTCAACGCGCTCAACGCCCAGCTGATGGGCGAGGTCGTGGCCGCGGTCACCGACCTCGACCGTGATCCGGAGATCGGCGCGATCCTCATCACCGGATCCGAGCGGGCCTTCGCCGCGGGTGCCGACATCAAGGAGATGGCGCCGAAGTCGTACATGGACATGTACCTCGACGACTGGTTCGCGGCGTGGGATCGCCTCGCCTCGGCTCGCAAGCCCACCATCGCCGCGGTTGCCGGATACGCGCTCGGCGGCGGCTGCGAACTGGCCATGCTGTGCGACATCATCCTCGCCGCGGACAACGCCAAGTTCGGCCAGCCGGAGATCAAGCTCGGGGTGATCCCGGGAATCGGTGGCTCGCAACGGCTGACCCGCGCCGTCGGTAAGGCGAAGGCGATGGACCTGTGCCTGACCGGACGAAACATGGACGCGGAGGAGGCCGAGCGGGCGGGCCTGGTCTCCCGGATCGTGCCTGCGGCCGACCTGCTCACCGAGGCGCTGGCGACGGCGACGACCATCGCCGAGATGTCGCTGCCCATCGCGATGATGGCCAAGGAGAGCGTGAACCGGTCCTTCGAGACAACCCTCGCCGAGGGTGTCCGGTTCGAGCGCAGGGTGTTCCACTCGACGTTCGCGACCGCGGATCAGAAGGAAGGCATGGCGGCGTTCGTGGACAAGCGGGCGCCCGAGTTCACCAACAGCTAGGCAGCGCCGAGTTTCACCAGCCGCTCAGCGCCGAACCGCGGTGCGAGGACGGCATTCCGGTGGCGGCGGCGAGGAGCACCGCTCCTCGCCCCGCCACCGAGGCCGGTTCCGGTGGCAGGACCACCGGGATCCGCAGCAGCGCCTCCAACCGTGAACCGAGGGTCGGGGTGTGGGCACCGCCCCCGAGCAGCACGATCGACGACGGGGTGCTGCCCGATTCACGGATCATGCTGCGCAGCACCGTGCTCGAGTGGGCGACGGCGTCCGCGGCCAGTCCCGCCAGGTCGTTGTTCGTCAGGACCTGGCAGGCGCCGGTCTCCGGGTCCTTCGCCGTGACGATCCTCTCGAACCCGAGCTGCTCCTTGAGATCGCGGCACGCCGCCTGCTCGAGCTGGATGCCGCGGCCCGCCAGGTGCTGCTGCACCAAACGGTCGAACTGGTCGCCGCCGACCACCGCGCTGCGGCGCGAGGCCAGCACCTCGCCGGACGCCGGGTCCGCTACGCAGGCGGCCAGTCCCGAGCTCCCCACGTCGTAGAGCAGGACCGAGCCGCGGCGCGGCAGTCGGCCGGTGAACCTGAGATACCGCAACTGGGCGGAGGTTTCGGGAACCACCCGCACGTGCTGCCTGGTGGTCGCCGCGGTGGCGTTCTCCACCACGTCGGGGTCGATGCCGGTGCGCAGTGTCACCGCGGTCGCACCGATGATCGCGGCCTGCTCTACGGCGGTGGCGCGAAGCGTGCGGATCGCGGAGATGACCGGCTCACCGATGGTCGTGCCGGGCCGACGCCGAACATCGCAGCGCGCCACCGGCTCGTGATGCGGGCGATCCGACAACGCCAACACCGCGCGGGCTCCACTAGCGCCCGCCGACACGCCAAGAACCAGCACCAACGTCGCACTCCTCGCTCGCTGATCAGCTCACCACTTGCTGGGTGCGTCCCCGGTGTCGAAGTCGCCCGCGCTACGGCGGAGCTCCGCGAGAATCCGCACGAGGGTGTCGAGCTTATCGGCGGACAATCCGGGTTGAGCGAAGACCTGGGTGTTGAGCTGCTCGGTGGCCGTCAGGGCCAAATCGCGGCCGGCCTGGGTGATTTCGATCAGAGTAGCGCGACGGTCGCTCGGATGCGGAACTCGGCGAACGAGTTTCGCGGATTCGAGCCGATCGACGGCATTGGTGACGCTGGTCGGGTGCACCTGTAGGCGCGCGCTGGCCTTCGCCATCGGCAAGGCGCCGGTCCGGGTGAAGGTGAGCAGCGTGAGCAGTTCGTACCGCGAGAAGGTGAGCCCGGTCGGCTTGAGTACCTCCTCGACCCGGGCCATCATGATCTGCTGAGCACGCATCAGCGAGGTGACGGCGGCCATCCCGTCCGCGACGTCGCCCCAGCCGTGCTCCTCCCATTGGCGATGGGCCTCCTCGATCGGATCGAGTGGCAACGGTGACGAAGGCGGCATTCCGCCATCATCCCACGCCGACCGTCACCTGCAGGTATCTCAGGGCGCGGTCGGCGCCAGGTGCCCCGTCAGACGGTCGGCGCGCAGGCGCAACAGGTCGTCGGCGCGTTGGGGATGGGTGTAGATCCAGAACCGCCCCGCGGCCAGTCCCTCGAACATCGTGTCCGCGGCCTGGTCCGGGGTCACCCCGTTCTCGCGTAGGAAGGCCTCCATCCGGTCCCTGGTGGCGGCGCCGGCCGAACCGTCCGACCCGGCGGACTCGTAGATCGCGGTGTGCACCGGTCCCGGCAGGAGCGCCGCGACCGTGATCGGCGCCTGCTCGGCGGCGAGTTCGATTGCCAGGCACTCCGTCATGGCCAGCGCCGCGTGCTTGCTGGCGCAGTAGGCGGCCTGGGTGGGGACGGTGGTGACGGCCCCGATCGAGGCGGTGTTGACGATGTGCGCGGGTCCACCGGCCGCGAGCATCCGCGGGACGAACGCGCGGATCCCGTGGAAGACGCCGGTGACGTTGACCCCGAGGACGCGCTCGAACCGCTCCGGGGAGAGCTCCCACAGCCGTCCGGTGCTGTCGACGCCCGCGTTGTTCACCAGCAGGCGCACTGACCCGAACCGGTCGGCGGTCACCGCGGCAAGGCGTTCGAGGTCGTCGGGGTCGGTGACGTCGCAGCGCACGGCGAGCGCCTCTGCCCCGGTGGCGGCTATCTCGTTCGCGACCTCGTCGAGCCGGTCTCCGTCGAAGTCGGCCAGTACCACGCGCATTCCGAGCCCGGCGGCCCGTCGGGCGATCGCCGCGCCGATGCCGGACGCCGCCCCCGTGACGACCGCGGTGGTGCCCGCCAGGTCCCGCAAGTCGAATGCAGTCATGAGCGCACCGTAGGGGAGTGGGGGCGCGGTAGGACAGCACCTGTTCCCTGTCAGCGGGAGTCGGCCACGGGGCCGGGCGAGCGCTGGCGGTAGCGTCGGCGGGCGAAGGAGAGAGACTTGACGCAGCCGCACACACCCTGGCGCCAGCACGCCCTGATCCAGGCGGTGTTCTTCCTGATGGGCGCGGAGCTGTTCCTGGCGTCCCCGCTGCTGCCGACCATCTCCAACGACTTCGGCACCAGCATCGCCGCCACCGCCTGGGTGGTCACGGTGTTCGGCCTGTCCTATGCGATCGCCAGCCCCCTGGTCGGGGCGCTCACCGAACACCTGCCGCGTCGACGGGTGATCCTGTCCGGGATCGCGGTTTTCGCGACCGGTGAGTTGCTGTGCGCGCTGGCACCGGGACTCGGCTGGTTGCTCGCCGCTCGCGCGATCGGCGGTATCGGCGGTGCCCTGGTTGGCCCGGCGATGTGGGCCTACCTGGCAGAGACCGCGGCGCCGCACGAACGTGGTCGCGCGATCGCCAGGGGGTCGGCTGCCTACGCGGGCGGTCAGATCGTCGGGGTTCCCTTGGCGACGTTTGCCGCGGCCGGGTCGAGCTGGCGGTTGGCCTTCGCGGCGGTCGCGCTCGGGCTGGTGGCAGCGGGCACGCTCATCGCTTTGCGGTTGCGCGAATCGGTGCGGGCATCCGCATCGCGCGGTCGGCCGTTGTCCGCGCTGAGGTCCTCGTTCGGGCTGTGGAGGATCGGGGTGTTCCGGACCATCATGGCAGGCAACTTCTTCGTGCAGGCCGCTCGCCTCGGCACCTACGCATACGCGGGAGCGCTGTTCGCCACGAAGTTCGGTTTCGAGACCGGGGTGCTCGGACTGGTGGGCATGGTGGTCGGGATCGGTTCGCTGATCGGCTCGATGGTGGCCGGGCCGCTGATCGACCGGTGGAGCTCCGCGGGCAGGCACGTCTCGGAACTGAGCGTCGGGTGGGGCCTGGTGCTCGCGGTGGCGCTGGGGGTCGCGGCGACCGCGGACACCTGGCAGGTGTGCCTCGCCGGGTTCGTGCTCGCGTTCTTCTGCGGCACTGCGTTCTTCAGCACCGCGCAGGTCTACCTGACCACCGTGATGGCGGAACGTCGCGCGCCCGCGGTGTCCTGGAACAACTCGGTGCTCTACATCGGCACGGGCGCGGGCACCACCGCGCTCGGCCTCACGACGCTCGGCGGCACCGCCTTCGCGGTGTGCTCGGTGGCGTTCGCGTTGCTGGCCGCCGGGTTCAGCGCGCTACTGGCGCTGCGTCGGCCCGAGTCGGCGGCCTAAGAATCAGCGTGAGCCGAACCCTGGTCGGACCGTCGGATCGTCGGCAGAGTGTCCTATCGATGCGGGTGTGGCTGAGTGGTTAGGCACCGGCCTGCAAAGCCGTTCACACGGGTTCGATTCCCGTCATCCGCTCGAATGTCGGGGCCGGCCAGCAGGGGTCGGCCCCGACCCGTTCTCGCAGCTGTCGGACGCGTGTGGGCGCCGATGTCGTCGAGCGGCGCGAGGGAAGAGACCGCCTGGAACGTTTCTGGCGGATAGCATCGATCGTCGTGACCGTCAGCGCCGTAGACGAACGACCCCAGTCCAGCCGACCGGACCCGGCACGGGCGGCCCGTGTGGGGGCCGGCCGTGTTCGCCTCGTCGCAGTGGTGTCGTCTGTTCTCGGGATCCTGGCCGCGCTGTCGGTGCCGTTCCTGCCGGTGCAGCAGGAGAGCGCGAGCCTGTCTTGGCCCCAGTCGGACTCGATCGCGGGAGTCGAGGCGCCGTTGGTGTCGTACGCGCCCCTCGATTTCGAGGCGACGATTCCAGCCGCCGCGGCGGCGCGGCTGTCCGCTTCCGGCGGGGTCGTGGTCTCGACCGCCCCGGTCGGCGCGGCGGACGCGGCCCGATACGGCGTTGTCGCCCGGGTCGGCCCGGGTGCGGATGGCGGACCCGCGCAGTTCGAGATCGTCCAGCGTGACCACACCCTGCTCGCCATCCCGGTCGACGAGCTCGCCGGGCGGTCGGTCACCGTCAGCTCGAACGCGGAGCGGACCGTCACCACGCTCGCGGGCAGCGACCCGACCACCCTCGCGGGCGACTTCCGGCCGCAGCTGGTGGGTGTGTTCAGCGATCTCGAGGGCGCCGTGCCCGCTGGTCTGGCGGTGCACGCGGATCTCGATACCCGGTTCACGTCGACGCCGTCCGCGATCAAGCTCGTCGCGATGATCGTCGCGGTGCTCGCGACCGCCGTCGCCCTGGTCGGGCTGCACCGCATCGACGACCTCGACGGACGACGTTCCCGACGGTTCCTGCCCGCGCGCTGGTGGAAGTTCACCCCGATCGACGCGGTGGTGATCGGAACCCTGCTGCTGTGGCACTTCATCGGCGCCACCACCTCGGACGACGGCTACCAGTTCACCATGGCCAGGTCGTCGCTCGAGTCGGGCTACATGGCCAACTACTTCCGCTGGTTCGGTGTGCCAGAGGCACCGTTCGGCACCCCGTACTACGACCTGCTCGCGCTGATGACGAAGGTGTCCACCGCCAGCCCCTGGATGCGGCTCCCCGCGTTGATGGCGGGCATCGTGTGCTGGCTGGTGATCAGCCGCGAGGTGGCCCCGCGCCTCGGCGCCGCTGTCCGCAGGAACCGGGTCGCGATGTGGACCGGCGGGCTGGTGTTCCTCGCGTTCTGGTTGCCGTACAACAACGGCCTGCGCCCCGAGCCGATCGTCGCCGCCGGTGTGCTGCTGACGTGGTGCTCGGTCGAGCGCGCCATCGCGACCCGGCGTCTGCTCCCAGCCGCGGTCGCCGTGCTGATCGGCGCGCTCACCGTGACCGTCGGGCCCTCCGGCATCATCTGCTTCGGCGCGTTGATCGCGGGCGCCAGGCCGATCTTGGCGATCGTCGCCGCGCGCGCCAAGATCGTCGGCTATATCGCCGTGCTCGGCCCGATCGCCGCCGCAGGTCTGGTCATCCTGGTCGCGGTGTTCGCAGACCAGACCCTCGCCGCCGTGATCGAGATGCAGCACGTGCACACGATTCCTCCGACGAACGCCTGGTTCGAGGAGTACAAGCGCTACGAGTGGCTGTTCATCATCAACGCCGACGGGTCCCTGGCCCGACGGTTCGGGGTGTTCGTGATGGTCCTCTCGATCGTCGCCAGCCTGCTGGTGATGCTGCGTCGCGGGGGCCGGATCCCAGGAACAGCGGCGGGGCCGTCGCGCCGGATCATCGGCATCACGATCGCGGCGATGGTGCTGATGATGTTCACGCCCACCAAGTGGACGCACCATTTCGGGATCTACGCAGGCCTGGCCGGGTCGCTGGCCGTGCTGACCGCCGTCGCGGTGGGCCCGATGGTGCTCCGGTCGCGCCGCAACAGGGCGTTGTTCGCAGCCGCCGTGCTGTTCGTGCTCGCGCTCGCGTTCACCAGCAGCAACAGTTGGTGGTACGTGTCGGCCTGGGGTATCCCCTGGTGGGACAAGCCGGTGACGATCGCCGGGCTCGGCGCGGGCACGATCCTGCTCGGGCTCACCGTGGTGATGCTGCTCGTCGCCGCGTGGTGTTTCCTCCGCGAACCCCATGAAGACAGGGCCGCTCGGCCGGGCCGACTGTGGTCGATTCCCCCGCTGACGGTCGCGGCCGGGGCCATGGTCTTGGTCTTCGTGCTCTCGATGACCAAGGGGGCGATCGCCCAGTACCCCTCGTTCTCGCTGGCGAAGTCGAATTTCGGTGCCCTCGCCGGCCACTCCTGCGGCCTTGCCGAGGACGTGCTCGTCGAGACCGATCCCAATGCCTCTGTCCTGCAACCGCTCACGGCCGCGCCGGCGAACGCGCTCGGCGTGCAGAGCGCCGGATTCACCCCGAACGGGGTGGCGGGTGACCTGACCTCCGACGAGAATGCCGCCTCCGAGGGCATGGCCAAGTCACTCGACAACGAGGACGCCAAGTCCAGCAACGCGGCAGGCACCGCCGGTGGCCAGGGCGCCTCCGGCATCAACGGCAGCAGCGTCGCCCTGCCGTTCGGTCTCGATCCCGGGGCCACTCCCGTCCTCGGCACCTTCGGGACGAGCGGACCCGCGTCGCTGACCTCGGACTGGTATGTCCTGCCCGCCGAGGGTGACCTGGTCTCGATGTCCGTCGCGGGCCGCGTCTACTCGGTCGACAGCGACGGCATCGCCACCCCCGGAGCCCGCGTCGAACTCGAGTACGGCGTCCGCGGTGGGGACGGAACCGTGCGGAAACTGGGCAGCGCCATGCCCATCGACATCGGACCCGCACCCTCGTGGCGGAACCTCCGGGTACCGCTCGACCAGGTTCCCGCGGAAGCGAATGCCGTTCGGATCGTCGTCGACGACAGCGACTCCGACCCCGACCAGTGGGTCGCCGTGACACCGCCGAGGGTCCCGAGGACGACCACCCTCAACGATCTGGTCGGCTCGTCCACACCGACCATGATCGACTGGGAAGTGGCGCTGCAGTTCCCGTGCCAGCGGCCGTTCAACCCTCGCCTCGGCGTCGCCGAGATCCCGGAATACCGGATCCTCCCGGACCGCCCCGGCGCGGTGATGACGAGCCTGTGGCAGGACCACTTCGGCGGCGGCCCCCTCGGCTGGATCGACATGACGGCCACCGGCCGGACGCTGCCGACCTACCTCGATGGGGACTGGGATCGGGACTGGGGCAGCCTCGAGCAGTACGCACGCATCGACCCGAACGCCGCACCGGCACAGCTGGACGCCGAGACCGTGCGGCGCTCGGGTACGTGGGATCCCGGCCCGATCAACATCGCGTGGTGACCCGGCGCGGTGCCGGACGGACTCCGGTGGGGGATCCCGCCGGAGTCCCCGTGGGTCAGCCGGCCGTCGGCGGCTGATCCACGGTCTGCGCGAGGTAGAGCTGCTCGCCGAGCTTGTCGATCAGCTCGAGCTGGGTCTCGAGGTAGTCGACGTGGTCCTCCTCCTCGGCGAGGATCTTCTCGAAGAGACCGGCGCTGGTGTGGTCGCCCTTCTCGCGGCACATCGTGATGCCGGGGCGCAGGCGCTGCACCACCTCGACCTCGATGGCCAGGTCGGATTCGAACTGCTCCCGGATGGTCTGTCCGATGCGCAGCGGCAGCAGCCGCTGGTAGTTCGGCAGGGCCTCCAGCATGAGAATCCGGTCGGTGAGCAGCTCTGCGTGCTGCATCTCCTCGAAGGATTCCTCTCGCGTCTTTTCCGCGAGCTTGGTCAGACCCCAGTTGGCCTGCATCTTCGAGTGCAGGAAGTACTGATTGATCGCTGTGAGTTCACTGGTCAACTGCTCGTTGAGAAGAGCAATGACCTCATCGTCGCCGCGCATGACACCTCCGGTGGGGGTGGGCTGGACACTAGAGTCAGCCTAACCCTCACCGGGTGAATTCACTCGGTGTATTTGTGCGCGAATCGCGACTAGGCGCTGATCGGTTCTGCCTCACATTCGACGACGGTGGCGTAGTGCTGTTCGATCATCGACTTGATCCGGTCACGGCACATGCCGCAGCCGCGCCCGCGCCCCGCGCCGCAGCCCAGCGCGACGTGCTTGGCGGTGCGAGCCCCCGCAGAGATGCATTGCTGCACGTGTTCTTCGGTGGCTGCTTCGCAAACGCAGACGTACATGTCGAGATCCTCCAGCCCGGCTTCCTCAGCGAAGGCTACACTAAGAATCGGCCAATGAAAAGGGTAGGCTAACCCAACTTTTTGATCTTGATCGTGGGTCGATCGCGGCCCGCGAGCGCACCCACGGGTGTACGTTGCTGAGGCAATCCTCATCGGGGATTCCCCGATGGTCACAGCGGCCGAAGGGCACCGTCATGGCAGCAGGATGGAAGACGATCGCGGGCGCGGCGTTCCTGGCATCGACCCTGGTGGGCGTGACCGCCTGCTCCGACGACTCGGACACCGGCACCCCGGCGAACACGCCCGAGACGATCACCGTTTACAACGCCCAGCACGAATCGCTGACCCAGGAATGGGTCGACGAGTTCACCGCCGAGTCGGGGATCCAGGTGAACCTGCGCAACGGCGGCGACACCGAGCTCGGCAATCAGATCGTCGCCGAGGGCGGAGCCTCGCCTGCCGACGTATTCCTCACCGAGAACTCGCCGGCGATGACGCTCGTCGAGAACGCGGGCTTGTTCACCGACGTCGATCCCGACACCCTCGCGCAGGTGCCCCCGCAGTATCGGCCGTCCACCGGGAAGTGGACGGGGATCGCGGCGCGTTCGACGGTCTTCGTCTACAACAAGGACAAGCTGCCGCAGGACCAGCTGCCGAAGTCGCTGCTCGACCTGCAGGACCCGAGTTGGAAGGGGCGCTGGGCCGCCTCGCCGTCGGGTGCCGACTTCCAGGCCATCGTCAGCGCACTGCTCGAACTCAAGGGGGAGGACGTGACCCGGGCGTGGCTGGCCGGTATGAAGGAGAACGCCGTCCCCTACAAGGGCAACAGCGCGGTGATGAAGGCCGTCAACGCGGGTGAGGTGCCCGGCGGGGTCATCTACCACTACTACTGGTTCGGCGACCAGGCCAAGACGGGCGAGAACAGCGCCAACACCGCGCTGCACTACTTCAAGAACGAGGACCCGGGCGCGTTCGTCAGCGTTTCCGGCGGCGGCGTGCTCGAGTCGAGCAACAAGGCCGTTGCCGCGCAGCAGTTCCTGAGGTTCCTGACCGGCAAGTCCGGTCAGGAGATCCTGCAGACGGGCGACTCGTTCGAGTACGCGGTCGGCAGCGGCGTGCCGTCGAATCCGGCCCTCGTGCCGCTCGCGGACCTGCAGGCGCCGACCGTGGATCCGTCGAAACTCAACAGCCAGAAGGTCGCCCAGCTCATGACCGAGGCCGGCCTTCTCTAGTGCGATGATCGCGCCAACGCTCACGCGCCCCCGATCCGGGCGGTCGGAGCGACGGCGGGTGCCGCCGGTCGTCGGGGCTGTGGTCGCGGTGCTGGTGGCGATCACGCTCATCCCGCTCGGGTACGTCATCGCCACCACGATCGCCACCGGCTGGGCGACGGCATCCGCGTTGATCTTCCGGCCCCGGGTCGGGGAGCTGTTGCGGAACACCGTCGCGCTCGTGGTCATCACCGTGCCCGTCTGCATGATCCTCGGGGTCGGTGCCGCGTGGATGGTCGAGCGCACCACGGTGATCGGGCACCGGTACTGGGCCCCGATCCTGGCCGCGCCGCTGGCGGTGCCCGCCTTCGTGAACAGCTACGCGTGGGTGAGCGTGATCCCGTCGCTGCACGGACTGTGGTCCGGCGTGCTGGTCGCGACGCTGTCCTACTTCCCGCTGGTCGCGCTGCCCGTCGCCGCGACCCTGCGGCGGCTCGACCCGGGCATCGAGGAGTCGGCGAGCGCGCTCGGGGCCGGTCCGTATCGGGTTTTCTTCCGGATCGTCGTGCCGCAGTTACGGCTGCCGGTCCTCGGCGGGGGACTGCTGATCGGGCTGCACCTGCTCGCGGAGTACGGGGCGTTCGCGCTGCTCCGGTTCGACACCTTCACCACGGCGATCTTCGAGCAGTACCAGTCCACCTTCAACGGTGCGGCCGGCAGCATGCTCGCGAGCGTGCTGGTGCTGTGCTGCCTCGTCCTGCTCGTCGCCGAGGCCGCGGCAAGGGGTTCGGCCCGGTACGCGCGGGTCGGCTCGGGCGCGCCACGTCGGCCGGACCGGATTCGGTTGCGGTGGAGCGCGGTTCCCGCCGCGCTCGGGCTGGTGGCGCTGACCGTCGCGGCCCTCGGCGTCCCGCTGTGGACCATCGCGCGCTGGCTGCGGATCGGCGGCACGGGGGTCTGGCGGACGGGAACGCTGTGGCCCTCGCTCACGCAGACCCTCGTCTTCGGGCTGCTCGGCGCCGCGGTGACCACCGCGCTGGCGTTCCCCGTCGCATGGATCGCGGTGCGGCGCCCTGGGGTGTTCAGCAGGATCGTGGAGGGCTGCAACTACGTGACGAGTTCGCTGCCGGGGATCGTCACCGCACTGGCGCTGATCACCGTCACCATCCGCTACGCGAACCCGCTCTATCAGACGGTCATCGTGGTGATCACCGCCTACGTGCTGATGTTCCTGCCGCGGGCCCTTGTGTCGCTGCGCTCGGGCCTGGCGCAGGTCCCGGTCGGGCTCGAGGAGGCGTCGGCCGCGCTCGGACGGTCCCAGGCGAGCACCTTCGTGCGGGTGACGCTTCGCCTGACCGCGCCAGCGGCCGCGGCGGGTGCCGCGCTGGTGTTCATGGCGATCGTGACGGAACTGACCGCCACGCTGTTGCTCGCGCCGAGCGGGACGCGGACGCTCTCGACCCGATTCTGGTCGCTGACCAGCGAACTCGACTACGCAGCCGCCGCGCCCTTCGCGCTCGCGATGATCCTGCTGGCGTTGCCCATGACCTACCTGCTGCTGCGCCAGTCCCAGAAGGCGGCCGGGCTGTGAGCGAGGTGGAGATCGAATCCGTGTCGAAGTCCTACGGCCCGACCGCGGTCCTGGACGGGGTGAGCCTGCGCGTCGAGCGCGGCACCACCACCGCGGTGGTCGGCTCGTCGGGCTGCGGGAAGACCACCCTGCTGCGGGTCGTCGCGGGGTTCGACAGCCCCGATGCCGGAACGGTGTCCATCGCGGGGGCCCTCGTCGCGCGACCCGGCAGGGTGGTGCCCGCGCACCGACGGCGGGTCGGCTACGTGGCCCAGGACGGCGCGCTGTTCCCGCATCTCACCGTCGCGGGGAACATCGGGTTCGGCCTGCGCGGCGCGGTCGTGCGGGACCGGGGCGGATCCGGCAGGCGGGTCGCGCAGTTGCTCGAGATGGTCTCGCTCGACGAGTCCTACGCGCGGCGGCGACCGCACGAGCTGTCCGGCGGGCAGCAGCAGCGGGTGGCGCTGGCCCGCGCGCTCGCCCGCGAGCCCGAGGTGATGCTGCTCGACGAGCCGTTCAGCGCCCTTGACGCGGGCCTGCGCGCCTCGACCAGGAAGTCGGTGGCGCAGACGCTCGGCGCGGCTGGGGTGACGACGATCCTGGTGACCCACGACCAGGAGGAGGCCCTCTCGTTCGCGGGGCAGGTCGCGGTGATGCGGGCGGGCCGGTTCACCCAGGTCGGCGCGCCGGAGCAGCTCTACCACCGTCCGGTCGACATCTTCACCGCCGAGTTCCTCGGCGAGTGCGTCCTGCTGCCTGCGGTGGTGGCCGGTGGCGTCGCTGAGTGCGCCCTCGGCCGTATCCCGGTGCGGGCGAACGCGTTCGAGGGTCCAGGACGGATGCTGCTGCGACCGGAACAGATCGTGGCCTCGGACCCGGGGGCGGCGCCCGACGGGCGCAAGACGGGCACGGTGACGGCGACCGAGTTCCTCGGCTCGCAGGCGCTGCTCGACATCACCCTCAACTCCTCGCCGACGCACATCAGGGTCCGGCAGGCAGGCACCCGCACCCCGGCGGTCGGTTCACTGGTGGCCATCGAGGTTCTGGGTGAGGCCGAGGTGTTCCCCGCGGAGGACCACGCCGGTTAGGGTAGTACGGTATTCGGCTCCGCCGCGGCCAGCGCGCGGGCGATCTGCTCGGCGTCGAGGCCCGCGGCCGGTAGCAGGTGATAAAAGGCCCGCTCGCACAGGTCGATCACCTCGACGCGCGCCATGGTGGGCTCGTCCAGCCAGGTCAGGACGATCTCCTCCATGAAGGCCTGCCAGCCCTGCACGGCCGCGTCGACGGCGGGGGTGGTCGGCAGGCCGAGTTCGGTCAGCGCGTGCACGATCCAGTCGGTGAAGGTGCGACGCATCCCGCGATAGATCCGGCGCATGCCCTCGTCGCCGCTGCCCGCCAACCGCATCACGGCCAGGTAGCTCGTCGGGTGCGCGACCACCGCGTCGAAGAAGGTCTCAACACCCCCGCGCAGCTGGGCTGATGTCGGCAGCGTCGGGTCGGGCGACATCCGCTGCTGCAGAGCCTCCGCGCTGGCCTGGAGCACCGCATTCCGGAAGCCCTGCTTGTTCTTGAAGTAGTGGAACAGCAGCGGCGGCGACACCCCGGCCTCGGCGGCCACCCGGTCCATCGACAGGTCGTCGAAGGACTCCGATTCGAGCATCCGCACCGCGACCTCGAGGATCTGGGCGCGCCGATCGGCGGGGGAGCGAGGGGCAGCGGCCATGCCCCGCACTCTATTGAGAAATCCTCAACCGGTCCATTGACTTCTACTCAACCGGATATGTAACCTCGGGTAACACTTACTTGATGTGAGGAGCGCGACAATGCCCGAGTTCGACATCGTGGTCAACGGCGGCCTGTGGTTCGACGGCACCGGGGCGGCCGGTCAGCGGCGCAATCTCGGGATCCGGGACGGCGTCGTGGTGTCGGTCTCCTCCGCCGCGCTGCCGGTCGGGCCGGACACCGAGGTCATCGACGCGGCAGGCAAGTGGGTGCTCCCGGGTTTCGTCGACGTGCACACCCACTACGACGCGGAGGCGCTGGTAAGCCCGGGTCTGCCCGAGTCGGTCCGGCACGGCGTCACCACCGTGGTGCTGGGCAACTGCTCGCTCTCGACCGTCTACTCCACCCCGCGCGAGTGCGCGGATCTGTTCAGTCGGGTCGAGGCCGTGCCGCGCGAGTCGGTGCTGCGGATCCTGGAGGAGAACAAGACCTGGCGCGGACCGGCGGAGTATGTCGAGGCGCTCGACGCGCTGCCCCTCGGACCCAACGTCGCCGGCTTCATCGGCCACTCCGACATCCGCACCCACGTGCTCGGCCTCGGCCGCGGCACGGACAAGAAGACCAAGCCCACCGCCGCCGAGCTCGACCGCATGGGCTCGATGCTCACCGAGGCCATTGACGCCGGGTTCCTCGGCCTGTCCTCGATGACCAACGCCCTCGACAAGATCGACGGCGACGAATACCGTTCGCGCTCACTGCCGTCGACGTACGCGCGCTGGCGCGAGTTCCGCTTCCTCAACCGGATCCTGCGCGATCGCGGCAAGATCCTGCAGAGCGCGCCGACGATCAATCTGCACCCCAATGTGGCCGCGTTCTTCGTCGAGAGCTCCGCGATCGGTCGGAAGAAGCCGCTCAAGACGTCGCTGCTCTCCGGCGCCGACTCCAAGGCCTACCCCGCGATCGTGTACTTCATGCTGACCGCGGCGCCGCTGCTGAACCGCTTCGCCAAGACGAACTTCCGCTGGCAGCACCTGCCGGTGCCGTTCACCGTGTACGCGGACGGCATCGACCTGGTGGTGTTCGAGGAGTTCGGCGCCGGCGCCGCCGCGCTGCACCTGAAGAACGAGGTGGAACGCAACGCGCTGCTGCAGGACGAGGAGTACCGCCGCTGGTTCCGCAAGGACTACGACAACAAGTTCTCGCCGCGCATCTGGCACCGCAATTTCTACGACGCGGTCATCGTCGGGTGCCCCGACGAGACCCTGATCGGCAAGACCTTCGGCCGGGTGGGCGACGAGAGGGGGGTCCACCCGGTCGATGCGTACCTGGACCTGGTGGTGGAGTACGGCAGGAACCTGCGGTGGCGGACCACGGTCGCGAACCACCGGCCGAAGTTCGCCGACCGGCTGGCCGCCAGCCCTGGCGTGCAGATGGGGTTCGGCGACGCGGGCGCGCACCTGCGCAACATGGCGTTTTACAACTATCCGATCCGACTCCTCAAGCGCGTCAACGACGCCCAGTCCTCCCGCAAGCCCTTCCTCTCCATCGAGCGGGCGATCCACCGGCTCACCGGTGAGCTCGCCGACTGGTACGGCATCGACGCGGGCCACCTGCGCGAGGGCGACCGCGCCGACCTCGTGGTGGTCGATCCGGCGGGCCTGGACGCCTCGGTCGACGGGCTGTTCGAGGAAGCGGTGCCCGAGTACGGCGGCCTGCGCCGGATGGTGAACCGCAGCGACGCCGCGGCGGTGGCCACCGTCATCAACGGCCGGCTCGTCTACCGGGACGGCGAATTCACCCCCGGCTTCGGCATCGAGAAGACCGGACAGTTCCTGCCCGCAGGCGCCAAGGCCCGTGGTGTGGGCAGGCAGGTCCGCGTAGGGTCGCGCGCATGAGCGATCGGATCACCACGTTCATCCGCGACGGCCTGACGTTCGACGTCCGCGACACCGGTCCGATCGACGGCGCACCTGTCGTGCTGCTGCACGGTTTCCCGCAGGACTCGCGGTCCTGGGATCGGTTGGCGCCCTTGCTGCACCGGCGCGGCTTCCGGACCCTGGCGCCCGACCTGAGAGGGGCCTCGCCGCGTGCGAGGCCGCGATCTCGATGGGCCTATCGCAGCTCCCAGCTGAGCGCGGACGTGGTGGCGCTGATCGAGCAGGCCGGGCTCGGGCCTGTGCATCTGGTCGGGCACGACTGGGGTGCAGGCGCGGCGTGGACGGTCGCGGTGGACCGGCCCGACCTGATCCGCACCCTGACGACGCTGTCGGTGCCGCACCCGGCCGCGTTCGTCCGGGCGGTGCTCACCAGCAGTCAGGTGTTCAAGTCCTGGTACATGCTCGCCTTCCAGGTCCCGGTGCTGCCGGAATCGCTACTCGCAGGCGACACCCTGCGTAAGCAACTGCTCGCCACCGGGATGTCACCCGCCGACGTGGCCCGCGACGCCGAGCCGATGCGCGAGCGCGCCAGGGCCCGCGGCGGGCTGAACTGGTACCGCGGGATGGCCTTCACGACGCCGGGTCGGGCGTCGACCAAGGTGCGCGTGCCCACGCTGCACGTGTGGAGCGACGGCGACACCGCGATCGGGCCGGTCGGCCCCGCACTGACGTCGCGATACGTCGACGCCCCGTACCGGTTCGAGGTCCTCGAGGGCGTCAGTCACTGGATCCCCGACGAGGCGCCCGAGCGGTTGGACGCGCTGCTCGGTGAACACCTGATGGCGCACTCGCGGTAGTTCTGCGGGCCCCGGCTGGCGCCGCTACGCTCACGAATCGTGTTTTGCTGCTGGCCATCCCGGCGTGCGACGACTGTGCGCGAGGTCCCCGAGGGGCCTCGCGCACAGCCGTGTTGCGGCCGTGTCGTGGTGCCGCGATTCGTGGTTCGGGGGGCAGGCCACGAGGCGCGGCGCCGTGAGCACGGCGCCACCCGGGTTCGGTTGCGAGGGGGCGCTGTCGAACCCTGGTGCGTTTGGGGTGGGGTCAGCCGAGGCTGAAGGGCTGGCCCCACAGGGTGAC
>NZ_BCXA01000063.1 GCF_001894865.1 Rhodococcus maanshanensis NBRC 100610 | reverse complement strand
CAACGAGGTCGGCCTGGCCGAGACGGTGGCCATGGCCGGGAGCGCCGTGACCGCCTCGAAGGCGCTGGACGTGTCCGATTACGACGCCGTCACCGCGTGGGCGACGGAGATCGACGGTGCGCACGGCGCCATGGACGTGGTGATGAACGTCGCGGGCATCTCCGCCTGGGGCACCGTGGAGAACCTCGAACACCGGCACTGGAAGTCGATGGTCGACGTCAACCTGATGGGGCCCATCCACATCATCGAGAACTTCGTGCCGCCGATGGTGCGCGCGGGCCGCGGCGGGCACCTGGTCAACGTCTCCTCCGCCGCAGGCCTGCTCGCGTTGCCGTGGCACGCCGCCTACAGCGCCAGCAAGTTCGGCCTCCGCGGCGTCTCCGAGGTACTGCGCTTCGACCTCAAGCGGCACGGCATCGGCGTCAGCCTCGTGGTGCCGGGGGGAGTGAAGACCCCGCTCGTCGGAACCGTGCAGATCGCCGGGGTGGACCGCGACGATCCGCGGATCCGAAAGCTGGTGCACCGCTTCGAGAAGCGCGCGGTCTCACCGGAGAGGGTCGCGGAGTGCATCGTCCGTGGCATCAAGAAGAACCGCTATCTGGTCTACACCTCGAACGACATCCGGTTCGGCTACTGGTGGGCGCGTAAGTTCGCGCCGCCGTACGAGTTCGTGATGCAGAAGGCCAACGACCAGTTCAGCAAGCTCCTGCCGCGGGTCTGAGCCTGGCAGTCTCGAGGGCGCCCGCCAGTGCGGCGAAGACCGTGTCGATGTTCCTGCGGTGCACGCCCCAGTCGATGACCTGAAGCCCAGCCCTCGACCTGCTGGTCACGGTCACGACGGATCCGGTCGGCGCCTGCTGGACATCCACACTGACCTCTTCGCCCCAGCTCGCGAGGCTCAGCTTCGTCTTCGCGCGCAGCGTCGTCGGGGCGACCTGCGTGACGTTGCCGAACACGGTGTTCAGTGTGTTCCAGGCGAGACCGAACAGGACGTCGGGCGGAGCCGCGAACGTGTACGCCGCGTTGCGTGAAATGGCCACGGCGGAAGTCTAGGGCCAGACCGGCTTCCGCCGGTTCCCTCCCCGGCTACGCGGGCACGGTCGCCTTCGACAGGGCCCGCTGTGCATCTCGTAGACACCGTCGACCAGATCGAGCTGGCTGAGGTCGTGGGTGACCATCACGATCGCCACGTCGCGCTCGTGGCTGAGCGTGGCCAGCAGTTCGACGATCTCGCGGCTGCGGTCCTCGTCCAGCGCGGAGGTCGGCTCGTCGACGAGCAGCACCGACGGGTCGTTCATCAGGCTGCGCGCGATCGCGACCCGCTGCCGTTGTCCGCCGGAGAGCTGATGCGGTCGCCGGTCCAGCTGCTTCTCGAGCCCCAGAGTGGACAGCAGGTCCCTTGCCCTTGCGCGCTGGCCGCGAACGCTGCCGCCGCCCAGGTGGGTGATCATCAACAGCTGCTCCGTTGCGGTCAGCGAGGCCATCAGGTTCGCCTGCTGGAAGACGAATCCGAGCTGCTGGCGGCGCACGGTGGTGCGGGCCGTCCTGTCCAGGCCGGTGACGTCGGAGCCGTCGATGATGACCGTGCCCGAGTCGGGGGTGATCAGCAGGCCTGCGACGGCGAGCAGGCTGGATTTGCCCGAGCCGGACGGCCCGGTGATCGCGGCGAGTTCGCCGCGCTCGACCGTGAGGGACACATCGTCGAGGGCGCGGAGCCTGGTGTCGCCGTCGGGATAGGTGAGGACCGTGTTCTGCAGGGTGATGCTCATGGATACTCCTGGAGGCGTGGGGTTTACGTGTGGCGGCTGTGCCGTCGGCGGTTACCTGGCCGCGCCGAGCGCGGTCAGGGGGTCGACCTTGACGATGCGGGTCAGCGCCGCCGCGGCGCCGAGCATGCCCAGCGCGATCAGCGCGAAGAACGGGACGAGGGTGCCGGTCACCGTGAGGGTGAACGGGACCGCCGACGCGGCCACCGAGCCGAGCCCGATCGCGGCGAGGGTGCCCAGTCCCGCGCCGAGGGTGAGCACGATCAGCCCCTGGCCGAGTGCGTCGACGAGCAGGTACCGGGTGGAGGCGCCGATGGCCTTGAGAACCGCCAGATCCTGACCGCGCTGGATGGTCCAGATGGTGAAGAAGGCGCCGACGACCAACGCGCTGATCGCCAGCAGCATGCCCTGCATCAGCAGCAGCGAGCCGCGCTCGGAGGAGTATGCGCCGATCGCGTTGAGCGCGCCCTTCTCGTCGGTGATGGCGGTACCGGTTGCGGATTCGGCAGCCGCCGCGTCGAAGCCGGAGGAGGTGCGCAGCGCGATCGTCGTGCCCTCGCTGTCGCCCGCGGTCGGGAGCTGGCGCCAGTCCGACAGGTCGAGCCACACCACCGACTGATGGCTGTAGTAAGAGTCGTCGACGAGCGTGCCGATCGTGAGCGGGTGCCCGGCGATGTCGACGGTGGTGCCGACGGTCCAGCCGTTGTCGTCCGCGAGTTCCCGGTCGACCGCGATCTCGCCTGCGTGCAGCGGGACGG
The DNA here is from genome assembly GCF_001894865.1 of Rhodococcus maanshanensis NBRC 100610. Lineage (GTDB taxonomy): Bacteria > Actinomycetota > Actinomycetes > Mycobacteriales > Mycobacteriaceae > Rhodococcus_G > Rhodococcus_G maanshanensis. The sequence goes on along the minus strand of NZ_BCXA01000063.1, from coordinate 28,086 downwards.
GCGCGGCGAAGGAGTCGCCCGCGACGCCGAAGCCGCTGGCGCTGACATCTCGACCGTCGGCGGTGATCCGGATGGGCGCGATGCCGAGGATCGAGGCCTCGTCCACACCGGGGGTCGAGGCGAGCTGTGCCCGCTGGGCCTCGGTGACCTGGGAGTCGGTGAACGCGACTTTCTGACCCTCGGCGGGCGCGCCGAACGCGAACCGGTCCGCGCCCACGTTCTGGATCGCCGCGATCGACTGATTCCCGAGTCCCGCGGTGAGGCCGGAGAGCATCACGACCATCAGCGAGATGAGGAACAGGACCGCGCTCATGAGAGCGAAGCGGCCCTTGGCGAAACGGAGGTCACGGATACTGAGGAACATGGCTTCCAGCCTCGCGAATGTGGTCCGGTCCGGCATCGCGCAACGGATGGGTGCTCGGATCAATCGAAAGTTGGACATCGCCGATCGCGGCCGGTCGGAGCCCCTTGGTGGTGTTAGCGTGGATGAAATGCTGTTGCCCGAGTACCGCCACGCCCGTGGCACGACGCCGGTGCTGCGCATCATGCAGTTCGGCGCGCACGGGCTCTTCCTCGTCCTCCTCGCCGTCGGGACCGCAAGGGCGGCCGTCGATGAGCCGAATCCGCTGCCCGCATTCGTGCTCGCCGCGGCGGTGCTGGTCTGGTATCTGCTGGGGGTGTGGTTCGCCCGTCGCGCCGCCGAGGCGACGGGCCGTGACTGGTACGGCCCGCTGTGGCTGGGGGTCCTGGTCCTCGGCTGGCTCGGCCTGTCCCTGCTCGCTGCCGGCTTCGTCTGGGTGGCGTTCCCGCTGTTCTTCCTGTGCTTCCATCTGCTCTCGACCAGGGTGGCGCTGGCGGCGACGGTGGCCATCACCGCTGTCGTCATCGCCGCCACGCTCTGGCACGGCAGCAGCAACACCGTCGCGTCCTTCCTCGGTCCGATCTTCGGTGCGACCGCCGCCGCGGGGATGGCGCTGATCTACCAGCAGTTGCTGCGCGACACCCAGCAACGCCAGCGCCTGTTGGACGAGCTGACCCGATCCCATGACGAATTGCTCAGCGCGCAAGACGAACTGGCGGCGCTGCAGCGCGAGGCAGGCGCCGTGGCCGAGCGCGCGCGGCTGGCAAAGGACATCCACGACACCCTCGCGCAGGGTTTCTCGTCCATCGTGCTGTTGGCGCGCGCGGGTCAGCGCGGCGATGACCCCAAGGCGGTGCTCGTGCAGATCGCGGAGACCGCCCAGGACAACCTCGGTGAGGCCAGGCGGGTGGTCGGGGCGCTGACACCGTCGGCGCTCGAGGACGCCTCGCTGGAGTCCGCGCTCGGCCGTCAGTTGGCGCAGCTGGGCACGCACACCGGGATCGCAGGCCTGCTGCATGTCGAGGGGGATCCGCTGCCGCTGCCGATGGACTTCGACGTGGCGTTGCTGCGGGTCGCGCAGAGCGCGCTGGCCAACGTCAGGCTGCATTCGCGGGCCGAGAACGTCCGGGTGACGCTGAGCTACGACCAGGACGAGGTGCGCCTCGATGTGGTCGACGACGGGGTGGGGTTCGATCCCGCTTCCGTGGTCGACCCGGCCTCGTTCGGTCTGCGGGCGATGCGCGACCGGCTCGAGACGCTCGGCGGCTCGCTGGTCGTCGAATCGGCGCCGGGCGACGGAACTGCTCTGGCGGCAACGCTTCCCGTCTCGGGAGCGCAGTCGTGACCGGCCCGCGGCTGCGGCTGTTGCTGGTCGACGATCATCCGGTGGTCAGGGCGGGGTTGCGCGCCCTGCTGTCCTCGCACGAGGGCCTGGACGTGGTGGCGGAGGCGGCCTCGGGCGAGCAGGCGCTCGAGTTGGTCGAGACCACCCGACCGGACGTGGTGCTGATGGACCTGCGGCTCGGTGCGGGCATGGACGGCGCCCAGTCCACCGAGGCGATCATGGCCCGACCCGATCCGCCGCGGGTGGTGGTGCTCACCACCTACGACACCGACGCCGACATCCTGCGCGCGGTCGAGGCGGGCGCGGCCGGGTACCTGCTCAAGGACAGCGATCCGCAGGTGTTGCTGGATGCGGTGTGGGCCGCGTCCAGGGGTGAGACGGTACTCAATCCGGATGTGGCGCAACGGCTGTACCGCCGGATCCGCGAGCCCCGGGTTGACCTGAGTGCCCGCGAGACGGAGATCGTCCGGCTGGTGGCGGACGGGTTGTCCAACCGGGCCATCGCCAAGCAACTGTTCGTCACCGAGGCAACCGTGAAGTCGCATCTGGTGCATGTGTTCTCGAAGCTCGGCGTGGACAGCAGGACGGCAGCGGTGGCCGCGGCGCGCGAGCGCGGCCTGCTGCGCTGAGGCCCGGTGCGCCGGGGTCGGGCGATCAGCAGCGGAGGCGGACGTCCAGCACGCGGGCGCCGGGGCCCGCGGTGGCGAGCCGGTCGTGTGGGTTGGCCAGCGCGCAGCTGTTCATGGACAGGCACCCACAGCCGATGCAGCCGGTGAGGTTGTCCCGGAGCCGGGTGAGTTGCTCGATGCGCCGGTCCAGGTCGGCGTGCCAGCTCGTCGAGAGCCGTTCCCAGTCGGCCCGGGTCGGGGTCCGTCCCTCGGGCAGGGTGTCGAGCGCCTCCCTGATCTCCGCGAGCGGGATGCCGACCTGCTGGGAGATCCGGATGAAGGCCACCCGACGCAGGGTGTCGCGCGCATACCGGCGCTGGTTCCCGCTGGTCCGTCGGCTCTCGATGAGCCCCTCGCGCTCGTAGAAGTGCAACGCGGACACCGCCACCCCGCTGCGCTCGGACAGCTGTCCCGGGGTGAGTTCCTTGGCCTTCCAGTCCGGCATCTCCACCGGCGCCTCCCGTCGTAGACCTCGACCATAGTTGAGGGAATCCGATCGGCGACCGAACCCCCGGCGGTGGTTCGACAGACGAAGCCCTCGCGGCGCGGCCGGTCGCGAACTACCGTCTAGCCATGGAGCGCAGCGTCGTGGGCAACGAGGGGCCGTCCGTGCTGGGGGCCAACTCCGAGGTGGGGACCCTGCGCACCGTACTGCTGCACCGCCCCGGCGACGAGCTCAAGCGGCTGACCCCACGCAACAACGACCAACTGCTCTTCGACGGGCTGCCGTGGGTGGACCGGGCACAGGAGGAGCACGACGCGTTCGCCGCGCTGCTGCGCTCGCGCGGGGTCGAGGTGCTGCTGCTGTCCGAGGTGCTCACCGAGACCCTGACGGTGAGTGGGGCAGCCCGCATGCAGGGCATCTCGGCGGCCGTCGATCCCCGCCGGCTCGGGCACCCGCTCGCCCAGGAACTCGCCGCGCACCTGCGGACCGTCGAGCCCGCGGCCCTGGCCACCATCCTGACCGCGGGCATGACCTTCGACGAGCTCCCGCTCGGGCCGGGCGGCGCATCGTTGGTGCGACGGATGCACCACGGCGGCGACTTCGTGATCGAGCCGCTGCCGAACCTGCTGTTCACCAGGGACTCCTCGTTCTGGATCGGGGACCGGGTCGCGATCACCGCGCTGGCCCTGCCCGCCCGGGTGCGCGAGGCCTCGCTGACCGACCTGATCTATGCGCACCACCCGCGCTTCCTCGGGGTGCGGCGGGCCTATGAGTCGCACACCGCGCCGGTCGAGGGTGGCGACGTGTTGCTGCTCGCGCCGGGCGTGGTGGCCGTCGGGGTGGGGGAGCGGACCACCCCGGCCGGGGCGGAGGCGTTGGCGCGCAGCGTTTTCGAGGACGGCCTCGCGCACTCGGTGTTGGTGGTCCCGATCGCCCAGGCGCGAGCGTCGATGCATCTGGACACGGTGTGCACGATGGTCGACGTCGACGCGGTGGTGATGTACCCCGCCATTCAGGACAGTCTGTCCGCGTTCACCATTCACCGTGAGGACGTCGGGGTGAGCATTCTCGGCGCCCAGCCGTTCCTGAAGGCAGCGGCCGACGCGATGGGCATCGGCAAGCTCAGGGTGATCGACACCGGACTCGACAACGTCACGGCCGAGCGCGAGCAGTGGGACGACGGCAACAACACCCTCGCCCTCGAGCCGGGGGTGGTCGTCGCCTACGAGCGGAACGTCGTGACCAACTCGCGGCTCGAGGCATCGGGCATCGAGGTGCTGCGCATCTCCGGGTCCGAGCTCGGCTCCGGCCGGGGCGGCCCCCGGTGCATGTCCTGCCCGGTGTCGCGCGATCTGCTCTGACCGCCAAAGGTTCGGTGCGGCAGGCGAAACCGTTGTCGTCGACCCGGTGATGTGACTCGCGTCACGTATGTGTGATTCGCCATGTGATCACCCATGACGGCGGGTTCCAGGTGGGTACCGCTGGGCTCGCGCCTGGCACCTACGAGTCGACGGGCCCGACCACCCTCGGCGCGCCCTGCACGTGGACGCGGCTCGCGCTCACCAACGGGCAGCCGGCGGTCGTCGAGTACATGTAGACCAACAGCCCGTCGAGCGTCACGCTGCAGGCCACCGACAGCACCTTCGTCACCTACAACTGTGGCGTCTGGACGCCGGAGGCGGCCGCGGTGCCGGAGATCCCGGTGGTGACGGAGCCGGAGCCGGTGGACACCGAGGAAGAGGAGGCGTCGGGCTCGCTCGATCTCGGATCGGTCGACTTCGGATCGGTCGATTTCGGGTCGATTGGATCGTAGGGATCCCGACCGCGAACGCAGCACGGCCCCGTCGGCGCGAGCCGGCGGGGCCGTGTTCGGATCGGACGGACTACAGGATCGTGGAGACCCGCTCGGCGGGCCGGGCGAGCACGGTGCCCTTGGCCGTCACCACGATGGGCCGCTCGATGAGGATCGGGTTCTCCACCATCGCCTCGAGCAGCTCGTCCTCGCTCGCCTCGGCCAGGCCGAGTTCCTTGTAGAGGGCTTCCTTCTTGCGGATCGCCTCGCTCGGCTTCAGTCCGGCGTCGTCGAGGAGCTTCCGTAGTCCGTCGCGCGAGGGCGGCGTCTCCAGGTACTTCACGATGGTCGGCTCGATGCCGGCCTCCTCGATCAGCTTCAGAACGGTGCGCGAGGTGCTGCAGCGCTGGTTGTGGTAGATAGTCGCGTCGGCCATGACGGTCATTGTCCCGGAACCGCTCACCGGGTTTCCAGTGACCGGCGCATCCGGGCCGAGTCCGCCGCGATGGTCCTGGTGGCCAGGTAGATGAAGACGGCCGTGAGGACCAACATCAGCGGGACGAGGTACATCGCCGAGTTCAGCCCGTCGCCTGCGAACTGCTTCAGCGTGCCGGTGCCTGCCTCGTCGAGGGCCCGCTGAGCGAACCAGTCGGAGATGGCGCCGACCACGACCGGGCCCGAGAATCCGCCGAGCAGGTACATCGCCGCGAAGAACAGCGCGGTTGCGGTGGCGCGCAGTCGCGGGACCACCACGTCGTGGATCGCCGGGTAGACACTGATGTAGAAGCCGTAGGCGAGCAGCCAGCCGGCGGCGAAGAGGGCGGTGAAGGCGACGACGCTCCCGCCGTTCTGCATCAGCGCGAGCGCGGTGAGCGGCGCGGCCACCGCGCAGCTGACGACGCCGATGGTGAGCCGCGCGTTCGGCGACTTGGTCGACGCACGGTCCGCCAGCCGCGCGCCCGCCAGCAGGCCGATCAGTCCGGTCAACCCGACGATGATCCCGGTGACCGCGGCGGCGGGTGTCAGCTTCAGTTCGTACTGGCGCATCAGCAGCGGCACGACGAACGAGTTCACCGCGTACGCGGCGAAGTTGAAGGTCAGCCCCGCGAGGATCAGCCAGCGCAGGGTCGGGATCGACAGCAGCCCGCGGATCGGCCGGGTGATCGGGGCGTCGTCGGTGAGCACGGACCCGCCGCCTGCGGCGGTGTGCTCGGAGCCGCCGCGTTCGGGGTCACGCATCCGGAACATGACAAGGGCGAGCAGCACACCGGGCACGGCCGCCACGAAGAACGGTGCCCGCCACGATCCGAAGGCCTCGGTGATCTTGCCGACGGTGAAGTACGCCAGCATGAGCCCGACCGGGAGCCCGAGCATGAAGACGCCGAGGGCCCGCGAGCGTCGCTCCGCCGGATACATGTCGCCGATCATCGAATTCGCGGCCGGGGTGAAGCTGGCCTCGCCGACGCCGACACCGAGCCGGGCCAGGATGAAGAGCATGTAGTTGCCCGCGGCACCGGTCGCCGCGGTCAGGCCGCTCCACAACAGCAGCCCGGCGCCGATGATCTTCGGCCGGTCACCGCGGTCCGCGAGTCGGCCGAGCGGCAGTCCCGCCACCGCGTACACCAACGTGAACGCCGACATGATGAGGCCGAGTTGCAGGTCGCTGAGCGAGAACTCGGCCTTGATGGGTTCGGCGACCACCGACGGGATCGCGCGGTCGAAGAAGTTGACCAGATTCGCCAGGAACAGGGCGATCAGCGCCCCGCTGACGACCTTGGTCGTGGCTGCGGGCAGCGCCGATGGCGCAACAGGGGGTTCGTGCACGGACATGGGGCCTCGCTGGTTCGGTGAGGGGAGGACGGAAGGTGCACTGCCGCAGGCGGTGCGGTGTGGTGTGGTGAGGCGCTCAGCGCAGCTCGTCGGCGACCTGTGCGCCGATCGCCTGCATGCCGAGCACCGTCGGGTGCAGGGGCACCGCGGGCTCCGCAGGGACCAGGCCCGCATAGTGGGCCTGCTCGGGGGCCGCGCAGATGTCGTGACCGGAGGTGGCCTGCCTGATGTCGATGAACCGGATGTCGCGCCTGGCCGCCTCGGCCGACATGGCCTCGTTCGCGTCGGCCATCACGCTCTGCAGGTAGTCGGCATCCTGCGGCCAGATCGGCTGCTGCGCAGGGCATCCGCCGGGCCGGAGATAGGTTCCGTAGCCGACCACCGCGATCTCCGCGTGGGGTGCGCGCTCGCGGACCTTGTCGAGCATCGCCCCCCAGGTCGGTGCCCAGTCGCGGATCAGTTCCTTCTGGTGGTTGCGTCCACCCGAGGTGAACTTGTCGCGGCAGGACGTGCCTGTCGGTTGCGGCAGCGGGTTGGTGCAGCTGAGGGCGGTGCTGAAGAGATTGAAGTCGTTTGCACCGATGGTGACCGTGACGAGGTCGGTGTCGGGACTCAGCGCATCTAGCTGCGGGGGCACGGCTCCGGCGAAGGTGCCCTGCCGGGTGTCGGTGATGTGGGCCGTCCTGGCGGACGAGCAGGTGACGTCGGTGAGGTTGGCGCCGAGGGCCGCGGCGACCACCGCGGGGTAGTTGTCCCGTGACCGCAGGCATCCGGGCGCGCTCATGTCCTGGTCGGGGAGCAGCGGCCCGGCGGCGGCGGAGTCGCCGAGCGCGACGTAGTCGATCGCGCCGGTTTGCAGCGGCGCGGCGCCTGCGTTGCCCGCGGCCGCGGCGGCCAGCAGACACAGGGTGGCGGCGGCCGTGGCTCCCGACCGGGTGGCGCGGCGGATCATGTTGGTCACCGAGGCTCCTTCTCTCATCTCTCGTTCCCCCTTTTGTGCATCCGGGAGTGGCGTGGATTACATATTGATCGGAAAACTCCTGGTCGGGGTTGTAGATTGCGATCAACTATTCGGAGGTTTTTGTGTCAGGAATCAAAACCGACCCGGACGGGCCCATCGCGATCGGCGGTCGGTCGCTGGCGGACCAGCTGGCCCAACGGACGCACGCGCTGGTCGCGGAGACGGTGCACGCGGTGTGGACCGAAGTCCCCTTCTATCGGTCGCTGCCGGAGGAGGCCATCCGCAACGACGTGACCGCCATCGTGCGGCGGAACCTGGAGCTGTTCATCGCGATGCTGCGGACCGCGCGTGAGCCGACCAAGGGTGAGGTGGCGGAGCTGCGTGATTCGGCAGGTCGCCGTGCGGAGGAGCTGGTGCCGCTCGCCGAGGTCCTGCACGCGTACCACCTCGGGATCCAGCATTGGTGGGCGGCGATCTCCGAGCTGGCCACCGACGGGGACGGCCCGGCCCTGGCGCGGGCCGGGCGGCAACTGCACACCTACCTGCTGGCCGCCACGTCCGCGGTCGTGGCCGGATACGGGTCGGATCACGGGCCTGCGGGGGAGGACGACGCCGCCAGGCGCGCCCTGCTGATGGCCTTGTCCGCGGGTGCAAACCCGGCGGGGACCGCGGATCGGGTCGGATTGACGCTCGCCCGGCTCTACTGGGTGGTCGCGATCCACGTCGGCCCGCACCCCGACGAATCAGCGGCGGAGGTGGACACCGCGGTGGCCGAGCGGCGCAAGGTGCGGCGGCTGCAGCGCGAACTCGACAACGTCGGCCGGGACACGGCGCTGTGCGCGGTGACCAGCAGCGGCGGGACGGCGCTGATCCCCATCGTCGACTCGGATCCCGCCGAGGACAACTGGGAGGGCAGCCCCCAGTACGCGCAGCTACGGCGCAATCTGCTCGATCTCGAGCGGGCGATCGGCGCCGCGGTCGTCGTCGCGGTGTCCGCCGCGGCGCCCTCCCGGGTGCCGGGCGCGTTGCAGGAGGCGCGTGAGGTGCTCGCGGTGGCGCGATGTCACGGGCATCGCAGCGGGCTCTTCCGGCTGCGGGACGTCCCGGTCGAGTATCAGCTGACCAGGCCGAGCGCCGCGCACGCGGTGCTGGCGAATCTGTTGTCCCCGTTGGATGCCCACGAGCCGATCCTGCGCACCCTCGAGGCGTTCGTGGACACCGGCTACGACCGGGCGGCCGCGGCCGCGGCCCTGCACGTCCATCCGAACACGGTGCTCTACCGGCTCCGCAAGCTCGCGACGCTGACCGGGCTGGACGTGTCGTCGCCGCGGGATCTGGTCCGCGTCACCGCGGCGCTCGCGGCGAGGCGCTCGGGCGCCGCGGCGCCCTGAACGGCAGTCGTTGTCGCATTCGGCGGCGCGACCGGACGCCGGTGCGTTTGTATGTCGGCATGGACCTTCAGACGATCTCCGACCGCATCGAGATTCAGGATCTGTTCACCCGCTATGCGCACGCGGTGGACAGCAAGGACTGGGCTCTCTATCGCACCGTGTTCACCCCGGACGCGCACATCGACTACTCCACGGCAGGCGGGCCGAGCGGCGACCTCGAGTTCGTCGTGTCGCAACTGGCCACGATGCTCGACCTCTTCGCACAGACCCAGCATTTCGTCTCGAACATCGATGTGGATCTCGACGGTGACCGGGCCCGGGTCCGCGCGATGTTCTTCAACCCGATGATCGTCAAGAAGGACAGGCAGTTCTTCTGCGGCGGTTGGTACAACCACGAGCTCGTCCGCACGCCCGAGGGCTGGCGCAGTCGCAGCCTGGTCGAGGAGTCGGCCTGGTTCGACGGTGTGGCGGAGGCGTTCGCGGACTGACCGCGGCGTCGCGGGGTTAGCCTCGATCATGCGCATCGACATCGACCCACACTCGTCCACGGCGCCGTACGAGCAGCTGCGGCTGCAGATCCTCGATCTCGTCCGGCGAGGCGAGCTGATCGCGGGCACCAAGCTGCCGACGGTGCGGGCGCTCGCCGAGGAGTTGGGGCTGGCGGCGAACACCGTGGCCCGGGCGTACCGAGAGCTCGAACAGCTAGGGGCGATCGAGACGAGGGGGCGGCTGGGGTCCTTCGTTGCCGCGGTCGGAGACGCCTCGATGGCCGCCGCGCAGCGCGCCGCAACCGACTATGTCGCCACCGTCCGAGGGCTCGGCCTCGGCGACGAGACCGCCGAGAAGTTGTTCAAGGCGGCACTGCGGGGGGCCTGAGGTGGACCCATGGAGCCGCAACATGGTTGACGCTTCAACCATGCGTGTGTCACAGTTGGTGCGTTCCCGTCCGTCGCGCCGCACATCGAAAAGGACTCCATCATGAAATCCGCCGCATTCCGCGACCTCGCCATCCTCATCGCCCGGGTCGGCATCGGCGTCATCTTCGTCGCCCACGGCTGGCAGAAGTTCTTCACCATGGGAATCGACAAGACGCAGGTCGCGTTCGAGGGCATGGGCGCACCCGTGCCGGACATCTCCGCGATCGTGGCCGCGACCATCGAACTGGTGGGTGGCTTCGCCCTCATCGCGGGGGTCGCCACGCCGATCGCCGGGATCCTGTTGTTCCTCAACATGGTCGGGGCGTTCGCGATCGTGCACTGGGACAAGGGCATCTTCGTCAGCGAAGGCGGATACGAGCTGGTGCTGGCGCTCGGAGTGGGATCGCTGCTGATCGCCGCGACCGGCGCCGGACGATTCAGCGTCGACGGGATTCTCGGCGGCAGGTCGTCGGCTCGGTCCAGGGCGTAGCGGGGCGGAGCCGCTCGGGTAGGTCGTCGTTCCGCGCCTGTCGCGCTTGCTTTTGCCGGACAGGGCAAGCAACGTAGGAGCACATGGCGTCGAATTCCGATCTATCCGAGCAGGATTCCGACCGCACCGACGACGAGATCATCGGTCACGTCGTGACGCGCACGACCGGCGTCCGGACCGACCATGTGGTATTCGGGGTCACGGCCGCGATCGTCGCCGCGATCGTGCTCTGGGGCCTGGTGGGTCCGGACAGCCTCGACTCCGTCACGGGCTCCGTGCTCGACTGGCTGGTCACCAATCTGGGCTGGCTGTTCATCCTCGCCGCCACCGGATTCGTGTTGTTCGCACTGTGGCTGGCGCTGAGCAAGTACGGCCGGATCCCGCTCGGGAAGGACGGCGAGAAGCCGGAGTTCAACACGGTCAGCTGGATCGCCATGATGTTCAGCGCGGGAATGGGCATCGGGCTCATGTACTTCGGTGTCGCCGAGCCGCTCGCGCATTTCGTGAACCCGCCGCCCGGGACCGACGGCGGGGTCGGCACCGCGATGGCGACCACGATGTTCCATTGGAGTCTGCATCCCTGGTCCACCTACGCGGTGGTGGGGTTGGCGCTCGCCTACGGCACCTATCGACGCGGCCGCAAACAACTTTTCAGCTCCGCGTTCGTCGCGCTGCTCGGGCGCCGCGCGGAGGGCCCGATCGGCAAGGTCATCGACATCCTGGCCATCTTCGCGACCATGTTCGGCACCGCCGCTTCGCTCGGGTTGGGCGCGCTGCAGATCGGCTCGGGCTTCGAGGTCGCGGGCTGGATGGAGGAGGCGGGCACGCTGCTGCTGGTCTCCATCGTCGCCGTGCTGACGCTGGTGTTCGTCGCGTCCGCGGTCTCGGGGGTGGCCAAGGGCATCCAGTGGCTGTCGAACATCAACATGGTGCTGGCGCTGGTGCTCGCGCTGTTCGTGTTCGTGCTCGGGCCGACGGTGCTGATCCTCAACCTGATCCCGACCGCCCTCGGCGCCTACGCCGCCGAGATCGCGGAGATGTCCGCCCGCACAGCGGCATCGAGCAACCCGGAGACCGCCGAGTGGCTGTCCTCGTGGACGATCTTCTACTGGGCGTGGTGGATCTCGTGGACCCCGTTCGTCGGCATGTTCCTGGCCCGCATCAGCCGCGGCCGCACCATCCGCGAGTTCGTGATCGGCGTGATCCTGGTCCCGAGCATCGTCAGCCTGTTCTGGTTCTCGGTGTTCGGCGGCGCGGCCATCGGTGAGCAGCGCAGCGGTGTCGACCTGGCGGGGCGCGGCAGCTCCGAATCCCAGCTCTTCGGCATGCTGGACAATCTGCCGCTGGCGGGCGTCTCGACCGTCCTGGTGATGCTCCTGGTCTCCATCTTCTTCGTCTCCGGCGCCGACGCCGCGTCGATGGTGATGGGAACGCTGTCGCAGCGCGGCACCCTCGACCCCAGCCGCTGGGTGGTGATCTTCTGGGGCCTGGCCACCGGCGGTGTCGCGGCGCTGCTGCTGTGGACCGGTGGCGAGGATGCGCTCCACGGTCTGCAGACGATGACGATCATCGCGGCGGCGCCGTTCGTCGTGGTGATGATCGGCCTGTGCGTCTCGCTCTACCGGGACCTGTGCCACGATCCGATGATCCTGGAGACGAAGAGGGAGCGGCGGCGGGTGCCGCGCGCCCGACGCGGGCCGAGCAGGTCTGCCAGCAACGGCTCCACGGTGTGATGCGACGGAAACCCTGGAATGGCAAGGGTTTCCGCCGCATCGGGGCGCTCAGCGGCTCAGGCCGGCCCTGAGCTCGTGCTTGCGGGCCTTGCCGGTCGCCGTCTTGGGCAACTCGTCGACGACGATCACCCGCTTGGGCACCTTGAAGCCGGCCAGGTGCTGCTTGGCGTGGGCGATCACTTGGGCTTCGAGTTCGGCGGGTGCGGTGGTGGCGTCGGCGGCGACGACCACGGCGCACACCGCCTCGCCCCAGCGCTCGTCCGGCAGGCCGACGACGGAGCACTCCTGGACCCCCGGCGCCGCCGAGACGACCCGCTCGACCTCCACTGACGAGACGTTCTCGCCGCCGCTCTTGATGATGTCCTTGAGCCGATCGGTGAACCAGACGACCCCGTCCTCGTCGAGATGGCCGACATCGCCGCTGTGGAACCAGCCGTGCGCGAAGGCCGCCCGATTCGCGTCCGCGTTGTTCCAGTAGCCGCTGCTGACATGCGGTCCCCGGTAGACGATCTCGCCGCTCTCGCCGGCAGGGAGAAGCGTGCCGTCGTTGTCCATGATCTGCACCTCGACGGTCGGGACCGGTGGGCCCCACGAGTTCGCCTTGGTGTGGCGGTGCTCGGGCCACTGCAGCACGGTCGCAGGCACCACCTCGGTCTGACCGGAGCCGAGGATCACCGAGGCGTTCGGGAACGCCTCGTCGACCTGGTCGAGGAGGGTGTCGGGCATGGGAGCCATCGCGTAGATGCACAGCCGGACCGAGGAGAGGTCCCGCGCCGCGGCGGCCTGCGTGCCCACCAGCGCTCGGTACATGATCGGCAGGAACATCACGTGCGTCGCCCGGTGGGCCTCGATCGCGTCGAGCACCGCGCCCGGGTCGAACGGTCCTGGCAGCACGACCGTGCCGCCGATCATCAGGGTCGGCAGGACCAGCGTGTTCAGGCCCGTGGTGTGGAACATCGGCAGCACGTTGACCAGGGTCGCGTGCTCACCACCCCAGGACGCGCCCTGCATCAATGCGTTGGTCAGGCCCGCCACGAAGACCGCGGTGTGGCTGGCGAGAACGCCCTTGGGGCGGGAGGTGGTGCCGGAGGTGTACAGGCACTGTGCCGCGTCCCGGTCCTCGACGAGCACCTCGAGGGGACCGGCAGGTTCGCGGAGCGCGAGGTCCTCCCAGTTCCGTGTGGACACCCCGCCCGTGGATGCGGCCGGCCCGGCGCCGACGAGGATCACGGACTTCACCTCGGCGAGCCCGGGCAGGATCTTCTCGAGCAGTGGGCCGAAGGCGGCGTCGGCTACGACGGTGGTGGTGCCCGAGTCGTTCAGGATCCAGGCGATGTCCTCGGGCGCGAGCACGACGTTCACCGGCATCGCCACCAGTCCCGCCTTGGCACAGGCGAAGTAGGTCGCGACGAACTGCCACGAATTGCCCATCAGCATCGCGACCGGTTGCTGGTGGGACAGGCCAGACTCGAGGAGCGAACGTCCGACGGACTCCGCGGCGGCGTCGAGTTCGCGGTAGGTGATCGACCGGCCGCGGTCCGCGATCGCGGTGCGGGAGCCGAACATTCGCGCCGACCGGGTGAGGGCGTCACCCAGCGAGGTGCGGGTGGCCAGGTTGACCTCGAGCGCGGTCAGACCGGACAGATCGGGTTGCATACGTGGCCTCCACGGGACGTCGAAGGGACGCGCCACCCGAACGGCTGGGCGCCCACGAGGTTGGTGACTGGGGTCACATTCGGCCCCTTGGGAGGCGACTGTAGGCGCGAACGGAAAAACAATCAAGCATGCTTGATTGGATTGGTCGAGGGCGGCCTGAAGTCCGGGGTCAGCGCCAGCTCGGCAGCCACAGTTGCTGCTGCCATGCCTCCGGCGTGATCGGGATCGCGGTGAGGACCGGCCAGAGCCAGATGAAGTTCGCGATCACCAGGCCGAGGTAGAGGCAGACCGCGAGCAGCCCCGTGCCGCGACGTTCCGCTGAGGCCCTGGCCCGGCCGATGATCTCGCCGAGCGCGAGCGCCAGTCCCATCACGAGGAACGGGGCAAGGGCGACGGCGTAGAAGAAGTACATCTGTCGGTCCATGGTGACGAACCACGGCAGCAGTCCGGCGCCGTAGCCGGTGAGCACGGCCGCGTACCGCCAGTCCTTGGACACCACCGTGCGCCACAGCGCCCATGCGAGCATGGGCAGCGCCAGCCACCAGATCGCTGGGGTGCCGATCAGCATGACCGCCTTGACGCAGCTCGACGCGCCGCACCCGGAGATCTGCTCGCCGTCGGCGAAGTAGTACAGCATCGGGCGCAGCCCCATCGGCCACGACCACGGCTTCGACTCCCACGGATGATGGTTGCCCGCGGAATTGGTCAGCCCCGAATGGAATTCGAGCACGTTCCCGCTGTAGTACCAGAGCGAGCGCAGTGCGTCGGGGACGAACGCGAACTGTCCGTCGGTGCCCACCTTGGTGCCGACGGCGTTCCGGTCGACGCCGGTCTCCGAGGCGAACCACGACCAGTAGCTCGCCAGGTACACCAGCACCGGGATCACGACGAGGGCGTAGAGCGCCGGTCCCACATCGCGCAGACCGGCGCCGATCCACGGTCGGTTGACGCCGTAGGCGCGCCGGGCGGCGACGTCGAACGCGACGCTGAGGAGACCGAAGAAGACGATGAAGTACACGCCCGACCACTTGGTGCCGCACGCCAGCCCGAGCAGCACGCCCGCGCCGAACCGCCACCAGCGCACCCCGAGGCGTGGCCCGTAGGGGGAGTCGTGGATCCTGCCCTCGACCCACACCAGGGCCATCCGTTGGCGTACCTCGTCCCGGTCGACCACCAGGCAGCCGAACGCCGCGACCACGAACACGGCCATGAAGATGTCCAGCATCCCGATCCGCGAGGACACGAACGTGACGCCGTCGGCGATGAGCAGCAGCCCGGCGATCGCACCGACGAGGGTGGAGCGGGCCATCCGGCGGACGATCCGCACCACCAGCAGCACCAGGATGGTGCCCGCGACCGCGGACGCGAACCGCCAGCCCCAGCCGTTGTAGCCGAAGATCGCCTCGCCGACGGCGATCAGCTGCTTGCCGATCGGCGGGTGCACCACGAGGCCGTAGCCGGGGTTGTCCTCGAGCCCGCCGCCGGTGAGCACCTGCCAGCCCTGGGGCGCATAGTGCTTCTCGTCGAACACCGGGGTGCCTGCGTCGGTGGGGTAGCCGAGCATGACGAAGCGGGTGATCGCCGCCAGGGTGGTGAGGAAGATGGTGACCGCCCAGCCACGCATCCGGTCGGTCGGACCGGGGTCGAGGGTGGGCGCGGTCGGCGCCGGGCTGACGATCAGGGTGTCGACTGCGGGCGTCGCGCGCTCGTCGGTCAACTGGGTCACGTGCTCGATCGTAGGCTGTGTGACATGAACGGTCGTCTTGTCCTAGCCGCGACACCGATGGGTGAGGTCCGTGACGCCTCCGAACGCCTCAAGGAGGCCCTCGCAACCGCGGACGTCGTCGCGGCGGAGGACACCCGCCGCACCAAGCACCTGGCGGCCGCGCTCGGGGTGGTGATCACCGGCAAGGTGGTCAGTTTCTACGACCAGGTGGAGACGAGCCGGCTGCCGGCGTTGGTCGCCGATGTCGCCGAGGGCAAGACCGTGCTGCTGGTGACGGACGCAGGCATGCCGTCGGTCAGCGATCCCGGCTACCGGTTGGTGGCGGCGTGCGTGGAGAATGACCTGCCGGTGACCTGCCTGCCGGGTCCATCGGCCGTCACGACCGCGCTGGCGCTGTCCGGGCTGCCGGTCGAGCGCTTCTGCTTCGACGGGTTCCCGCCGCGCAAGCAGGGGCAGCGCCGGGCCTGGCTGGAGTCGCTGCGCACCGAGCAGCGGGCGTGCGTGTTCTTCGAGGCGCCGCACCGGTTGGCCGCCTGTCTGGCCGACGCGGTCGAGGTGCTCGGCGGAGACCGCCGCGCGGCGGTGTGCCGGGAGCTGACCAAGACCTACGAGGAGGTGCGCCGCGGCACCCTTGCCGAGCTGGCGCAGTGGGCGATCGAGGGGGCGCGCGGGGAGATCACCGTCGTGCTCGAGGCCGCGCGTCTCGTCGCCGCGGAGCCCGAGGATCTGGTCGGGGAGGTGGAGCGGCTCGTGGAGGGCGGAGCGCGGCTCAAGGACGCGTGCGCGATGGTCGCGACCGCAGGGGTGTCCAAGCGTGAGGTCTACGAGGCGGTGCTGGCGGCCCGGCAGGGCTGAGTGGGTCCGGCAGCCGGAGCGTCAGTTCGGCGGTGCGCCCATCAACATGATGAGGCCGACCGCGGCGGCGAGGACGAGTGCTGCGGCGAGGGTCGGTGGAACCGTGGACGCGATCTTGGCGGCGATTCTGCTCATGGTCACTCCGTCGTGTGTGGTCGGCCACGTGCACACCGGCGGGAACAACCCCCCCTCGGGCTGACAGTTCCCGCCGGTGTGGCGCGGTGATGCAGGGCCCCCCGTGCGTCGAGATCAACTCTGGTCGGCGAGTGGGACCCAACCAAACCGCGCGTCCCGCTATCCGGGTATCGTCCCAGTTCGCAGTGGGTGAGGAACTTTTCCGCAGCGGAATTTCCACGGCAGGAACTGGGGTGATCGACGATGTCCGGTGGCGATTCGGCCGATGCGGTGGACGGTGCTGCGGACGCACAGGCGCGGAGCCGGCGGAGCGCCCCCGACGAACAGGCGGGTAGCCAACCGAACGACCCGGACGCACAGGCGCGCCTGCACTTCGCGGATCAGCTGCGCCTGCTGTTCGCGACGGCAGGCGGACCCGCCCTGAAGAAGGTCGTGTCCGAGGCGTCGGCGGTCGGCCGGACCATCGGCACGGATCGTCAGGTCTCGGTCCAGCGGCTGAGCGATTGGCGATCGGGCAAACGCGTCCCCGCGACGTTCGACTCCGTCCGCCCGGTTCTGGTGGTCCTCATCCGCGCGGCCCAGACGCTGCACGGCACCCAGCCGCCGGTCCCCGGCCTGTACTCGATGAAGCAGTGGCTGGCGTGGTGGTCGAGTGCCCGCGACACGAACGCCGCGCGCGGCCGCGGCGAGACGGCCGATCAAGTGGCGCCCGCTCCGGTGACCGGGGTTCGGCCCTATCGCGGGCTCGAGCCGTACCGGGCCGAGGACGCGCGGATGTTCTTCGGCCGCGGTGCCAGCCTGCCCGGACTGGTCGACACGGTCACCTCCGCACACGGGCACGGGCTGGTCATCGTGACCGGTGCCTCGGGGGTGGGGAAGTCGTCATTCGTCCAGGCGGGTCTCGTCGCGGAACTGGCGGGCCAGGGATCCGGCGCCTGCGGCCGACCGGTGGTGCTCACCCCGGGACCACGTCCGCTGCAGGCTCTGGGCGAGGCACTCCCCGAGCTGCGGGAGGCGGTCGGCGATCCCCGGCCGGAGGTCGTGCGCCGGGCCGTCCGTGCGGCCGCCGCCCGGCTGGATTCGAACCCGCTGCTGATCGTCGTGGACCAGATCGAGGAGCTGTTCACCCAGTGCGATGATCCCGAGGAGCGCGACCGCTTCCTCACCCTTCTCGATCTCGCCGCGACGACGGTCGGCGCGGAGGAGACGCCCGATGCCGCGCCCGTCGTCGTCGCGACGATGCGCTCCGACTTCTACGGGCAGGCGCTGTCCCAGCGGGTGCTCGCCCGCGCGCTCGAACGCCACAGCAAGGTCCTCGCGCCGCTGACGCGGGAGGACATGGTGGAGGTGATCACCCAGCCCGCCCGGATGATCGGTCTCAAACTCGAGGCGGGGCTGGTCGACCTCATCCTGCACGATCTCGGGGTGCTCACCTCGGACGAGGGCGCGGGCACGGTGCTGCCGTTGCTCTCGCACCTGCTCGACACGATGTGGGAGCGCAGGCGCGGCGGAGTGCTCACCGTGGCGAGCTACCGCGCCACCGGCGGTGTGCGTGGGTCCGTCGCGGCGACGGCCGAGCGCACCTGGGCGGCGTTGGACGAGCGGGGACGGGTGCTCGCCAGGGCGATGCTGGTGCACCTGGTGTACGTCACGGATACCGGCACCGACGTGAAGATCCGGCGCACGCTGCCGCAGTTGCTGGCCTTCGCGGGCGAGGACGCGGCGACCGGCAGGCAGGTGGTCGACCAGTTCATCGCGGCCCGCGTCCTGGTCGCGGACACCGAGAGCGTTGAGCTCATCCACGACGCGGTGATCGACGCCTGGCCGCGGCTGAAACAGTGGATCCAGGAGGACCGCTCGTACACCGCGCTGCGTCAGCAGATCGAGGCGGACGCCACGAACTGGGAGCAGGCGGACCGCAACAACAGCCTGCTCTATCAGCGCGGCCGCCTCGACATGGTCGCCGAGCACGACGCGTCGCGGGTCGCCGTCGAGGGGCTCGGCGCGACGAAGGTCGCCGCGTCCCTGACCCCGATCGCCTCGGAGTTCCTCGCCACGTCGACCGGGCACGTGCGCCGGGACACCTGGATCCAGCGGGCCGTGATGGCGGCGCTGGTGGTGTCCACGGTGATCGCGTTGGTCGCGGTGTCGATGGCCTGGACCGCGAAGCAGCGCGCCGAGTCGGAGCGGTCGGCCGCGCAGTTCCGCCAGTTGATCGCGCTGACGGACTCGCTGCGGGATTCCGACCCGACGACCTCCGCGCGGCTGGCGATCGAGGCGTGGCAGATGAATCCGGGCAACGACGCCGCGTACTCGCGCCTGATCGCGACCGAATCGACCCCGGTGGGCCGCGTCCTGACCGGCCATCAGGGCCCGGTCTACGGGGTGGCGGTCTCGCGCGACGGCAGGGCGATCGCCTCCGCAAGCGACGACCGCACCGTTCGCCTGTGGGACCTCACCGATCGCACCGACCCGCGACCGATCGGGGGCCCGCTCGGCGGTGCCGAGAAGTACATGGCGTCGGTGTCGTTCAGCCCGGACGGGCGGATCCTGGCCGCGGGCAGCGGCGACGGCCTCGTGTTCATCTGGGACATCACCGACCGGTCCGCGCCGCGGCCGCTGCTCGACGGGACCAAGGTGGGGGCCAGGGCGGTCCACAACCTCCGGTTCAGCCCCGACGGGCGGATCCTGGCGGTGCCGAACGACGACGGCACGGTGACGATGTTCGACACGTCGGAGCCGTTCTCGGGTCACTTCGGTTCCACGGTTCTGCCCGCCCATCAGGGCGCGGTCCGGACGGTGTCCTTTCGCGGGGATTCGGCGGTGCTGGCGACGGCGAGCGATGACCGCAGCGTCCGGTTGTGGGACATCGCCGGGGTGGGCGGCGGCGTCGCGCCCGTCCCGTTGCCGTCGGTGCTGACCGGATTCGGCGACGTGGTGCACTCGGTGGCGTTCGCGCCCGACGGGCGGACCCTCGCCGCCAGCAGCGATGACGGGGTGCTCCGGGTCTTCGACACCACCGACGTGCGGGCGGTCGGCGAGATCGGGGCCCCGGTCCAGGCCCACACCGGTGGGGTGTGGACGATCGCCTTCGCCTCGGACGGCGCGACCCTGGTGAGTGCCTCGTGGGATGGCACGGTGAAGACGTGGTCCCTCGACCCCGCTTCCAGGAGCCTGCGCGAGCTGCGTCCTGCCCTGACGGGCAACGGCGGCGGAGTCCCAGCGCTCGCCCTTGTGCCCGACGGCGCCGCCATCGTCACCGGTGGACAGGACTCGACGGTCCGGGTGTGGACCCTGCCGACGACGGCGATCCACGTCTCGGCGTCGGCGCTCACCCAGCCCGCGGCCAGCCGCGACGGATCGTTGGTTGCGACGGGCGGATACGACTCGGTGATCCGGCTGTGGCGGGCCGCGGCGGATCGACGGTTGTCCCTGGCGGGTGCGCTCGCGCTGCCGCGCCCGTTCGGAGGAGCCCACGTGGTGGCGCTGTCACCGGACGGCGGCACGATGGCGACAGCACCGACCTCGGGTGGGCAGGTGCAGCTCTGGGATGTGCACGACCCGAATCACCCACGTGCCCTCGGCGGACCGATCCTGACGCAGACGAGGTTCACCTGGGAGTTGGCCTTCAGCCCTGACGGGTCGACCCTGGCCATCGGTGCGGACGATGTCAGCGTCCGGCTGTGGAACCTGGCGGATCCGGAACGGCCGGTGCCGTGGGGTGAACCGCTCGGCGGTCCGACCAATCTCGTTCGCACGGTGGCCTTCAGCCCGGACGGGCGCGACCTGGTGGCGGCCGACGCGGACGGCGGGATGCACGTCTGGGATGTGCGGGACGCGGCGAGCCCGCGCGAGATCGTGGTTCCGGACGGCGGTCAGGCGGACGGGATCAACTCGATCTCGTTCAGCCCGGACGGAACCATGTTGGCGACCGGGGGTGACGAGCAGTCGGTCGTGCTGTGGGACCGGGCAGGCGACGGAACCCTCACCATGAGGGGTTCGCCACTGCGCGGGCACACCGGCACCGTCTACTCGGTGTCGTTCGATCCCGACGGTCGCCACGTGATCAGCGGCAGCGACGACGGCACGGTGCGGCTGTGGGACGTCGCCGACACGGGGTCGATGCACAACGTCGGTGGGCCGATCACCACCGCGGGTACGGGCCGGTGGCAGGTGGCCTTCCTGCCGGGCACCCACGCCGCCCTCTCCGGGGACGGCGAGGGCGTGCTGCGGACCTGGGAGCTGGACGCGCCGTCGATCATCCGTCGGATCTGTTCGTCGACGGCCCCACTGTCGGCGGACCGCGCGGCGGACTTCGAGCTGTCCGGCTCGGGGGAGCAGGCCTGCGCGCAGGGCTGAGGGGCGACTACCCGAGCGACATGATGCTCGACGCCTTGTCGAGGCATTCCTGCCACTCGGCGTCCGGGTCGGAGTCGATGGTGATGCCGCCGCCGACGCCGAGCACCGTGTTTCCGTCCGGGTCGAACTCGACGGTGCGTATCGCCACGTTCAGTTCGGTGCCCGCGAGCGGCGACGCGAACCCGACTGCGCCGCAGTACACCCCGCGATGGTCGGGCTCCCAGTGCGAGAGCAGCTGGCGGGCACGGTGTTTCGGGCAGCCGGTGACCGAGGCGGGCGGAAAAGTGGCCTCCAGCAGGGCGGCGGTGGTGGTGCCGGGCGCGGCGGTCGCGGCGACGGTGGAGACCAGGTGCCAGACTCCCGGGGCGGGGTAGACACCGAGCAGGTCGGTGACCGTGACCGATCCGGGTACCGCGATCCGGCCGAGGTCGTTGCGCACCAGATCGACGATCATCACGTTCTCCGCGACGTCCTTGACGGAGGCGCGCAGGCGGTCCGGATCGTCGGAGATGGGCAGCGTGCCCTTGATCGGGCTCGAGCGGAGCAGGTCCCCGTGGCGCGAGAGGAACAGTTCGGGGGACAGCGATGCCACCGCGCCCCACTCGCCCTTTACAAAGGCGGCGCGGGCGGGCCGGGTCGCGGCCACGGCGTCGGCAAAGAAGTGCAGCGGTTCGCCCTCCGCGTGGCCGCGGAACTGGGTGCACACGCAGGCCTGGTACACCTCGCCCTGCCGGATGGCCTCGAGGCACTGCTGCACGCCGTGGCGGTGCGACTCGCGGTCGGGCGCGGTCCACTCGATCCGCCAGGGCTGCGCGGGCGCGGCGGGCGCGGTGACGGCGTCCGACCATGCGGTGGGGCAGGGGTCGTCGGTCAGGCTCTCGTACCACCAGCAGCCGTCGCGGTCCTGCCGCAACACCGAGTCCGTCCAGCCACCTGCCGCGGCGGGGAGCGCGGCGGTCGCACCGCTGACCGGGTTGTCGGGGTACGCGAGATAGCCGATCCAGCCGCCGCCGATCACCGGACGGTCGTTCCCGGGTTCCCCGCGGGCGGTGACCGTTTCTCGATCCGAGAGGCCGAATGCGCTCGCCGTGCCGACGGGGGCGGTGTGCACGGTCGGGGCCAGCACCGCAAGGGAACCGAACCAGTCGCCGATCAGCGCCGCAGGCGCGGGTGTGCCGCGGTCGACGGCCAGGCTCGCGAGGGCGCGCAACACGTCGGCCGGGTCGCCGCCGTCACCAATCCGCTCGATCCGCACCCGACAAGCGTGACACGGCCCCGCCCGCACACCCGAATCGAGCGGTCACGGGCTGTCAGTGCGGACCGCGACGCCACCGGTACACCCCGCGTGTCGCCTGCTTCGTCATGAACTGCACCGTCGTGGCGCAGACCTGTTCCTTCACGAGCGCTCCCACCCGGCCGGTGATCGCAGGCCAGGCGGGGGAGTCGTCCGCGCGGGCAGGCTGGAAGGCCCCGTGTCGCCTGCCGAGGCTGATGCACTGGCCAACGAATCCGAGCGAGAGCGGCGCCGGCTCGGTGCCGCCGAGTCGGGCGAGGACCGTGTCGGCGGCGTGTGCACCCATCGGTAGGGCGGCCTGGCAGCTCATCCGGAGGTGGCCGAGTTCGTCCGGCGGTCCGGCGACCGCGTCGCCTGCGCCGACGATCGACGGGGCGCTACGGCTGGTCAACGTCGCGTCGACCAGCAGCCTGCCGTCGGCATCGACCTCGAGTCCGCTCCTGCGGGCCAGGTCGGGAACCGCGAAGGAGGCCGCGAGCACCGTGCAGTCGCTCTGAAGGATCCGCCCGTCCGCGAGAGTGACCTTGCCCTCGGCGATTTCGGCTACCCGGTTCCCGTCGATCACCGTGACGCCGAGTGCGGCCAGCGTGGCGAGGATCTTGCGTCGCGTCCGTGGCGGCAGGGCCTTCGCCACCGGGGAGTCGGACACCAGGGTCACGGCGATCTCGCGATCGCTCTCGGCGAGCTCGGCCGCGGTCTCGACGCCGGTCAGTCCGCCCCCGATCACGGTGACGGCGAGCGGTCGCGGCAGAGCGCGCAATCGGAGCCGGAGCAGGTGCGCCTGTTCGAACTCGGACAGGGAGAAGGCGTGTTCGGATGCTCCCGGGATGTGGTCGCGTCGGTCGGTGCTGCCGACCGCGTAGACCAGATGTTCGTAGGCGAGGTGCTCGCCATCGGTCAAGCTGATCGAACCGGCCTGCGCGTCGATCCGCTCGACGGTCCCCACCCGCAGCTCCACCTCGGGGTGGAGCACCCGCTCGAATGGGACTGTGGCGTCGGAGTTTCCGGTGACGAGCTGATGAAGCCGGATACGTTCGACGAATGCGGGCCGGGGATTGACGACGATCACACGCGTGTCCTCGCTCCGTGATCTCAGCCTGTTCGCGGCCATCACCCCGGCGTAGCCCGCCCCGACGACCACCACATTTGCGCTCATCGGCGCACCCCCTTCGACACCTTCAGTTCGGCGACCACGGACGTGGCCGCGCGCACAGCGCTGTTGATCGCGATCTCCCCGCGCATCCCGGGGGCGGCGACCATGTCCCCGACGAGGTACACCCCCGAGCCCCGGTCGATCCCGGGTCGGTCGCGCCAGGTCTGGCCCGGCAGGTCGACGGCGCCGGTCCTGCCCCTCGCCGTCGAGGTCCGTTGCCAGGTGACCCGGTCGCGCCAGTCCGGAACCGTGAGATCGGTGAAACGATACAAGCGGGTGCGGGCCTGGTCGACGGACTCGCCCGCGCGCACCGGCATGTCGATCTGGAACAGGGACTCGCCCGCCGGCGCGACGGAGCGGTCCTGCATCGAGTAGCAGTCGTGGAAGCCGCCCTCGTCGAGGTCGGCGGCGGTGAACAGGTCGCGTCGTCCCTCGCGGACGGCGAGGTCGAGCATCACGCAGTGGCCGCTCTGCCAGTCCAGCGACGTGTCGCCGAGGAGGCTTCGCGCGGAGGAGAGTTCGGTTGCGACGATCGTCGGTGTGGAGGGGATCGCGTCCACCCGGGAGCCCAGTTCGATCCGGACCCCGAGGTCCCGCGCGCGGACCGCCATCCGGTTCGTGACCGCCTGCCATCCGCCTGCCACGTAGCGCACGCCGGGGAGTCGCGGTCCGTAGATCCGTTGAAACAGATTCCATACGAAGGCCGCCGAGAGCTTCCCGGTGTCCGCCTCGTAGGTCGCGACGCCGACGGAGTTCGCCATCGCCTTTGCGGCCTCGTGTCCGAAACGCTGTGTGGCCCATGAAAGGAAGTCCGTGTCGACGGGCGCGGCGGCCCAGGGGGTGAGCTGGGCCCGCAGCATCCCCATCGGCGGCCGCCTGCGAAATCTGCCGCCCGACCGGAAGCCGAGCAGTGCGAGGCTGCGGACCGGTGGGAGGCACAGGTCGGCGACGAATCCACGCCGCTTGAGCCACTGCCAGTGCGGGCCGTCCGCGTAGAACACGTGCGCACCCTCGTGGGCGACATACGGGCCTGCCGTGGCACGGGCCCGGCCGCCGAGCGTGGCGTGCGCCTCGTGGAGGGTGACCCGGGCGCCCGCCTCTGCACACGCGATCGCCGCGGTGAGTCCGGCGAGGCCGCCGCCGATCACAGAAACCGAATCAGTCACGACTGCGACGTTAGGGAGCGAGCGACGATTACTCCAATGCATTGTTTCTGTCGTCTCGATGCGCTAGACGTATGGATATGACCCTGACGCAGCTCGCCTGCTTCCTCGCCGTCGCGCGCACCGGGCATTTCACCAAGGCGGCCCGCGAGGTGCACCTGGCCCAACCCTCCCTGAGCAGACAGATCCTGGCGCTGGAGAAGAGCCTGGGCGCCAGCCTGTTTCACCGCGCGCGGGGGAATATCGCGCTGACCGCGGCGGGCGAGGTGTTGCTGCCGCTGGCGACCAGGATGCTCGCGGACGAGGAGCTCGCGTACCGCGAGATCGCCGAGCTGACCGGGTTGCGGCGCGGCCGGGTGCGCCTGGGTGCGCCGCCGAGCCTGTGTGTCAGCCTCGTCGCGGATCTTCTCGAGCGCTATCTCGCGGCGTACCCGGGAATTGCGTTGAACGTGAACGAGAGTGGATCACGAGCGCTGGTCGACGCATTGACCGGCGGTCTTGTCGACATGGCGTTGATCGTCTCGAACGAGGACCGCGGCGAGGACGCGCTGGAGGTCACTCCGCTGTTGCGGGAGGACCTCGTCGTGGTGTCCTCGGCCGCCGTCGATCCGCTCACCGTGCGGGGTGCGTTGACGCTCGACGAACTCGCACGCTCCCCCCTGGTGATGTTCCACCGTGGATACGACCTGCGCGCGGCAACCGACGCCGCGTTCCGGCAGGCCGGATTGACGCCGCGGGTCGCGGTTGAGGGCGCGGAGATGGAGGGGGTGCTGCGGTTCGTCGAGCGCGGACTCGGTGTGGCCGTGGTGCCGTCGTTGGTGGCGGCCCATCGGCCCGGCCTGCGCCCCGTGAGGCTCAAAGCGCCGGAGCTCAGCCGCACCATTTCCCTGGCCCGCCGGGCCGACGTGCAACCGACCCACGCCGCTCGGGCGATGCAGGACATGCTGACGGTTGTCGTCGACGACATGGTCGCGGGAGGGGCGCACGGTCTCACGCGCCTGTGATCCGCCTTCACCCCGCGATCGCACGCCCGCCGGCCGACAGCGTGGCCGCATCGGCGGCCTCCCGTCCCGCCCGCGCGCCCCTCGGGTCGACCGCGGAATGCTGCCAACTCTTCGTGGGGCCGAACAGGCGGTCCACCTCGGCCTTCACCGCCGCCGCGCGCCCGGCGAGGAGGGGGAGCAGATCCCCGAACCGGACTTCGGCGTCGACCACGACCCGCGCGGTAGCGGCCTTGTCCGCCTCGGTCAGTCGTTGGCCGATCCGGATGGCGAACCCGAACAGGAAGGCCTTGCGGAACGAGGTGGATCGCGAACCGTCCTCTCCCGCCTTGCTCATCGCCCTTGTCGCCTGGACGAGCAGCGAGGTGAACAGCATCTCGACCTGCTCGAGGTCGACAGGAGCCCCGACCATCGTGGCGGTGGCCATTCGTGAGTTGTACAGGGTCCGAACATGATTGGCATGGCCGATCGAGGTGAGCAGCAGGGCCTTCTGCTTGACATACGGGTTGTCGAGGTGGACCCGCCTGCTGTGCACGGTGACGCCGAGGCCCGGCTCGCCGGCGTCGAGAAGTGCGGAGCTGATCGCGTACCGGGTCATCAGCTCCTGGGCCTTGGCCGTGAGCGTCTCGGCCTCCTCGGTGAACTCCGTGCTCTCGGCCTTGGCCAGCAGACCGCGAATCTTGTTCAACACCTTCAGATCTGCCGGGCGAGATGGCTGTGTCTCCGGTTCGCTGCGCTGCCGAGGCCACGCCGAGGGCGGCGGGCACAGTGCCGTCCAGGGGCTCAGGTACTGCCACAGGAACCCGAGTGATCGGGCGTGCGCGTGGTCGACTGCCGCGCTCGCGACCGCCTCCGGGTGTGCGTCCACGATTGCCTGCAGCTGGTCGAGCCACTGCCGCGGAGCCCTCGACCAGGCGCGGCTTCGTCGCGACTCCTCCAGGATCAGCGCCGCCGCGGTGAGGGTGACGGTGGCGTCGAGCGCGCGTCTGGTGACGTGGATGACATCTGCGGGCTGCCAGCCGTGCTCGTACGCCTGGGCGAGCGCGTCGACTGCGGACATCTGTCGAATGCGTGTTCGATTATCGCTCATGGCGACAGTGTGCACCGAGGGTCCGACACGTGGTCCCGTCGCAGCTCAGGGGCGGGACAGGGCCTACTTGCGTCTGATGGCGCGCCCGCCCTTGGCCAGCGATGCGCTGTCCGCCGCGGCCCGCCCTGCGTGCCATCCCCTGGCGTCCACCGACCGGGCCCTTGCCTTCTTCGTGCTGGGGAACAGCCGGGTGAACTCTGCGTCGACCGCAGCGGATGTGGTGGCGAGGACCGGCAGCAGATCGCTCAACGGGATCGACTCCTCGTCGGCCGCCGCCTCGGTGGCCTTGGCGTCGGCGTCGTGCAGTCGCTGCCCGATCCGGCTGGCGAACCCGGCGAGGAAGGCCTTCCTGAACCCGGTGGTGCGCGCACCGCTGCGGCCCTCGGCGGCGGCCGACTGCATGGCCCTGGCCGACTGGACCAGCAGCGAGGTGTACAGCAGGTCGACCTGCTGTAGGTCCACCGGGGTCCCGACCGCGGCGACGATGTCGAGGTCGCCGAACAGGACGGTGCGAACCCGGTTCGCGTCGCCGATCGCGGTCAGCAGGTGTGCCTTCTCCTTCAGGTACGGATTCTCGAGGTGAAACCGGCGGCTGTGCACCACGGTTCCGCCGGTGTGGGCGCGTGACCGCAGCAGGACGGCGGTGATCGCGTACCGCGTCATCAGCTCCTGCGCCTTCGCGGTGAAGGCCTCGGCCTCCTCCGCGAACTCGGTGCGCTCCGCCTTGGCGAGCAGCCCGCGGATCCGGCCCAGCACCTTCGGATCCGGGGCGGTCGAGGGTCCAGGGACCTCGGCGTCGGCTTCCGTGTGGGGGTGCGGCCGCTGCCCTGACCGGGCGGCGCTCTCAGCAGGCCACTGCGACGGAGGGGGCAGCAGAATCATCCAGTCCGGCAGCCGGTTCCACTCCGCCGCCAGCTCGGACAGCTGAAAGCCGAGGAAGCCCGACCGGCCTGCGGTCAGTACGCCTGCGAGGTGCCCGCCCGGCGGACCGGTGACCGGTGTCCGGTCCGCCAGGCGGGCCTGCTCCGGGTACAGCTCGGCCACGGCGGTCAGCTGATCGGACCACTCCGCGGGGGCCCGCTCGGCCGCACAGTTCAGCCGCGCCTCGTACAGCAGCACGGCCGCGGCGAGGGTGGGTGGCGACTCGGCGCCCCTGCGGGTCAGGTGGAGCAGATCTGCGGGTTGCCAACCGCGTTCGTAGGCGCCGACGAGCGCGTCGAGGAGCGCCGCGGCCTCGGCCGACGGTCGGCCGTCGTCGGGCACGCCCTCGTCCCTCATTGGAAGTTCGGCGCGGATACTCCCTCATTCACGAGGGAGAGGAAGCGCCGTCCTCCTTTCTGTCGGTGGTGTCGGCTACGTTGCGGGGCGTGGGGGAAGTGGTGCGGTACACGTACCGGTTGCGGCCCGGCGCGCAGGCGGAGCGGGCCCTGACCGCTGAGTGGCATCGATGCAGGTTCCTGTGGAATGAGGCTGTCCACCAGCAGAAGTCGGGAAGTCTGCCGACGTTCGGGAAGCTGTCGAAGCTCCTCACACAAGTGCGGTCGCGTAGTACGTGGCTGCGTGACGGGTCGCAGGTCGCACAACAGCAGACGCTGCGCACATTCGCGCAGGGTCTCGAACACTCCTTCACGATGAAGGGCCGGGGGCGACCGGCGTTCAAGGCGCGAAAGAACTCGCTTCCCTCGCTCGAGTACACCGTGCGGGGATTCTCCCTGCATGAC
>NZ_BCXA01000062.1 GCF_001894865.1 Rhodococcus maanshanensis NBRC 100610 | reverse complement strand
AACTCGCCGAACGAACCTTCCGATGCGTGGACTGCGGTTACACCGACGGTCGCGACCGGAACGCTGCCAGGGTGATCCTGGCTGTGGCAGAGCGCGGCCACACAAGTGTTGACGACGTCAGACAATCTGATCACCTCCTCCGGATGGGTGGCCTGGTTGCGGTCTGAGCTTGAAATCTCCCGCCTTTGGGCAGGGGAAGCGTTAATGCATCTCCTTGGTGACGAGTGCGGTGAGTTCGGTTGCGCCCATGCCGATCCGACGGGCCTCCGCGACGAGGTCGCGGAGCGCCTCCTGCAGCCGGCCGCGACCGCTCGCGTCCGCCGTGACGACAGCCCCGCGTCCGCGTCGCAGTTCGATCAGGCCCTCGTCGCGCAGCAGTTGATAGCCACGCAACACGGTGTGGACGTTGAGATCGAGCGAGGCCGCCAGGTCACGGGCCACCGGGAGTCGCTCGCCCGGTGCCGCCTCGCCGACAGCGATGGCCCTGCGCACGCTCGAGGCGACCTGCTCATAGAGCGGCTCCGCCGCGGTCTGGTCGATTCGTATCAGCACGCTTTGATTCTATTGTTCTAGTTCCAATAGAACAACTTGTTCAGGTGAGAGTGCACTTACCTGCGCATTCACCGAGAGGGGGCGACGGGAACTGCACACTCGACGCCGCAGCGGTGGGTCAGAACCGGCCGCGCTCGACGTCTTCTCTCTCACCGTCGGTCAGCAGCCGCTCGAGCTTTTCGTCCGGCCAGTACTTGGGACGACCCTTCATCCGGGCCGACTCGAGAATCGGGACGGCGTCATGTCGCACATGCTGGAGAACGACTGGGATCTTCACGACGGATCACTCCGGTGTCTGCCTGATTTCAATGCTGCGTGGATACATTTTTCATCGTTCATCATCCCCCCGGTATTACAGCGAAATCCACCCCTGAGGGGCAGCGATTGCCCGCGCTCGGCTGCGGTCACGACCTGCAGCCGGTTCCCCGGCGGCGATACCCTGTAAACAGCTCCTGCGCCGGAAGATCCGGAGGTGGCCCGTGCGCTGTCGATCCGCCGCGCTGACGCTCGCCCTGCTCGTCGCCGGCTGCGCGAGCGCCACCGACACCGCCTCACCCGAGACCTCGGGAGAGGCCGCCTCCACCGCGCGCAGCGTCGTCGCGGCCGCCCCGCCGACGGTCGAGGTGACCGAGCTCCTGACCGGACTGAACAAGCCATGGGATATCGCGGTCGCGCCGGACGGCACCCTCCTGACCGGGCAGCGCGGCGGCGGGTTCGTGGCCAGGCGGCCCGACGGCACGGTCACCCGGCCGACCGCGGACCTGTCCGACCTCTACGTCTCCGGGGAGACCGGGCTGATGGGCATCGCGCTCGATCCGGGGTTCGCGAGCAACCGCCGCGTGTTCACCTGCCAGGGACACCGGGGCGACGGGCCGACCGATGTCCGACTGGTGGCCTGGACGGTTGACCCGGAGTGGACGTCACTGACCAGGACGGGCGTGGTGCTCTCCGGCCTGCCGAGCGCGGGCGGGCGGCACGCGGGCTGCCGCATCCTCCCGGCACCGGACGGCACCCTGTTCGTCGGCACCGGCGACGCGACCATCCCCACGGCTCCCCAGGACCCGCACTCGCTGGGCGGCAAGGTGCTGCACATCAACACCGACGGATCCCCCGCGGCCGGGAACCCCGATCCGGCCTCCCCCGTCTACACCCTCGGCCACCGCAACGTGCAGGGGCTCAGCTTCCGCCCCGGCACCGGGCAGCTGTACTCGGTGGAGCAGGGGACCCACCGCGACGACGAGGTGAACCTCCTGGTGCCGGGCGGCAACTACGGCTGGCGTCCCGACCTCGAACCAGGCCGGTACATCGAGGCCGTGCCGATGACCGACCCCGACCGGGTGCCCGGCGCCCGCGAGGCGGTGTGGAGCTCGGGCATGCCGACCCTCGCCACCCCCAGCGGGTCGTTTCTCCTCGGGCCCGGCTGGGGCGACTGGTCGGGCGCGCTCGCGGTCGGGACGCAGCAGGGCGAGAAGGTCCTGCTGCTCGGCCTCACCCCGGACGGCCTCGGGGTCGAGCGCCAGGCCTCGCTGCTCGACGGTCGTTACGGCCGGATCCGCACGGTGAGCGGACAGCCGGACGGGACCCTGCTCGTCACCACCGACAACGGCCGCGACGACGTGGTGCTCCGGCTGACTCCGCGCCCGTGACCCCGAGCCGTGCCAAGATCGGGCCTTGACGAACGCCCACGATCCGGCAAGATATCCGTAACCGTGCGTAGCACTAATCCTCTTAGAACCGGAGAAGCCCAGTGACGAACACCCTCGAAGCGAGCATCGACATCGCCGCTCCCCCCGCCGCGGTGTGGGCCGTGGTCTCGGACCTCAAGCGGATGGGCGAGTGGAGCCCGCAGTGCAGGCGGATGCACGTCTTCGGCGAGGTCACCCACGGCACCAAGACGTTCAACCTGAACAAGAAGGGCCTGCTGGTCTGGCCGACCACCGCGAAGGTGGTCCGCTTCGAGCCGAACAAGACGATCGCCTGGCGGGTCGTCGAGAATCACACCATCTGGACCTATGCGCTCGAGGCCACCGACACCGGCACCCGCCTCACCGAGCGCCGCGAGGCGCCGACCGGCACCACCAAGATCTCGTCCTTCCTCATCGACAAGATGATGGGCGGCACCGCCGACTTCGAGGTCGACATGATCGCGGGCATGAACACCACCCTCGCCCGGATCAAGTCGACCGTGGAGTCGACGGCCGCCGCGCCGGCCTGACCGTCAGCGTTCTCCCCCGAGAAGCGCCGCGACCGCTTGCTGGTCGCGGCGTTTCGCGTTCTCCAGTGCGGTCCGGCCGTTCGAGTCCTCGATCGCGGGGTCGGCGCCAGCCGCGAGCAACTGACCGATCACGTCGAGATACCGGGCCGATCCGTCGCCGTAGACGACCGCCTCCTGCAGCGCGGTCCAGCCCGGTTCGTTGACGTGATTGACCGGCACGCCCGCCCCGATCAGCGTCCGCACCGTCGAGACGTGCCCGTGTTCGGCCGCCGGGATCAGCGCGGTGCCGCCGTACCGGTTGGTTGCGGCCACCTCGGCACCGTGCGCCAGCGTCAACGCCAGGATCTCGTCGAGCCCCTCCGCACCTGCGTACAGAAACGCCGAGTCCTCGATGTCGTCCTTCGCGTTCACGTCGGCGCCTGCCGCCACGAGCGCCCTGGCCGCGTTCACCGAGTTCGACTTCGCCGCCGCCACCAGCGGGGTCCGGCCACCGGCGCCGCGGGCCTCGAGAGCCGCGCCTGCGGCGAGCGCCGCGCGCACCGCGTCGGCGTCGTCCGCACGGACAGCCGCGAACAGCGACCGCTCCAGCTCCGGGGTCGAGATGGGCACGGTCTCCGGCGGCGACGCGGTCGTCGAGGCGGGGACCTGGGCGGCGGGCGGCCCGGCGTCGACCGCCGGATCCTGGCCGCCGCAGGCGGCGCATGCGGCCACCGCGGCGGCAAGGACGACGGCGGCCGACGCGCGCCTCACGTTGGCGTTCATCGCTACCGCAGCGATCCGGCGATGGCCTCGAGCCCGGCCGCGGCGCAGGCCTGATCGGCCATGCCGTCCGGGGCGCCGCCGACACCGATGCCCGCGATGGACGCGTTGCCCGCCTTCACGCTGACGCCGCCCGGCAGGAACAGGGTGCCGTCGATGTCCGCGACGGTGGCACCGTCACCCTTGGCGCGACCGGCCAGATCGCTGGTGTTGGCGCCGAAAGCCGCTGCCGTGTAGCCCTTCTGGCGAGCCGCCTCGACGGTGTGCTGGGCCGCGTTGTCGCCGCGCAGCATCGCCTGCACGTTGCCGTTGCGGTCGACCACGGCCACCGTGACGAAGCCGAGCCCGTCGGCCTGGCACTTCGCGAGCGCGGCCTGCGCGGCCGTGCCCGCGGCCCCGACGGTCAACCGGTTCGCGGTCGCCGTGCCCTTCGCTGCCTGGTCGCCGGGGGCCTTCGCAGCGGCCGCGGCCGCTGCGGTGGTGGCGATCGGGGTCGCCGACGCCTCCTTGTCGTCGATCCCGCTGCCGCACGCGGCGGTGGCGAGGATCGCGGCCAGCGGGACGGTGACGGCGAGGGTCTTGGGCAGGCGGCGGGAGAGGTTCATCGGGTGGGCCTTTCGGTAATGGGGCTGATGGATTCCAGCCTCGCCGCCGGACCCACCCACCCGCATCGGGCCGACGTCTGCCTCCCGATCAGCCGTCAGGGGGCGAGGAGATCATCCGAATGGCCGATCCGGCGGCGGCGCCCCCTCCGTAGGATCGAGCCGATGTCCAGTCCAGTCAGCGCCCGTCGCGATCAGATCCCGGCCGACCGGGACTCCCGCGGACCGCTCGATGTCGCGATCCACGTCTCGTTCTACGTGCTGCTGGCGACCTCGACCGCCCGGTACCTGACCTACCACGGCGTCAGCGGCAGGTTCGTCATCGTCGCCGCCCTCATCGTCGCGCTGGCCGCGCTCTACGCCGTGACCGTGCTGCTGTCCCGCCGGGCCGCCGCCTGGCAGCCGTGGGTGTGGCCGGTACTGACCACCTGGGCGGTGCTGGTGTGGCTGGCGCCGAGCTTCGCGTGGTGCGCGTTCCCGATGTTCTTCCTCTGCACCCGCGCGTTCTCGAACAGGACGGCGTACCTGATCGTCGCGGCGCTCGCCGTGGTCACCAGCCTCGCCTTCTTCAACTTCAGCGGCCGCACCGAATGGGCCGTGCTCATCGGCCCGATCTGCACCGGCGCGCTGGTGGTGATCGCGTACGGCCAGATCGAACGGGACAGCAGGGAACGCCTCCGGCTGCTCGAACAGGTCGCCGAGGCGAACTCGCGGCTCGCCGAGACCGAACGCGCGGCGGGCGTGCTGTCCGAACGCGAGCGGCTCGCCCGCGAGATCCACGACACGGTCACGCAGGGCCTGACCAGCAGCCTGCTGCACCTCGAGGCGGCGGACCTGGCCTGGGACCAGCCGCACTCACCCGCGCGCGAGGAGGTGCGGACCGCGACCGCGTCGCTGCGCGAGAACCTCGCCGAGACCAGGAACCTGGTGCACTACCTGGCCTCCCCCAATCTCGAGACGCAGAGCCTGGACGCGGCCCTGCTCAGCGCCGCGCGCGGCCACTTCCCCGCGGCACGGCTGCAGGTGATCGGGACGGCGGTCCCGCTGCCCGCCGAGGTCGGGCACGCGCTGCTGCGGATCACCCAGAGCGCGGTGTCGAACGTGGCCAGGCACGCGGAGGCGCAGACTCTTGGGGTGACCCTGACCTACCTTCCCGGTGCCGTCGCTCTCGATGTGTTCGACGACGGGCGCGGCTTCGCGGCCGACGCCGTCGGCGACCATTCCCCCGCTGGCGGGTTCGGCCTGCGCGCGATGCGGCAGCGGGTGCAGGCGCTCGGCGGCACCCTCACCGTGGAGAGCGCTCCCGGCGAGGGCACCGTCATCGCCGCCCAGATCCCGTACGGAGGCGAGCGATGACCGCGACGACCGTGATGCTGGTCGACGACCACCTGGTGGTGCGGGCCGGCCTGCGGGCCCTGCTGGACTCCCAGCCCGACATCGAGGTGATCGGCGAGGCCGACACCGGCGAGCAGGCCGTCGACATGGCCGCGGAGCTCGCGCCGCGGCTGGTGATGATGGACCTGGCGCTCGGCGCAGGCATCGACGGTGTCGAGGCGATCCGCCGGATCCGCGCGGCCTGCCCTGCGCTGCCGGTCCTGGTGTTCACCACCTACGACACCGACGCCGACGTGGTCAGGGCCATCGATGCCGGCGCCATCGGTTACCTGCTCAAGGATTCGGCGCCGCAGGAGATCTTCGCCGCCATCCGAGGGGCGGTCGCGGGCCAGAGCGTGCTGTCGCCGCCGGTGGCATCGCGCTTGCTGCAGCAGATGCGGCGTCCCGACGAGGCCCTCACCGCGCGCGAGGCCGAACTGCTCACGCTGCTCGCGGAGGGCCTGACGAACAAGGAACTCGGCAAGCGCCTGTTCATCAGCGAGGCCACCGTCAAGACTCATCTCGCGCACATCTACGCCAAGCTCGGGGTGGACACCAGGGCGGCGGCGGTGTCGGTCGCGTTGCGCCGCGACGGAATTCGCTGACGGCCCACTGTCGGTGGCCCGGCCTACGGTCGATCCCCCACCCGACGGAAGGCAGACGATGAGCGAAGCGGACCCGATCATGACCGGCATCATGGCGGCGCAGGAACTGGCGAACGGGGGCGACCGGGCGGGAGCCCGCGCGGCGTTCGCGACGTTGTGGGATCGGATCGGACCCGACGGGGACCCGCTGCATGCCGTCACGCTCGCCCACTACATGGCCGACGTCCAGGACGAACCGGCGGACGAGCTCGACTGGGACCTGCGCGCGCTGCGCGCGGCGGACTCCCTCACCGACGAGCGCGCCCAACGCCACCACTCGTCGCTGCAGGTGGCGGGCTTCTACCCGTCGCTGCACCTGAACCTCGCCGCCGACTACGCCAAGCTGGGCGAGGACGACCGGGCGCGGGCCCACCTCGAGCTCGCGGAGGCGCGCGTCTCCACGCTGTCGGACGACGGCTACGGCGCGACCATCCGCGGCGGCATCGCCCGGCTGCGGGAACGGCTCTCCCCGACCGGGTGAGGCATCCGGCCGCCGCCCCGTTCACCCAGCTCAGCGGCGGCCGAGTCCCCCTCCCGGGCCCGTCTCGGCTAGCCTGTGGGTGCCCGCACCCGGCCTCGAAGCCGCCAGGGCGCACGTTTTCGCCGGACAGCAAGACGAAACAGTAAGAGGAGCCCGTGGCCCGCCGCCCCATCCCGATTGGCACCCCGCAAACCACCGGTATCGCGCACGTCGCGGAACTGGTCCGCAACACGGTTCCGCCGCTGCATCCGGCCGGGATCCCGTTCGTCGCGGCGCCGCTTGCGGTCGCGCTGCTCGGACGCAACCGCAAGTGGGTCCGCCGCGCCGGTCTCGCGGCGGCTGGCGCCAGCGCCGCCTTCTTCCGCCACCCGCACCGGGTGCCGCCGAACCGCGCGAACGTCGTGGTCTCCCCCGCCGACGGCGAGGTCGCCCTCGTCGACACCGCGGTCCCGCCCGCCGAGCTGAACATGGGCGACGCCCCCGTCCCCCGGGTGAGCATCTTCCTGTCCGTGCTGGACGTGCACGTGCAGCGCAGCCCCGTCGCGGGCGAGGTGCTGGCCGTGGTCCACAAGCCGGGCAAGTTCCTCTCCGCCGATCTCGCCGAGGCCAGCGACGCCAACGAGCGCAACTCGATGCTGCTGCGCACCGAGGCCGGTCACGAGATCGCGGTGGTGCAGATCGCCGGACTGCTGGCCCGGCGCATCGTGTGCGACGCCAACGTCGGCGACCGGCTCCCGATCGGCGACACGTACGGACTGATCCGATTCGGGTCCAGGGTGGACACCTACTTCCCCCAGGGCACCACATTGATGGTGGAGCGGGGCCAGCGCGCCATCGGCGCCGAAACCGTCCTCGCCCAGCTCCCGTGAACACGCCGAAGCGCACCGTCGCCGCGGCGGTGACGGCCAGGAGGACGGCGGCGTCCGGGCTGTTCCTGCTGCCGAGCACCATCACCATCCTGGCGCTGTGCGGCGGCCTGTCCGCGGTCAAGTTCGCCCTCGACGGCAAGCTCGGCATCGCGCTCGCGATGATCGGTGCGGCCGCGGTGCTCGACTCGCTGGACGGCCGGATCGCCCGACTGCTCGACGCCACCAGCAAGATCGGCGCCGAGCTCGACTCGCTGTCCGACGCCATCTCGTTCGGCGTCGCCCCTGCCCTTGTGCTGTACGTGACGCTGCTCGACGGCGGCAGCGCGGGCTGGATCATCGCGCTCGTCTACGCGGTGAGCATCGTGCTGCGGCTGGCCCGCTTCAACACCCTGCTCGACGACGACTCGGCGCCCGCGTACACGAGCGAGTTCTTCGTCGGTGTGCCCGCCCCGGCGGGCGCGCTGATCGCGTTGACCCCGCTCGCGGCATACATCCAGTGGGGCGACGGCTGGTGGTCGTCCTTCTACGTGGTCGCCACCTGGACCGTTCTGTCCGCCGCGTTGATCGTCAGCCGGGTGCCAACCCTGGCGATGAAGACCTTCGCCGTGCCGAAGCGGATGGCCGCGGCACTGCTGGTGGTCGTCGCACTGGTCGCGGCCGCCCTGGTCACCTACCCGTTCGTCCTGATGATCGTGCTGGTCTTCGCGTACCTCGTGCACATCCCGTTCGCGGTCCGCTCCAAGCGCTGGGTCGCCGCGCGCCCCGAGGTGTGGGACATCAAACCGGCCGAGCGACGGGCGATCCGGCGGGCACCGACGGGCGATCGCGGCCGGGTCTCCGCCGCGCGCCTCGGACTGCGCCGCCCCCGGTAGTCCGGCGGCGGCGTCGTCGACGCACCTCGCACTAGGCTGGTCGACGTGAACTCTCCGGAACTCGCGCTCACCGCCCGGTTGAACACCTCCGCCTCCGACGCCCGCCGCGGCGTGGTGCGGCTGCACCCCGAGGCGCTGGCCGCGCTGGGGCTGCGCGAGTGGGACGGCATCGCCGTGATCGGTGCCAGGCGCACGGCAGCCGTGGTCGCGCTGGCACCCACGGCCACGCCGACGGGCACCGCGCTGCTCGACGACGTCACCCTCTCCAACGCCGGGCTCAAAGAGAATGCGCGCGTGGTGCTCTCACCCGTGACGGTGTACGGCGCCAGGTCCGTCACCGTCAACGGTTCGGCGCTCGCGGCGGCGTCGATCCCCGACACCACGCTGCGGCAGGCCCTGCTCGGCAAGGTGCTCACCGTCGGCGACACGGTCTCACTGCTCCCCCGCGACCTCGGCCCCGGCACCAGCACCGCGGGCGCGACGCAGTCGCTGGCGCGCACCTTCGGTGTCGCCTGGACCTCGGAACTGCTCACCGTGACATCAGTCGATCCCGCGGGACCGGTGAGCGTGCAACCCAATTCGGCGGTCACCTGGGGCAGCGGCGTGGCCACACCCGGGGTTGGTGCGGCGCCCTCCGTCGAGACGCAGGCCGCACCGGCCCCCGCGCCTGCGCCCGCACCCGTTCCGTTGGCCGACCTGGTCGGCGTCGGCGCCCAGGCCGCCAAGCTCAGCGAGTGGCTGAAGCTGGCGTTGGACGAGCCGGAGCTGCTGCACACGCTCGGGGCCTCCCCGCATCTCGGCGTGCTCATCACCGGGCCTGCCGGGGTGGGCAAGTCGACCCTGGCGCGGGCGGTGCTCGCCGAGCGCGCCGTGGTCGCGCTGGACGGCCCGGGTGTCGGCGCACTCGATTCGGCCACCCGGCTGCAGCGGGTGTCGGACGCGGTGGCCCGCCTCACCGGCGCCGTGAGCGGGGAGCCGCACGAGCGTGGGGTGCTGCTGATCACCGACATCGACGCACTGCTGCCCGCCGAGCCGGAACCCGTCTCCACGCTGATCCTCGACGAGCTGCGCCGCGCGGTGGACACCCCTGGGGTCGCGTTCGTCGCGACCACCGCACACCCCGATTCGCTCGACGACCGGGTCCGCGGCCAGGACCTGTGCGACCGCGAACTCACCGTGGCGCTGCCCGACGGCAGGCTCCGCAGGGCGCTGCTGGAGCTGATGCTGCGCAAGGTCCCCACCACCGACCTCAAGCTCGATGAGATCGCGGCGCGGGCACCGGGTTTCGTCGCCTCCGACCTCGCCGCCCTGGTCCGGGAGGCCGCGCTGCGGGCCGCGGCGCGGGCCAGCAGCAGCGGCGAGGACCCGAACCTGCTGCAGGAGGACCTGGTCGGCGCGCTCGAGGTGATCCGCCCGCTGTCGCGTTCTGGGACCGAGGAGCTGGCGATCGGCAGCGTCACCCTCGAGGACGTCGGGGACATGGTCGAGACCAAGCAGGCCCTCACCGAGGCGGTGCTGTGGCCGCTGCAGCACCCGGATTCCTTTGCCCGCCTTGGGGTGGACCCGCCGCGCGGGGTGCTGCTGTACGGCCCGCCCGGCTGCGGCAAGACCTTTGTGGTCCGTGCCCTCGCCAGCTCCGGCCAGCTCAGCGTGCACGCGGTCAAGGGCGCCGAGCTGATGGACAAGTGGGTGGGAGCGTCGGAGAAGGCGGTGCGCGAGCTGTTCCAGCGGGCCCGGGACTCGGCCCCCTCGCTGATCTTCCTCGACGAGGTGGACGCCCTTGCGCCGCGCCGCGGGCAGAGCTCGGACTCCGGGGTCACCGACCGGGTGGTGGCCTCGCTGCTCACCGAGCTCGACGGCGTCGAACCGCTGCGCGACGTCGTGGTGCTCGCGGCGACGAACCGGCCGGATCTGATCGACCCGGCGCTGCTGCGCCCCGGCCGGATCGAGCGGCTGGTCTTCGTGCCGCCGCCGGACGCCGAGGCGCGCAAGCAGATTCTGCAGACCGCAGGGAAGTCGATCCCGCTCGAGGCGGACGTCGACCTCGACGCGCTGGCGGAGGATCTCGACGGGTACTCGGCGGCGGACTGCGCGGCGCTGCTGCGGGAGGCGGCGCTGGCCGCCATGCGCCGCAGTGTCGACGCGGCGGACGTCACGGCGGCCGACGTCGCCGCGGCGAGGAAGGCGGTCCGCCCGTCGCTCGACCCCGAGCAGGTGGCGCACCTCGCGGCCTACGCCGAGAATCGCTGAGGCTACCGGGCGGGCGGCCACGGGACTAGCATCCGTGAGCATGCCGAGCCGCCGACCGTTCCGCCCGCTCGCCCGCGCCTGCACCACCCTGCTCGTGCTCGTCGGAGCCGTCGCGATCGCGGCTCCGCACGTCTCGGCCGCACCGCCCCCGGCGTCGTCGACCACCTGGCTGTGCAGGCCCGGTCAGGCCGACGACCCGTGCGGCGGCCGATCCGGCGCGCCGGTCGACTGCTTCTACGTGTATCCCACGGTGTCGTTGCAGCAGTCCTCGAATGCGAACCTCGACGCCTCGCCCGAACTGCGCGCGGTTGCCGGGCTGCAGGCGGCGCCCTTCGGTGCGAACTGCAACGTGTGGGCTCCGGTCTATCGGCAGAGCACGCTGCGCACACTGTTCACCGGGACGGGGCCGGAACGCAGTGCGGCATCCCATCTCGCATACGAGGACGTCGAACACGCCTGGGACGACTACCTCGCCCACCACAACAACGGGCGTGGCGTGGTCCTCATCGGGCACTCCCAGGGCACCTTCATGCTGCGGGCCCTCATCCGCAATCGCATCGACGGGAAACCCATTCAGTCACAACTGGTTTCGGCGCTCTTGATCGGGGGGAACGTCCTGGTCCGCAAGGGTGAGCGGGTAGGGGGCGACTTCAGCTTCGTCCCGGCGTGCACCGGCCCGGTGCAGACCGGGTGCGTGATCGCATACTCGGCGTACTCGAAGACGCCGCCGCCCGACACCGCCTTCGGGCTGGCACCCCAGTCCCCCGGCACGTCCACCCAAGCGAACCTGCCCTCCGGCCCCGAGTACGAGGTGCTGTGCACCAATCCGGGATCGCTGCGCGACAACACCAACTCCCCGATCCGCGGAATTCTCGCAGGTCGGGAGGTGGACGAATTCCGAGCCCAATGCACAGGAGGGGACGGGCCGCATGTGCTCATGGTCGACGGCCCTGGCGCCGGCCTGTTGCCCGCAATTCCGCGAGAGAACTGGGGACTGCACCAAATAGACATCAACCTCGCGCAGCGGGACCTGGTCGACCTCGTCCGGGCCCAGAGCGCGGCCTACGCACGCTGACGCGCTGCGCGTCGCGATGCACTCACCAAGGTCGGCGTGGATACTCGAGTCACCGGCGAGCGACAACAACCATGAAGAGAGCGACTGACACCATGGAGAATCCGTCTCAGCTGATAGATGCGAGGATCGAGGAGCTCGGTGACTGGCGGGGCGAGATGCTCGCTCACATCCGAACTCTCATCAAGAAGGCCGACCCCGATGTGGTCGAGGACTGGAAGTGGCGAGGGGTGCCGGTGTGGTATCACGCCGGAATGATCTGCACCGGTGAGACATACAAGAAGATCGTCAAGGTGACCTTCGCCAAGGGCGCCTCGCTGGACGACCCGTCAGGCCTGTTCAACACCGGCCTCGACGGAAACACCAGGCGCGCCATCGACATCCACGAGGGCGACACGATCGACGACGAGGCGTTCACGTCGCTCATTCACGAAGCCGTGGCACTGAACACGGCCTAGCGCCGTCAGCGCGCCCACTGGGCGTCGGACGGGCACTCACGTACCCGACACGACGCCCGGTGGCGCTGCGTATCAGACCCAGCGGGCGAGCAGCTGGTTGGCGCGCACTGCGAGCGCGGCCTGGAGCAGCGGGCCGAAGCTGACCCGGCCGACCCCGAGGGAGGCGTAGCTGGCCTTCTCGCCGCGCACCGGATCGGCGATGGCGTTGACCGGCAACGGCAACTCCGAGGTCAACCGCTGATACACCTCGTCGCTGTGGAACCCGACCGGGTACAGCGAGTCCGCGCCAGCCTCCGCAGCCAGCTTCATCCGGGCGATCGCACGCTCGACGCGATCGGACTCGTCGCCGACCTGCTTGATGAACAGGTCGGTGCGGGCGTTGACGACGATGTGCACGCCTGCGGCATCCGCCGCCCGACGCAGCCCGCCGACGAAGTCCGCGTGCTCCTGCGCCTCGCGCAGCCTGCCGCCCTCGCTGTGCACGGTGTCCTCGATATTGAGGCCGACGGCGCCCACCTCGATCAGCCCTGCGATCAGCCGTTCGGGGGTCTGCCCGTATCCGGATTCGATGTCGACCGAGACCGGCAGGTCGACTGCGGCGGTGATCTGCGCGACTCGGGTCAGCAACTCCTCGAAGCTCATGCCCTCGTTGTCGGGCTTGCCGATCGAGTCCGCCACCGGGTGGCTACCCACCGTCAGCGCCGCAAACCCGCCCTCCGCGGCCAGGTTTGCCGACCAGGCGTCCCATACCGTCGGCAGGATCACCGGATTGCCGGGCTGATGCAGCTGCAGCAGGGCGGTCGCCTTGTCGTTGATCGAAGTCATGCGCGCTCCTCGCGTCGTAGTCGGTCGTGAAGATCCTGGCATGCGGAGCCCGCTATCGCCCGGTTGCCGCCGCGGCGGGGCGCAGTCGGTTAGCGTCGGCAAATGCCCGTCGAACCCCGCGAAGTCCTCTCGGCGCTTTCCGCCCTGTTCGGCGGGGCGCTCGCCGCGTTCGTGCTGACCAATCCCCCTGGCGGCGGCTGGGCGATCTACACGTCCGATCGGGAGCTGAGCCGCTGGCTCTCCAGTCAGCCGACCGGGATCGCGGTGGGCACCG
This sequence comes from Rhodococcus maanshanensis NBRC 100610, assembly GCF_001894865.1. Classification (GTDB taxonomy): domain Bacteria; phylum Actinomycetota; class Actinomycetes; order Mycobacteriales; family Mycobacteriaceae; genus Rhodococcus_G; species Rhodococcus_G maanshanensis. Next base: position 19,509 of record NZ_BCXA01000062.1, on the reverse strand, counting down.
TCGTCGCGGTGCTCGCCTACGCCCTGCTGCAGCGCAACGGATCCCGGCGGATCGCCTGGATCGCGATGGCCGTCGCGGCGCTCGTACTGGTCGGAGCGCGCCTGGCGGTCCCCGGAATCTGGGGCATCGACGAGCTGATCGCCCTGCACTACGCCAAGACGGTGGCAGCGGGTGTGATCCTCGGCGCGGCGGTGGCGGCGGTGTGGGGACGGCGGGCCGGCCAGCTCGCGCTGACCCTCGGAGTGCTCGGCACGTTCCTCACCGCCCGCGCCTTCGAGCAGGTGTTCCCGGCGCAGGCCACGTCCTCGATCGGTGAACCCTCCTGGTGGCTGCTCGGCCCGACTCTCGTACTGGCCCTTGCGGCCGCCGTGATCGCGGACGGCTCGGTACGGATCCAGCGGGCCACCGGACGTGAGCTCCGCCTCGCGCTCGCGACCGCGGCATCGATCGCGCTGGCGAACCGGACGCTGCTGTTCTGGATCGACCGGCAGGACTACACGTCGCGGGTCAGCTCCTGGATCGTCATCGGGCTATCCATGGCGGTCGTCGTCGCGCTCACCTGGTTCGCCGCGCGGACGATCGAGGTCGCCGACGGCCGCTTCCTGTTGGCCGCGACGGGCGTCGCGGCGGCCTCGATGCCGGTGCTGGTGGATCTCGGTGGGCCGTTCGCCGGCGTAGAGCACTGGCAGGCGGTGCTGGTGGGCGCGATCGCGGTCGCGCTGGGCCTGCGCCTGTCGATGGTCTGGCGGTCGACGATCGGCGGCCTGTTCGTGGTGGCCCTGATCCCGATGGTCGGCGCGATCTGGCCGAATCTCGGCCAGGACGGCCCGATGCTGCTGGTGCGACTGGCCGTGCTCGGCGTCGGCGCGGGTATGGCGTTCGGGTCGTCGCTGCCCGGCACTGCGGCCATCGCCGCGGTCGGGCTGGGGATCCCGTTCGTGTCCATGGTCTTTCACTCGGCGGCAACGGTCTACACCGGCACGGTCGCGTACGGCGGTTCGTATGACGGCGCATATGTGCCCCTCACTGGCGATCCCATGAACGAGCCGTTCGATGCCATGCTGGGGATGAGGCGCGAGCCGACGTTCACGGGCGGCAGCTTTGTCGACGTCTTTGACATCCCGGCCTACGACGACCGGGTCGCGGGCATCGCCCTGCTGATCGCGGTGCTGGCCTGCGCGGTCGGCGTCCGGGCGCTGGTCCGGCCACCTGCCGCCGCAGAGCCGGACGCAGCATGAGCAGGAGATGGATCGCCGCCCTCGACGCGGTCGCGCTGTCTCTGGTCGCCGCGACCGCAGGATGGGCCCTCGCCGCTCCGGTGGCCGAGCAGACCGGCGTCCAATCGTGATGGGGTGGCACCGCTGTGCAGTGCCACCCCATCAACTCACTTTGGGACGCAACCTAGTTGGTGCGGACCTTCAGGCCGGGGTTGTCCGCGAGGACCGAGTTGATCGGCTGCGCGTACGTCTGCTTGGAGGGGTCGCAATCCCATCCGCTGCCGGCGGCCGTGATGCCCAGCGCCTTGGTGCCGGTCACGATGGCTCCACCGCTGTCACCGGGGATCGAACATACCTTCGCGGCAAAGGCATTGGGCACCCTGGCGCCTCGGGGACCGGAATTCATGGACACGTCGACGGCGGTGATCTTGCCGCAGGTGAAGCCGGTGATTTCGCCGGACTTGCACACCGGCGCCCCGACCACGGGATCTGCGGTGCCGGTGATCCGCACCGGGGCCCCGCCGTAGGTGGAAACAAAGTTGTTCTCGAAGCGGTTGCGGGCGTCGATCCTGATCAACCCATAGTCAAAGCCCTCGAAGGCTACCTTCTCGAAGGCGCCGACGTAGCTTCCCCCCACGAACACCCGCGGGGAGCCTCCGCGGCTGAAGTCACAGTGTCCGGCGGTGATGTTTACCGCGTTGCCAGCACCGTCGGTGCCGTTGAAACCGAACGAGCAGGGATCGCTGGCGGTCTCGCCGGACCGGTAGCCCTGGCCACCCATGATGGCGTCGGGGGCCGGCGGCTTGGGCGTGGTCGTGGTGGGCTTGGTAGTGGTGGGTTTGGGGGCCTCTGCGACGGTGACCTGCACGGTGGTGGTGGATCCGGTGACGCCGTCGCGGCCGGAGAAGGTGGCCTCGACGGTCGCCTTGCCGGCGTTCTCGGGGGTCCACTTCAGGGTGGCGGTGCCGTCGGCGCCGACCGGTGCTTCGTTAGTCATGTTTCTATTGGGCTCGGTTACGTCGAATGCGACGGTGCCGCCCGCTTCTGCGGGGGTGACCTTTGCCTTCAGCGTGATCTCCTTGCCGACGGCGGCTCCCTTGATCGGATCGAGGGTGGTGGTCGAGGTGGTGGCATTGTTGCCGACCGTTGTGACGGTGACCTGCGCGGTGGTGGTGGATCCGGCGACGCCGTCGCGTCCGGAGAAGATAGCGGTGATGGTGTGATTGCCGTCGGCTTCGGGGTACCACATCCTGACGGCGGTGCCGTCCGCCTCGACCTTTGTGGTGCCGAGGATGTCGTTGCCGTCCTTGAATTCGACGGTGCCGCCCGCTGCTGCGGGAGTGACCTTCGCCTTCAGCGTGTACTCATTGCTGTCGGGTGCCGCAGTGATGGGGTCGAGGGTGATCTTGCTCGGTTCGGTCGGCTTGGTGGTAGTGGGTTCGGTCGGCTTGGTGGTAGTGGGTTCGGTCGGCTTGGTGGTGGTCGGTTCAGTGGGCTTGGTCGGTGCTGTAGTGGTCGCCGGGCCGGACGAGCCGAGCGAGCCGAACCCCGGCAGCTCGGACGAGCCTCCGGGTACTTTCGCCACACGCACAAAGTTGAGGAAGTCGGGCAGTTGCAGACCCTGACCCCCGGCGGTGTCCTTGACCTCCAACGCGATGTCGTTGGCGACGGGGTCGATCGCGGCGCCGTTGACCAGGCCGGACAACGGCGCGGGGAGCTGCTGAACCCAGCCGTTGAGCTGGCCGAGCAGGCCGGACAGGACCTGCTCGCTGCGCGGCTGGTCCTTGACCTGATAGCCGGCGGCCTCCACGGCGGTGCGAGCGGCGGCCGTGTCCGGGCCGTCGGCCAGGCCGACCAACGGCGCGCCGGCCGCATCGAGCCAGACGCCGGCGAAGGCCGTGGGGAACTTGCCGCGCAGCGTCTCGGCGAACCTCAGCAGCTCCTGCCCGGCCTCTGCCTGCTCCAGGTACTGGGCGGGACTGAGTCCGAGATCGCGCTGGACCGCGGCCACCAACTCCGCGGGCAACCCGGGTGCCGGCGCGGCGGGCTCGGCCTGGGCGAGGGCCACGCACGGCGCGACCAGAAGCAGTGCCGCGGTGCCGATCATCGCGGCACGGCGGGCGCGGGTACTACGCATGGGGACCTTTCGGATTGAGCGTTGCCGGTACGACCGAGCGTTGGCGCCGGGTCAGCGCCAGAGACTGTAGGGGCGATGTCCGCCGCTGCCTACCGAAAATTGGTGGGATGAATATCGGCTCAGCATCGCGAGGCGGCCCAAACCTGCGGGTCGGGGCCGTCACCCGGAACACGAAAGGAGCCTCGGGCGCGAAAATTCGCGCCCGAGGCCCCTTTTCGGGAAGTTCTGTGCGCCTGAGGAACCTCAGGCCTCCATCCAGCCCCTGCGCCGCATCACGAGGTACAGGGTGCCGCAGAGGGTCGCCAGTGCCCCGACGAAGAGGGGCCATCCATACAGCAACTTGGTTTCCGGCATGCCGCCGTAGTCGCTGAAGTTCGAGGCGTAGATCCCGCCGAGCGCGATGGGCACGATGCCCACCGCGAGCCACCCGGAGACCACCCGCTGGCGCCTGGTCTCCTTGACCAGGTCCACCGATTTGCGGTGCAGCTGTGCGAGCCCCGCCCGGTACTCACAGACACCAGTGAGAAAGGCCCGCAGTTCCTCGGTCGTGCACTGTTCCAGGTCGCGGGTGCTCAGCCCGCGCAGACTGGCGGGGATGTGCTGATTCGTCATGCGCTTCCTCCCTTCTGTGCTTTCTCTGCTCACCTGCCGGCTCACAGCCAGCCCTTGCGGCGCATCCCGAGGTAGGTGGCCAGCGCGCTGGAGGCAAGAACGCAGAGGAAGATCGGCCAGCCGTAGTAGAACTGGAGCTCGGGCATGTGCTCGAAGTTCGAGCCGTACAGCGACCCGAGGGCACCGGGTACCACTGCGACCGCCGTCCACGCTGTCACCCGGCGGGTCTGCTCGGTGACCTTCAGCTGGTCCTGGGTGATCTCGCAGATCTCTTCCATCTCTCTGTTGAGTCCGCGCAGCTCAGCGGTGACGTCACGCAGCAACCCCACGTTCTCGGCGCTCGGCGCCATCGGGTCGGCGGTCGACTGCGCGTAGTCATTGGTCGGCATCGTGCTGCTCATAAAGAGTCCTTCTTTTCGCGGCATCCCGAAGGGCTACGCGGTGCGCGGCGGGCCGGCGCACGGGCACCCCCGGTGCATGCCTCGATGGGAACGTTTTCGCTGGAGGTCGGGCGGTACGGCACGCGTCGAGGCCGCACGGCCCGGCGGTCGAGGGTGAGCAAAAGCCCAGGCACGACCGCATGGCTGTGTTGAGAGCGTGGTCTAGAGAAAAGAGTGCGCGAGCGCCGCGTAACCGATCGGCGAGGCACATGGGTCCGCAGGACGGGCCTCGCACCCGGTTCGTAACGCCGCAGGGCATCCGGCGGTGCCGTCATGCGGCACCGGCGCGTTACTGCAGGGCGTCGAGCGGGATCGGTGACGTGTGCGCCACGGGTCTCGGACCAGGCACGCCTACCACCTCCCGCACGTCGAGGGCGCGGGCTCGTCCCCGCGCCTCAGCCACGGTAAACGAAGAGTAATGCGATGGCAAAATCAGCCGCGGGCGCGGGCGGTCTTGGCCGCCTCCACCTGCTCGTCGGTGAGCGGCGCCAGCGGCAGCGGCGCCCGCTCGGCCCCGTCGGCGCGCATCCCGTCGAGCACGAGCGCGAGATAGCGGCGCCAGGTCTCGGGAGAGACCGGCCGGTTGAAGTCGATGACCGCGTCGAGCATGCAGCTGACCGCGAACAGGTCGTTGACCTGGATCTCGGGGCGCAGCGCGCCCGCATCCTTCGCCCGGTCGACGAGCTGCTGAATCGCGGGCGTGATCCGCTGCCGAGCGCACGCGACCTGCTCACGGCCCTCGTCGTTGGTGAAGAAGACATCGCCGAGACCCCTGCTCAGCGACATCCACTCGCTGGTGAGCCCGATGAAGTCGACAAGCGCAGCCCAGGGATCCTCGCGCCGCAGCGCCTCCTCGGCCGCCTCGGCGATCTGGTCCATGCTCTGCTCGAAGACGCCGTCGACCAGCTCCTGCTTGCAGGTGAAGCGCCGATAGACGGTACCGACGCCGACCTTGGCGTGCCGGGCGACGTCGTCGAGGGTGATGTCGATGCCGCGGCTCGCGAACAGCTCCATCGCGGCGTCGAGGATCTTGCGTCGGTTGCGTTCGGCGTCGGCGCGCAATGGTCGTGCTGCTGGGGCGGTACTCACAATCGTCGATTCTGCCATTCCCGAAATCCGTCATCAGGGCGTTTTCCGTAGCCGGGAAATTAAGTGGAGACAACTCCTCCGCTTAGTGCTACCGTTCCCTAAGTGGAGATTACTCCTCCACTTCAACCTCCACCACTCCACGAGGCGAGGCTCGCTCATGACCACGACCACGATCGATCGCCCGCAGACCGGGCCAGGAGACACGACACGGGAGCACCGACTGCGCTGGCTGATCCTGGCCGTCATCGGTCTGGCCCAGCTGATGGTGGTGCTCGACGCGACCATCGTGAACATCGCGCTGCCGGCGGCGCAGCAGGATCTCGGCTTCTCCGACGCGGACCGGCAGTGGGTGGTCACGTCCTACGCGCTCGCGTTCGGCAGCCTGTTGCTGCTCGGCGGCCGGCTCAGCGACCTGTTCGGACGCAGGAACACCTTCGTCATCGGCCTCGTCGGCTTCGCGGGCATGTCCGCGCTCGGCGGCGCTGCGGTGAACTTCCCGATGCTGGTGGCCGCGCGCGCCGGTCAGGGCGTCTTCGCGGCCCTGCTCGCGCCCGCGGCGCTGTCGCTGCTGGCGACCACATTCACCAAGCCCGACGAGCGGGCCAAGGCGTTCGGCGTCTTCGGCGCGGTCGCTGGTGCGGGCGGCGCGGTCGGACTGCTGCTCGGCGGGGTCCTCACCGAGTGGACGTCGTGGCGCTGGAGCCTGTACGTCAACCTCGTGTTCGCCGCGGTGGCGCTGGTCGGCGCGGTCCTCATGATCGCCCCGCACCGGTCGGAGCACCGGCCCAAGCTCGACATCCCGGGCACCATCACGGTCTCCGCCGCCCTCTTCGGCATCGTCTACGGGTTCTCACATGCCGAATCCGACGGCTGGTCCGACCCGATGACGATCGCCTGGCTGGTCGCGGGCGCCCTCCTGCTCGCGGTGTTCGTGGTCATCGAGACGCGCGTCGCCCACCCGCTGCTCCCGCTCCGGATCGTGCTCGACCGCACCCGCGGCGGGTCGTACCTGGCGATGTTCATCACCGGCTCCGGCATGTTCGCGGTGTTCCTGTTCCTCACCTTCTACCTGCAGACGGTGCTGCAGTACACACCGATCGTCACCGGTGTGGCCTTCCTGCCGATGGTCGCCGGAATGGTGACCTCCGCCACCACGGCCACCGCCGTGCTGCTGCCGAGGGTCGGGCCGCGGGTCCTGATCACGACCGGCCTGATCGTCGCGGCCGTCGGGCTGGCGGTGCTCGCGCAGATCGACGTCGACAGCGCCTACGCGACGATCATCCTGCCCGGGCTGGTGCTGCTCGGCCTCGGCATGGGCATGGTGTTCGCGCCCGGCATGCAGGGCGCCATCACGGGCGTCGACCCGGACGACGCCGGCGTCGCCTCCGCGACGGTGAACACCATGCAGCAGGTCGGCGGATCGATCGGCACCGCCCTGCTGAGCACCGTCGCCGCGACCGCGGCCACGGGCTTCATGGACGGGCGGGTGCCGTCGCCGCAGAATGCCGCCCTCGCCGCCGTGCACAGCTACACGACGACCTTCTGGTGGGCCGCAGCGATTTTCGTGGTCGGCGCTGCGATCTCGGCGTTCCTGCTCCCCCGCGGCCTGCTGCCGGCCCCGGCCGAGGGTGGTCAGCCCGCCATGGCGCACTGAGCCCGACGCCCGCCGCTGACGCCGGTGACCACGCCACGCTCCCGTGGCGTGGTCACCGTGCGTCGAGCCGAACGCGAATCTGCCACCGCGCCTTGACCTCAGCCGCGGCCGAGGGAGCAATATCGTCTCCGGGCTGAGCGGTCTGCCCCGTTCACCGGCCGGCGAGGTCGTCGCAGAACTCGGACTCGAGCACCAGGTCCCTGAGCACCCGCTGGTACTCGACATGGGTGTAGTGCTCCTTCGACCGCCACCGCCCGCCCTCCTCCGAGCGCATGTAGGCGAGGTAGTCGGGGGCACCGGGGAACCTGACGTTGTCCGCGACCACCAGGCTGCCGGGGTGCAACCAGCCCTCGTCCACGATGCGGAGCAGGTCCGGCAGGTAGGCGCTCTTGAGGTGGTCGATGAACACGAAATCGACTGTGCCGGTGTCGATACCGTACTCGTCCCGCAGCCGTGCCACCGTCGTCCCGCCGTCACCGATCGACCCGACGACCGACGTGATGCGCTCGCCAACCCCCGCGTGCTCCCATATCCGCCGGGCGATCGCCGCGTTCGCAGGGTTGATCTCGACGGTGCAGACCGTGGCGTCCGGCGGCATCACCCGCGCCATCCGCAACGCGCTGTACCCGCAGTAGGTGCCGAGCTCGAGCAGCAGGGCGGGACGGGCGCGCCGCACCGCCGCGTCCAGGATCTCGCCCTTCTCGTCGCCGACGTTCATCAGGAAGCTCCTGGTGTGCGCGAAGTCGTCGATGACGCGGATCACGTCGTCGATGTCCCCGCGACGGGCCGTCGCCGTCACGTGCGCGGCCAGCGCCTCCTCCCGCCCGTCACCGACCTGCCCCTCGCCGAGCAGGCGCCTGGCACCGAGCGCGAACCGGATCACCGACCACCGCAGGAACGGCACGGGCTTTCCTGCCAGGCGGTTGGCGATGACCGCCGCGCCGACGAAGGCGGCGGCGAACGTCGCCAACGCTGCCGATCTCGACGTCATCGCATCCCCTTCGCCGGTCCCCTCGTCCAATCGTCGACCCCGCGGCGGCACTCGGCAACCGCGCGCGCCCTCACCCGTTGGCGGCCAGGAAATGGTCCATGCATCGCTCCGCGACCGCGGTGATCGTCAGTGAGGGGTTCACCAGCGCCGTGGAACCGGGGATCAGCGAGCCGTCGACGACGTACATGTTGTCGTAGCCGGCGACCCGGCCCTCGTAGCTGCACGCCCGGCCCATCACCATGCCGCCGAGGCCGTGGAAGGTCGCCGCGCTGCCGAATCCGGCGAGCCGCGGGTAGACCGGGATACCGTTCGCCGGGTACCCGTGCGCCACATCGGCGCGATCGTGGAACCGGCCTGCGAACCGCCGCCCGCGGGCATCGACATCGCTGTCGGCCTCGCCGTGCGGGTAGTTGAGTTCGGCGCGCCCGAGCGCGGGGTTGTAGTCGATGGAGCCCCGCTCGGCGGTGATCAGCTGGATCAGGTTGGTGCTGGTGTTACCGCCTGCGATCTCCGGGAACGGCGCCGCCTGCCACGACATCGCGACGGTCCCGTCCGGTGTGTCGTCGTCGTAGAGGGCCGCGACGCCTGGCCCGGCCTGCTTGGCGCCGTACTCGCGGTGGGTCAGGGTGCGCGAGATGAGGAAGTCGCCGTTGTTGCCGAAGCCCTTGCCCACGTGCTCGTTCAGCCTCGGCAGCGCGCCCTTCGCCTTCGCGGTCACCAGCAACGCGCTGGTGTAGAACGAGCCTGCCGCCATGAAGAGGTAGTCCGCCACCAGGCGCTTGTGCTCGAGGACGGTCCCGTACTCGTCGATGCGCTTGACGGTCACCTCGAAGCCGCTGCGCCCCTGCGTCTCCCGGATCTCGACGACCTCGTGCAGCGGCAGCACCGTGACGTTCCCTGTCGCCTCGGCCCTGGGCAGGTAGTTGTGATCGACGCTGTTCTTCGCCCCGGAATTGATGCCGTACGGGCCCTCCCCGACGGTCACCGACGCGCGACGTGTCCCGGCCAGCTCGGCGCGCACCAGGTCCCAGTCGACGCAGAAGTCGTGGAAGGACGGCTGGCCGCCGTAGTCCGCGACATCGGCGAGCCAGGCCCGCGCGCCCTTGTAGGCGGGGTGGGCGAGCAGGTCGGCTGGCAGCGGTGAGGTGCCGAGCGAGGCCCGCGCCCGCGGGTAGTACACCCGGTCCAGTTCGCCGTAGTCGATCTGCCGCGGGAAGACCTGCTCGAAGTCGCGCCGCCGCGGCTGCGGGGTGTAGGTGCCGAACACCAGCGACCCGCCGCCGACGCCTGCGCCGTAGACCGAGTTGATGCCGTTGCCCCTGACCTCGTCGACGACGCCGACGTAGCGCTGGATCGGCTGCAGCTGGGTCAGCGGGTTGATGTAGGGCCGGTCGTGCAGCCACGACGCGCGACCGTCCGGCGCGTCCAGGGTGGCGAAGGTGTTGCCCGCCGGATCGATCGGCCAGCGCCTGCCGCGCTCGAGGACCGTGGTCTCGATGCCCGCCATGCCCAGCCGCAGGGCTGCCACCGCGCCGCCGAAGCCGCTGCCAACGACGATCGCGGTCTTGCCGCCCGGCGGCGCGGCCTGCGCCGCGGCGGTGTGGGTGGCGAGCGGACCGAACGCCGCGGCGCCCAGGCCGAGCGCGGCACCGCGCAGAACGGCACGACGGGACAAGCGGGGCGAGTCCATCTTCGGAATCTAGTCCTCCCGGCCGCGGACGGGAGGGGGAATCGTCAGGCGCCCGCGCCGTCGGCGAACAGGGTCTCGAGCACCCGCCTGCCCCGCGGGCTGAGCCGGTAGCCGACCTCCAGGCTCTCGGTGAGCCCGAGTTCCTTGAGCCGGCGCACCCGGATCTTGAACGGCTGCCGCTCCATCGACATCGCCTCCGCCAGCTCGGTCGAGACCACCGCAGGCCGTTCGCCGATCAGGCGCAGGGTGGCCTCGGTCCAGGCCCCGTTCGCGTCCATCCTCGCCAACCGCCGCCGCAGTTTCTCGAGCTCGGCCACCGACAGCTCGGCGTTCTCCCGCAGCGCCTGCCGCGGATCGGCGCCGCCGTAGCGCAGCGCGATCCGGTACAGGATCGGACCGTGCGCCTTCTTGTCCACGAAGGCGAGCATCTTCTCGGCCGACGGGAACCCGGCCGCCTCGGCGTCGGCGTCCGTCACCTCGCTCGGCGCGATCTCCTCGACCACGTCGAACGCGATCACCCCCACCGCGGTCCGCTGGCTCGAACCGGCCCGCACCCGCGGCCGGTCCCACCGCCGGAACGCGAGCGTCACCGCGCCCGACCTGATGCCCTCGAGGTGCGCCGCGGTGAAGATCACCGGTCAGTCCACCAGGCCGAGCGCCTGCAGTCGCTCGAACACCAGCCGCGAGCCGGGCGCGGTCTCCGGCATCGCCGCGTACTCGTCGACGGTGAAGTACCGGAGCTCGGCGATCTCGCTCGTCGCGGTCGGCTCGTCGGTCAGGTCCGCGAGGAAACACGTCATGTGCAGCCGGGTGCCGGCCGGGTGCCCGAAGGCCTCCGCCTCGAACACGCCGAGCGTGCTGAGCGTGCCCTCGACGACGCCCGCGTCGAGCTCCTCGCGAATCTCCCTGTGCAGGGCCTCTTCCGGGGTTTCACCCGGGTCGATCTTGCCGCCCGCCATGTAGAAAGCCGACTTGCCCGCGGAGCGGGCCTGCAGCATCCGGCGGTCCCTGATGTGGGCGAGGGCGACGGTCCTGATCTCGGCCATTGCCTGAGGATATGCGCCTTCGGCCCGTGAGTCCTTTTGGCCCGCGGGGCGACACAAAAGACTCACGGGCGGCGAAGCCGCCTGCGTTCGGACACGGGGCATCCACTAAACTCGGACACAGACCCCCGGATACCTCCGGGCGTACCGACACCCCGCCGCCGCACACGACAAACGACGGAGTGCCCTTTGCTTGCTGTCCTGATCGCCCACGCTGTCGCCGCCGTCCTGGCGCCGCTTGTGGTGCGAGCGATGGGCCGCAACGCATTCCTCCCGCTGTCGCTGGTGCCGCTCGCGAGCCTCGGCTGGGTGATCAAGAACTGGGGCACACAGCAGAGCCTGCACATCCAGTGGGCACCAGGGCTGTCGATGGACATCGACATGCGCTTCGACGCCCTCGCCGCGATCATGTCCGCGCTGATCCTCGGGATCGGCAGCCTCGTGCTGGTCTACTGCTCGCGCTACTTCACCGACGACGAGCCCCGCCTCGGCATCTTCGCCGCCGAGATGGTCGCGTTCGCAGGCGCCATGTTCGGCCTGGTCACCAGCGACAACATGCTCATCCTCTACACCTTCTGGGAACTGACCACGGTGCTCTCGTTCCTGCTGGTCGGGCACTACGCGGAGCGGGCGTCGAGCCGCAGGGCCGCCACCCAGGCGCTGCTGGTCACCACCGCGGGCGGCCTCGCGATGCTGGTCGGCTTCATCATCCTCGGCCAGGTCGGTGGCAGCTACCTGATCTCAGACCTGCTCGCCGACCCACCCGGCGGCTGGCTCGCCGGGGTCGGCGTGGTGCTCGTGCTCATCGGCGCGCTGTCGAAGTCCGCGATCGTGCCGATGCACTTCTGGCTGCCCGGCGCGATGGCCGCCCCGACGCCGGTCAGCGCCTACCTGCACGCGGCCGCGATGGTGAAGGCGGGCATCTATCTCGTCGCCCGGCTCGCGCCCGGGTTCGCCGACTCCGCGCCGTGGCGGGTCACCGTGATCACGCTCGGGCTGGCGTCGATGCTGCTCGCGGGCTGGCGGTCGCTGCGGGCCTTCGACCTGAAACTGATCCTCGCCTTCGGCACCGTCAGCCAGCTCGGCTTCCTGATCACCCTGGTCGGCATCGGCGACAGGAACGCCGCGCTGGCGGGCATCACCATGGTGGTCGCGCACGCGATGTTCAAGGCCGCCCTGTTCATGGTGGTCGGCGTCATCGACCACACCACCGGCACCCGCGACATCCGCAAGCTGGCCCACCTGGGCAAGGCCGCCCCCGCGCTGTGCGTCATCGCGGTCCTCGCCGCCGCCAGCATGGCGGGGCTGCCGCCGTTCCTCGGCTTCGTCGGCAAGGAGGGCGCCCTCGAGGCGATCGCCACCACCGACGCGTTGAGCCCGACCGTGCGGACCCTGGTGCTCGCCACGGTCGTCGCCGGCTCGATCCTGACCGTGACGTACAGCATCCGGTTCATCTGGGGCGCGTTCGGCCGCAAGCAGTTGAAGCGGCCGAGCCCGGCCGTGCAGGGCATGCACGCCGCGGGCCCGCTGTTCCTGTTCGTCCCCGCCCTGCTCGCCGTCGGCGGACTGGCCGCCGGTCTGGCGGCCCCGGTGATGGACCGCCTGCTCAGCCCGTACGCGCAGACGCTGCCCTCGGGCGGGCACGCCGACTACCACCTCGCGCTGTGGCACGGTTTCGGCCTGCCGCTGTGGCTGACCGTCCTGGTGATCGGCTGCGGCGCGGTGCTGTTCGTCGCGCACCGCTGGGTCAGCAGGCTGCGCTTCGAGCATCCGCCGCTCGGCAACGCCGACCGCGTGTACGACGCCACGCTGCGCGCGATGGACACCATCTCGATCAAGCTCACCGGCACCACCCAGCGCGGTTCGCTGCCGCTGACGCAGGCGTCGATCCTCGTCACCCTGGTGCTGCTGCCGACGATCCTGCTGGCGCTCAACACCGACACCGGGGTCCGGCTGCGGCTGTGGGAATCCCCGATCCAGTTCGCGGTCGGGCTGATCATGATCGCCGCCGCGCTGGCCGCGACCGTGATGCGCAACCGCCTGGCCAGCGTCATCCTGGTCGGTGTCGGCGGCTACGGCTGCGGCGTCATCTTCGCCCTCGACGGCGCGCCGGACCTGGCCCTGACCCAGTTCCTGGTGGAGACGCTGACCCTGGTGATCTTCGTGCTGGTGCTGCGCAAGCTGCCCGCCGAGACCGACGAACGGCAGTCCGTCGGCTTCAAGGCGCCGCGCGCCCTGCTCGGCGCCGCCGTGGGTCTCACCGTCACGGCGCTCGGCGCGTACGCGATGAACGCCCGCAACACCGCGCCGATCTCGCTGCAGCTGCCCGAGGCCGCCTACACCCTCGGCAACGGCAAGAACGTGGTGAACGTGCTGCTGGTCGACATCCGTGCCTGGGACACCCTCGGCGAGATCTCGGTGCTGCTCGTCGCCGCCACCGGCGTCGCCTCGCTGGTGTTCCGCACCCGCCGGTTCGGTACCGCGCCGCGCGTGTCCGACGCACCGGGTGCCGAGGAGGCCGCGTCGAGCTCGGAGACCACCTGGCTGCGCGGCGGCGACCTGATCGATCCCCGGCATCGCTCGCTGGTCCTGGAGATCACCACCCGGATGATCTTCCCGACCATGATGGTGCTGTCCGTCTACTTCTTCTTCTCCGGCCACAACGCCCCCGGCGGCGGCTTCGCGGGCGGGCTCACCGCGGGCCTGGCGCTGGTGCTCCGGTACCTGGCAGGCGGTCGCTACGAGCTCGGCGAGGCGGTCCCCATCGACGCCGGCAAGATCCTCGGCCTCGGCCTGATCTTCTCCGCGGGCACCGCGCTGGCCTCGCTGTTCCTCGGCGCCCCCGCGCTCTCCTCGGCGACCCTGGAGGTCACGCTGCCGCTGCTCGGCCACATCAAGATGGTGACCGCGATCTTCTTCGACCTCGGCGTGTACCTCATCGTCGTCGGACTGGTGCTCGACGTGCTGCGCAGCCTCGGCGCTCGGCTCGACGCGGAGGTCGAGGTGAACGCCCGATGAGCGCGAACTTCGGCATCCTCGTCATCGTCGGTGTGCTGATCGCCTGCGGGGTGTACCTGTTGCTCGAGCGCAGCATCACCAAGATGCTGCTGGGGCTGCTGCTGTTCGGCAACGGCGTCAACCTGCTCATCCTCACCGTCGGCGGACCGCCGGGCAGCGCCCCCATCGTCGGACGGACGAACGCGGTGTACGACACCATGGCCGACCCATTGGCGCAGGCGATGATCCTGACCGCGATCGTCATCACGATGGGCATCGCGGCGTTCGTGATGGCGCTGGCCTACCGCTCCTACAAGATCAACACCAAGGACGCCGTCGAGAACGACCCCGAGGACACCAAGGTCATCCGCCGCCGCGGCCCCGCCGAGGCACCGGACCACGACCGCTCCGACGACCCGATCACCGGCGACGCCACCTTCGGCGGCGACGCCTTCGACGACAAGGGCAATCCGATCCCGCTCGAACAGCTCAAGAACCTCGAGGACCTCGAGTGCTACGAGGACCTGCGCGAGGGCGACTTCGACGAGTTCGACCCGGACGGCGACGAACCGCTCCGTGTTCCCGGCGGTGATCGCGAATGACCCTGTCCCCTGATCTGATCCGCACCCTGACCCCGCTGCCGGTGCTGGTGCCCATGCTCGCCGCCGCGATCACCCTCATCGGCGGCCGCAGACCGCGGTTCCAGCGCGCGGTCACCATGTCCGCGCTGGTGATCGGCCTGGTCGTCGCCTGCCTGCTGCTGTACCTCACCGACCGGGACGGCATCTCCACGCTGCAGGTCGGCGGCTGGGACTCGCCGATCGGCATCACCCTGGTGGTGGACCAGCTGTCGGCGGTGATGCTGGTGGTCTCGAGCATCGTGCTGCTCGCCGTCATGGGGTTCGCGGTCGGGCAGGGCATCCACGACGGCACCGAACGACAGCCGGTGTCGATCTTCCTGCCCACCTACCTGGCGCTGACCGCGGGCATCTCCAACGCGTTCCTGGCGGGCGATCTGTTCAACCTGTACGTCGGGTTCGAGGTGCTGCTCGCCGCGTCGTTCGTGCTGCTGACCCTCGGGGCCAGTGCCGACCGGGTGCGCGCCGGGGTCTCCTACGTGATGGTCTCGATGGTGTCGTCGCTGATCTTCCTGGTCGGCATCGCCCTCGCGTACGGCGCGACCGGCACCCTCAACCTGGCCCAGATGGCCACCCGGCTCGACGGCATCCCGGTCGGCACCAGGACCGCGGTCTTCGGCGTGCTGTTGGTCGCGTTCGGCATCAAGGCCGCGGTGTTCCCGCTCTCCACCTGGCTGCCGGACTCCTACCCGACCGCGCCGGCCCCGGTCACGGCCGTGTTCGCGGGCCTGCTCACCAAGGTCGGCGTCTACGCGATCATCCGGGCGCACACCCTGCTGTTCCCGCAGGGCGAGCTCGACAACGTGCTGATGATCTGCGGCCTGCTCACCATGCTGGTCGGCATCTTCGGTGCCATCGCGCAGAGCGACATCAAGCGGCTGCTCTCGTTCACCCTGGTCAGCCACATCGGCTACATGGTGTTCGGCATCGCGCTGTCCACCCAGCAGGGCCTGTCCGGCGCCATCTACTACGTCGCGCACCACATCATCGTGCAGACCGCGCTGTTCCTGGTGGTCGGCCTGATCGAGCGGCAGGCCGGCTCGTCCTCGCTGCGCAGGCTCGGCGGGCTCGCCGCGGCGAGCCCGGTGCTGGCGCTGGTGTTCCTGGTGCCCGCGCTGAACCTGGCCGGCATCCCGCCGTTCTCCGGCTTCATCGGGAAGGTCGCCCTGCTGCAGGCGGGCGTCGCCCACCCGAGCGCGTTGTCCTGGGTGCTGGTCGCGGGCGGCACCGTCACGAGCCTGCTCACCCTGTACGTGGTGGCCCGGGTCTGGACGAAGGCGTTCTGGCGCTCGCGCGCCGACGCCCCCGAGGGCGACCTCGCCGACGTCAGCCCGTCCGCCCTGATCGACGAGTCCGAGGAGGACATCGCCTTCGACGACCGCGCCGACGTCGGCAGGATGCCCGCCCTGATGCTGATCCCCACGATCGGCGTGGTCGCGGTGGGCCTGGCCCTGACCGTGTTCGCCGGCCAGTTCATCGCGATCACCGACCGTGCGGCCGCGGACCTGCGGGACCGCTCGATCTACATCGACGCCGTGCTCGGACCCGGGTACGCCGAACAGGCGGCCGCGACGGGGGGTACGCGATGAACAGGGAACGGGTACTGCGCGGCGGGGTCCTGGTGTGGCTGACCGCCGTGTGGATCCTGTTGTGGGGCAACATCAGCGTCGCGAACATCCTCGGCGGCCTGGCCGTGGGTGTGCTGATCATGGTGCTGCTCCCGCTGCCGCGGGTCCCCGTCGAGGGCCGGATCCACCTGTGGTCGATCGTGAAGCTGGTCGGGCTCTGCATCGTGTATGCGGCACAGTCGAGCGCGCAGGTGGCCTGGCTGGCCGTGCGCCCCGGTCCGCCCCCGGTGACCGGCGTGCTGCGTGCTCGGTTGGCCATCAAGTCCGATCTGGTGCTGACCCTGTGCATCGACGTGCTCAACCTGATCCCCGGCACCATGGTGCTGGAGGTCGACCAGGTCAAGCGGATGGTGTACGTGCACGTGCTCGACGTGAGCACCGACAGGGCCGTCGACCAGTTCTACCGGACCGTGCGGCAGCTGGAACGGCTGTTCATCGCCTCGTTCGAGCGCGACGAGGAGTGGAAGCCGTCCCCGTGGCACGTGGACAATCCCGTCTTCGACCCCTCGGCGCCGGGGCACATCGACCGAAAGGATCTGCCGTGACGACAGTGCTCGTGATCGCCGGGGTGATGCTCTCGGTGGCCGCCGTGATGACCTCGTACCGACTGCTCGACGGGCCGTCCACGCTTGACCGTCTGGTCGCGATGGACACCCTGGTCGCGGTGGCCATCTGCGGGCTCGCGGTGTGGGCCGCCTACAGCCTCGACACCACGCTGGTGCCCGCCATCGTCGCGCTCTCCCTCGTCGGCTTCGTCGGCTCGGTCAGCGTGGCACGGTTCCGGGTGCGTGACGACCAGTGAACACCGTGCTCGAGGTCGTCGCCGCCGTTCTCATCCTGCTGGGCGCGCTGCTCGCCATGACCGCCGCCATCGGGATCGTGCGCTTCCCTGACACCCTCTCCCGCATGCACGCCGCGACCAAGCCTCAGGTGATCGGCCTGGTGCTGGTGCTGATCGGCGCGGTGATCCGGCTGCGCGGCAACGTCGACATCTGGATGCTGGTGCTGGTCGGGTTGTTCACTCTGTTGACCGCGCCGGTCATCGCGCACACGGTCGGCCGGGTGGCCTACCGCGAACAGCGCAGCCGCGACGGGCTCGGCATCGTCGGCGACCTGGACCGAGAGGGCCGCGAGTAGCTCAGTCCCCGAAGCCACCACGGGACGCCGTTCGTTGTTAGGTTAGGTTCACTTAACTAGCCGTCCGAAAGGTCCCGAATCGTGCGATCTCCCCGCTGGGCATCGGTACTCTCCTCCACCTTGGCCCTCACGGGCGTCGCGTCACTGGCCGCGTGCACCAGCGACGACGCCACCGACAGCGCGTTCGTCGGCTCCGACGGTGTCTTCCCCGTAACCATGCAGCACAAGTTCGGGTCGACGACGATCGAGTCGCGGCCGAACCGGGTCGTCACCGTCGGATTCAACGACCTCGACTTCGCTCTCGCACTCGGCGAGACCCCCGTCGCGACCCGAGCATTCACCGGATACGACTACAAGCAGCGGCCGTGGGCACAGGGATACCCGACCGACATCCCCGAGGTCGGCGGCATGGAGTTGGACGTCGAAAAGGTCGCGGCGGCCAACCCCGACGTGCTTCTCGGCACCTACGCGGTGTTCACCAAGAACGACTACGACACCCTCTCCGGGCTCGCGCCAACCGTCGGCGACGTCCTCGGCACCGCCGACGGCGGAACGGCGTCGTGGGAGGACCAGCTCGACGCCATCGGCAAGGCACTCGGAAAGCAGGGCGAGGCCGAGAAGGTGCGCGACCGGGTCCGCACCGCCTTCGACGCGGCCACCGCCGCGAATTCGCAGTTCGCCGGCAGGACCGCCGCGGTCGCGATGGTGCTCGACAACGGCTTCTACATCCTCGAACCCGAGGATCCGCGCGCGGCGTTCTTCACCACCCTCGGATTCACCGCTCCCACCGAAACCGGCACGGTGAGCCCCGAACGGCTGGACCTGTTGGACCAGCCGACGCTGATCGTCCTCGGCGCGACCAAGGAGAAGCTCGCAGCCGATCCGGTGTTCTCACAACTCGCGGTCGTGAAGGAGGATCGCACCGTGTATCTCGGCGAGTTCGGCACCGACGCCACCGCGGCGATCGGTTTCGCCAGCCCGCTGAGCCAGCCGTATCTGCTCGACGTCGCCACCCCCGCACTGTCGGCCGCCACCGATGACGATCCGGCGACAGTAGTCCCCGCGATCGGCTGAGGTTTCACATCACCGCGACAGCCGTCGCGCCGCCTGCCCGTAGGGCCGATGCGACCCGCTCGAGCAATTCGTCCGGATGCCGCATGACCATCTCCTTCGTGGCCACCACGACGTCCCACCCGAGTCGCCGGATGCTGTTCGTGCGGCGGATGTCCCGCGCATAGCGGTCCCGTTCCCGGTGGTGGTCACCGTCGTACTCGAGCACCACCCGGTACTCCGGCCACGCCATGTCCACCTGCGCGACGAGTCGGCCGTGCCCGTCGACCAACAGCACCTGGGTCTCGGGCTTCTCGAATCCCGCGCGCACCACCAGCAGCCGGGTCCGTGTCTCCCACGGGGACTCCGCGCCGCCGTCGGCCAGGTCGACGACCCGACGCAACTGTTTGAGGCCCCGGTCTCCGCGATGCCGCTCGATCAGCGCGTGCAGCCCATCGGGTTCGAAGCGACCGATGTTGCAGAGCCCGTCGACCGCTTCGACGGCCCGGTCGAACGGCAGTCGGCGACCCAGGTCGTACGCGGTCCGCAGATGGGAGGTCAGCTCGTATCCGTAGACGTCCTCGTGTTCGTCGACGGCCAGAGCGCCGTACCCGAATCGCACGCCCGCCCTGCGCCTCGCCGGGCGCGGCAGGATCAGCTCAGGTTCCACCCCCGCCGGGACATACCGGCACCCGTGCAGCGCAGCGGCCGACCACCCGGACAACACGCCGTCCGGAAACGCGACGCCCAGCGCCCGCGACCGCTGTGCAAAGTCGACGGGCTGGTCGGACCGCACGTACACCCCGTTCAACACCGGTGTGTAGTCGCGCGCGATCTGCCACGACGTCATGGTCTGCAGCAGCGTGGCGCGACGGATCGGTCCCGCAGGAGGTTTCGGCGTGCGACCCATCTGCGGAACCTATCCGCGAACTAGTCGTTCTTGCGTGGTTTTCGGCTTGGGCACCATCAAAACAACTAGCTCGCGACGCTCCTCATGCATTCACGCGACAAGTGCGAGTAACACGGGCGACGCCACGACCGGGACGACGCCGTCGATGAGGACCCGGCGGCATCCGTCGAACTCGATCAGGACGGGAACCGGCACGGAGGACTCGGAACCCAAGGGGAACAGGCTAGTTCCCGCCGCAGCGCTCGCCGTCGAGGCGCACGGCGGAGCAGGATCGAG
>NZ_BCXA01000061.1 GCF_001894865.1 Rhodococcus maanshanensis NBRC 100610 | reverse complement strand
CAGTTCACTGACGGGTCGCGCCCCTTTCACGTCGATCAGAGTCGGGTGACCGTCAGCCCGCCGTCGTGGTAGTCGGCGCGCAGACGCTTCTTGTCGAACTTGCCGACGCTGGTCTTCGGGACCGCGTCGATCAGCGTCCAGTTCTCCGGCACCTGCCACTTGGCGACCTTGTCCGCCAGGTACTGCTGCAGCTCGGCGACGGTCGTCGTGGCGCCCTCACGCAGCACCACCGCGACCAGGGGGCGTTCGTCCCACTTCTCGTCGGGCACGCCGATGACGGCGGCCTCGGCGACGGACGGATGTCCCATCACGGCGTTCTCCAGGTCGACCGAGGAGATCCACTCGCCGCCCGACTTGATGATGTCCTTCGAGCGGTCCGAGAGGCTGAGGTAGCCGTCGGGCGTGATCGATCCGACGTCGCCGGTCCTGAGCCAGCCGTCGTCGAACTTGTCCGCCGCGTCGACCCCGTAGTAGGCCGCGGTGATCCAGGGCCCGCGGACCTCGAGCTCGCCGACGGAGGTGCCGTCGTTGGGGAGGACTGCGCCGTCGTCGCCGACGAGTCGGGCCTGCACGGACGCGGGGAACCGGCCCTGGGTGTAGCGGTACTTCCACATCTCGTCGCCGGTCGTGCCTGCGGGCGGGCGGGCCACCGAACCCAGCGGGGAGGTCTCGGTCATGCCCCAGGCGTGCAAGACCGAGACGCTGTGCTCGTCCTCGAAGGTGTGCATCAGCGCGGGCGGCACCGCGGATCCGCCGATCAGGACCTCCCGCATCGAGGAGATGTCCTGCGGATGGTGCTCGAGGTGCAGGTGCAGGCCCTGCCAGATGGTGGGCACCGCGGCGGCGAGGGTGGGCTTCTCGGCGGCGATCAGCTCGGCGAGCGGGGCGGGCTGCAGGAACCGGTCAGGCATGATCAGCGAGGCGCCGATCATGAACGCTGCGTAGGGCAGGCCCCAGGACATGGCGTGGAACTGCGGCACGACAGCAAGGGCGCGGTCGCCCTGCGCGAGGTTCGGGCCGTCGGACATGCACACCTGCATCGAATGCAGGTAGATCGAACGGTGCGAGTAGACAACACCTTTCGGGTCACCGGTGGTGCCGGAGGTGTAACACATCGCCGCGGCGCTGCGCTCGTCGACCTCAGGCCAGTCGAACTCGCCGGGCTGGCCGTCGAGCAGGCCCTCGTAGGTGTGGACCTGCACCCCCTCGGGGGCCTCGAGCCCGGCGGTGGAGGAGCCGGTGACGATCACGTGCTTGACGGTGGTCAGCTGCGGCAGCTGCGGCGCCAGCAGCGGGATGAGGGACGGGTCGACGATGATCACGTGGTCTTCGGCGTGGTTGGCCACGTGCACCAGCTGCTCGGGGAACAGCCGGATGTTCAGCGTGTGCAGTACCGCGCCCATCGACGGCACCGCCAGGTACGCCTCGAGGTGCTCGGAGTTGTTCCACATGAACGTCGCCACCCGCTGGTCGCCGGTGACACCGAGGCCGCGCAGGGCATGCGCCAGCGCCGCGCACCGCCTGCCCACCTCGGCGTAGGAGGTGCGGCGGGGGCCCGACTCGGTCCACGTCACCACCTCCGCCGCGCCGTGCACCGTGCTCCCGTGCCGAAGCAATTGGGCGATCGACAGCGGGGCGTCTTGCATCGTGCTCAGCATGGGAACTCCTGTGTGACGGCGACTGATGACTGTGACCGTAGTCACCCCGCCGCGCGGGCGCTCGTCCGCCCCATGGCCGCCGGAGCGGGTCAGCTCACCTCGGTGCCGGACTCCGCCGGGAGCACCAGGAACTCGGTTCCCGCGGGCCCCATCTCGCGCAGCCGGCCGTAGTAGATACCGGTCGCGGGGGCGTTGATGATGCCCTGGTGGATCGGCACCGCGACCCGTGGCGCGACGGCCCGCAGGTAGTCGACGGTCTCCGAGATCTTCATCCACGGCGCGACGGCGGGGATCGCCAGCACGTCGATCGGCTGCTCTGGCACGAACAGGGAATCGCCAGGGTGCAGCAGCCGCGCGGGCTCGGCCGGATCGCCGAGGAGGTAGCCGGTGTTGTCGATCACCGGGATCTCCGGGTGGATCACCGCGTGCCGCCCGCCGACCCCGGTGACCTGGACGTCGCGGATGGCGAAGGAGTCGCCCGCGTGCACCGCCGTCCACCGGCCGCCGAGCTGCGCCGCCGTCTGCGGGTCCGCGTACAACGCCGCGCCGGGGTTCGCCTCGACCAGGGCCGGCAGCCGCGCCGGGTCGGCGTGGTCGGGATGCTGGTGGGTGATGAGGATGGCATCCAGGCCGGTGATGCCTTCGAAGCCGTGTGAGAAGTTGCCGGGATCGAACAGGACGGTTGCGTCGTCGATCTCGGCGAGCACGCAGGAGTGGCCGAAGTGGGTCAGTCGCATGGGTTCGAGTATGCGCCGGTAAACTGCCTGTTGCCCGGCGGATCATTCCCGGGCGCACCGGAGCACCTAGCGAGGAGCAGCACGTGGCCCGTGTCGTTGTCGATGTCATGCCCAAGGCCGAGATTCTCGATCCCCAAGGGCAGGCAGTTGTCGGCGCCCTGCCCCGACTCGGGTTCACCGGAGTGTCGGATGTTCGCCAGGGCAAGCGTTTCGAGCTCGAGGTCGACGACAGCGTCGACGATGCCGAGCTGGAGAAGATCGCCGAGTCGCTGCTGTGCAACACGGTGATCGAGGACTGGAAGGTCACCCGAGTCCAGTGAGCGCCCGCATCGGAGTCATCACTTTCCCCGGCACCCTCGACGACGTCGACGCTGCCCGCGCGGTGAACCTGGCAGGCGGCGAGGCCGTCAGCCTCTGGCACGGCGATGCCGATCTCAAGGGCGTCGACGGGGTCATCGTGCCCGGCGGCTTCTCCTACGGCGACTACCTGCGCTGCGGCGCCATCGCCCGGTTCGCGCCGGTGATGGAAGAGGTCATCAAGGCCGCGGCGGGCGGCATGCCGGTGCTCGGCATCTGCAACGGCTTCCAGGTGCTGTGCGAGGCGGGGCTGCTCCCCGGCGCCCTGACCCGCAACGAGGGCCTGCACTTCATCTGCCGGGACCAGTGGCTGAAGGTGGAGTCCACCTCGACGGCGTGGTCCTCGAGGTACGAGTCGGGCGCCGAGATCCTCATCCCGCTCAAGTCGGGCGAGGGCCGGTACCAGGCCTCGGAGAAGGTGCTCGACGAGCTCGAGGGCGAGGGCCGCGTGGTGTTCCGCTACTCCGGCGACAACCCGAACGGCTCGCAGCGCGCGATCGCGGGCATCGCCTCGGCGAACGGCCGGGTCGTCGGCCTGATGCCGCACCCCGAGCACGCGACCGAGTCGCTGACCGGACCGAGCGACGACGGCCTCGGCATGTTCTACTCGGCGCTGGACGCGGTCCTCACCGCCTGAGCGGAGTTCGAGTTGAATCCCGCACCAGGGCGGACCGGTTATCCGGTCCGCTCTTTTGCTACCGTCCGGCCATGATCTCGACGATCGTGTGGGGGACAGGGAACTTCGGGCGCGCGGCGATCCGCGCGGTCGACGCGCACCCGGGTCTGGAGCTGGCGGCCGTGCTCGTGCACGATCCCGGCAAGGTCGGGCGCGACGCGGGCGACCTCGGCGGCCTGGGCCGGGCGCTCGGGGTCGTGGCGAGCGGCGACGCCGCGGCGGTGCTGGCGGCGGGCCCGCGCGCGGTGGTGTACGCGGCCTCCGGCGACATCCGCTCGGTCGATGTGGTCGCCGACATCTGCGCGGCGCTCCGGGCAGGCGCCATCGTGGTGACCCCGTCGATCTACCCGCTGTACGACCATCGCGATGATCGGCAGGATCTGCGCGAGGAGATCCGCGCCGCGCTCGCCGATGGGAACGGCTCGCTGTTCGTGACCTCCGTCGACCCCGACTGGACGGACGAGATGATGCCGCTGCTGCTCAGCGGGCTCGGCGCGGGCGTCGATCGGATCCACTGCCAGGAGATCGTGGACTATTCCGGGTACGACCAGCCCGATTCGGTGCGCTACCTGGTTGGCATGGGCGAGCCGCTGGACTATCTGGCGCCGATGATCGCGCCGAGGATGCCGACGACTGTGTGGGGCGGTCAGGTACGGCTCATGGCAAGGGCGCTGGGCGTCGAACTCGACGAGATCCGCGAGAGCCTCGAACGGCGGCCGCTCGAGGTCTCGATCGAGACCGACACGATGGGCAAGTTCGACGCCGGAGGGCAGGGTGCGCTGCGCTTGCAGGTGCAGGGCATCGTGGGCGGCGAGCCGCGCATCGTGATCGAGCACGTCAACCGCATCGACCCGGCCTGCGCGCCGGACTGGCCGAGCCCGCCGGAGGGGCAGTCCTGCGCGCAGCGGGTGCTCGTCGAGGGTGGCCCGCGGATCGCGATGATCGTGGTGGGCGCCGCCCCCGCCGGCGACGAGGACGCGACGTCGGTCTCACGGCTGGTCGGCGCCATCGACTGGCTCGCAGGCCAGGCGCCGGGGTTCTACGACGCGCTCGACGTCCCGCTGCGCCCGACGCGCGCACCGGAGTTGGCGGACGCCTCCGTCTGAGTCGGCCGAACGCCCACGAGAACGTGTTCCAGTTCGGTAGCGTCCCGGCCATGATCTCAACGGTGGTGTGGGGTACCGGAAACGTCGGACGGGCGGCCATCAGGGCGGTCGATGCGCACCCGGCGCTGAAGCTGACGAATGTGATCGTGAACAACCCCGACAAGGTCGGCCGCGACGCGGGCCATCTGGCCGGTCTCGACGCCGAGCTGGGGGTCGCCGCGACCGACGACATCGAGGCGGTGCTGGCCGCCAGCCCGGGGGCGGTGGTTTATGCGGCCTCCGGCGACATCCGGCCGGACGATGCCCTCGCGGACATCTGCCGGGCGATCCGCGCCGGGGCCGTCGTCGTCAGTCCCGCGCTGTACCCGCTCTACGACCCGACCAATGCCCCCGCGGAACTGCGGGGCCCGGTGCTGGCCGCCATCGCGGAGGGTGGCGGCTCGATGTTCGCCTCGGGCGTCGACCCCGGCTGGGGCAATGATGTGCTGCCGCTGCTGCTCAGCGGGCTCGGCAGCACCGTCGACGTGATCCGCTGTCAGGAGATCTTCGACTACTCCACCTACGACCAGCCCGACTCGGTTCGCTACCTGGTCGGCATGGGCCAGCCGATGGACTACCTGCCGCCGATGATCGCGCCGACGATCCCGACCATGGTGTGGGGCGGGCAGATCCGGATGATGGCGCGGGCCCTCGGCGTCGAACTCGACGAGATCCGCGAGACGCTCGACCGGCGCGCGCTCGACGAGACCGTCAGCACCAAGACGATGGGCGAGTTCGAGGCGGGCACCCAGGGCGCGGTGCGGTTCGAGGTGCAGGGCATCGTCGACGGCGAGCCCCGCATCGTCGTCGAACACGTCACCCGCATCCACCCGACCTGCGCCACCGACTGGCCGATGCCGCCGGACGGCGACGGCGCCCACCGGGTGATCATCGAGGGCCGCCCGCGCATCGAGGTGTCGGTCGAGTGCACCGACGAGGACGGCAGCCGGTCCGCGGGCGGAAACGCCACCGCGGTCGGGCGACTGGTGAGCGCCATCGACTGGCTGGTGGCCGCGGAACCAGGAATCTACGACGCGCTCGACGTCCCGCTGCGCCCAGCAGTCGGCAAACTCGGAAAACGGTAGTCACGAAAGGACGAGCCATGCTCATCGACATTCCCGAAGACAAGGACCCGATCGGGTACGTGTGGGGCGAGATGGTCCCCGGCATCGGGATCGCGGCCTCGAAGTTCTCGCTGTCCGTGTACGAACACTCGACCATCGATCTGCGGGCGTTCGAGGCCGCACGGCTGCGGATCGCGCAGATCAACGGTTGCATCTTCTGCCAGGACTGGCGCACCGAGAGGGACGGCAAGAAGGTGGAGGCCGGCTTCGACGATGCGGTCGAGAACTGGCGCACCACCGACATTTTCGACGATCGCACCCGGCTGGCCGCCGAGTACGCGGAGCGGTACGCGCTCGACCACCACGGACTGGACGACGAGTTCTGGACCCGGATGTTCGCGCACTACACCCAGACCGAGGTCGTCGAGCTCTCGATGAGCATCGGCGCCTGGCTGGCGTTCGGCCGGCTCAATCACGTGCTCGGCCTCGACAGCGTGTGCGTGCTACCCGGGCACTGAGCTACTCGTCGACGACCAGGTCAGGGGAGTTGGCGATCGCATCGAGGAACGGTCCGGCGATCAGGCCGTAGATGAGCAGCAGGAACACGGTGTGCGTCAGGCAGAACAACGCGAAATTGCCCACCGCGGCGCGGGAGTCGAAGTGTTCGCGGACCTTCGTCCACATGCGCCGCGGTGACCGCACGTCCCAGCTGTTGAGTCGCAGGTATCTGCCGAGGTAGATGCCAACCGACACCAGGGCGATGATGACGACGGCGGTGCTGCGCGCGGGCACACTCGCCAACGCGGCGTTCGAATCGCCGAACAGCATCACCGTGAGCATCAGCTGCGCGGCCATCACGCCGAGGACGGTGTTGACCACACCCGACATGGCGAAGGTGAGCACCGCGATGATGTCGTACCAGAGCGGGACCTCCTCGTCCTCGCGCCGATGGCTCTGGTTCAGCTCGGTGATCAGGTAGCCGGAGTTGGGCAGGGCCAGCAGCCAGACCGCGAATCCCGCCGTGCCCACTGCTATCCCGAGCGGGCGGGAGACGAATCCGACGGTCAGCACCAGCACGATCGCGACCGCGAGGAACAGCGCCAGCGGCAGCACCGAGAGCATGAAGTTCTTCACCATCGGCCGGTAGACCGGGACCCGATAGAGCCACGATCGCAGGTAGATCAGCAGCAGCGCGTAGGCGTTGAGCCCGATCGCGAACAACAGCAGGGTGTCGAGCGACATGGCCGAAACCTATCGGGTTTGCGGGCCCGAGGTCGGGATCACGGCGGCGGCGCGGGCAGTGCGTCGAAGAAATCGGCGCTCGGGGTGAAGAACGCGGATCCGGTGACCGGCACCGAGAAGTCGAGCAGCCGATCGTGATTGCCGGGCGGATCGCCGAGGAACATGTTCTCGAGCATCCGTTCGGTGATCGCGGGCGTGCGACAGTAACCGATGAAGTACGTGCCCATCTCGCCGTCGCCGACGCGGCCGAACGGCATGTTCGCGCGCAGGATCTCCAGCGATCGGCCGTTCTCGTCCTTGATCGCGTTCAGTGCGACGTGCGAGTTCGCGGGCTTGACGTCGTCGGGCATCTCGATGTCCTCGAGCTTGGTGCGCCCGATGACCCGTTCCTGCTCGGGGACCGGCAGCGCCTCCCAGGCCGACATGTCGTGCAGGTACTTCTGCACGTGCACGTAGGAGCCACCCGCGAAGGCAGGGTCCTCGTCGCCCACGGTGACCGCGGCGACGGCGGCTCGCCCGGACGGGTTCTCGGTGCCGTCGACGAACCCGATCAGGTCACGGTTCTCGAAGTACTGGAAGCCGTGCACCTCGTCGACGACGGTGGCCGCGCCTGCGAGCCGCTTGGCGATCTGGTGTGCGAGCTCGAAGCAGGCATCGAGGCTCATCGCCCGGATGTGGAAGAGCAGGTCGCCAGGGGTGGACGGGGCCTGATGCCTCCCGCCGCGCAACGCAGGGAACGGGTGCAGCTGCGCCGGTCGTGGCCCGGCGAACAGTCGGTCCCAGGCGTCCGATCCGATGCTGACGATCAGTTCCAGGCCCGATCCCGGCACCCGCAGCCCGACCGCCCGACGGAGTCCGGCAGCGTCCGCGAGCAGCGAGCGGATGACCGCCTCGCCGCCGGCATCGACGGTCGCGACGAGGAAGATCGCGGCGGGGGAGAGGGGGCTGGTCACCGTCTGGGACTCGGGAGCCCGTGGCGGGCGGGGCGATTCGGTCATCGAGGGCTCCGGTCTTCGCGGTGATCTGGGGTCATCGGCGGTATCGACCCTGCGCTCCAACGGTAATCGACGGCAGGGCAACGGCCCCGGCGCCGTCCTGTGGGTCCCGCCCCTGCGACGACCCTCGCGGTCAGCGACGCCCGAACGTTGTTGTGAGGATGCCGCCGAAGTCGATTCCGGATGGCTGGGCGAGCCACTCGAGTCCCTTCTCCATGTCGTCTGCGGCAGAAACGTGACCGGATGCGCGAAGGAGCGGTTGGAATCGGTTCAGCATCGCGCCGAAGAACCGGTCTCCGCTGCCCCCGTCGCCGAGGAGGAACGGCACACCCGTGAGCGTGACGTCGCGTAGCCCGAGTTCGCGCATCGCTCCCGTTGCGCGCCGCCCATATCCGATGTCCGCGCCGAGGTGTGCGCGCATCGCTGCGGCGAGACTCGTCATCGCCGCACGAACGGGTGGAAACGGAGAGGACAGGCCCTCGCTGATGTCGAGACTTCCGAGACACAACCAACCTCCCGGGGCGAGCCACCCGGCCATGCGGCGCAAGATTTCGTCGCGCGCAGGAAGGTACTCGAGGACGAGCCGCGTATGAACCAGATCGAACGAGGCGGGCGGGAAGTCATCGACGGTGATGTCGTGCGCTGTCGGCTTCAGATTGTGGATATCGGTCGGCAAGAAGCGAACTCCACGTCGGTGGCGATGACGCTGCCGTCAGCCGCGCTGAAGGCGAGGCTGCGCGCGACCGATCCGGCTCCTGCGCCGACATCGAGGCATCGCCATGTCGATCCGACCCCGAGCGATTCCAGAACGGGCAACGTCACCGGATCTGTGAACGACTCGAGCAGTCGAAGTCGTTGGAGCTCGTCGGGCATGTCATGCCCCAGAACGCTCTGAGCGTAGTTGCGCATCTTCGCCTCGTTCGCCCTTTGGGTGCAACCCTTTCGCGGTCGGCACCACGACCCGAGCAGTCTCACAGATCGGCACGGCAGGCGCGTGGAAATCTGGCTTTCGAGCCAGACACGTGGCCCGGTGGACGCGCTCGATGACCGCGCCGAATGTCGGTGCCCGGCGGTAGCGTTCGGTCATGACACTGACACTGGGCATGATCACCTTCGACAGCGCCGAACCGGGCCCCCTCGCCGCGTGGTGGGCGGAGCAGGTCGGAGGCCGGATCGAGCAGGAGAACGACGGCTGGTTCTACATGGTCGACGTGCCGGATGCCGCGCACAAGCTGGCCTTCCAGAAGGTGCCGGACCCCACGCCGGGCAAGAACCGGGTGCACCTCGACCTGATCACCGAGGACCTCGACGCCGAGGTGGCCCGGCTGACCGCGGCCGGAGCGCAGGAGTACGAGCGGCACGACATGGACGGCTTCCGGTGGGTCACCCTCACCGACCCCGACGGGAACAGGTTCTGCGTGTCGGGCAGCCACTGACGGGGTCGACCCGGTCACTAGGATCGACTCATGCCGCAGCTCACCGACGCCACCGCATCCGGGCTCTGCTCCTTCGTCGACGCGTCACCGTCGCCGTTCCACGTCTGCGAAACGGTCGCGGCCGAGCTGACCGCCGCGGGGTTCGTGCGGCTGCGCGAGGCCCAGGGCTGGCCGTCGGCGCCGGGTCGCTATTTCCTGGTGCGCGGCGGCTCGCTGGTCGCGTGGAGCACCGAGGCCAGCGGGCGGGAGGCGGCGCCGTTCCGGATCGTCGGCGGGCACACCGACAGCCCGAACCTGCGGGTCAAGCAGCACCCGGACCTCGAATCCGCAGGCTGGCAGCTGGTCGGCCTCGAGCCGTACGGCGGTGCGTGGCTGAACTCCTGGCTGGACCGTGATCTCGGCATCTCCGGCCGACTGAGCATCCGCGACGGAAACACGCTGCAGGAGAAGCTGATCCGGGTGGACCGGCCGATCCTGCGGGTGCCGCAGCTGGCGATCCACCTGTCGGAGGATCGCAAGGGGGTGCAGCTCGACCCGCAGCGGCACGTGAACGCGATCTGGGGTGTCGGGTCCTCGCCGCGGCGGTTCCTCGGCTTCCTCGCCGAGGAGGCGGGCGTCGATCCGGGCGCGGTGCTCGGTTGGGAACTGATGACCCACGACCTGGCACCGAGCGCGGTGGTCGGGCTGCACGACGAGTTGGTCAGCGCGCCGCGCCTGGACAACCAGGGCACCTGCTACGCGGGCAGCCGGGCGCTGCTCGCCGCGGTGGAGAACCCGGCCGAGGCGATCCCGGTGCTGGTGCTGTTCGACCACGAGGAGGTCGGCAGCATGTCCGACCGCGGCGCCTTCTCCGACCTGCTGAACTCGGTGCTCGAGCGGATCGTGCTGGCGCGCGGCGGTGGCCGGGAGGACTTCATGCGCGCGATGGCGGGCTCGGTGTGCGCGTCGGGGGACATGGCGCACGCGACCCACCCGAACTACCCGGACCGGCACGAGCCCGCGCACCGGATCCAGATCAACGGCGGTCCGGTGCTCAAGGTCAACCAGAACCTGCGCTACGCCACCGATGCGGCCGGAGCCGGCGCCTTCGCCCTCGCCTGCGATCAGGCGGGGGTGCCGCTGCAGCGCTACGTGCACCGGGCGGACCTGCCGTGCGGTTCCACCATCGGACCGATCACGGCGTCGCGGACCGGGCTGTCCACCGTCGACGTGGGGGCCGCGCAGCTCGCGATGCACTCGGCGCGGGAGCTGATGGGGGCGGCCGACGTGGCCTCGTACGCCGAGGCGCTCGCGGCCTTCCTGGCACCGGCGGACTAGGCCGCCCGGGCGGACTTGTTTGTTGACGTTTAGTAACAATTGCCCCAACGGTCACCTCAGTAACAGTTCTCCCGTGTTTGGCTGGGCCGCGTTCATTTCCGCGCCCCCTGCAGAACCACGAGAGGAACATCTCTGTGCGTGCGCTGAGTCGGTCTTGGTCATCGGTCCTGTCCGCGGCGGCGGTCGCGGTTGCCCTTGCGGCATCGGCGGTCTCGCCTGCCTCGGCGGCGGAGGGCGGCCCATGCGGTCAGGGCGAATCGGGCAGTTCCGGCGGCAGCAGCGGTAGCAGCACCGGCTCGCTGGCCGGGCTGATGCCGTGGATCACCGGGCCGCCGGACGGCGGCGTCCCGCAGTTGACCGGCAGGACCAAGGCGATCGAGATGGTCACCGGTCCCGGCAGCCCGAACAACACCATCGCGCGCTTCAACGTCTCGGGCACCGACCTGGGCATCATGTGGGACAACGGCAACGCCCTCGGCCGCCACGACGTCCTGATGGCGTTCGGCGACACCGTCGGCGACTGCGAGGCGGACGGCGACGACTGGCGGAGCAACGTCCTGTTCCGCAGTTCCGACACCGTGCTGTCCGACGGCATGCGGATCGACAGTTCGCCCCTGAGCGGTCCGAACAACTCCAAGGAGATCATCCCCGGCTTCGCGATCCCCGGCGAGTACACGACCATCCCGACCGCAGGCATCGCGGTGAACGGGGTGCAGTACGTCCGCTTCATGTCGGTGCGGTCCTGGGACACCCCGGGTAACTGGACCACGAACTACTCGGCCATCGCGTACTCGACGGACAACGGTGAGAACTGGACCGCGGACCCCGCGACCATCCGTACCAACATCGAGGGCATCGACGTCCCCGGCTTCCCTGCGGTCAGCCCTGGCAATTCGAAGTTCCAGCAGAGCGCCTTCGTCGACGGTAGGGACGGCTTCGTCTACGAGTACGGCACCGAGTCCGGCAGGCAGGGCACCGCGCTGCTCGCCCGCGTCCCGGCCGGTCAGATCCGCGACCTGAACGCGTACACGTACTGGAACGGCAGCACCTGGGGCACCGATCTCGCGCAGGCGGCGCCGGTGATCGGCTCGCCGGTCAGCGAGCTCGCTGTGCAGTGGAACGGCTACCTGGGCAAGTACGTCGCGATGTACACAGATGCCACCAACTCGCTCGTGATCCGGCAGGCGGACCGGCTCGAGGGCCCGTGGAGCGGTAAGCAGACCATTCTCAGCGGGACGCTGGTGCCCGCCCTCTACGGCGGCTTCATGCACCCGTGGGCCACGGGCCAGTACCTGGAGTTCGTGGCCACCACCTGGGACCGCTACAACGTCATCTACATGCGCACCGACCTGAACGGTCTGCAGATGAAGGCCACGGATCAGGCAGACCGCCCCGACCCTGCGACCACGGGAGACGCGCGGCTGCTGCGGGTGGAGTACCCCGACGAGCAGTGACGGGTGCCGCGGTGGTGCGGGGTGGCCACTACCAGTGCGGGGGCACGCTGTCCTGGCGGTTAGACTTTGCCCAGGCAGCGTGGCGCCAGCCGCGGCCGATTTGACTCCTCCAGGGAAGGGACCCGACTCCCCGTGTCTTCAGAGACGAGCACCGTGCAGGTCGACACCGTCACCAAGGCCGCAGCGACCCCGGATGTCGCCCAGCCCTTCAAGGAACTGGGACTCAAGGAAGACGAGTACGCCCGGATCAAGGAGATCCTCGGTCGGCGCCCGACCGATGCCGAGCTCGCGATGTACTCGGTGATGTGGAGCGAGCACTGCTCCTACAAGTCCTCCAAGGTGCACCTGCGCTACTTCGGCGAGACCACCACCGACGAGATGCGCTCCTCGATGCTCGCGGGCATCGGTGAGAACGCGGGCGTCGTCGACATCGGCGACGGCTGGGCGGTCACCTTCAAGGTCGAGTCGCACAACCACCCGTCCTACATCGAGCCCTACCAGGGTGCGGCGACCGGCGTCGGCGGCATCGTCCGCGACATCATGGCGATGGGCGCCCGCCCGATCGCGGTCATGGACCAGCTCCGCTTCGGCGCGGCGGACGCGCCCGACACCCGCCGGGTGGTCGACGGCGTGGTCCGCGGCATCGGCGGCTACGGCAACTCCCTCGGCCTGCCGAACGTCGGCGGCGAGACGGTCTTCGACGCCTCCTACGCGGGCAACCCGCTGGTGAACGCGCTGTGCGCGGGCGCGATGCGCGTCGAGGACCTGCACCTCGCCTTCGCCTCCGGCGCCGGCAACAAGATCATCCTGTTCGGCGCGCGGACCGGCCTCGACGGCATCGGTGGCGTCTCCGTGCTCGCCTCGGAGACCTTCGACGAGTCCTCCGGCGGCCGCCCGAAGAAGCTGCCCGCCGTCCAGGTCGGCGACCCGTTCACCGAGAAGGTGCTCATCGAGTGCTGCCTCGACCTGTACAAGGCGAAGCTGGTCGTCGGCATCCAGGACCTCGGCGGCGCCGGGCTGTCCTGTGCCACCTCCGAGCTCGCGGCGGCCGGCGACGGCGGCATGCACATCGACCTGGACAAGGTGCCGACCCGCGCGACCGGCATGACCGCGGCCGAGATCCTCTCCAGCGAGTCGCAGGAGCGGATGTGTGCCGTGGTCACCCCCGAGAACGTGGACGCGTTCATGGAGGTCTGCCGCAAGTGGGACGTGCTCGCCACCGTCATCGGTGAGGTCACCGACGGCGACCGGCTCACCATCGACTGGCACGGCGAGAACGTCGTGGACGTCCCGCCGCGCACCGTCGCGCACGAGGGCCCGGTCTACGAGCGTCCCGTGCAGCGGCCCGCGACCCAGGACGCGCTCGTCGCCGACACCACCGCCGCCCTGGCCCGCCCGACCACGCCGGACGAGCTGAAGACGACGCTGCTGAACATGGTGGCCTCGCCGCAGCTGTGCAGCCGCAAGTGGATCACCGAGCAGTACGACCGCTACGTGCGCGGCAACACCGTGCTCGCCGAGCAGGCCGACGCGGGCGTCATCCGGATCGACGAGGAGACCGGCCGCGGTATCGCGCTGGCCACCGACGCCTCCGGCCGCTACACCCTGCTCGACCCGTACGCAGGTGCCCAGCTGGCGCTGGCCGAGGCGTTCCGCAACGTCGCGGTCACCGGTGCGACCCCGAAGGCCGTCAGCAACTGCCTCAACTTCGGTTCGCCGGAGGACCCGGGCGTGATGTGGCAGTTCCAGCAGGCCGTGCGCGGCCTGGCGGACGGCTGCGCCGCACTCGGCATCCCGGTCACCGGTGGCAATGTCAGCTTCTACAACCAGACCGGCTCGACGGCGATCCTGCCGACCCCGGTGGTCGCCGTGCTCGGCGTGATCGACGACGTGCACCGCCGCATCCCCACCGGGCTCGGCCTCGAGCCCGGCGAGACCCTGATCCTGTTGGGGGAGACTCGCGATGAGCTTGATGGCTCGATCTGGGCGCAGGTCGAGCACGATCACCTCGGTGGCGTGCCGCCGAAGGTCGACCTGGCGCGCGAGCAGCTGCTCGCCGACATCCTGCTGGCAGGCTCGCGGGACGGGCTGATCAGCGCCGCGCACGACCTGTCCGAGGGCGGCCTCGCCCAGGCGGTCGTCGAGGCCGCGCTGGCGGGCGAGACCGGCTGCCGGATCCTGCTCCCCGAGGACGCTGACCCGTTCGTCACGCTGTTCTCCGAGTCGGCGGGACGTGTCCTGGTCGCGGTGCCGCGCACCGAGGAGACCCGGTTCACCGGCATGTGCACCGCCCGCGGCCTGCCGTGGGTGCGCATCGGCGTCGTCGACGAGGGTTCGGACTCGATCGAGGTCCAGGGCCAGTTCTCGGTGACCATGGCCGAGCTGCGCGAACTGTCGGAGGCGACGCTCCCCGAACTCTTCGGCTGAGTCCTTGACCGGGGGAGAGGTCGAGACCAAGCAGACCGGGGGAGCGGCCGGGACGAAGCACGAGCAGTCCAGCTGGGTCGAGGTCCTCGCCTCTCCCGAGGAGCTGCGGCAGCGGCACCCCTTCGTGGGCTGGGCCTGGGGTCTGCTGCGGCTGGACTACACGGGCATCGCGTTCGCGGCGCTGTTCTTCTGCTGGTCGCTGACGCCGTCCCTGCTTCCCCGGGACTGGCTCTATCAGGGCCTGATCGGCGGCATCACCGCGGCCATCGGCTACGGCGTCGGAACCGCGGTCGGGTGGGCGGTCAGCCGGTTCCTGCTGGCGCGGCTGCCCTGGTGGCCACCGCCCGCGAAGGTCCAGCTGGCACTCAAGATCGCGGTGCCGACCCTGTCGCTGCTGGTGTCGATCGGCATGCTCATCGTCGCGGCCGCCTGGCAGCGGGAGCTGGCCGCGCTGACCGACGCCGAGGGCACCACCACCACCGGGTACCTGCGGACGCTGTTCCTGAGCATGCTGATCGCGGCGCTGCTGATCTCGTTGTGGCGGGTGCTGCGGGACCTGGTCAGGCTGATCGCCCGCTACCTGAACCGGTGGCTGAAGGTGCCGCGTTCCGCCGCAGCCCCGATCGGCGTGGTGCTGGTCGCGTTCCTCAGCTACACCATGGTGACGGACGTGCTGTTCGATGCCGCGTACGCGGCGATCAACTCCGCCTTCAGCCTGCAGAACAACACCACCCGAGAGGGTGTCGTGGCGCCGACCGAACCCGAGCGGTCCGGCAGTCCCGCCTCGTACGCGAGCTGGGAGTCGCTCGGCTTCGAGGGCCGCAACTTCGTCTCGCGGGGCATGCACGCCGACGAGCTGGCGGCCGTGAACGGGAAGCAGGCGCTCGAGCCGATCCGGGTCTACGCCGGGCTCGAGACGGCGGCGGACACCGACGCCCGACTGGACGTGGTGATCTCCGAGCTCGAGCGCACCGGGGCCTTCCAGCGCAGCGTCCTCGTGGTCATCCCGACCACCGGCACCGGCTGGGTCAACCCGACCGCGGCAGAGGCGATCGAGCTGGTGCACAACGGTGACAGCGCGCTCGTCGCCAGCCAGTACTCGTACCTGCCCAGCTGGATCTCGTTCCTCGCGGACCGGAACAAGGCCGCCGAGGCCGGCCGCGCGCTGATCGGCCGCGTGCACGAGCGCTGGCTGCGCGAGCCTGCGGAGACCAGGCCCGAGCTGCTGATCTACGGCGAGAGCCTCGGCACGCAGGCAGGCGAGGCGGCGTTCGACGGCCTCTCCGACATCCGGGAGACCGTCGACGGGGTGCTGTGGGTTGGTCCACCGAACTCGAACACCCTGTGGAGCCAGCTCGTCGCGCGGCGGGACCCCGGCACACGGCAGGTCGAACCGGAGTACGCCGACGGGCTGGTGGTCCGTTTCGCCAACGACGCCGCCTCGATCGGGAGTCCGCCCTCGCCCTGGATGAAGCCGCGGGTGCTCTACATCCAGCACCCGTCGGACCCGGTGGTGTGGTGGAGCCCCGACCTGATCTTCAACCGCCCCGACTGGCTCTCGGAGGCGCCGGGCGCGGACCGGCTGCCGAGCATGCGGTGGTTCCCGTTCGTGACGTTCTGGCAGGTCGCCGCCGACCTCGCCAACGCCGCGGGGGTGCCCGACGGTCACGGACACAACTACGGCACCACCGTGCTCGACGGCTGGGTCGCGGTGGCCGGTCCGGACGGCTGGACCGCAGGCGACACCGAACGCGTCCGCGCGGCGATCGAGGCGCGGGCGGGAACACAGGGGCCGGAGAAGTGACGCAGACAGAGGGGGAATCGTGACGGACCACTGGAGCGAGGCGCCGACACTGCACGGGGAATTCGTGTTGCTGCGTCCGACGACGATCGCTGACGTCGACGGGCTGGCGAGGGCGCACGATGATCCCGAGACGTTGCGGTACTTCCCGTATGGGATCGAGTCGGAGCCGCCGTCGGTGGCCTCGGTCGACCACGCGCTGCGGTCCGGGCGGCAGACACTGACGCAGGTGGACGCCGCGACCGGTGAGATCGTCGGTACCACCTCGATCTACAACATGAGCGAGCTGCACGGCCGGGTGACGGTCGGCTACACATGGCTCGCCTCCCGCGTGCGGGGCACGGCGATCAATGCCGAGTCGAAACTTCTTGTGCTGGAACATGTTTTCGACACTCTTGGGGCGCGGCGGGCGGAGCTGAACGTCGACGACGAGAACGTTCGCTCGCGCGCAGCCGTCGCCGCGATCGGCGCGACCGAGGAGGGTGCGCTCCGTCGGCACGCCCGTCGGCGTGACGGCACGGTGCGGACCACGATCGTCTACTCGGTGACGGACGAAGAATGGCCTGGGGTGCGGGCAGGCCTGCTCGCGCGGATCTCGCGCCGATCGGCGAACCGGCCTGCTGTTCGACCCGGTCAGGCCGCGGACCCGGCCGCCGCTGGGTTCGTGCGGTGACCGCACGCAAGAAGATCGACCCCGCCGACCTGAGGGCGGCGCTGCTCGAGGTCCGCGATTGGCTGGCCGACGCCGACGCTCCTGCGCCGAGCCGGGCCCAGCTCGCGGCCGCCGTCCGGCTCAGCGCCAGGACCCTCGAGAACACCGCGCCCGGCTCCTCGGTGGAGGTGCGGGTGCCGCCGTTCGTGGCGGTGCAGTGCGTCGCGGGACCGCGGCACACCAGGGGCACCCCGCCGAACGTGGTTGAGACCGATCCGCGGAGCTGGCTGCTGCTGGTGACCGGGGGACTGACGTTCGACGCCGCCTCGGCGACGGGCGCGCTGACGGCGTCGGGCACCAGGGCCCGCGAGATCGAGCACTGGCTGCCGCTGCTCCGCTTCTGAGGGCCGGAGGCCTGTGGTCAGTACACCCGCCGTTAACCCGTAGAATGACCTTGCCCCCCATCCCACCCCCTAGGGAGCAACCCCGGTGACTCAAGCCGAATTGTCGGTCAACAGCCCGAATCTTCTCGCACCCGCAGACCTGTCGGATCAGGACGAGCAGCCGCCTCGCGAGGAGTGTGGCGTCTTCGGCGTCTGGGCTCCCGGCGAGGATGTGGCGAAGCTCACCTATTACGGCCTCTACGCGCTGCAGCACCGTGGTCAGGAGGCGGCAGGCATCGCCGTCGCTGACGGTTCGCAGGTGCTGGTCTTCAAGGACCTCGGCCTGGTCAGCCAGGTGTTCGACGAGCAGACCCTCGGCGCGATGCCGGGGCACGTCGCCGTCGGGCACTGTCGCTACTCGACCACCGGGTCGACCACATGGGAGAACGCCCAGCCGATCTTCCGGACCACGGCGGCGGGCACGGGCATCGCCCTCGGCCACAACGGCAACCTGGTCAACACGGCGGAGCTGGCCACCAGAGCGCGCGCGGCCGGGCTGATCAACGACAAGCGGCCGGGCGGCGCCACCTCGGACTCCGACATCGTCGGCGCGCTGCTGGCGCACGCGGCGGCCGACCGCACCATCGAGCAGGCCGCGATGGAGCTGCTGCCGACCCTGCGCGGCGCGTTCTGCCTGACCTTCATGGACGAGCACACCCTGTACGCGGCCCGCGACCCGCACGGGGTCCGCCCGCTGTGCCTCGGCAGGCTCGACCGCGGCTGGGTCGTCGCCAGCGAGACCGCCGCGCTCGACATCGTCGGCGCCTCGTTCGTCCGCGAGATCGAACCGGGCGAGCTGCTCGCCATCGACGCCGACGGCGTCCGCTCCTCGCGTTTCGCCGCGCCGACGCCCAAGGGCTGCGTCTTCGAGTACGTCTACCTGGCCCGCCCGGACAGCACCATCAGCGGCCGGTCGGTGCACGCCACCCGCGTCGAGATCGGTCGCAGGCTGGCCAAGGAGCACCCGATCGAGGGTGACCTGGTCATCCCGGTTCCCGAGTCCGGCACCCCGGCCGCGGTCGGCTACGCGCAGGGTTCCGGCATCCCCTACGGCCAGGGCCTGATGAAGAACGCCTACGTCGGCCGCACTTTCATCCAGCCGTCGCAGACCATCCGTCAGCTCGGCATCCGGCTCAAGCTCAACCCGCTCAAAGAGGTCATCCGCGGCAAGCGCCTGATCGTCGTGGACGACTCCATCGTCCGCGGCAACACCCAGCGCGCGCTGATCCGGATGCTCCGCGAGGCGGGCGCGCTGGAGATCCACGTGCGGATCGCCTCGCCGCCGGTCAAGTGGCCCTGCTTCTACGGCATCGACTTCGCCTCGCCCGCGGAGCTGATCGCCAACGGCGCGGGGGCAAGCGATGCCGACGGCGTGACCAGTCACAGCATGGACGAGATGCTCGAGGGCGTGCGCCGTTCGATCGGTGCCGACACCCTCGGATACGTCTCGATCGAGGGCATGATCGCCGCCACCGAGCAGCCCGCGTCCCGACTGTGCTCGGCGTGTTTCGACGGTAATTACCCGATTGCGCTGCCGACCGAGACCTCGATGGGTAAGAACGTGCTCGAGGGAATGCTGGAGAGCACCGCGGGCGCCGCGGCGACGCAGGACAACGACAACGCGAGTGCGCTGAGTCGACCGTAGGCGCGTAGCGCCAACACGTAGATCACCATGCGGTGCCCCAAGGCGCCGCCGAGAAGATGGCTGGAGCAGCGAATCCGATGACCGACGACAACGACCGCCCCACCGGCGCCTCCTACGCGGCGGCGGGGGTGGACATCGAGGCCGGAGACCGGGCCGTCGAGCTGTTCGCCCCGCTGGCCAAGAAGGCGAGCCGCCCCGAGGTGATCGGCGGCCTCGGCGGGTTCGCCGGGCTGTTCGCGCTCAAGGGCGGGTACAAGGAGCCGCTGCTCGCGGCGTCCACCGACGGCGTCGGCACCAAGATCGCCGTCGCGCAGGCCATGGACAAGCACGACACCCTCGGCCTCGACCTGGTCGCGATGGTCGTCGACGACCTCGTGGTGTGCGGCGCCGAGCCGCTGTTCCTGCAGGACTACATCGCCGTGGGCCGGGTCGTCCCGGAGCGGGTCGCCGAGCTGGTCAAGGGCATCGCCGACGGCTGCATCATCGCCGGCTGTGCGCTGCTCGGCGGCGAGACCGCTGAGCACCCCGGGCTGATGGCGGACGGCGACTACGACCTCTCCGCCACCGGCGTCGGCGTCGTCGAGGCGGATGCCGTGCTCGGCCCGCAGCGCGTGCGCCCCGGCGACGTGGTGATCGGCATGGGCTCGTCGGGCCTGCACTCCAACGGCTACTCGCTGGCCCGCAAGGTGCTGCTCGAGATCGACCGCATGTCGCTCGGCGGCCACGTCGAGGAGTTCGGCCGGACCCTCGGTGAGGAGCTCCTCGAGCCGACCAAGATCTACGCCAAGGACTGCCTGGCCCTGATCGCCGAGACCGACGTGCGCACGTTCTGCCACGTCACCGGCGGCGGCCTGGCGAACAACCTGGCCCGGGTCATGCCGAAGGGGCTCGTCGCCGAGCTCGACCGCGGCACCTGGAGCCCGGCGCCGGTGTTCGCGATGATCGCGCAGCGCGGCCGGGTGGAGCGGGCCGAGATGGAGCAGACGTTCAACATGGGCGTCGGCATGGTCGCCATCGTGGCGCCCGAGGACGTCGATCGTGCGCTGGCGGTGCTGACCGCCCGTCACATCGACTGCTGGACGCTCGGCACCGTGGCCAAGGCATCGGACAAGCAGGACGGAACCGACCTGGTTCGCATGGTCGGGGACCACCCGCGCTTCTGATCCGACAGGACAAACAAACAAACGGACCGTTGACCACCCTGGCGGGAGGTCAACGGTCCGTTCGTTTATGTGATCAGCAGATCGAGATTGCACGCCGACCGTACATGCCGAAATGCGGGGGAGCCGGTGGGCTACCCCGCATTCCTGTACTGCGCCGTGTCAGCGGCGCCAGTCGTCGTTTTCGTCGTCGTCCCAGCGCGACGCAGTGTCCTCGGAACGTTGGTCGGCGAGGACCCCGTTCCGGTGGGAGCTGGACGAACCTCCGGACAGTTCCTTTTGCAGGCTGTCGAAGTTCGTGGACGGCGAGCTGTACTTGAGCTCGCGTGCAACCTTGGTCTGCTTTGCCTTAGCCCGGCCGCGGCCCATGGCCAACCCCCTCGCGCTTCCGCGGGGCGGCCTGGGAATTTTTGGCGGCCCCGTTTGAGTGTGTATTTCTTCCTGACACACACTCTAGCCTGAGAACTCGGCGGGCGCTCCCACCCCAGGCCGGGTTGGGTGTCTGATTTATCTCAGAACGCCGGGAATCGCCCGGATCGTGCCCACCCGAACACCCCCACCCAGTACCGGTGGCGAGGCGAGTTCGGCCAGATCCTCGGTCCAGGCGACCCCGAGCCGATGCAGCAGCGCGGCCGTGAGCGGCAGTCGGGCGCGTTCGCCGCCGTCGTCGATCTTGAGCGCGAAGGAGGTGCCGTCGGGCAGTGCGCCCGCGTGCACCCCGTCGGCGCCCACCTTGCAGAGCAGGCCCGGTACGGCACTCATCAGCAGGAAGTCGTCGTGCCCGGTGCCGGACATCAGCCACGGTTGTTCGCGGACCGCATCGGCCACCGCCCGTTCCTGGCTGCCTGCGGCCGCGGTGGCCAACGCGGCGAATCCGCGCGCGAGGGCGGTGAGCGAGAGCGGCACGATCGGGAGGCCGCAGCTGTCGATGCCCAGCTCGGAATCCGTCTCACCCGCCAGTTCGGCAATGGTGTCCACCACTGCCGTCTGAATGGGGTGTGCGGGCTCCAGGTAGCTCTCCAGCGGCCAGTCGCGGGCGACGCAGGCCGCGAGCATCGCCGCGTGCTTCCCGGAGCAGTTCATGAAGATCCGCCGCGGTAGCGCCCCAGAGGCGAGCACGCGGGCCCGTGCGGTGTCGTTCGAGGGCAGCTCGGGCGGGCAGCGCAGCTGGTTCTCGGCGAGCCCGTTGCGGGTGAGCAGCCGGTGCACCACAGCCACGTGCTCGGGCTCACCCTCGTGGGAGCCGGCAGCGATCGCCAGTTCCCGGTTGTCGGCCGGGTCGAATCCGCTGCGCAGCAGGGCCACGGCCTGCATGAGTTTGTTCGACGAACGGGGGTAGATCGGGGTGTGTACCTCGCCGAGGGCCAGGATCACCTCGCCGTCCGGGTCCAGCACGACCACCGAACCGCGGTGCACGCACTCGCGGAAACCGGAGCGATCCACTTCGACCAGTTCGACGCTCAATACTCCACCTGCACCTTCCGTCCGGCGATCCGTCGGCGTGCCTTGTCTGCGACAGTAGGCGACAGGTCGGGCTGCTGCTCGAGCATTGCGGCCAGACCTTCCTGGTTCCGCCCGGTGAACAGGTCGCGCACGGTCACCCCGTGGGCAGGCACGTGCACGCGGTGGATCGCGTCGCCCGCGGTGACCAGGCCGCCGCGGACCACCCGCAGGTAGGCGCCGGTGTCGGCGCGGTCGGCGAAGCGCTTGACCCAGCGGGGTTCGCCGGACCACACGCCGAAGGTGCCGCACGGGGTCCGCGGGCCGCTCACCTCCAGCTCGGCCGCGAGATCGCCGTCACCCAGTCGCCAGCGTTCGCCGATCACCGCGTCGCTCGCGGCGATCCCGCTGACCCGGAGGTTCTCGCCGAACCAGCCGGCGGGCAGCGGGCGTCCCAGTTCCGACTCCCACCGCTGCGCCTCGTCCTGCTGGTACGCGTACACCGCCTTGTACGTCCCGCCGTGGAACTCGGTGTCGCAGATGTGGTCCCCGGTCAGCCCCGCGGGCCCGATCCGTACCGGCCCGTCGACCGGGCGCTTGTCGATCGCGGTGCGCGGCACCCGTTTGGTGCCGCTGTCGCGCTCGGCGTGCACCACGCAGACGGCCTCGACGCGACCGGTATCGCGCCCCGCGCCGCTCACCGGCCGCGCAACCGGTCGACGGCGGCCCGGCCCGCCTGCACGGCGTCGTAGCTCGGCCCCGAGTCGGCATCGATCGAGGCGGCCACCGAGCCGGCGAGCAGCGCGGTGTCGGCGGGCACGGTGCGCTTGATCAGGGCCAGTGCGATGGGGCCGAGCTCGTGGTGGTCGACGACGGTGCCCAGGTGCCCGACGGCCCTGCCGTCCGCGGTGACCGGGTCGCCCGGCTCCGGACGGGTGTCCGCGGAACCATCGAGATGCAGCAGCACCAGGTGCCGGGGCGGCTTGCCGAGGTTGTGCACCCGGGCG
This sequence comes from Rhodococcus maanshanensis NBRC 100610, assembly GCF_001894865.1. Lineage (GTDB taxonomy): Bacteria > Actinomycetota > Actinomycetes > Mycobacteriales > Mycobacteriaceae > Rhodococcus_G > Rhodococcus_G maanshanensis. The sequence continues at coordinate 11,816 of NZ_BCXA01000061.1, read as the reverse complement.
ACGGTCTCCTGCCCGCGGTAGCACCCCTTGTCCAGGTGCACGGCCCCGTGCTCGGCGATGCCGCCGATCCAGCGGGCCTCGTGCGGGATGGTGCGCTCGTCGGTGTCCACGCCGATCCGGGGGCGCACGGCGGCCACCCGCAGGGCCTCGAACGCCCAACTGCCCGCGGGTGCGGCGCCCGCGGCTGTCAGCGTCTCCCACCAGTGGGAGAGCCGGTCGCGGGGCACGATCAGATCGAAGGCGTGCTCGCCGGGCCACGGCATCGAGCGCAGGAAGCCGCCGCCGGGCAGCGCAACCGCCCCGTAGACGGGCGGAAGTGCGGCGATGCCGAGCGCGGCAAGGAGTTTCGGCCTGCGCACGTCGGGGCCCAGCAGGCTGAGGACGGCCATCTCGGGCGCGGCGGCCGGCTCGGCCTTCGCCCAGAACACCATCTTCTGGAGGAAGGCCAGCAGGCCGGGGCCATGGGTGGGCTCGGTGTCGATCCAGGTGACCCCGTCCAGATCGGTGAGCACGAAGTGCTCCTCGACCCGGCCGTTCAGGTCGAGGCTCAGATTCTCCGCGGAACCGCCGTCGGGCAGCTGTGCGATGTGCTGGCTGGAGATGGTGTGCAGCCAGGTCAGGCGCTCGGCACCGCCGATGGAGAGCACGAAGCGATTAGAGCGGTCCACGATGGCGGCGCCGGTCTCGGCGTTGCGTTGCTCACGCAGCGGGTCGCCGTAGTGCCAGGCCACCCCGGCGTCGAGGGAATCATCGGGACCGGCGACGGCGCCGGAGAGGGACAGCAGCGGACTTGGGGCGACGCTCGGCGACTCGGACACAGTTCCATAGTAGGAGCGTCCGGCCTCCGCCGGTCGGTCGTCCTAGGCTGTTGGCATGGCCCCGCGCGTACTGGTGACCCTCGACGGCAAGGTGCACGACCCCGACGTCCCGCTGCTCTACGCGGACGACCTGGCGGCCGTGCGTGGTGACGGAGTGTTCGAAACCGTGCTGGTGCGAGGCGGTTCCCCGTGCACCATCGAGCTGCATCTCGAACGGATGAACTCCTCCGCGGCGGCGATGGACCTGCCGGAGCAGGACCTGGGCCGCTGGCGTGCCGCCGTGAAGACCGCCCTCGCGGAGTGGGACGGCGGCGGCGAGGGGCTGATGCGGCTGGTGCTCAGCCGCGGCCGCGAGATCGGTGGGGGGCCGACCGGCTACCTCACGATCGGCCCCATCGACGAGCGGGTCGCGGCCGCCAGGCGCGACGGGATCGCGGTGGTGACCCTGCCCCGAGGGTTCTCGGTGGAACTGGCGGCGCTGGCCCCCTGGCAGCTGCTCGGCGCGAAGACGCTGTCCTACGCGACCAACATGGCGGCGCTGCGGCACGCGAACTCGCTCGGCGCCGACGACGTCATCTTCACCAGCAGCGAGGGTCTCGTGCTCGAGGGCCCCCGCTCCACGGTCGTCGTCGCGCGCGGACGCACGCTGATCACCCCGCCGATCGATCAGGGGATCCTGCCGGGAACCACCCAGCGGGCGCTGTTCGAGATCGCGGGCGAGCATCGGTTCCGCACCGAGGTGGCGCCGCTGCGGCCCGCGGATCTCATTCTGGCGGACGGTGTCTGGCTGCTCTCGAGTGTGACTCTCGCCGCACGGGTGCGGGCGCTCAACGGCCGGGTGACGGCGGTGCCGGAGATCGCCGAGGAGCTGTCGGCGCTGGTCGACCTGTCGGCGGAGACCGTCGGGGCGATGCCGGACGCCGTCTGAGCGCGGTCGGGGACGGCGCGGGCGACTTGACTCCGCTACTACTGTCGGTAGTAGATAAAGGCCTGCGGCAAGAGGTCGCAGGACGTACCTTTTGAAGCGGGACTGAGGCGTCAGCCCACGACTCGGCCCCGGTCACGCCTGTCCTACGGGCACTGCATGGGAGAAGCCATGGACGCACTGGACGTATCTCGGTGGCAATTCGGAATCACCACCGTCTACCACTTCATTCTCGTCCCGCTGACGATCGGGCTCGCCCCGCTCATCGCGATCATGCAGACGATGTGGGTGATCACCAAGAAGGATCACTGGTATCGGCTCACCAAGTTCTTCGGCAAGTTCTTCCTCATCAACTTCGCACTTGGCGTCGCAACCGGCATCGTGCAGGAGTTCCAGTTCGGCATGAACTGGAGCGAGTACTCACGGTTCGTCGGTGACGTGTTCGGCGCACCGCTGGCCCTGGAGGGCCTGGTCGCCTTCTTCCTCGAATCCACCTTCCTCGGCCTGTGGATCTTCGGCTGGGGACGCTTGCCGAAACTCGTTCACCTGGCGACGATCTGGTTGGTCGCGATCGGTGTCAACGCCTCCGCGTTCTTCATCATCGCCGCGAACTCGTTCATGCAGCACCCGGTTGGCGCGCGGTACAACGAGGAGCGCGGTCGCGCCGAGCTGACGAGTATCTGGGAACTGCTCACCAACAACACGGCTTTGGCGGCCTTCCCCCACGTGGTGGCGGGCGCGCTCCTCACCGCGGGCACGTTCGTCGCGGGCATCGGCGGTTGGTCGATGGTGCGCAGCATGCGGAGGGCCAAGGAGGCCACCGATCAGGCAGTGGCAGCGGAGCACGAGAACACCGGCCGGACGATGTTCCGCCCGGTCACCATCCTCGCCCTGTGGGTGATGGTTGCCTCGGGTGTCGGCCTCGCGATCACCGGCGACATTCAGGCGAAGCTGATGTTCGAACAGCAGCCGATGAAGATGGCTTCCGCGGAATCGTTGTGCCACACCGAGACCGGTGCCGACTTCTCCATCCTGACGGTCGGAACGCAGAACAACTGCGAGAACATCACTCAGCTCATCAGCATCCCCGGTCTCACCTCGTTCCTGGCGAACGGCGACCCCAACTCCACCCTTCAGGGCGTCACCGAACTCCAGGCCCAGTACGAGGAGCAGTTCGGACCGGGTAACTACAAGCCCAACCTGTTCGTCACCTACTGGACCTTCCGCGCGATGATCGGCTGGGCCGCGGGCTCCGCCGTGCTCGCGGTGGTCGGGCTGTGGATGACGCGCGGCGGCCGGGTCCCGGACAAGAAGTGGTTCGGCTGGCTGTCCCTCCTGGCCATCCCCACCCCGTTCCTCGGTAACAGCGCCGGCTGGATCTTCACCGAGATGGGCCGCCAGCCCTGGGTGGTGCACCCGAATCCGACTGGGGTGGACCAGATCCGGCTGACCGTCGACCAGGGCGTGTCGGATCACCCGACCAGCCTCGTGGTCTTCTCGCTGATCGTCTTCACCCTCGTCTACGCCGCGCTCGGCGTGGTGTGGTTCATGCTGATCCGGCGCTATGCGATCGCCGGACCGTCCGACCACGACAAGCATCCGCCGGGCGATGAACAGGAGCCCGAGGAGCCGGGCGAGCCCAAACAACTGTCGTTCGCGTACTGAGGCGGGAGAAGACCATGGGACTTCAGGAATTCTGGTTCATCCTCATCGCGGTGCTCTTCGTCGGCTACTTCGTCCTCGAGGGCTTCGACTTCGGCGTCGGCATGCTGTTCCCGGTGCTCGGCCGCACCGACACCCGCCGACGGGTCATGCTCAACACCATCGGTCCGGTGTGGGACGGCAACGAGGTCTGGCTGATCACCGGTGGCGGCGCACTCTTCGCGGCGTTCCCGGAGTGGTATGCAACGCTGTTCTCGGGCTTCTACATCCCGCTGTTGTTGATCCTCGTCGCGCTGATCCTGCGGGTCTGTGCGATCGAGTGGCGCGGGAAGATCGACGACGACCGATGGCGGGCCAGGGCCGACTGGGGCATCATGATCGGCTCGTGGGTGCCGGCGGTGCTGTGGGGCGTGGCCTTCGCGAACATCGTGCGCGGCGTCGCGATCGACGAGAACAAGCAGGTGACCTCCGGCTTCTTCGCGCTGCTCAACCCGTACGCACTGCTCGGTGGGGCGACAACGGCCCTGGTCTTCGCGCTGCACGGGGCGGTGTTCCTCGCCCTCAAGACGGCCGACGAGGTCCGGGCTGATGCGGTGAAACTCGCTGCGCGGCTGTCTGTTCCGACGGTGGTGGTCGCAGGCGCCTTCGTGCTGTGGACCCAGATCGCCTATGGCAAGGGATGGACGTGGATCCTGGTCGCCGTCGCGGCGGCCGCCCTGCTCGGGGTGGTCGCGCTGACCGCGGCCGCGCGTGAGGGCTGGGCGTTCGTGCTCACCTCCGTCGCGGTGATCGCCACGGTGGTGCTGCTGTTCGGATCCCTGTTCCCGAACGTGATGCCCTCGACGATCGACGAGGCGTACAGCCTCACCATCTACAACGCCTCCTCGAGCCCGTACACGCTGAAGGTGATGACCTGGGCCGCGGTGATCATGACGCCGGTGGTGCTGATCTACCAGGGCTGGACGTACTGGGTGTTCCGTCAGCGGATCTCGACCAAGCACATCCCGCCGTCGATCGGTCTGCCCCTGAAGACGCGCTAGATGTCGCTCGACGCACCGGCCGCGCCGGCGGAGCCCTCCCGCAGGCGCGGTCCGGTGGACCCCCGGCTCTGGCACTACTCGAGGTCGGCCCGCGGCTACCTGCTGCTCACGGTGGCGTTGTCCCTGGTCACTGCGGGGACGGTCATCGTCTCGGCGCTGATGATCGGCACCGTGCTGGCCGGGGTGATCACCGACCCCGACGCGCGGACGCCTGCCGCGTGGGGCACCGAACTGGCGGTGCTCGCCGCCGCGGTCGCGGTGCGGACGGTGTCCACCTGGGCGCACGCCCGATTCGCGCATCGTTCGGCATCGAGGGTCATCGGGGAGCTCAGGGGCGAGGTGCTCGCCGCGGCAGGCGAACTGCCGCCGCGTGAGCTGGACCCGCGGCGGGGTGAGCTCGCCACCGTCCTCACCCGCGGGATCGAGGGTCTGCGTGCGTATCTCACCGGCTACCTGCCCGCGCTGATGCTGGCGGTCACGGTCACGCCGCTCACCCTGCTGGTGATCCTGTTCGCCGATCGGACCTCCGCGGTCATCATCGCGCTCACGCTGCCGCTGGTGCCGGTCTTCATGATCCTGATCGGGCTGCTCACCAAGGGCAAGGCGGCCGCCTCGCTGACCACGATGACCGCGCTGTCCGCGCAGCTGCTCGACCTGCTGGCCGGCCTGCCGACGCTGCGGGCGCTCGGCCGCGAACGGGGCCCGGCGGCGCGGGTCCGCGCACTGGGCGACGCGCACCGGCACACCACCATGTCGGCGCTGCGGATCGCGTTCCTGTCCGCGATGGTGCTCGAGCTGTTGGCCACGCTCTGCGTCGCGCTGGTCGCGGTCAGCATCGGCCTGCGACTCGTGTTCGGCGGCATGGAACTACGCGGCGGCGTGATCGCGCTGATCCTCGCCGCCGAGGTGTACCTGCCGCTGCGGATGGTCGGCGCGCAGTTCCACGCCGCCGAGGACGGGATGGCGGCCGCGGAGAAGGCCTTCGGGGTGCTGGACGACCGGGACCCGGTCGTCGCGGGGGAAGGCGATCGCGCCGTGCCCGACGGCCCGATCGTGCTGCGCGGGGTGGGGATGCGGGCCCGCGGGCAGTGGGCCCCGCGCGGGCTGGACGCGGTCCTGGAACCGGGCCGGGTCACCGTGCTCACCGGCGCCAACGGATCCGGCAAGTCCACCGCGCTGCACCTGATCCTCGGCCTCGCGGCCCCGGACGAGGGCGAGGTGTCGGTCGGCGGGGTGCCCGTTCGCGCACTCGACGCCGAGCAGTGGTGGCGCGAGGTGGCGTGGCTGCCGCAACACCCGGTGTTGATCCCCGGCACCCTGCGCGAGAACCTGGAACTCACCGGGCCGGTGACCACCGATGTCGATGCCATCGACAGGGCCTGCACGGCAACGGGATTCGATCAGGTACTGGCCGATCTCCCGGACGGCTGGGAGACGCGGGTCGGGGTGGGCGGACTCGGTCTCTCGCTGGGACAGCGGCAGCGGCTGGCGCTGACCAGGGTGCTGCTCTCCGACGCGAGGGTGGTGCTGCTCGACGAGCCGACCGCGCATCTCGATCCCGCGACCGAGGCGACGGTGCTCCGGTCGGTGTGCGGCCTCGCCGCCCGCGGCCGCACCGTGGTGATGGTCGGGCACCGTGACACGGTGCTCCGGGCCGGTGACGTGGTGGTGACGGTCGAGGGAACCGACGGTGTGGACCGGGACTCGGAGGTGCAGGCATGAACGGCGATCCGCTGCTGCGCGCCCTCCGGCTGCTGGACCTGCGGCCGGGCCGGGTCCTGTCCGCCGTCGCGGCCGGGGTCGCGACCCTCGGCAGCGCGCTCGCCCTGGCCGCGCTGTCCGCCTGGCTGATCACCAGGGCCTGGCAGATGCCGCCGGTGCTGGATCTCTCGGTCGCGGTGGTCTCGGTACGGGCCCTCGGCATCTCGCGCGGTGTGTTCCGCTACCTCGAACGACTCGCCACCCACGACGCGGCGCTGCGCGGCACAACCGCGGCCCGCGAACGGATCTACCGCCGGCTCTCCACCGGCGACCCAGCCGCACCGGCCGGGTTGCGCCGAGGGGACCTGCTCGCGCGCACCGGGGCGGACGTCGACACCCTCGGCGACGTGGTGGTCCGGGCGCTGATCCCGATGGCCGTCGCCGCGATACTTACGGTCGCGGCGACCGTCGGGCTGGCGCTGATCTCGCCGGCCGCGGCGCTGGTACTGGCCGTCGCGCTCGCGGTCTCGGGGGTGCTGGCTCCGGTGCTGTCCGCGAGGGCCGCGCGGATGGCGGAGGCGGACGGCGCGGTCGCGTCGGCGCGGTTCAGCGAGACCGCGGTGCTGGCCCTCGACCACGCCGCGGAACTCCGCGTCGCGGGCCGGCTCGGCGAGACGGTCGGCGCCGCCAACGACTGGGAGGCCCGCGCGATCAGGGCCACCGACCGGTCCGCGGTCCCGTCCGCCTTCGCCGCCGCCGCGACGCCGCTCGCCATCGGGGTGAGCGTGCTCGGGTCGCTGCTGATCGGCATCTCGCTGTACGGCCCCGACGGCGGGGCCCCTGGCGAGATGACCCCGATGGCGTTGGCGATCCTGGTGCTGGTGCCGCTCGCCGCGTTCGAGGGGACGGCCGCGCTGCCCGCGGCGGCGGTCGCGCTGACCAGGGCGAGGCTCGCGTCGGTGCGCATCATGGACCTGCTCGACCGGGCGGGGGATCCGGTGCCGACCGGGGGTGCGCCCGTCGAGGGGCCGGTGCACCTGCGTACCGAGAACCTGCGCTGCGGGTGGCCGGGCGGCGCGGTGACCGAGCCCCTGGACCTGCACCTGGCGCCGGGCGCCCGGGTCGTTGTCGTCGGACCGAGCGGCGCGGGCAAGACCACGATGCTGATGACCCTCGCGGGGCTGCTCACCCCCGTCGCCGGTTCCCTGACGGTGAACGGGACCCCGGCCGGATCGGTCGACGCCGGCTCGCTGCGTCGCGCGGTGGGGTTCTTCGCCGAGGACGCCCACCTGTTCGACACCTCGCTGCTGGAGAACCTGCGCGTCGCGGACGGCGAGCTGGACGAGGAGGGCGCGCGGGCGGCGCTCGAGAAGGTCGGGCTGGGGGACTGGGTTTCGGGGCTCCCCGACGGCGTGCACACCTCGCTGGCGTCGGGGGGCCGGTCGGTGTCCGGCGGCCAGCGTCGGCGCCTGCTGCTGGCGCGGGCCATCGCATCGCCCGCGCGGGTGCTGTTGCTGGACGAGCCGACCGAGCACCTCGACGCGGAGGCAGGCGCGGCGCTGCTTCGGGGCCTGCTCGACCGCGGCGCAGGCCTGGTGGACCCCGGTCGCACGGTGGTCGTTGTGACGCATCAGCTGCCCGCGGACACCGGGGCCGACCTGGTGATCGCGGTCGGGAGCGAGTCGGCATCCGCGCAGGAAGAGGCGACGATTTAATCGATTGCCAGGCCCTCGCGGCGGGCGTACCTTCGTCCGTACACGAGGAAGGAGGTGGTCTGAAGTTGAAGAACTACAGGACGCGTGAGGTGGCTGTCAGCTAGCCGCTACCGCTGACGGTGGGGTTCCATCAACCGCGCATCGCGGCTGGCGAATCCCAGGCAGCTACCCGGCCCCCGAGTCCCCGGTCGAGTCCGATCGGGATCCGTGCGACAAACGTCCGCGCACGGGTACGGCTCGGGGGCCGTTCTGCGCTCCGCGCCTGTGTGCGATTTTCACCCCACCAGGGGTACCGATCGCGCACAGTTCGGGCAGGGGTTGGTGCCCCGCCACCCGCTGCGTTCGAGCACCGTGCGCACCTCACCGGCCACGACACAGGGGTCGTCGGTCACCTCTTCCCAGCCGTAGATGAGCTGGTCCGTCCCGGCAAGGGTCGCCGCGTTCGTGCGGCGACGATCGCGGCGGCGCACCTTTCGCGATGAATGCCACTTGTGTCCGTCGAGGCGAACAACCGTGTCCATCCCGGATAGGGAGTATGTGACGTCTTCGTAGAGCGTCACTCCATCGACGATCACCGGGCCTTGGCGCGTCGCGTCGGGAAGTCCGTGTGCCTGCTCGACGTCGACGGCGTAGTGGGACTCGAGCACCGACTGGATCCCGCCGGCGATCGCCACGCATGCGTCGTCGATCGCGCGGTTGAACCGTCGCGGTTTGCGTTCAGCGATCCGGGATCGCAAACGGGACAGCTGGATTCCGCCATTGGTGACGCTGGCGATGACGGATCCGTAGGCCTGCCGGGCGGTGGGCTGAGCCACAGCGAGGTCGATCGCGGTGTCGGCGAGGGAGGTACGGGGCGGATCGGTCGGAACCGAGATGTGGTCGTAGGCCCTGGAACGGTGCACGACCACGCCAGGATGCAGTGTGTCGCCGGTTCGCGGAACAGGCTCGTGTGGGCGGGTCGGACGTCGAATTGCGGTGGTCGACTGATGATGGGCGGAGCGCCCGTAGGGCACGGTGATGTGCGTTGGTGAATCGGGGGAGATGGGCAGAAGGCCCCATTCCTCGGCCGCGGTGTCATGGCTGAGGATCGCCGCGCCGCCCCCATAGAGCAGTGCCGCGCGCAGCGACATCGGTCTGGACAGGGGACCGGTGGTGACCGCGTAGACACCAAACAGGAGGCGCTGCCACTGGCCCGACTCCACGAGGTACTGGACGTGTTTGCGGGTGTAGCCATGCGCGCAGGCCTGGGTGGCTGACAGGACTCCGTGTTGAGCGTCGAGTAGTTGTCGCAGTGCAGGTTGGGTGGGATCGGTCATGCAACGGACGGTTGCCCGGACCAGTGACAGCGTGGCTGGGCGACACCGCACCACGAGGCCTGGCTGTGGATGAATTCACTCCTGTGCACGACCAGGACTGTGAGCGAACTTCACCCCAGCTGGGGTATCGATCGCGCACGGGCGGCGAAGCCGCTGCTAGCCGATGTATCGGGAGAGGCGGGCCGAGAGGTGCGGCTTCAGCGGACCGTCGGCGAGGATGCGCTCCTCGACGTAGGCGAGGTCGCCGCCCTCGATGATGCCGTACAGGCGCTTGGCGCCGCCGACGAGGGCGCCCTGCTTGCTGCGGATGACCACGTCGGTCGCGAGCTCCCAGCTGGACTGGGTCAGCGCCTGGCCGTAGTACAACTCGACGACCCCGGAGCTGTGCGTGAGCAGCAGCTCGACGGTCTCCTCGTCGATGCTTCCCGGGATGCCGTCTCCCGCGACGCGCCAGTATCCGCTCTCGCGCAGGTCCGGCCGGACGTACTCGCCGTCGGCGTCTAGGACCCAGGTCTGCGAATCCCAGTGCAGGTAGTTGCCGCCGTCGTGCGAGACCACGATCTGCTGACCGAAGCGGTACTCGCCGTCGGTCGGGTTGTTGGCCTCGCCCTCGCCGCGCCAGACGCCGACCAGGGGGAGCAGCGCGAGCATGCCGGGGTTCAGGTCGGGGCCGAGCCGCAGGTTGGCGGTGTCCTCGGGGATGGGGAGGCCGGGCAACACCGGGATGTTGCGCGCGCTGGTTTCCTTCGCGCGCTCCTCGGCGGCGGCGAAGAACCGGAAGTCGCCGGTGCCCGAGGCCACGACCTCGGCGGTGAACTCGCCGGTGCCGTCGAGCAGGCGGACGAACGCGCCGCCGACCGGCTGGCCGTCAGCGGCCAGCACGCGGCCGGTGATGACGGTCTCCTTCTCGACGTCCACGCCCGCGGGCAGGGTCTGGCCCTGAACAGGTGCTCCACACATAACTAGGCTCCCAACTCGATCGGTGCACCCACGAGGGAGCCGTACTCAACCCAGCTGCCGTCGTAGTTCTTGACATTGTTCTTACCGAGGATCTCCTGCAGCACGAACCAGGTGTGGCTCGAGCGCTCGCCGATGCGGCAGTAGGCGATCGTTTCCTTGCTCTCGTCGAAGCCCTTCTCGGCGTAGAGCTTCGTCAGGTCCTCGTCGGACTTGAAGGTGCCGTCCTCGTTGGCGGTGGTGCTCCACGGGATGTTGATGGCGCCGGGGACGTGGCCACGCTGCTGCGCCTGCTCCTGCGGGAGGTGCGCGGGCGCGAGGATCTTGCCGGAGAACTCGTCGGGCGACCGCACGTCGACCAGGTTCTTGTTGCCGATGGCGTTGATGACCTCGTCGCGGAAGGCGCGGATGGAGGTGTCCGGCTCGCCGGCCTGGTAGGTGGTGGCCGGGCGGACGACCTCGTCCTTCGACAGCGGGCGGCCGTCGAGCTCCCACTTCTTGCGGCCGCCGTCGATCAGCTTGATGTCCTGGTGGCCGTACAGCTTGAAGTACCAGTACGCGTACGCGGCGAACCAGTTGTTGTTGCCGCCGTAGAGGACGACGGTGTCGTCGTTGGCGATGCCCTTGGCGGACAGCAGCGCGGAGAACTGCTCGCGGTTGAGGAAGTCACGACGGACGCCGTCCTGCAGGTCCTTGCGCCAGTCGAGCCGGACAGCACCCTCGATGTGGCCACCGTCGTAGGCCGAGGTGTCTTCGTCGACCTCGACGAAGACCGTCTTCGGTGCGGTGAGGTTCTGCTCGGCCCAGTCGGCAGAGACCAGGACGTCGGAGCGAGCCATGGTTTTCCTTTCGATACTTCTTGCGTGGGTATGAGGTGGTGCGGCCTAGACCGCGATCGAGGTCGACCTGCGGAAGCGGGCCACGAGCGGGTAGATCTGGCAGCCGAGGCAGAACGCGAAGGCCGCGTTCAGCAGCGCGGCGAAGAGGGCGAACCCGGTGGCCACGGTGCCGATGACCGTGAGGCCGGTGAGGAAGCCGATCACGCCGACGACGGCGAAGGCGAGCCCGACGAGCTGGGCGAACCGCAGCGGGGCGACCGGCTCACGCTCGGTGACCGGGGACAGCCGCGGTGCGACGAACCGGGCGAACAGCTGACCGTACGGGCTGTTGCGGGGGCCGCGGGCCGCGCCGAGCCCGAAGACCACGGCCTGCGCCGCGAGCAGCAGGCCGGCCGCGACCAGGGAGAACGTCGACAGCACGAGCACGGCCACGAGGACACCGGTGGTGATCCAGGCCGCGAACCGCGGACCGCGGACATCGACCTGGTCGGCACTACCGGTGCGGGACCGGGAGGTGGTGGAGGTGGACATGGGAGAGAGCTCCTGCGCTTGAAACGGATGCCTTGACGTGCGGAGATGAACCGCGGGTATTCCGGATTGCGATCACGGCGCGATGCTCAGGCAGAAGGTGCCGGATGAGCGGAGAACGTCAGCCGTGTAATCAGCAGCAGGTACAGCAACAACCGCCGAGGCGGCACAGATCAACTGTGCGGCGTCGGGTGAGCATGAGCTCCTGGCTGGTTTGCACGAGGAGCAGCTTACCCGTTTTCGAGCGGGTGTGAATCCCCGGGTCCGCACAGGGGGAGCAGTGCGGCCCGCAGATCGGCGGCGGTCGGGACTCCT
>NZ_BCXA01000060.1 GCF_001894865.1 Rhodococcus maanshanensis NBRC 100610 | reverse complement strand
CGGCCAGGGCCGCGGCCGCGGCCGTGGGCAGTCCGGTTCCGCGACAGGCCGCGGCGGCGAGGGCGCCACCACCGGCGGCGGTCGGGGCTCGGGCGGTCGTGGGCGCGGCCAGGGTTCCGGTCAGCCCACGGTGATGTACAGCAGCGAGACGCCGGGCTCCGGTGGCTCGCAGGGCGGCGGCAGCAATCAGCGCCGCAGGCGCGCAACGCGTCCCTAGGTTCTAGTTCTCCACCACGTAGCGGTGCACGCCGGTCATGGCCTCTGCACCGCTTTCGTGTATCCGCACGCAGTCGTCCATGCGGCGCGCAAGCGCATCGGCATCGAGCCCGGTACCGATCAGCACCAGCTCGGTGACGCGGGCCGCTCGCCTGCCCCACGGACCCGTCTCGAACCGGATCTGCCTGCCGACGGTCTGCAGGGTGTACCGCTGGGTGTGTCCAGGAATGCCGAAGTACACAAAGCCCTTGACCCGATACAGGCCGGGTGGCGGGTCCTCGAGCAGGCGGATCAGGGCCCGCGGGTCCATCGGTTGCGCGCTGGTGAACGTCACCGCCTCGTAGCGGTCGTGCAGGTGATCGTGATCCCCGCAGTCGTGGTCGTGCGGATCGGTGAGCAGTTCGTCGAGACTGAGCTGACGCGGGCCGTCGTCGACCCTGGTCACCTCGTCGAAGAGCAACCTCGGGTCGATGCGGCCGTGCGCGGTTGGCAGCACCGGCGATCGGCCGCCGAGCTCCTCGACGCGGGCCAGTACCGATCGCAGGTCGGGCTCGGAGATCCGGTCGGTCTTGTTGAGCACCAACAGATCCGCCATCCGCACGTGCAGATCCAGCTCGGGGTTGGCCGCCCTGGTGTCCTCGAACTCCACGGCGTCGACCAGCACCACCAGCCCGCCGTAGACGATTCGCGGATTCTCACTGCCGAGCACGAGGCGGACCATGTTCCGCGGCTCCGCCAGCCCGCTGGCCTCGACGACGATCACATCGATGTCCGAGCGGGGGTGAGCCAGCCGGTCGAGCATCGAGTCCATCTCGCTCACGTCCACCGCGCAGCACAGGCAGCCGTTGCTCAGCGAGACCATCGAATCGACCTGTCCCGCCACCATCATCGAGTCGATGTTGACGGCGCCGAAGTCGTTGACGATGACGCCGATCCGCACGCCGCGGTTGTTGCGCAGCAGGTGGTTGAGCAGGGTGGTCTTGCCTGCGCCGAGGAATCCCGCGACCAGGACCACCGGTATCGCCCGCTTAGCCACCGCGTCACCTCCCGTTTCGACCGGCCACCCATCTTAGGTCGGTCGAAACAGGCTGGGATGCGGCCCTGTCGGGGGTCAGCGCGTGGCGCCCTGCGCGATCAACGTCTCGAGCAGCCCACTCAGCAGCTTCGAGACCAGCCCCAGGTTCTCGTCGGTGGCCAGCCCGCTGAAGCCGCCGAGGCCCAGCTGTTCGAGCAGCGGCTGCAGCAGCACGAGCACCTGGCTGAGACCGCCATCCGCCGGGGCGGCCTTCTCGGTCGTCGTCGTGCTCGGCCGTGCGGGCTTCGTCGTGGTGGTCGCGGTGGTCGTGGAGGGCGCGGCCTGCTCGCCGGCCGTGGTGGTCGTCGTGGGCGCGGCGGTCGTCGTCGGCGCGGCGGCCGTGGTGGTCGTGGTGGTCGTGGTGGGCGTGGTCGCGTCCGTTGCGGGCGTCGAGGCGACCGTCCCGGCGTCCATCAGGAAGTTGACGGCGCCGGTGGTGATCGCGATCGCGTGCTTGAGCCTGCCGTCGAGGCTGTCGAGGACGGCCGAGTCCTCCGGATTGGACCCGTTGCCCATCTCGACGAAGACCAGCGGGACGGTGGTCAGTGAGGGGCCTGCCACGTCGGCGCGGGTCTGCAGTCCCTCGACGACCCCGGCGTAGTTCGCGGGCGTGAAGCCGTTCTTGACGTAGACGTCGCGCATCGCGCGCGAGGCCTCCAGGCCCTTGCCGGACTGCGCCTTGTCGACGGCGGGGTCGGGCACCGGCAACTCCGGGATGATCATGTGGAACCCGTGTCGCGTCGCGTCCGCCTCCGCGGTGGTGGAGTCCGCGTGAATGCTGATGGCCAGGTCCGCGCCCGACTCGTTCGCCGCCTTGGCGCGCTCGTCCACGCAGCCGCCCCAGCCGGAGTCGTCCTGACGGCTGAGCACGACCTTCGCACCCAGGGTCTCCAGGCTCGTCTTCACCAGCTGCGAGACGTCCCAGTTGATCGTGTGCTCGGCGAGACCACCCTGGCTGGTCATGCCGGTGGTCTGGCAGTCCTTCTTGCCGCCGCGGCCGTCGTCGACCTGCCTGGAGAGGTTCTCGGTGTGAGCGGTGCCCTGGTGGCCGGGGTCGAGGAAGACCGTCTTGCCGGTCAGGGGGGTCTCGGCGGCGGTGTCGGCTGCGGGTTCGGCCAACGCCGCCGCGGGCAGCACCATCGCGGTCAGGGTCGCGGCGGCCAGCCCGGCCATCATCGTGGTCATCTTCATCTTCGGGATGGGCGCCGGGTTCGGGTGATCCGCTGGCACCGCTCTCCTTCCACACAGGTAACACCAGTCACTCAGGTCACATTCGGCACCAAGTGAATCAGATGTCTCGCCGGCAGGCGAGTATCCGCGACAACCGTTGGGTTTCCGTGACCTGGCGCCCTGCATCCCCCGGGTGCGGGCCATGCGGTGGGGCACCATGGTGGCGTGGGGGACATTCAGAGCACACTGGCGCGCTCGACCGGAGCCGTCGCCACCGCGACCGTGGCAAGCCGAGCGACGGGCTTCATCCGCACCCTGGCACTGGCAGCCGTGCTGGGCACCGCCGTGGTCGGCGACGCGTACAACGGGGCGAACACCCTTCCGAACATGGTCTACGAGCTCTTGCTCGGAGGGGTGATGAGCAGCGTGTTCGTGCCGGCGCTGGCGCGGGCCCGGTTGCGCGGGCGCGCATATTCGCGCGTGTTCACCCAGCGGTTGCTGCTGGCCACGATCATCGGCGCCGCCGCGGCGACGGTGGTCGCGGTGCTGTGCGTCCCTCTGCTGGTCGCGGCGCTGGTGTCGGATTCTGACCAAGCGCAGTTGACGACCGTGCTGGCATATCTGCTCTTTCCGGAGATCTTCTTCTACGCTCTCGCGGCGACGGTGACCGCGATCTTGAACATCCGCGACAGTTACGCACCCGCGGCCTGGGCGCCGGTCGTCAACAACCTGATGGTGCTCGCCACGGTCGGCATCTTCGTGCTGATGCCCGGCCCTGTGACGTTGACCCCGTCGGCGATGACCACCGCCCAGGTGCTCGTGCTCGGCATCGGCACCACCGCAGGAATCGTCGGACAGGCCTCGTGGACGGTCGTGGCGCTGCGCCGGACCGGATTCCGGTGGAGTTGGCGGGTGCGGCCCGTGCCGTACACGTGGCGTCCGGTGCGGATCGGGGTCGGCCTGCTCGGCTGGATCGTGTTGTACGTCGCGATGAGCCAGGTCGGTGCGACGTTCGTCCTGCTGGTGGCCTTCGATCGCGGCGGGGTCTCCACCTACACACTCGCAGACCTGTTGTTCCAGGTCCCGTACGGAATCCTCGGGGTTTCCCTGCTGACCGTGCTCACGCCGCGCATCGCCCGCGCCGTCGCCGACGACGACCGCGCGGCCCTGATCGCCGACATGGGCCGCGCCGCCAGGTACTCGGTGGTCGCGCTGGTCCCCGCAGGGGTCGCGATGACCCTGCTCGGACCGATGCTGACCACGGTGATGTTCATCGGTCGCGTCGACGTCGATGCCGCGCGGCTCATCGGCACCTCGCTTGCGCTGTCGGCGTTCGGCCTCGCGCCGTTCGCCTTGGTCATGCTCCAGCTCCGTGTCTTCTACGCCGGCAACGACATGCGGACACCGGCGCTGATCAACGTCGCGATGGTGGCGACGAAGATCACCGTCGTTGCCGCGGCCGCGGCCACCCTCCCGAGTCAGGCGGTCGTGGTGATGCTGCCGGTCGCGAGTTCCCTGTCTTATCTCGTCGGCGCCGCGTGCGGGCACTGGGCGCTGCGTCGCCGCTACGGGCTGCTCGGCTTCCACGCCGTGCTCGAGACGTTCACACGGGTGCTGTGGGCATCGGTCGTCGCGGGCCTGTTCTGTGTCGCGTCCGTCGGGCTGTCCCACCGGTTCATCGACAACCCCCGCGGAGCCGCGGCGATCACGCTGCTGGCTGCCACGGCCTTCGCCGTGCCTGCCTTCCTGCTCGCCGCCAAGAAGATCGGTGTGCCAGAGGTACGCAACGCCAGGGCGCTCCTGCTCGGCTGAACAACGACAAAACCCCCACCTCGCGTTTCGCGAGATGAGGCCTTTCATCGTTGGGCCTGAGGCGACAACTATCGAACCTCCCGACCATCGGACAGGACGGCGGGCGGTAACGTCAGCAGCCGGATCATGCGCGGGTTCTCCGCCCCGTTTGCTCATTTCGTTAGTGCGTGAGTCCGGGGCCGGCGATCTGGTTGAGCGACATGTTGAGACCCATGGCGCCACAGTTCCAGGTCACGAGACATCCTTGCCGCCTGCCGAGTTGTCCGCACCGCCTTGCGAATCCCGCCGGTAGCCTCGTCCGATCCGGCGTCGTTGCGGGCGGCACCATCTTGTCCCGAAGTCACTAATCAGAGCCATCGCCAGCGTCGAACCGTGTAGGTCTGGCCGCGGCGCTCCACCGTGAACTGCACCCACTCGGCCCACCCCCTCAACTCCTCCATCCATGTCCACAATTCGTTCACGAGGTAGTCGGCCGCATCGTGTGCCGTGATGTCCTACGGCAACGGATGGTTGCGGCTCGGATTGTCGACCTCGACTCGAGGCTGATCCGTTGCGCGAACCCGTCGCACCGGACGCCCGCGAGCGCTTTCACCAGTTCAGGCACTTCCCGGAGCGTCACGCTGAGGTCAGCGTGCCCCTGCTCATCCAGAAGAAGTGATTCATTACGAGCCCTTTCGGTTCTTCACTCACGCACGACCTTTAGGCGGCCGTCCCCACTACGCTCCTGTGGCCCCGTCCATCAAAGCCCTGAACTTCTTGTGAGATCCGACTATGTGGCTACTCATCATGCGCCCCAGACCCCTTGATTCAAGAAAATATTGAAGTGTAACCGGAACGCCCCTCATACTCTCACGCCGCCAAGAAATAAGAAGGTCGACAAAATCAATTCGGTAATACTCCGAGACGCCTTCCATTATGTGAAGATTGGACAGCTGAACTACCGCCGGAGGCATCACCCGAGGAATAAAGTGAGCAAAGAACGGCCTCGCCCGCAGCTGCAAGTCTATATCAGTCGATGAAGTATTCGGGATGCTGTTGTCGGGGACGATGACGAGTGGAACGTGCTCTACTGCACGCAGGTTCCCAACTAGGCCTTCCCATCCATCTTTTCGAAGAATGCGGATTGTCGATGCAAGTTGCTTGAATTTCCCCTTATTTGTACCGGAGAAGACCTTTCGCATATCATCGTCGTATTCATCTTGCGACCCAAGACCTTGGGCGAGTTTGAAATTAAGCGGGTGATTGGTCGCGTCAATCTCAATACAATAGATTCCCGCAGGAAGCACCCAATCACATACAGACGGCTCCTTTCCCTTCGATTTCCACCGATCCTGCATCGCCACCTCGCCGACAACATCAGCGATCGCATCACTGTTCTGCGCGATACGTGTGATTACTTCACCAACAATCTTCTCAAAGAGATGATTCATGGCTTCACTGAACTTTTCACCCAGATAGCGCGATTCTTCCATGAAGGAGCCGTACGTCTGCCAATACAGCTGACCTCCGAAGAAGCGATCGACGCCCCATTGGTGACGGAGAAGGAGGTATCGGCCAGGCTGGATCTCGAGAAACGGATACTGCGATAGCGTGTACCGCTGGTATGCAAGGTCTCCGCGCGCTCGGTCCGACGACAACTTGGCGACGTAGCGCTCAGGGCCCAACGCCAAGTGGGTGGCGAGAAACTCGACCGCGCCGACACTCACTCCCTCGGCAACAAGACTCTGCTGTGTGAATTCAATCTCTCTCTGCTCGTTTGAAAGTCGATGAATAGCTTCCCCCATCACAAGAAAGTCAACGAGGTCAATACCGTTAGCTCGCTTGAATGCTTCAGCAGGCGACGTCCCCAGCTCCGGTTCAGTGACCTTCGCCGGCCAGCTTGCGAACCACGTGTCAACCGTCGTCGCCTGGGCGATTTCAAGGTTGGAGACCCAGTTGAACAACAGTGCCGCCACCTCATCCGGCAGCATTGTTCGAATCTCCGCGATAGTCTGCTCCAAGCTGAGTGCGGAGGTGCGCTGTGAGAGTTTCACCATCTCCGCGTACGTGGGAGCATCGCCCTCAAACTCGTCTCTTAGATTCTGCTCGGATGTAATAGAGAGGATCAACCTCACCAATGCAGTTTCATCAATCTTTGGGCTTACCCCATCCAATGAGGAGTACTCAATGACTTCACGCTGGAGTTGCACAATCGAGCGGACCGGAGCGAGTCGATGCGAGTCACGTACCCGACGAACCGCATTTTCCACCCAGCTACCAGAACACCTTGACAAATACTCAAGTTCAACCGACGCCGTATCCCAATTTGTGGTGGAGGCAATGTCTAGCGCCCGATGTAGCTCGGAGAGTCGACGCAGCAGGTTAACTCCGTCCGCGTCTTTGAGCATCTCAATTCGATCTCCGAAGGTCCTGACACTATTGCGCCAGGCTCCTCGATCATTTGCCGTAGCGCCTCTGGAATGTTCGGGCCAAAGTCGTTCTCAACAAAGGCGCGCACGTCCACCGGCGCCTCGCTCAGCGGCGGAGCTGCCACCTGATGTGAGCTCGCGGCCGCAGTAGCCTTCTCCAACTTCTTAGGCCCCCGTCTCGGGTTCTTCCGCCCATACTTCGTCACCGAGCACTCCTGCCTAGATAGAAGAATCCTCACTGGCCGTTAGCCAGCGAGGTAGCGCACATCAGGATTGTGCCCGCATTGCGGGGCACTTCATGGTCACCGGGCGGCCTCCTGTGTTAATCCGGTGCACCGGCGCGACAAGAACCTGATGCTGGATCGGCTCTGACGTGGGGTTGCCGCGCGCACTACGCGCGCTCATCGCACGACCGGTACCGTCGACCCCTGGGGACGCGACTTCGAAGCGAATGGTGCGTTCGGTTCGGTTCGGTTCGGTTCGGTTCCGCATCTGCCCGGTCGTGCGATCCTGGCACGGCACACTGCGGGGTTTCGGTGACCGGCCGGACAGCTGCCGTTACGGTCGTCGCATGACTCGGAGAATCCCGACGTGGTGCTTGTGGGCGGCGTCCGGCGTGTGCGTTGTTCTCGGTGCGGTTCTGATCGTGTGGGCGCTCGCACTCGATGGGCTGACACAGCCCGAGGCCACGACCACGACGGGCGTGCTCGCGATCTGCGCCGCCGGTGTCGCGTTCCTCGGTGTGCATCGGCAAATCCGATCCAATGAGCGGATCAATGAGCGGAATCGGGCGGGCGAGGCCGAGCGTGCGCGGCGCGCCGAACTGTTAGAAGTCGTGCGGGACACAATCACAGGCATGGGTCAGCTGTCGAGTTCACTGATCGACCTGAACAGCTCGCGTAGAGCATTCGTGCTCGACGGCCCGCCGACAGATTGGGACGAGAACGCCTACAAGGCCGTCGAGGCGCGCCTGACCGCAGCGTGGGCGCTGCTGTCTGCGCTCGGGCAGCCGGCGTTGGCGACCGAGTTGGGCGACCTGCTCGGACATGCGAACGACTGCGTGAAGCTCGGCGACAAGTCGACTGCCACGCGTGACGAGCGCTTGGCGCAGATAGAGCGATGGTACGAGCCGTACATCGAGGCATGGGCGCGAATGCTCACGGCCCTGCAGCAGCTGCTCGGTGAGGATTCGCTCGTGGCGCGGCCGCCGGCTTCGTGGAACCCGCAGGGGTCGAAGTATCACCGGCTGGCCGATGGATCATGATGATGAAGAGGAGGATGCCAAGTTGGCTGCTGATGGGACCGCGCCGGCACGCCGTGGCTGCCGAGGATTCGGTTGCACGATGTGCGGCACCGGCGGTGTCGCTAGTGATGGCCCGCGGTGTCCCGGTGCTCGACGTCGCGAAGTGGCTTGGCCGCAACCCGGCGATGACCTTGCACGTGTACGGGCATGTCGACCGTGACGCGTTGGCGCGGGCTTATGCATCGCTGTGCGGGCAGGCAGCGAGCGAGCAGTCGGGTCAACGTCGATGGGTAAGCCAGCGTGGAAGCGGTACCAAGAGGACGTCGCCGAGTTCTACCGTTCCCTCGGACTCGACGCGCAGGTCGAAGAGGTCATTGAGGGCGTCCGAGGTAAGCACGAGATCGACGTTGCCGTTCGAGGCAGGCGGGCCGGCATGGACTTCCTGTGGGTTGTCGAGTGCAAGGCGTGGAAGTCCAACGTCCCGAAAGAGAAGGTGATGGCACTCGCGTCGATCGTCGACGACGTCGGAGCGGACCGCGGTCTGCTGCTCAGCGAGAAGGGATTCCAGGCGGGTGCGATCAGCGCGGCTCACCGTAGCCAAGTGAAACTGACCAGTCTCGCCGAACTGCGAGTCGATGCCAACGACGAGGTGACCGCCGCCGCTCTGGCGGCGATGAAGCGCCAGGTGCATGGGCTGCTGGTCAAGCTCGACGACGTCGTACAGACCGACACGACCCGTCACTCGCACGGGGCAAGCACTCGGTACTTCACACCGAAGAACTGGAACCACGACACCTACATGCGGACGTTCGTCACCCTGACCACGATTCGCGACTCGATTCTGAGAGTGGAGCTGGGGGTCTGGCCCGCTCCCTACGCATTCAACGACGTAGGTGACCGGTACCTCGTCGCCCGGACCGCTGATGAGTTCGCCATGGAAGCAGGTGGGCGCATCGCCACGATCGACGAGCTACTGAGAAACGCCGTCGTCGTTCCTCGCGAGAGTCGTTAGACAGGCGGACAGTGAGCGCCAGACCCATTCGAGGGGCAGATGCCGGTCGTTAAAGGTCTGTGGGTTCGAGCATCGGTGGCTCCCAACTCTCTCCGGTGCACTTGAGTGGATCTGCGCCGACGACAGCGGCGATTGCTGCAGCGAATTCGAGGCGGTCGGCCACGTACTCGCTGAACGATGCTTCGTTGACGACGTCGAAGTCGAACACACCCTTTATCGATTTGGTCTCCGTCGGGCCGTCGTCCAACTCGGTCGCGACACAACTGGCTCTCTCGATGTCGTGTCCACGACGATGATCTCAGCGCTCGTGACGACGACCGGAAAGATGAGGTCGAAGTACACGAACCTGGTTCGCTTACCCATGTGCGAGGACCCTGCCACTCCCATGTGGTTGCGTTGTGCTGCGCGGATGGCCTTTGGCAATGGAAAAACGAGCGAGGTGAAGATGCCACTGTTGGTCGCGGACCAGTCGCCGCCTTTCACGCGATCAAGCCGTGTTAGCTGAGTCGCTCGAAAGCGGTCCTCACCGTATTGCCTTGCGACGTCCGCAAATCCAAGTACTTCGCAAGCTGGCTTCAGGTGGTAGGACTCGCTGTCCGGAATATTGAATCTCAGTTCCTCAACAGCAAGCTTGTGCTGAGTTGGCTGTTTGAACTGCCAAGTGGGGAGTGTCTGGCCGACGGCGACGTAGGGCAGTGTCGACTGCTTGCACTCAATGAGGAACTTCGCCGAGACAATGACCTGAGCGTCATCGTCTCGGAGAACCTGCCGATACCCGAAGACATCGAGTTCGCGTGACTTGTTCGGGTCGTCGACGTCCTGAAATGCCCACCCGAGTCGGGGAAGGCAGTCTTCGTCGGCCAACCTGCATTGGTGAGCGCGGCCAGCAATTCAGGCTCAGTCGGCGAGGCAGTCATGCTGGGGAATGCTATCGCGTTGCGGACCACGGTTGGCACGCTCATCGCGCCGTGGCACATTCTGGGCACACTGCGGGGATTGACCACAACAAAGGACAGGCCAGAAATACTGTCTGACCTGCCCTTTGTTGAGTGGAGCTAAGGGGACTCGAACCCCTGACCCCCACACTGCCAGTGTGGTGCGCTACCAGCTGCGCCATAGCCCCGTATTCGGTTGTTTCTCCGCCTCGGAGTGCGTGCTCCTCCGTGCTCGAAGAAAGTTACACCATTGCCACTCCGGCCAACAAATTGCCTGGTCAAAGCCTACTCTGATGGAGCGAGGGGCGGGCGACCCGCTATCGTCGCCCGCCCCTGCCAGACCAGAATCAGTTCAGCTGGGCGACCCAGTTCGGATTGCCGAGGGCATCGATCATGGTGCCGTTCGCGATCACCGTCGGCGTGCCCGCCGCACCGCTGGCCGCGAGCGCCTCACGGCCCTTCTGCGCCGCAGCGGCGGCCTCGTTCACCTTGGCGCCGTCCGAGATGCACGCCACCGCGGCGTCGTTGGCGCCGGAGTCCTTGGCGATCTGGGCCAGGTCTGCGTTGGAGTGATCCGAGGAGCCGTTCTCCGCGGGCTGGTTCTCGGGCGAGAACAGTGCCGCGTGGAACTTGGAGTACGCGATCGCGTCGCCGCTCTCCGCCACGCACATCGACGCGGCCACCGCGCGGGTCGAGTAGTCACCGCTGGCCGAGAGCCGGTTGAGGAAGTCGAGGATGTGGTACCGCACCGCGAGCTTGCCCTCGTCGACCTTCTGCGCGACCTCCTGGCCGTTCGTGTTCTCCAGCTCGGCGCAGTACGGGCACATCGGGTCCTCGAAGACGTCGATCGTGGTGGTCGCCTCCGGCTGACCGATCCGAACGGCGCCGTCCTCCTGCACCGCCACCTGGACGGCCGAGTTCGACACGGCCCCATAGCCCTCGTTGCGCGGCTTGCTGCGGTTGCTCTGCCAGATCACCCCGCCGATCACGACGGCGGCGATCACCAGGACCGCCAACCCTCCGAGGATGTACGTCGACCGACTCGACGTCGGCTGCAGAGAGGTGACGGGCTTGTTCTTCGCATTCACAGATGCAGTCCTTCGCTCCGAGAGTCAAATGTGGCTTTACTCTGCCATCTCATGCTGAGCGGGCACTGAGAGTGCGGGCCTCGACCCGGGACCGAGCGCGAACGGGCTACGCGGGAACACGGTCAGCCACCCGGCCAGGGCGAGGAACCCGACGTCACGGGCTATCTCGCGGGCATAGTCCCAGCCGTCGACATCCGCGGCGCCGCCACCGCCGAAGCACCCGCAGTCGATGGACAGCCCCCTGGCCCACACCGAGGCGATCACCCCGATCAGCACCACCAACAGCAGCGCCGACGCGATCGCCGCGAGCCGGACCCCGAGGCCGATCAGCAGCAGCAGGCCGAGCGCGATCTCGAGGAACGGCAGCGTGTTCGCCATCGGCCGCACGAGCGACTCCGGCAACAACTGATAGGCGCGCACGGCGATCACCGTTCCCGCCGGGTCGGCGGCCTTGAGCACTCCCGAGATCAACCAGACGGCGGCAAGACCGATCCTGGCGAACAGGCTGACGATACGAATCCACACCCGGACCACGGTACCGATCGGCGTAGATTCACCGGTATGAGCGAGCCGCAGCCCGGCCCCGACGCCGTCGAGAACGCGCTCCCCCATGAGTTCGATCACACCCACTCGAATGTGTCCGGCGGCTGGCTCCGGGCGGCGACCTTCGGCGCGATGGACGGGCTGGTCACCAACACCTCGCTGATCGCGGGTGTCGGCGGCGCGGGCGTCGACGCGCACACCGTCATCCTCAGCGGCGTCGCGGGCCTGGTGGCAGGCGCCTTCTCCATGGCCCTCGGCGAGTTCGCCTCGGTCTCCACCGCGAACGAGCAGATCGAGGCGGAGGTGAGGGTCGAGACACGCTCGCAGGCCCGCTATCCCGAGGCCGAACAGGCCGAACTGGTCGAGACCTTCACCGCGATGGGGATGAGCGAGGCGACCGCGGTGACCGCGGCCGCCGAGGTACACGACGATTCGGCACGCGCGGTGAACATCCACCTCACGCACGAGCTCGGCGTCAACCCGAGCGAGAAGCCCTCACCGCTGGTGGCCGCAGGTTCCTCGTTCCTGATGTTCTGTGTCGGCGCGATCATCCCGCTGATCCCGTACCTGCTCGGCTTCGAGTCGCTCGTCGCCGGGCTGACCGTCGGCGGGATCGGCCTACTGATCGTCGGCGCGCTCGCGGCGAGCTTCACCGCCAAGTCGAAGGTCCGCGGGGCGATCCGGCAACTCGCCTTCGGCGTGATCGCCGTCGCCGCCACCTACCTCGTCGGCGCGCTGATCGGCGTCGGCATCCCCGGTTGACGCCTGCGGGATCGTCCGGGGCGCGGCCACCCAGAACGCGATCGGGAGCAGCATCAGCGCGCCCGTGACCGCGAAGGCCACCCCATAGGACAGGTACTGGGCGAGCACCCCGGCGACCAGCGGACCGGCCACCACCCCGACGTCCGATGCCATCTGGAACGTCGCGAGCACGGGACCACCCCTGGCCTTGGAGCCGATCACGTCCGCGACCGCGGCCTGCTGAGCCGGGTTCATCAGCCCGGACCCCACCCCCGCGACGAGCGACAGCGCGAGGAACACCAGCAGGTTCTCGCTGTACCCGAGGAACATCGTCGCCCCGCCGGCAATCGCCAGCCCGGCCAGCACGAACGGCCGTCGGCCGCGCAGGTCCGACAGGCGTCCCGCGGGGATCTGCACCAGCGCATTGCCGATCGCGTAGACGGTCAGCGCCACGCCGGCCAGCGCGGTGCCCTCGCCCAGCGCCTCGACCACGAACAGCGGCACCATCGCGACTCGAACGCCGAACGACACCCAGCCGTTGGCGAAGTTCGACACAAGGGACGCGCGGTAGGTCGCCGAGGCCAGCGCCTCGCGCAGCGTCAACGTGACCACGTGGCCGCCCGAATCCGGTGCGGCCAGCGCGGACTCGCGCAGGCTCAGATACACCACCGCCGCGGCGATCAGCAGCGCCACCGCATAGATCAGGAACGGCGCGCGCAGCCCGAAGCCCGCGAGCGCGCCGCCGACCAGCGGGCCACCGATGGTGCCGAACAGGAAAGAGGTCGCGTACAGGCCCGACACCCGGCCGCGGATGCCCGGCGGCGTGATCCGGATCAGCAGACCGAGCGCGGACACGGTGAACATGGTCGACCCGACGCCGCCGATCGCCCGGAACAGCAGCAGCTGCCAGTAGCCCTGCGCGAAGGCCACCGCGCCGGACGAGACCGCGACGATCAACAGCCCGGTGAGGTAGGTCGGACGCTCCCCCAGTCGCTGCACCAGAGCCCCACTCAGCGGCGCGAACAGCAGTCGCATCAGGGCGAACACGCTGATGACGGCGGTCGCCGCGGTGACCCCGACGTCGAAGCTGCGGGCGAACTGGGGCAGCGCAGGAGCGACGATGCCGAACCCGAGGGCGATGACGAAGCTGGCCGAGACCAGGACCCAGATCTCGCGTGGCAGCTTATTTGCGGTGGTGTGCATGATTGCCACCGATCCTAGCCAGCGGCGAAACGGCTCAGGCGTCTGCTCCCAGCGCCCGGGACACCAGCTCCCGCGCCTCGTCCTGCACCTGCGCGAGATGCTCCCTGCCCCTGAACGATTCGGCGTAGATCTTGTACTTGTCCTCGGTGCCCGACGGCCGCGCGGCGAACCAGGCGTTCTCCGTGCAGACCTTGAGCCCGCCGAGCGCCGCACCGTTGCCGGGCGCCGCGGTCAGCGCCGCGGTGATCGGCTCGCCTGCCAGCTCGGTCGCGGTGACCTGATCCGAGGACAGCGCGGCAAGGGCGGCCTTCTGCTCGCGGGTGGCCGGCGCGTCGACGCGGGCGTACTCGGGGCTGCCGTACCGCTGCGCGAGCTCGGCGTACCGGGCCGCGGGCGAGCGCCCCGTGACGGCGGTGATCTCGGAGGCCAACAGCGCCATGATGATGCCGTCCTTGTCCGTGGTCCACACCCGGCCGTCGGTGCGCAGGAACGACGCGCCCGCGCTCTCCTCGCCGCCGAAACCCAGTTCCCCCGTCAGCAGGCCCGGTACGAACCACTTGAACCCTACGGGGACCTCCACCAGCTCTCGGCCCAGACCCGCCACCACCCGATCGATCATCGACGAGCTCACCAGCGTCTTGCCGACCTTGGTGCCCGGCGCCCAGCCGGGCCGGTTGGCGTAGAGGTAGTCGATGGCCACCGCGAGATAGTGGTTCGGGTTCATCAGCCCGCCGTCCGGGGTGACGATGCCGTGCCGGTCGGAGTCGGCGTCGTTGCCCGTGGCGATGTCGAACCGGTCCCGCGCGCCGATCAGCGAGGCCATCGCGTCCGGGGAGGAACAGTCCATCCGGATCTTGCCGTCGGTGTCGAGGGTCATGAACCGCCACGTCGCATCCACCAGTGGGTTCACCACGGTCAGGTCGAGGCGGTGCCGCTCGGCGATCGCGCCCCAGTAGTCGACGCTGGCCCCGCCGAGCGGATCGGCGCCGATCCGGATGCCCGCCTCGCGGACGGCGTCGAGGTCGACGATGTTCGGCAGGTCGTCGAGGTAGGTGGCCAGGAAGTCGTACGGACGGGCCGCGCCCGCGAGCGCCGCGGCGAGCGGGACCCGCTTGACCCCGGCCAGGCCTGCCGCGATCAGCTCGTTCGCGCGGGCCTCGATCGCCGATGTGGCCGCGGTGTCCGCGGGCCCTCCGTGCGGCGGGTTGTACTTGAAGCCGCCGTCGCGCGGTGGGTTGTGCGAGGGCGTCACCACGATGCCGTCTGCCCTTGCGACCGGGCCGGAGGCGTTGTGCCGCAGGATCGCATGGCTCACCGCGGGGGTCGGCGTGTAGCGGCCGCCGGAATCGATCAGCACCACAACGTCATTGGCCACGAGGACCTCGAGCGCGCTCGTCCAGGCCGGCTCGGAGAGGGCGTGGGTGTCGCGGCCGAGGAACAGCGGTCCGGTGATCGACTGACTCGCCCGGTACTCGGCGATGGCCTGCGTGGTGGCGAGGATGTGCGCCTCGTTGAAGGCGCCGTCCAGGCTGGATCCGCGGTGCCCGGAGGTGCCGAAGGCGACCCGCTCGTCCGGGTTCGCCGGGTCCGGGATCCGGCTGTAGTAGGCCGTCACCAGCTGCGCGAGGTCCTCGAGATCCTGCGGCTGGGCGAGCGTGCCTGCTCGATCGTGCGCCACGGCGCGCCTCCTCGTTCGGTGATTGTCGGTCAGCGCCATTGGATCACGTCGAACGTCTGACCAATCGCAGTGTCAGCACAGGAAGGAGCGCGAGCGTCGCGAACACCGCGGCCCCTGACAGGCCGACCGCAAGCAGCCGGACCACGCTCAGATCACCCAGGTACCCGATTTCCTCGCTCGCGACCCCGATCGCGGGAAGGCACAGGAACGCCGCGCCTGACGCGAGCAGCCACGATCGCCTCCCTCCCGTGGTGGCAACGAGCAGGGCGCCGGGGATCATCGCCGCGACATACAGCACGACGATCCCGGCGGACCCGCTCCACGAGAAGCCCGCCGATCCCCCTGCGGCGAGTGTCGTCACGCGCATCAACAGCCTCGACACGATCCCGACCAGCACACCGGCGACCACGGCGGAACCCACCCCCGCGACGAGCCGGCGGGTCATCGGCAACCTCTTGTCGGTCTGCAGCGGCACCGCGCCATTCGATCACGCGAACAGCGCGTGCGCCCCCGCAAATCCGAGCGCCGCCGCCGCGATTCCCGCCGCGACGCTGACCACGACATTGGCGAGCGCGTACATCCGCACCCCGTCTTCGACGAGCCGGACCGTCTCGTAGCCGAAGGTGCTGTAGGTCGTCAGAGCGCCGCAGAATCCGGTGCCCACCAGGGCCATCACGGGACTGCCCTGAGCAGCGGCGCCGACCAGCGCGCCGAGGATCAGCGATCCGATCACGTTCACCGTGAGGGTGCCCCATGGGAACTCGCTGTCGGTTCGGGAACCGACGGCGCGGTCGAGCAGGAAGCGGAGGGGCGCGCCGACCATGCCGCCGACCACGACCAGCACCACCGTCACCGTCGCTCCTCGGTGAAGTGCACCCGCTCGACGCCCTCCAGGGTCACGGTGGCCTCGGTGAGCAGTTCACCGATGCCGTCCAGGAACTCACGGATCCGCTCCTCGGTGTCCACCGCGACCACCAGCAGCGGCAGCCCGTCGGCCAGGTCGAGCAGCCGGGTGGTGTGGATGTGCGCGGACGCGCCGTATCCCTCGACACCCCGCCACACACTCGCGCCTCCCAGCCCCGCGGCGCGGGCGCGCTTGACGATCTCCTGGTACTTCGGCTTGTGATGCCAGAGGTCGTCCTGCCCGAGGATGATCGACAGCCGCATCTCCGTGCGCGAGTAAGACATGTCAGCTTCCTTTCCCGACGAAGGCACCGGTGACGAGCCGTGCGCCCCACACCCCCACCAGGACGGCGGTGAGCGCCGCGACCACCGTCCCGAAGAGATAGCCGAACGCGATCGGATAGTTGCCGGACGCGAGCAGTCCCCGCACCTCGACCGCATAGGTCGAGAAGGTGGTGAAGCCGCCGAGGACCCCGACCCCGAGGAACGGCCGCAGCAGCCGGTGCGCGGTCCAGACCTCGGTGATGAGCACCATCAGGATGCCGATCAACAGGCAGCCGATCACGTTGGTGATCAGCGTCGCCCACGGGATCTCCCTGGTCGGCATCGCATGCGCGATGCCGTACCTCGCGACCGCACCGATGCCTCCACCGAGCGCGACCACCGCGAGAAGCGATCCCTCACCCCGCATGTCGACCACCTACTCCGACAGCCTGAACCGCACCGCGGCGATCACGTCGCCGAGGGCCTCGGCCAGGACCGTCAGCCGCTCGCCCGGACCCGGAGCGGACAGCAATCTCAGCCGATCCACCGCGACGAGCGGGAGGCTCGCCGCGAGAGCGTAGATCCGGTCGCCCACCCCGCCCGGCAACTCGTCCAGCCTCGGAAAGCCCGGCACGGGGATGCCGCGCACAGCCGCGGACCGGCTCAGCAGCCCACCGAGTTCGTCCACCAGTGCGCCGATCTCGTCGAACGAGTCCGACGCGTAGTCCGTGCCCTCGTCCGGCCACGGTTCCACGTCCGCCCGCGGGTAGGGATCGTCCGGCAGCCAGCGACGCACCCGGATCCGGTTCTCGCCGACACAGCCGAGGAGCAGTCGCCCGCCCTGGACCCGCTCGCAGTCGATGATCCGCGCCACGGTCCCGACATCGGTTCGCTCGTCGCCGCCGCCGACCTCGTGGCCACGGGTGATGAGCACCACGCCGAATCGTCGCCGGTCAGGGGACTCGGTCAGGTCCGCGACCATCTCGAGGTAGCGCGGCTCGAACACCTGCAACGGCAGCAGTTCACCGGGCAGCAGCACGGATCCGAGCGGGAACATCGGCAGAGCATCCACGGTCACAGCATGCCCTCGATCCGGGTGTCGCGCCGATAACCGCGAAAGACCACGCCGATCTTCGCTACTGTGAGCTACGTCATGGTGCGGAAGTACTTGACGAACGGCGGTGAGCCACATGGTACGGAGTGCGTCACTCTGGCACGGGGCAGCGCCATGGGGCGCGAATCCGGTGTCGACCGGCATTCATCGGAGGCCTCGATGAGAATCACGCTCAGGGATTCCGCCACAGCCCTTCTCGCGGCACTGGCGCTGGCGTTCCCGGCGGCGATCACCGCGCCGCCCGCGGCCGCGCAGGCGCAGCCGGTGATGCCGGCGCCCGACCCCGACCCGTTCTACTGGGCGCCGCCGGACCTGGCCGCCAGGCCGAACGGCGACATACTCCGCAGCAGACCGGTCGACGTGTCCCGGTTCGGGAACGCGGACGGCTGGCAGATCACCTATCGCTCCACCAACTCGTCGGGCCACCCGGTTGCGGCCGTGACGACCGTCCTCGTCCCGCGCGGCGGGGTGGACCGGCCGCTGCTGTCCTACCAGGCGATCATCAATGCGCTCGGGACCCGCTGCGGACCGTCGCACACCCTGTTCAACGGGCAGCTCCAGGAGGCCCCGGTGGTGAACCTCGCGCTGATGCGCGGATGGGCCATCGCGCTGCCCGATCACCTGGGCCCGACCAGTGCGTACGGCGCCGCCAGGCTGGGCGGTCAGATCGTCCTCGACGGGATCCGGGCGGTGCAGCACCTGCCCGAGGCGAGGCTCGGGCACAGCCCCGTCGGACTCGCCGGCTACTCGGGCGGCGGGATGACCAGCGGCTGGGCCGGCGCGCTTGCACCGACCTACGCCCCCGAACTCCCCATCGTCGGCGTCGCGGCAGGCGGCGTCCCTGCGAACCTCAGCGAGCTCGCGAACGGGCTCGGGACCGCGCCGCATCCGCTGTTCGGCCTCGGCTTCGCCGCCACTCTCGGCCTCGAACGCGAGTACCCGACTTCGATCCCGTTGGCGAGCGGCCTCACCGGCGCGGGCCTGGCGCTGCGCGACCGGATCGCAAACGCCTGCTCCCAGGAGATCATCGACGCCGGGGCCAACCACAGCGCGGCCGAGGTGTCCGCCGATCCGGCCCGGATCAACACACCGATGGTGCGGGCGATCTTCGACGAGAACAGCCTGATGATGTACCCGGGGGTCCCCCGGGCCCCGGTGTTCGTCTGGCACGGCAACGGCGATCAGCTGGCCCCGCTGGATTCGATCGCGGCGACCGTCGGCAGGTACTGCGCGGCCGGGGTGCCGGTCCAGTTCACCGTGTTCCCCGCAGACCACGGCCCGGCCAGCCTCGAGGGGCTGCCCGGCGTCCTCGGGTGGCTCGACGGCAGGTTCGCCGGTCAGCCCGCGCCGAGCAACTGCTGAGGTCGGCAACCCGCCCCGGGTGCGCGATTCGTGGCTCCCCCGTTGACGACTCGGCGCTGATAGCGTCCGCTAAATGCACCTCGGTCGGTCGATGTCGGTGATCGTGTCCGGACTCATCGCGGTCGGTGCCTGCGCCCCCGCGGCCCGCGCAACGGCTCCCCCTGCCGTTCCCGGATCGATCGTGAGTTCGTCCGTCCTGCCGAGCGACGACCTCATCGACGGCGCGGCCGAGGGATACCTGGTGACCTACAACACGACCGGGCAGGACGGCAGGCCCGCCCTCAGCACCGGGCAGGTCTTCGTCCCCGAGGGCACCGCGCCCGTTGGTGGCTGGCCAGTCGTCTCCTGGTCGCACGGCACCACCGGGATCGGCGACCAGTGCGCACCGAGCGTGACCGGGAGCCTCACCACGACGCAACTGCTGCTCGACTACCTTCGCCGGGGATACGCCGTCGCCGCCACCGACTACATCGGCCTCGGGACACCGGGCCTCCACCAGTACCTGGCCGGTCGCGCCGAGGGGCAGGCCGCGATCGACATCGTTCGCGCCGGGCGCAACCTCCGCCCCGACATCTCGAAATCCTGGGTGTCGGTCGGGCACTCCCAGGGCGGGCAGGCCGCGCTCTTCGCGGGCCGCATGGCAGGCGAGTACGCCCCGGAGCTCGATCTCCGCGGAACCCTGTCCTACGCACCCGAATCGAACGTGGAGAACCTGCTGGCCGCGGCAGGCCCCTACGTTCCCGCCGTCGACGTCCTGCAGGGGGCGAGTACATATCTCGTGTACATCCTCGCCGGCCTGCACTCCGCCAGGCCGGACCTCGGGATTCCCGGCTACCTCACCGACTTCGGGGCGCGCGCGATGGCCTCGGCGGAGCTCGGCTGCGGCGACGACCTCGGCATGTTGCGGGGGCAGTCGGTCGGTGCGCTGTTCGCCAGGCCGTTGCTCGATCCGGCCGTCGTCACCGCGCTCCAGGACTACATGGCCGTGCCGACCATCGGCTGGGACCGGCCGATCATGATCGTGCACGGTACCGATGACCTGACGGTCCCCATCCCGGTGAGCGTCGCCCTGCAACTGCAGCTGGCCGCGGGCGGTGCCGACTCGCGGTTCATGGTCTACCCCGGCACGGACCACAGGAGCGTCGTACCCGCCGCGGACCGTGACGCGACCGGCTTCCTCACCACGCTGCTCCCACCGCCGCGCTGACCACGGCCGCGATCGGCAACGACACCGAACGCAGCGAGGCCCCGCAGCCGAATCCGACTGCGGGGCTACTCAACTGGCGTTGAGCGTGGACACGCTCACGCAGAAAGCGAAGCGACGCCTGCGATGCCCGCGACCACCGCAACGACCGCCGACACCAAGGTCGCCCCTGCCGCGACCATGGTGAGATCCTCTGCTGTCGATCCCATGTGATCACTCCTTCTCGACCGTGAAGCCTTGCTTCGCTGTGACGCCACCTCGGCGCTGCTGCATTTCTAGCCGAGCGGAAGCACCATCACCAAGCCCTGAACATGCTGGGGCGCAATGCATTACAAGAAAGAAACCTCCGGGTAGGGTTTCGTAACCCAGTGTTACGCGCAGGCAACACCACGGGGAGCCGACGTCAGTCCAGCGGCTCGAACTCGCCCAGCCTCCAGGTCTGCTCGAACCACGGTTCGAGTGGCCCGTACAGACGGAACAACGGGAACCAGGACTTGCCCGGGAGGGTCTCGACCCAGTTGGACTCCCTGCCCTCCGGCGCGGTGGGGCCGAAGAACAGGTCGTGCGAGCCGTCGTCGTTGGCGACCAGTTGGCCGGAGTTGCTCGCCACGGCGGGCCAGATCGTCGACGGGACCTGGATCAGCGACCGGGTCTGCGTGTCGTAGACGTCGACGGACCAGAAGTTCTTCGCAGGCGGGTTCGGGTCCACGTGGAGCCGGTAGCTGCGGCCGCCGTCGAGCACCTCGCCTCGCGCGTCGTGCACCGTGTAGGCGTAGGCCGAGCCGGCGCCGACCCTCGCGCGCGCCATCGCCGGGGTGATGACCGTGGCGATGTAGTGGAACTGGGTGCGGGCGTCGAGCAACCGGGCACCGTCGCGGAGGAACTCGTGACTGCCCCCGACGAAGGCGTTGTTCCACGACCCGTACAGCGAGGCCTGCGGATCCCGCGGCGCGTAGGACAGCGCCCGCGCCATTCCGGCACCGATGCGTGCCGCCTTGTCGAGGATCCCGCGCATCCGCTCGTCCGGGTCGAACGGTCGCCCCTTGACGATCCCGATCGCGGCGAGCTGACCGGCGCGTTCCGGATCGAGCGCCTCGGCAGGCTCCTCCTGGACGATCTCGTCGACCTCGAAGTAGAACGACAGGTCGTTCGCGTGCACCGTGTTGCAGCTCTCCTCCACCCAGTTGATCCACTCGTTGGGGCTCGGGGAATCGAGCTCGCTCAACGGATAGATGCGCGTCTTCCTCACGTCAGCAACCCCGCCGAGCGCGCGCAGGACCACCCAGTTCGTGAAGGTCGGGCTGCGGAGGACGAAGTAGCCGTCCGGCACCTCACCCTCGTATCCGGGCGGAAGGAACAGGTAGTTGCCGCCCTGGCCGTGGTCGGGTCCCGGGATGCCCATGTCGGTGACGTAGCGGAACCAGAAGTCGTCGACGACGCACATCGAATTGGGTGGTGCCTCGATGATCGTCGGGCCCCAGGCCTTCAGGTCCAGGAACGTCGTGCCGTAGGTCGTCTCGGTGTTCGGGGTCAACCCGATCGTGCGCGAGTTCGCCCGCGGGTCCGTGTAGCCGATGGCGCGGGGTGAGTCGATGCCGAGCGTGCGCAGGCCGCGGCGGAGCGCCACCAGCGATGCGCCGGGCACGCAGTTGAGGAACACGTCGACCCCGCGGATCAGATCCAGCGCGTCGTAGATCGTCGACACGGACTCGGGCAGTGGGACCCCGTCGAAGAAGTTCAGCTGCCCGAAGGGGGTGTCGACGGTGTCCGGCGAGGAGACGGACTCGATCGCCGCGAGCAGCTCGGCCGATGTCGAAGCGGAACCGGAATTGCCAATCGTCATTGCGCAGCACCTCCAACGAGAACGCGGATGTCGTGCTGCCACGCTATGAACCCACATCGGCCCGCCGCCTCATGCGATCGGGGTGAAGCTGACGAGGCAGGCAGGTTCCCGGATCTCGGCGTCGGTTCATCTGTTCCGGGTGAGTCGAACCGGCCCGGATGTTCATAGCGTCGTTGCTGTTCGTCCTGTAGTTGTCACTCTCGGTCGAGGGAATGGAGCCGTGGATGTCCGGTGCCGAAGGTCTGAGCGGTCCGAAGATGACGGTCGACTATGCACGGGCGATCGGCAACGTCGCCTATCTCTGGGGTTGGTCGCTGGTGAACATGCACAACCGGCGGACGTTGATGGAGAAGCTGCCCGAGCCCGGGCTGCTCGCCGGCATCGTGCCTGCGGGCCCGCCGGGGACGATCGGCATGCTGCACGACTACATCCGCCCGGAGGAGCGCGTCGTGGCATGCCCGAACCAGGACGTCGCGTACGGGTTCGGTGTCCTCGACGCCGAACGGGGACCGTCCGTCGTTCAGGTGCCCGATTTCGGCGACCGGTTCTGGGTGTACCAGGTGGTCGATCAGCGCACCGACTCGTTCGTCGAGCTCGGCAAGATGTACGGGACGGCACCGGGTTTCTACCTGCTCGCGCCCGCATCCTGGGACGGAGACGTACCCGAGGGCATCACCGGCGTGTTCCGGTACGACACCCGGGTCGGTGCCGTGATCCCGCGGGTGTTCATGGACGACACCGTGGAGGACCGCGCGGCCATCGCGCCGATCGTCGGCCGGATCAGCATGTATCCGTTGTCGGAGTTCGACGGCGAGGTCAAGATCCGGGACTGGTCGAGCGTGCCGTCATTCGGGGGCGGCGGCGCGACCGGCGATGAGGCGGAAACCCAGTGGGTCGACCCCGAGACGTACTTCGACGCGTTCGGGGCGGTACTCGACGAGGTGCCCCCGTTGCCGGGAGAGGAGGCGATGTACGACTGGTTCCGTTCGGTCCTCGCCGCCGCGGACCGTGACCCTGCGGTAGCCGGGGCACTACGGCAATCGGCGATCGACACCGACGCCACTGTGGGAGAGCTGTTCGAGTTCCGCAACATCGGAATCCCTGTCGCACACAACTGGACCACTCAGCGCAACGGTGCCGCGTTCGGCACGGATTACCTGTCCCGCACCGCGATCGGCAAATCGAACATCTTCGTCAACACGCCCAACGAAACCGTCTACTACTACCAGGACCTCGACGACGCCGCCGCCCGCCTGCACGGCTCGAATACATACTCCGTGGCCTTCCCCGCCGGTCAGCTACCACCGGTGCGCGGCTTCTGGTCGCTCACGGTCTACAACAAGCACCACTTCTTCCACCCCAACAACCTCGACCGCTACTCGCTCGGCACCAAGAATCAGAACCTCACCAGTGGGGACGACGGATCGCTGACGATCACGGTCGGCGGCCAGGCACCCACCGATCCGAAGCTCCTCGCGAACTGGTTGCCTGCCCCTGCCGACGAGTTCACGATCTACCTCCGCGCGTATTGGCCGGAACAGACGGTCCTCGACGGAAATTGGCAGCCTCCGGCCGTCTCGCGGGTGACACCGGCTTGAGGACAGAACCCCGCCTACACAGGGCAAAAAAGAGCCCCGGTCAGATCCCCATTTCTGGGTTCTGACCGGGGCCTTTGTGGAGCTGCCGGGAATCGAACCCGGGTCCTCCGCCGAATCGCTAGGGCTTCTCCGTGTGCAGTTCGCTAAGCCTCTACTCGGATCTCCCGGTCTCGCGAACAAGCCGTGATGACGATCCCAGTCACTGTTTGATGTCCCGAACGACTCCGTGACCGAGCCGACCGGTAAAGCCCTCTAGCTGATGCCAGTACCCGACCCGAGGGCGAGATCGGACTGACAGACACGCTTCGCTACTTAGGCAGCGAGAGCGTAGTCGCGCTGATTGGAATCGGCGCTTATAGGTTTGCAGCGACGCTTACGGTGGTCTCTTGCCTGCACCGACACGCTTCCCCTAACTCAACGTACAAAGTCGAAACCGTTCAGCCCCGTACGTACCCAGCACCGTGCTGGGACCACATACTGTAACGCCCTTGCGCCGCGAAATCATCCCAATAACTTCTCGGGCGTTTCACCTGGACGTTCGTCCAAAATCCACTACCCTTCTCAGCGAAATCATTCAGCGGATTCACCGGGGAAGTCGAAGGCACATGACACATAAACCAGGGCGTTCACGCCGTCGATGGGTAAACGCACTGGCCGCAACGCTGGCACTGGTCCTGGCCGGCGGTGGGATCGCGGCATCGCAGCCCTCGTCCGACCCGATCGGCCCCGGCGACGACCCCGTCTTCGGGCTGGCCAACGGCTGCTACGCCCTCAAGTCGGAGCAGAGCGGGAAGTTCGTCCGCCGAGCCGACGGCGGCTACCGCGCCGATGCCGACACAGTAGGCGGTGCCGAGGCGTTCCGCACGCACGCCGCACAGCTGGGCCGGTTCATGTTCTACGGCAAGGGCGGCGACATGCTCGCCCACGACGGCAAGCGCGCAATCGTCTCGACTCGCGACGCGCTGCCGACCACCGACTGGACGCTGACGCACACCGACGGCACCTACGCCGTTACCGCGACCGCCAACGGCAACCAGCTCACCGCCGCCAACGGGAACATGGAGCTCACTGACCCCGGCGTCAACCCCGCGGGCGGGCGCTTCGTCCTCACTCCGGCCGAGGGCTGCGCGACCTTCCCCGACTCCGAGGTGAACGCGACCGGCAAGCCGCTCTCCGGCACCGGCCCGAACGGCGAGGTGCGCGGGTTCATCGACGCGCACGTCCACCTCGACGCCAACCTGTTCATCGGCGGCCAGGTGCACTGCGGCACCCCCTTCGATCCGCAGGGCATCACGGTCGCGCTGCGCGACTGCGCCGATCACGGCGAGGACGGGATGCCTGCGCTGCTCGAGAACATCCTCTCGCACGGCACCCCGGTCGCCGAGCACGACACCACCGGCTGGCCCACGTTCAAGGACTGGCCGAGCCACGACTCGCTGACCCACGAGCAGACCTACTACCGGTGGGTCGAGCGCGCCTGGCGCGGCGGACTGCGCGTCTTCACCAACCTGCTGGTGAACAACCGGGTTCTCTGCGACGTCTATCCGCTCAAGAACCGCTCCTGCAACGACATGGACACCATCCGTGCGCAGGCCGAGCAGGTCCGGCAGATGCAGGACTACATCGACGCCCAGTACGGCGGCCCCGGTCGCGGCTGGTTCCGGATCGTCAGGTCTCCTGAAGAGGTCCGCAAGGTGGCGAGCGAGGGCAAGCTCGCGGTCACCATGGGCATCGAGACGTCCGAACTGTTCGGATGCTCCATCCGCAACGACGTGCCCCAGTGCAACGAGGCCGACATCGACCGCGGCCTCGACGAGGTCTACGCGATGGGTGTGCGGCAGATGGTCGTCACGCACAAGTTCGACAACGCCTTCGGCGGCGTCCGGTTCGACCCGGGCATCCAGGGCATCGCCGTCAACGCGGGCAACTTCCTCGGCACCGGCAAGTTCTGGCAGGCCGAGGCGTGCACCACCCCCGAGCACGACAACCCGCTGCTCTCCGTCGGCGACGGCCCGGCCGAGGTGCTCTCGGCGCTGCCGCCGGGTGTCACCACGCCGGTCTACCCGTCCGGACCGCTCTGCAACACCCGTGGGCTGACGAAGCTCGGCGAGCACATGATCCGCGGCATGATGGACCGCGGCATGATCGTCGATCTCGACCACATGAGCGTCAAGACCGCGGAGGACACCCTGCGGATCCTCGAAAAGGTCAAGTACTCCGGTGTGGTCTCCACGCACAGCTGGACCGACCCGCTGAACTACAAGCGGATCTACGCGCTGGGCGGCTTCGTCGCCGCCTACGCCTCGGGTCTCAACTCCGACCCGAAGAAGGACAGCTTCGTCTCCGCCTGGCGCAAGGCCCGCGCGGATCGCAGCGAGGACTACTACTACGGCTTCGGGTACGGCGCGGACACCAACGGCTTCGGCCCGCAGGCGCAGCCGCGTGAGGACGCCGACACCAACCCGCTGCAGTATCCGTACAAGACCTTCGACGGCGGCACGACGATGGATCGCCAGCGCACCGGCGAGCGCGTCTTCGACGTCAACAAGGACGGCGTCGCGCAGTACGGGCTGATCCCCGACTGGATCGCGGACATGCGGATCGCGGCGGGGAAAGACGGCGACAAGATGATCGAGGACATGAGCCGCGGCGCCGAGGCCTACCTGCAGATGTGGGAGCGCGTCGCGAAGTAGCTCAATGCGGTCTCGATAGGTCATTCCTCCGGCCGCGACGGGCCGACCCGCCTAGAATCGGGTCAGCCCGTCGCTGCGGGAGGAGACATCGATGGCCGACCGGATGACGGTTCGCGCGGGCAACGCCCCACCCGCCTCGCGTCCCGAGCAGCTGCGCAACGTTGTCCTGATCGGGTGCAGCGGCGCGGGCAAGACCACCCTGGCCGAGTCGCTCGCGCTGGCGGCCGGGGCCATCGGCAGGGCCGGCCGGATCCCCGACGGCAACACCGTCTCCGATTACGAGGACATCGAGCACAGCCAGCAACGGTCGGTCCAGCTCGCGGTGCTGCCGCTGGAGTGGAACGGCTGCAAGGTCAATCTCCTCGACCCGCCCGGCCATCCCGACTTCGGCGCCGAGCTGCGGGCGGGCCTGCACGCTGCCGACGCCGCCGTCTTCGTGGTCTCGGCCACCGACCCGGTGACCACGCCAACCCGGGCACTGTGGCGCGAATGCGCGGCGGCAGGCATCCCCCGGGCCATCGTGGTGGCCAAACTCGACGTCGCCCGCAGCGGCTTCGACGACATCCTCACCGCCTGCCACGACGCCTTCGGCCTCGGCACCGACACGCTGCGACCGGTCTACCTGCCGGTCTTCGCGGACGGCAGGCCCTGCGGGTCGCTCGGCCTGCTCACCGGCCGCAGCTACGGCGAACCCGGCCCCTGCCCCGAGGCCGAGGCGGCGCGCGAGAGCCTCGTCGAGGCCATCTCCGGCCAGGACGACACCCTGATGGAGCGCTACCTCGCGGGGGAACCACTCGACGAGGAGGCGCTGACCGACGGTCTGCGCCGGGAGATCGTCGACTGCGCCCTGCACCCCGCGCTCGCCGTCACCGACGACGGCGTCGGCGCGGCCGAACTGCTCGACCTCATCACCGGCGCGTTCCCTGACCCCACCCACCGCCGCGAACCCGCGCCCGCGGCCGACCCGGACGCACCGCTCGCCGCCCAGGTCATCCGGATCACCGGGGACGCCTACGTCGGCCGCATCAGCCTCGTCCGCGTCTTCTCCGGGACGCTGCTCCCCGACTCCCACGTCTACCTCGCAGGCGCGGCGGCCGACTCCGGCGAGCCGACCGACGAGAAGGTCACCACCCTCACCGGCCCCTTCGGCAAGCTGCAGCGCCCGGTGCCCGAGGCGGTCGCGGGCGACATCGTCTGCATCCCCAAGCTCGCCGCACACATCGGCGACACCATCGGAGACACCGACGAGCAGTCCGTGCTCGAAACGTGGACACTGCCGGTGCCGCTGCTGCCGATCGGCGTCGAGGCCCACAGCAAGACCGATGAGGACAAGCTCTCCCAGGCGCTGACCCGACTGACCGCCGAGGACCCGGCCCTGCGGCTGGAACAGAACCCGGACACCCACCAACTGGTCCTGTGGTGCACCGGCGACGCGCACGCCGAGGTGGCGCTCGACCGGCTCCGCAACCGGCACGGCGTCCACGTCGACACCGTGCCGTACCAGGTGGCGCTGCGGGAGACGTTCGGCGGCAACGCGTCCGGGCACGGGCGGCTGGTCAAACAGTCCGGCGGCCACGGCCAGTACGCGATCTGCGACCTCGAGGTCGAACCGCTGCCGACCGGATCGGGGTTCGAGTTCCGCGAACACGTGGTGGGCGGCGCGGTCCCGAAGGGCTTCATCCCGTCGGTCGAGAAGGGCGTGCGCGCCCAGCTGGAGAAGGGCGTGGCGACCGGTCACCCGCTCGTGGACGTGCGCGTCACGCTCGTCGACGGCAAGGCCCACTCGGTGGACTCGTCGGACGCCGCCTTTCAGACCGCGGCGAGCCTCGCCCTCCGCGACGCCGCGGGGCACACCTCGATCCGCCTGCTCGAGCCGGTCGCCGCCGTCGCCGTGACCCTCCCGGACGACTATCTCGGCGCCGTTCTCAGTGACCTGTCGGCCCGGCGTGGCCGGGTCCTCGGAACCGAGGTGAAGGGTCCCGGGCTGTCGCTGCTGCGCGCCGAGGTGCCCGAGATCGAGCTCGCCCGCTACCCGGTCGAACTCAACTCGCTCGTCCACGGCAACGCCGAGTTCTCCCGCTGCCATCTGCGCTACGAGCTGATGCCGGACGCGCTGGCTGCCCAGGTCGCCCGCTAGCGGCTCATGCCCTTCACGCGGCGCCCGAGCTCACGGGTGACCTCACGCTCGGCCGTCCGTCGCGCGATGTCCTGACGCTTGTCATAGTCCTGCTTGCCCTTGGCGAGGGCGAGCTCCACCTTGACCTTGCCGTCGGAGAAGTACATCGAGAGCGGGACCAGCGTCTGGTTCCCCTCCCTGGTCTTGCCGACCAGGTGCTCGATCTCCCGCTTGTGCAGCAGCAGCTTCCTGGTGCGCCGCGGCGAGTGGTTGGTCCAGCTGCCCTGGGTGTACTCGGGAATGTGCAGCCCGCGCAGCCACACCTCGCCGTCGTCGACGGTGGCGAAGGCGTCGACGAGCGACGCCTTGCCCTCGCGCAGGCTCTTCACCTCGGTGCCGACCAGCGCCACGCCCGCCTCGTAGACGTCGATGATCGAATAGTTGTGTCGCGCCTTGCGGTTGGTCGCGATGACCTTGCGGCCCTTTTCCTTCACGTTCGGGCCCCTTCAGTCCGCGCAGTGATCGAGTTCTGTCCCCAGGATAGGCCCGTGGCGCAACCGATTACTCACGGACGTAGAGCCGCAGCGTGATGTAGGCGGTGATCGCGGCCATGCCGACACCGGTGAGCACCAGGAACGGCGACACCAGGAGCACGTCGCTGTTCGAGATCCGGGCGACGATGTTCGCGTCGTAGACATCGGTGAGCACGTCGTCGATGAACAGGTTCTTCGCGGTGAACAATCCGGCGATCGCCAGCACTGCACCGATCAGGGCGGCGACCACGGCCTCCAACAGGAACGGGAGCTGGGTGTACCAGCGGGTCGCGCCGACGAGCCGCATGATCCCGACCTCGGTACGGCGGGTGAACGCGGCGATCTGCACCATGTTCGCGATCAGCAGGATCGAGGCGATCGCCTGCACGATGGCGATCGCGAAGGCCGCGTTGCGGATTCCGTTCAGCACGCTGAACAACCGCTCGACCAGATCGCGCTGGTTGAGGACGCTCTGCACGCCCGGCCGGGTACCGAACGAATCGTTGATCACGCCGAACCGCTCCGGGTCGCTGAGCTTGATCTTGAACGAGGCGGGCAGCGAGTCCTCGCTGACCATCGACGCGAGCTCGGGCTGATCCTTGAACACCCGCTCCTTGGCGTCCGCCACCGCGTCCGCCCGGTTGAGGTACTGCACGGACACCACCGACGGGGTGCTCTCGAGATCGCTGCGCAGGGCCGCGCAGATGTCCTGCTTGCAGTCGGGGTCGGAGATCGACACGTCATCGGTGAGGAAGATCTGCACCTCGACCCGATCGAGGAAGATCTGCTGTGTCTTCCCCGCCATCTGGACGACGAGCAGTCCGCCGCCGAACAGGGCGAGCGAGATCGCGGTCGTCAGGATCATCGCGACGGTCATCGTGATGTTGCGGCGCAGGCCGGTGAAAACCTCGCTGAAGATGAAGCTGGCGCGCATCGGAAAGTCTTGTCCTTCGTATGTCGGGGTGAACGGCGAGGGGTCGGGGGTACCTAACGCCCCACGCCGTAGACACCGCGGGCCTCGTCGCGCACCACGCGTCCGAGGTCGAGTTCGACCACCCGGCGCCGCATCGAGTCGACGATGTGGTGATCGTGGGTGGCCATCAGCACGGTGGTTCCGGTGCGGTTGATCCGTTCGAGCAGCAGCATGATGTCGCCGGTGGTGTCCGGGTCGAGGTTTCCGGTCGGCTCGTCGGCGAGCAGCACCAGCGGCCGGTTCACGAACGCACGCGCGATGGCGACGCGCTGCTGCTCGCCGCCCGAGAGCTCGGTGGGCAGTCGGTCCGCCTTGCCGGACAGGCCGACGAGTTCCAGCACCTCTGGCACGGTGCGATCGATCATGTTGCGCGGCTTGCCGATCACCTCGAGCGCGAAGGCCACGTTCTCCGTCACGGTCTTCTGCTGCAGCAGCCGGAAGTCCTGGAACACGCATCCGATGCTCTGCCGCAGCTTCGGCACCCGGCGCGCGGACAGCCGGTTCACGTGGAAATCGCCGACCCTGATGTCGCCCGAGGTGGGGGTGTCCTCCTTGAGCAGCAGCCGCATGAAGGTCGACTTCCCTGACCCGGACGGGCCGATCAGGAAGACGAACTCGCCCTTGTCCACCGAGACATTCACCTTGTCCAGTGCAGGCCTCGACGAGGTCTTGTAGGACTTGGACACATTCTCCACGCTGATCACGGGGAGCCAGTTTAGCCGTTATCCGACGGTGACCTTGGGTTTCGGCGGACCCGCAGGTCCAGGCCCTATGGGGTGGGTGTCGGCGGTGTGGTCGGCGTCTCCGGGGTGGCCGTCACGACCCCGGGCGGCAGCTCGACCCCGGACGGGACGGACAGCCAGGGCGGCAGCACCACGGCGGGCGACGGGGTGGTCGTGACGGGCTGCTGCGCCGTGGTCGTCGGTGTCGCGCTGGTGGTGCTGCTGGGCGGCGGCGTGGACGTGGACGTGGACGGCTCCTGGCGCGCCGGGGCCGGCGACGGGGTCTCCGACAGCACCGGCGCCGTAGGCCCGGTCATATCGTCTTTGGACGGCTCCGGATTGAGGTACCCGTACAGCATCGCCGTGGCGACGAACCCCACCGAGAGAGCGACCGTGGAGGTCCTGGCGCGGCCGAACAGGTTCTTCGGCACCGACCAGCGCCGCTCGTGCTTGTCGGCCGATTCCGTCTTCTTCGCGCGTTCGGCGGTCATCCGTTGTCCCCGATCTGATCGGCCGCCAGGTCCGGGCCGACCAGGATGCCCTCCCGGCGCAGCGCCTCCGCGACCCGCACCCGAAGCTCGCGTCCCACCTGGAACTGCTTGCCGGGCAGGGTGCGCGCGACCATCCGGATGTTGACGGTGTCCAGCTCGAGGCTCTCCACGCCCATCACCGACGGCTCGTCCAGGAGCAGCGGCTCGAGATCGAGATCCGCGAACGCCTCCCGGCCCACGTTGCGCAGCACGTCGTTGACGTGGTTGATGTCCGCGGTGGCAGGGATGGGCACGTCGACCACCGCCCGCGCCCAGTCCTTGGACAGGTTGACTGCCTTGACGATCTGCCCGTTGGGCACGGTGATGACCTCGCCGTCGGAGGATCGCAGCCGCGTCACCCGCAGGGTGACGTCCTCGACCGTCCCGTAGGCGTCCTCCGACGATCCGGTGATGGCGATCCGCGCGACGTCACCGAAGCCGTACTGCCGCTCGGCGATGATGAAGAAGCCGGCCAGGATGTCCTGCACCACGCGTTGCGCGCCGAAACCCAGCGCGGCGCCGAGCACCGTCGCAGGGGCGACCAGGCTCGCGACCGAGAATCCGAGCCGCTGCAGCACCTCGATGGTCACCAGGGTGTAGACGATGATGATCAGCACCCAGGTGATCACCTGGGCCAGGGCGTGCCGGTGCTTGGTCGCCTCCGAACGGACCAGTGCG
This sequence comes from Rhodococcus maanshanensis NBRC 100610, assembly GCF_001894865.1. Taxonomy (GTDB): domain Bacteria; phylum Actinomycetota; class Actinomycetes; order Mycobacteriales; family Mycobacteriaceae; genus Rhodococcus_G; species Rhodococcus_G maanshanensis. Next base: position 5,009 of record NZ_BCXA01000060.1, on the reverse strand, counting down.
TCGCCCTGGTGGTAGTTCAGGTCGATCCGATCGGTGATCTTGTTCCCCAGCCAGGAGAGGAACCGGCCTACCAGCAGCCCGCCGAGGATGTAGAGAACGATCTCAAGGCCGCTGGAGGAGAGCCAGTCACTGAACGTCGTGGTTTCGGGGAAGAGCTGGATCGCCGAGAACACCGACTAGACCTGCTCCGCGCTCATCCGCCAGCGGATGCCGGACTCGAGGAAGCCGTCGATGTCGCCGTCGAGCACCGCCGACGGGTTGTTCACCTCGTACTCGGTGCGCAGGTCCTTGACCATCTGATAGGGGTGCAGCACGTACGAGCGCATCTGGTTGCCCCAGGAGCTGCCACCATCGCCCTTGAGCGCGTCCATCTCGGCGCGCTCCTCCTTGCGCTTGACCTCGAGCAGCTTGGCCTGCAGCACCCGCATCGCGGACACCTTGTTCTGCAGCTGCGACTTCTCGTTCTGGCAGGTGACCACGATGCCGGTCGGGATGTGTGTCAGTCGCACCGCCGAGTCGGTGGTGTTGACGGACTGACCGCCGGGGCCGGAGGAGCGGTAGACGTCCACGCGGACGTCGTTCTCGTTGACGTCGATATGGTCGGTCGTCTCGACCACCGGCAGTACCTCGACCTCTGCGAAGGAGGTCTGCCTGCGGCCCTGGTTGTCGAACGGGCTGATCCGCACCAGGCGGTGGGTGCCCATCTCCACGGACAGGGTGCCGTAGCTGTACGGCGCCTTCACCGCGAAGGTGGCGCTCTTGATGCCTGCCTCTTCCGCGTAGGAGGTGTCGTAGACCTCGACGCCGTAGCCGTGCTTCTCGGCCCAGCGGATGTACATGCGCATCAGCATCTCGGCCCAGTCGGCGGCGTCGATGCCGCCGGCGCCGGAGCGGATGTTGACCAGCGCGTCGCGCTCGTCGTACTCACCGGAGAGCATGGTCTTGACTTCCATCGCCGCGATGTCCTCGCGCAGCGACGCCCGCTCGGCGTCGGCATCGGCGACGGCGTCGGCACCCTCGTCCTCGGCCAGCTCGTAGAGGACCGGCATGTCGTCGAGGCGTCCGCGCAGGCCCTCGACCCGGCGCAGCTCGGACTGCGCGTGGGAGAGCTGGCTGGTCACCTGCTGGGCGTGTTCCTGGTTGTTCCACAACTCCGGATCGGCGGCCTGGTGCTCGAGTTCGTCGATGCGCCTGCGCAGCTCCTCGACGTCCAGCACCCGCTCGACGGTGGTCAGGGTGGTGTTGAGCTCGGCCAGGTCTGCGGAAACGTCGGGATGCACAAGAATCAAGGTTACCGGTGCCCGCGGCGGATTGCCGCCGCGGTCGCCCTCAGGTCACCTGGCCGGGCCAGCCCGGCGACGCGACGACCACCGGGCCGGGCCTGCCGTCGACGCGGAACTCCGCCGTCCGGATCACGGCGGACCGCCGGAAGTCGAGCGCGTGGACCCGAACGGTCGGGCCGTCCACCTCGATCCGCAGGCCCTGGTTCTCGTTCCGGTCGACAGGCTCCTCACCGCCGCGGCCGTCCGGGCCGAAGCCGGTCTGCACGGCGCCGGTGTTGACCGCCGCGAAGCCGTCCTGATGCCCGCCCGGCACGGTCCGCCTGGTCAGCCAGTCCTCGCGGTAGAGGCTCCAATGGGTGTGCCCGCTCATCAGCAGCACGTTGGGGAAACCCCCGAGCAGGTCCAGCAGCTCGGGGGACTCCGCATAGTCATTGCTGTAGATCTTCGGGGCCTGGGTGAGCGGATCGGTGAACGTCCCCGACACGGTGCGCGGCAGCGCGTGATGGCTCATCACCAGCACCGGGCGCTCGCGCCGGCACTCCCTGAGCGTGTCCCGCAGCCAGTCCAGCTGGGTGCGGCCGAGGATCACACAGTGCCCGCTCGCCTCGCTGCCGTCGATGGTGCCGAGCCGGATCACCGGCACCCCACCCACGTCGTGCGCGGAGAACAGTCCCGGCATCGCCGAGTGCCGCAGGAACCGCTCGACGGACACCCCGCTCGACTCGTCGTTGTAGAACTCGTGGTTGCCGATCGTGTACAGCGCGTCCGGATGCCCGCTGCGGCGTAGCCGGTCGAACAGTTCCTCGTACTCGCGCTCCCGGCCGTTCGGCGTGAGGTCCCCGTTGACGAGCAGCGCATCCGCCCGGCCGAACGCCGCGAGACCGTCGAGCGCCCGGTCGAGGTCGGCGAAGTCGCCCTGGATGTCGGAGATCACGTCGAACCAGACTGCCGTCGACGGCTTCCGCATCGGCTGGGCCGCCGGGCCGGGCGTGTGCGCGGTCATACCGACGAATTGTGCCGCGGCCAGACCCGCAAGCGCGCCACCTCCGACGAGAACACTGCGCCGTGTCAGCATCACGATCCGATCGTCACAGTCGCGGCGAAACGGCCGCCCGACTCGCGCTGAATCCGCGGTGAATCGCCGAGGAAGTCCGGTCCCGGGTCGAGTACCGTCGTCGCCGTGACCGATCTCGAACTCGCACTGCGCATCGCCGATGAGGCCGACTCCATCACCATGGCCCGCTTCGGCGCGCTCGACCTCAAGGTCGACGACAAGCCCGACCTCACCCCCGTCTCGGACGCCGATCTCGCGGTCGAGCGCGCCGTGCGGGCGGTGCTCGCTGCCGAGCGTCCGGAGGACGCGGTCCTCGGCGAAGAGTTCGGCGGCGACGCGACGTTCGAGGGCAGGCAGTGGGTGGTCGACCCGATCGACGGCACCAAGAACTTCGTCCGCGGGGTCCCGGTGTGGGCCACCCTGATCGCGCTGCTGCAGGACGGGGTTCCCGTGGTCGGCGTCATCAGCGCCCCCGCGTTGAAGCGGCGCTGGTGGGCCGCGGAGGGTGCGGGCGCCTTCGGCTCGTTCGACGGCGGCGAGCCCAACCGGATCTCGGTATCAGCGGTGGACCGGTTGGAATCGGCGAGCCTGAGCTTCGCGAGCCTGAGCGGCTGGCGTGACCGCGGGATCCGCAATCAGTTCATCGCGCTCACCGACGAGGTGTGGCGGGTCCGCGGCTACGGCGACTTCTACTCCTACTGCCTGCTGGCCGAGGGCGCGCTGGAGATCGCCGCCGAACCCGAGGTCTCGCTGTGGGACCTGGCGCCGTTGGACATCCTGGTCCGCGAGGCGGGCGGACGCTTCACCGCGCTCGACGGCAGCGCAGGCCCGCACGGCGGCAGCGCGGTGGCGAGCAACGGCCTGCTGCACGACGCGGTGCTGGAACGTCTGGGAACCGCGTAGGCGACCAGGAATCCGCTAGAACACCGCCGCGGTGATCAGCGCGAGCAGCGGGGTGATCCCCTGAACCACCGCCGGGCGAAGGTATTTTGCGCCCGTCGAGGCCAGCACCACCGCGGCACCGACGATGCTCACGCAGCAGAAGACGACGATGGCGTGCCCGGCGGCACCCGCGATGATCAGGCCGACCACGATGCCGATCGCCAGGAAGAGGTTGTAGAAACCCTGGTTGTAGGCGAGCGGACGCGCAACGTCGGCGTCATGCTGGCTGGTCAGGCCGAAGCGTTTCCAGACCTCCGGGCGCGTCCACCACACGCTCTCCATGGCAAAGATCACGACGTGTAGCGCAGCAGCGAGACCAGCGAATACCTGGGCGATGACCGGCATGACAGAACGATGCCACACCTGCGCCGGCATCGCCGGATAACACAGCACGACTGTCCGCACAAGGGCCGCCGGGAGGAGCCGAGCCGAAGGAACACCGGCCTCGAGGCGGGCGGCACGCGGTCCGCCGCGCCGAAGACTCGAGGGCATGAACGTCGTCTCCCGGCGCGCCTTCCTGATGGGGCTCGCCGCCACCCCGATCGCCCTGTCCGCCGGATGCGCCGCCGGTCCATCGAACCCAGCGCAACCGAGCCCGGCCGGGGCTTCCTCCCGGCCGCTGCCCATCCCGCCGCTCGCGACCGCCACCACCGATGCGGCGGGCACTCGGCATTTCGCCCTCAGCGCGGGCGCGGGCAACTCGGAGATCCTGGCGGGCAAGTCCACCGCGACGTGGGGGTTCAACGGTTCGATGCTCGGGCCGACCATCCGCGCCCGCCGCGGCGAGTCGGTCGCGTTCACCATCGACAACGACCTGCCCGAGGCCACGACGGTGCACTGGCACGGGATGCACGTGCCCGCGCGCTTCGACGGCGGACCGCACCAGACCATCGAGCTGGGCGCCCGCTGGGAGCCGGGCTGGACGGTGAACCAGCCGGGTGCCACCCTCTGGTACCACCCGCACCCGCACGGCTCCACCGAGAAGCACGTCTACCGCGGCCTGGCCGGGCTGTTCCTGGTCGACGACGAGGTCACCGACGCGGTCGACCTGCCCAAGACCTATGGGGTGGACGACATCCCGCTGATCATCCAGGACAAGCGCTTCACCGCCGACGGGGCCCTCGACGAGTCCGACCCCACCGATATCGGGCTGCTGGGCGACACCATCGTCACCAACGGGATCACAGGCGCCCACCTGTCGGTCAGCACCGAGAAGGTCCGGCTGCGGATCCTCAACGGCTCCTCGGGGCGGATGTACAACCTCGGCTTCTCCGACGATCGTGAGTTCCACCTGGTCGCGAGCGACGGTGGGTTGCTGACGGCGCCGGTGCCGCTCACCCGGGTCCGGCTCAGTCCCGGCGAGCGGGCCGAGATCGTGGTGGCCGTGAACGGCTCGAACACGCTGCTGCGCGCGATGCCCTACGAGGACAACGCCGGGCTCGACCGCGGCGACGCCGCCGCGTTCGGCGTGCAGGACAGCTTCGACATCCTCGAGCTCCGAGCAGGCAAGAACCCGACCGCATCCGCGGCGCTGCCCGCATCGCTCGCGACGATTGCCCGGCTCGACCCGGCGGCCGCGGCCGCCGAGCGCAGCTTCGAGCTGCAGTGGTTCATGATCAACGGCGCGCAGATGGACATGAACCGCATCGACTTCTCCCCCACCGTCGACACCACCGAGGTGTGGACGGTGCGCAACGTCGACGACTGGCCGCACAACTTCCACGTGCACG
>NZ_BCXA01000059.1 GCF_001894865.1 Rhodococcus maanshanensis NBRC 100610 | reverse complement strand
GTGTGGACTCGTCAACCGCGCACGGGCGCGAAGCGCCTAGGCGGGGGAGCGGACGATGACCGTCGTGCCTGGGAAGTAGGCGGCGAGCTCGGGCCGCGACAGCTTGATCACGGCGGTGCCGTAGCCCTGCTTGCGTGATTCGGGCGCGACCCACACCGCCAGCTCCACCTCGCCGCCGTGCAGTTCGCCGAACACGAGCCCGACGCACTCCGGCCGCTCGCCGCTGGTGTTCTCCGCGACGAACCACGCCGCGGTCTCCTCGTCGACCCGGTTCAGGCCGGCCCGACGTTCTTCCTCGATGCGATCCGCCTGCCACGGCTTGCCGTCGGCATCGAGCTGCTCGGCCGAGCGTCGCCGGTAGAGCTCCACGTCCTCGTCGTCCTGGGTGAACGGGCGCAGCCGCACGTTCGTCCCCGTGCTGAAGGGGCGCTGTTCCGGCAGCCACTTCAGCGTCGCGTCCAGGTTGGTCACCTCGTCGCGGAGGTGGTCGCGCTCGAGCTTGGTCAGGCGCCCGAGCTGCAGACCCAGCACCGCATTGGCGTTGTCCTCAGTCGTCTCGAGGAGCGCGCTGACGCTCCGGACGGCGGCGGCATGGTCGTCACTGTCGACGATGGCATCGAGGACCTCGTGCCGCAGATCGAGCGCCCTCAGGAGCGCCGAGGCGAGCTCACGTCGGTCCAGGATCTGATCTTGGGGGCCAGCCGTCATGACGAAATCTCCCTATCCGTTGAGTTGCAACAGCGCGGAGCACGCACCTGCCGGATGGGCAATCCTGCGGGCTCCACCCAGATTGTCTGTCAACGGGCCCGCAATTGCTACGAACAGACGACGACGGGGATCTCGCGTTCGACCCAGGACTGGTAATCGTCGAACTCGGGGTACATCGCGACCAAGCGGGGCCACAGGTCCGCGCGCTCGGCGTCGTCGGCGACTTTCGCGACCAGATGGCGCACGTCGGAACGGATCTGGACCTTCACGTTGGGGTCGGCCTTCAGGTTCAGGTACCACATGGGGTTCTTGGGCTGACCGCCCTGCGAGGCGACCAGGACCACCCGGTCGCCATCCTCGAGGAACAGCAGCGGGCTCACCCGCGGCTCGCCGGACTTGCGGCCGGTGGTGGTGAGCAGGCAGATCGGCAGGCCGCTCTTCGCGGCGCTGCCGACCCGCCACTTGCCGCCGATTCGCCCACCGGATGCCCGGTACGCGATCACGTTCGTCTTCGACATCCACTTGATGACGACCCGGGTGAACTGCGTATCGAGCAGCGGTGGGCGCTTCATGGCCGGATCAGATCCGCTCGATGATGGTGCCGGTGGCGAGCGCGCCGCCCGCGCACATCGAGATCAGCGCGGTCGAGGCGTCGCGGCGCTCGAGCTCGTGCAGGGCGGTGGTGATCAGGCGCGAACCGGTGCTGCCGACGGGATGGCCGAGCGCGAGCGCTCCGCCGTTGACGTTGACCTTGTCCATGTCCGGTCCGTGCACCTGGGCCCAGGACAGCGCGACGGAGGCGAAGGCCTCGTTGACCTCGAACAGGTCGAGGTCGCCGATCTTCATGCCGGCCTTCTCGAGCACCTTGGCGGTGGCCTGGACCGGGCCGTCGAGGTGGAACTCGGGCTCCGCACCGACCAGCACCTGGGAGACGATCCGGGCGCGGGGCTTGAGGCCGAGGGCCTTGGCGCGGTCGGAGTCCATCAGCAGCACCGCGGCGGCGCCGTCGGAGATCTGAGAGGAGGTTCCCGCGGTGTGGATGCCGCCCTCGATGACCGGCTTGAGCTTGGCGAGGGACTCCGCGGTGGTGTCGCGCAGGCCCTGGTCGCGGGAGACGACCGTGGTCTCGGAGGTCGGCAGCTTGTCCTCGCCGATGACCGGCGCCGTCACGGGCAGCACCTCACGGTCGAAGCGGCCCTCGGCCCACGCCTGCTTGGCCAGCGCCTGCGACCGGACGCCGAGCGCCTCGATGTCGTCCCGGGTCAGGCCGCGGCGCTTCGCGATCCGCTCGGCCGCTTCGAACTGGGCGGGCAGGTCGATGTCCCACGACGCGGGGCGCCGCGGGCCGGCCTCGGTGCCGACGTTGGCGCCGAGCGGGACCTGGCTCATCTGCTCGACGCCGCAGGCGATGCCGACGTCGATGGCGCCGGTCGCGATGAGTCCGGCGATCAGGTGGTTGGCCTGCTGCGCGGAGCCGCACTGGCAGTCGATGGTGGTGGCGCCGACCTGCCACGGCAGGCCCGCCGCCAGCCAGGCGGTGCGGGTGACGTTGTTGGACTGCGCGCCCGCCTGGGTGACGCAGCCGCCGATGACCTGCTCGACGATCGCGGGGTCGATGCCCGCCCGCTCGAGGATTCCGACCTGGACAGCGCCGAGGGTCTCCGCCGCGTGCAGGCCGGACAGCCATCCGCCTCGCTTGCCGATCGGGGTACGGACTGCCTCGACGATTACTGGTGTGCCCACGGCGGGCTCCTTTCAACGTGTTCTACAAAAAGTAGAACAGGTTCTCCCCGTTGAGCAAGGAGAACGGGCCCAGTTCTTTGCCTAGTCTTTCCCCCATCGAAGCTCTATGCTTCAATCTTTGTAGAACGTGTTCCACATCACGCGCGGCGCCGATCGCGATGGCAGGAGACAACAGTGGCACAGCCCAACATTCCCGCGGGATTCGACTTTACGGACCCCGATATCTACGCGCACCGGCTGCCGGTGGAAGAACTCGCCGAGGTCCGCAAGGCCGAGCCGGTGTTCTGGGTCGAGCAGCCCGACGGTGTCGGCGGGTTCAACGACGGTGGCTACTGGCTGGTCACCCGGCACGAGGACATCCGCGACGTGTCGATGCGCAGCGACGTGTTCTCCACCTGGGAGAACACCGCCATCCCGCGCTTCGCCGACGACATGCAGCGTGAGCAGATCGAACTCCAGCGCTTCGTGCTCCTGAACAAGGACGCCCCGGAGCACACCAAGCTGCGCAAGCTGGTCTCCCGCGGCTTCACCCCCCGCGCGATCAACGGCATCAAGGAAGAGTTGCGGGACCGCGCGGAGGCCATCGTCAAGGCCGCCGCCGCCGAGGGCAGTGGCGACTTCGTCACCCAGGTCGCGGCGGAGCTGCCGCTGCAGGCCATCGCCGAACTGATCGGTGTGCCGCAGGAGGACCGGGGCAAGGTCTTCGAGTGGTCCAATCAGATGACCTCGTACGACGACCCCGAGTTCGCCGACATCGATCCGGCTGCCGCGTCGATGGAGATCCTCGGCTACGCGTACCAGATGGCCGAGGCCCGTAAGGAGAACCCGGCCGACGACCTCGTCACCACCCTCATCGAGGCCGACGTCGACGGCGACGTGCTCAGCCCGGAGGAGTTCGGCTTCTTCGTGATCGTGCTCGCGGTGGCCGGTAACGAGACCACCCGCAACGCCACCACGCACGGCATGAAGGCCTTCATGGACAACCCGGAGCAGTGGGAGCTGTACAAGAAGGAGCGGCCGAAGACCACGGCCGACGAGATCATCCGCTGGGCCACCCCGGTCGCCGCCTTCCAGCGCACCGCGCTCGAGGACACCGAGATCGGCGGTGTGGCGATCAAGAAGGGTCAGCGCGTGGTGATGAACTACGTGTCGGCGAACTTCGACGAGGAGGTGTTCGAGAGCCCGGAGAAGTTCAACATCCTGCGCGACCCGAACCCGCACCTGTCGTTCGGCGGCACCGGCGCCCACTACTGCCTCGGCGCCAACCTGGCGCGCATGGAGATCGACCTGATCTTCAACGCGATCGCGGACTTCCTGCCGGACATCGTCGAGGCCGGCGAGACCCGTCGACTGCGCTCCGGCTGGCTCAACGGCATCAAGGAGTACCAGGTCGACTACAAGACCGGCGGTTGCCCGGTCGCCCACTAGGGCAGTCGATCCACCAGCACCATCCGGCAGCGCCGGCGCGGTCACCGCGCCGGCGCTGCCGTTTTCGTTCCTGGTCGGCCCGTGGCCTCAGCCGCGCAGCCAGTCGTCCCATGCGGGCGCCACCAGTTCGAACAGGGCCGCGTAGCCGGCGGACCGCGGGTGGGCGCCGTCGCTGTCGCGTACCTGCTGACGCCAGACGTCGTGGTTCTCCAGCGCGGTGAACACGTCGACGAAGGTGCAGCCGCGGTCCTCGCAGATCTCGCGAAAATCATTGTTGAGCAGGAGGATCCGGTGGTTGTGGTCCGCGTCGTCTACGGGCGCCGGGCCGACGAAGAGGACCGGCGCGGCCCCGGCGACGTCGAGACAGTGGATCAGGTTCGCCCGCGAGGTCTCGGCCGGGACCCGGCGGCCGCCATCCGTGGCGGTCGCGTCGTTGACCCCGAACGAGAACACCAGACGCAGCTCCGCGGCCGCGGGCCTGCGGCGCTCGACCTCCTCGCGCAGCCGCGCTCGGATGTCGGTCGAGGTGTCGCGTCGGATCCCCAGGTTGTAGCCGGTGACCGGTCGTCCAGCCTGCGCGCTGCGGGCCAGCAGTCGGCCGGCCCAGCCGAGCGCGGTCTCGTCGCCGACGCCCGCGACGAAAGAGTCACCGACGAAACAGATCCGGAGATCCTCCGTTTGCCACTGCACTGGATGTCGTCCTTCCGATCGGCTGCGGTCGGACCCACCCTGCCGTGAAACGAGAAGGACCGCACCTCGATTTACGAGGTGCGGTCCTTCCTGCGTTCGTGCGTACTACAGCTTCACGAGCGTCTTCATCGCCCGGTCGACCTCCCAGAAGGCCCGAATCGACTGCAGCTTGCCCTCGTCGTTCACCCGGTAGATGAACACGCCCTCGGCATCGATCTGGTTGCCCGCCACGACGGACCGGATGCTGCCGATGTAGACCATCTCGTCACCGCACTGCAGGGTGTCCCTGATGTCGAAGGTCAGCGACTCGGTGTTCGCGATGGTCATGTCGTAGAAGCGGGCGATGGCCTCCCGGCCGTGGTGACCCTTGCCCTCTGGATCGAAACCCGAACGGCCTACCGGGTCCTCGACCCAACCGTCCTCCGCGAACAGCGCCAGCCACTCCTCCTTGCGCTTACCGCTCGCGGCGGACTGGGACGCGCGCGAGGCGATCCGGACGGGGTGCTCCGTTGCGGTATCGGTCATGACGCACCTCCCGCGATGTGGTCGGCCGCGAACTTGCGCAACGAGTCTTGCTTCGCCTCGAGCGGGCCGTCGAAGGGCACGCCGTCGAAGATCCACGGCACCACGATGGAATCGGTGATGCCCGCGTCGGCGAGTTCGGCATAGCCGTCCTTGCCGAAACGGTCGATGCACACGGCCTGCATCTCGAAAGGCTCATCGGCACGGCCGTATTCGGCCCGCAGATCATCGAGCTTGCGCTTGGTCTCGACGAGGTCCTTGAACTTCATCATCGCCGAGGTCCAGCCGTCGCCAACCCGGGCCGCCCGGCGCAGCGCCACGTCGGTGTGTCCGCCGACGTAGAACGGCACCGGCTTGCTCGGCGCGGGGCTGATCTGCAGCCGATCGAAATCGTAGAACTCGCCGTGGAACTCGACCATGCCGCCAGCGAGCGTCAACTTGATGATCTCGATCATCTCGTCGACGCGGGCGCCGCGCTTCTTGAACGGCACGCCGCACCACTCGAACTCCTCCGGCGCCCAGCCGATCCCGACGCCGAAGCCGAACCGGTTCCCGGTCAGGTTCGCCACCGACCCGACCTGCCGCGCGAGCAGCAGCGGGTTCCGCGACCCCAGCTTCAGTACGTTCGTGTAGAAGCCGATGGTGGAGGTGGCAGCCCCGAGCGCGGCCGCGGCGATCAGCGGATCCACCCACGGGGTCTCGGCGTTCCACATCCGGGAGCCGTCGGGGGTGTACGGGTAGTCGGCCGCCGCCGTCTCCATGTAGAACAGCGAGTCCGGCAAGGCGATATTGGCGAACCCGCACTCCTCGGCGGTCTGCGCGAGCGGGATGAGCTGATCGAGCGGGCTCATCGCAATTCCGACGCTGAACTTCACGGCGCGTCCCTCCTAGTTGGTCGGGCGGTCGGTACCGACCACCCACATCGCGAAGTACTGCGAGCCACCGCCGTACGCATGACCGAAGGCCTTGCGTGCGCCGTCGACCTGGTGGTCACCGGCCCGCTCCATCACCTGCATCGCGGACTCCGCGTAGCGGATCATGCCGGACGCGCCGATCGGATTCGACGAGAGCACGCCGCCCGACGCGTTGACCGGCAACTGCCCGCCGATCGCGGTCTCGCCTGCCTCGGTGAACTTCCAGCCCTGGTCCTCCGGCACGAAGCCGAGGTTCTCCAGCCACATCGGCTCGAACCACGAGAACGGCACGTAGATCTCGGCCTCGTCGATCTCGGTGAGCGGATCGGTGATGCCTGCGGCCTTCCACAGCGCGGCCGCGGCGTCGCGGCCTGCCTGCGGGTTCGCGACGTTGCGGCCGGCGTATGCCAGCGGCTCGGTGCGCATCGCGGTGGCGTGGATCCACGCCACCTTGCGGCCCTCGGACAGGATCTCCTTCGCCGCGTCCTCGTTGCCGATCACGATGGCGCAGGCGCCGTCCGAGGACGGGCACGTCTCGTCGAAACGGATGGGGTCCCACAACATCTGGGACGCCATCACGGACTCGACGGTGATGTCGCCCTGCTTGAGGTGCGCGTACGGGTTCAGTGCACCGTTGCGGCGGTCCTTGACGGCCACCATCGCGCCGATGTGATCGGGCGCGCCCGAGCGGCGGATGTACGAGCGCACGTGCGGAGCGAAGAAGCCGCCCGCGCCCGCGCCGACCGGCATCGTGAACGGCACCGGCGTCGACAGCGCCCACATCGCGTTGGACTCGGACTGCTTCTCCCACGACACGGCGAGCACCCGCTTGTGGACGCCGGACTGCACCAGGCTGGCCGCGACATTGCCCGTCGAGGCGCCGACCGATCCAGCGGTGTGCACGCGCAGCAGCGGCTTGCCGTTGGCGCCCAACGCATCCGACATTGCGAGCTCCGGCATCATCGACCCCTCGAACAGGTCGGGGGCCTTGCCGATCACGATGGCGTCGATGTCGTCCCAGCCGACGTGGGCGTCGGCCATCGCGCGGTCGACGGCCTCGCGGATCATGCCTGCCATCGTGACGTCGTGGCGCTTGGCGACGTAGTAGGTCTGGCCTGTGCCGAGGACGGCTGCCAATTGCTTCGCCATCAGTTGTTGCGTCCTTCCATGACTGCGACCAGGTTCTGCTGCAGCACAGGGCCACTGGTGGCGTGGGCGAGGGTGCGCTGCGCGTCACCGCTCATGATCTTCCGTGCCGCGTAGCCGATGCGCTCGAGGCCGCCGGAGAACATCGGGTTGCCGGTCAGCGGACCGCCCGACGGGTTGATCGTGGTGGCATCGGTCAGCCCGATCGCCTCGCGCAGGATGATCTCCTGATGCGTGAACGGGGCGTGCAGCTCGGCGACGTCGATGTTCGAGACGTCACCACCGGTTGCGGCCCGGGCGGCTGCCGCGGTCGACGGCGACGTGGTCAGGTCACGCGATCCGATGACGGGGGAGTCGATCCGATGCTCGATCCCGGTGATCCACGCGGGCCGCTCACACAGCTCGCGGGCGCGGTCGCCGCGGGCCAGGATGATCGCGGCCGCACCATCGGTGATCGGCGCGCAGTCGTGGGCCCGCAGCGGGTCCGCGACGTAATCCGACGCAAGCAGCGCCTCGACGTCGACGTCGCCGGAGATCTGCGCGTTCGGGTTGGTCTTGGCTGCGGCGCGGCTGCGCTGGGCGATGGCGGCCATCTCCTCGGCCGTCCACTTGCCTGCCTCGAGCCCGAGCCGGGCCTGCAGGCCCGCCATCGAGACGGAGTCCGGCCACAGCGGCGCGACGAGGTACGGGTCGGTCTGCATGGCAAGGATCTGCCGGAGGTTGCCCGCCGACGACTTGCCGAAGCCGTACACCAGGGCGGTGTCGACCTCACCGGTCATGATCTTGACCCAGGCCTCGTACAGCGCCCAGGCGGCGTCCATCTCGACGTGCGACTCGTTGATCGGCGGCACGGCGCCGATCGAGTCGATCGCGGAGATGAACGAGAACGAGCGGCCTGCCAGGTAGTCGGACGATCCCGAGCACCAGAAACCGATGTCGGACTTGGTGATTCCCAGCTCGGAGTAGAGCTCCTGGAAGCAGGGGACGAGCATCTCGACACCGTTCGTGGTGCCGGTTGTCTCGCGCACATGGGGGGCCTGTGCGAAGCCGACGACTGCAATGTCTGTCATGGTCTTTTCGGCTCCTAGAGGTGGTGCTTGTAGGTGTCGTAGTCCGCGTCCGGCTCACCGCTGGGACGGAAATGGGAGACGTTCCGGAGTGAGTACACCCACTCCTCCTTCGGCCGCCAGACGGCCTCGACGCGCATGCCCATCCGGACCTCGGCCGGATCGACCTCGAGGATCAGGTGCAGGAACGGGATGTCCGCGCCGTCGAGCAGGACGTAGGCCGCGACATACGGGGGCTTGATCGACTGGCCAAGGAACGGGACGTTGACGATGCAGAAGGTCGTGATGACGCCCTTGTCGGACACCTCGACCTGCTCCTTGGTCGGCATGCCGTCGGTAGGGTTGGCGCCGCGCGGCGGCACGTAGACCTTGCCGTTCGCGTCGGTGCGGCCACCGATGATCTTGCCCTCCATCAGACCGAGGAGGTAGTAGGTCTCCTCGAACGAGGCGGTGTGCGTGTAGTGCAGGTCGATCGGGGTGACGATGTCGGTGACGGGCTCGCCGCCGGACGGCGCCGGGGTCGACTCGCTCTCGCCGGGTTCGAAGCACGCGATGTCGCGGATGTGCCCGGTGCGCTCGTCGGCCCAGCGGACCCGCACCCGCATACCGGTGCTCATCGCGTCTGCCGATCCGGCGTCGACGGCGTGCAGGATCGACGTGTCGGCGCCGTCCAACTTGACCAGCGCCCACGCGAACGGGTGGCTCAGCGGCTGACCCTCGATGGGATCGGGCATCCACGTCCAGCTGACGACCGTGCCGGTGTCCGAGACGTCGACGAAGTCGGTCATCGGCTCGTGGGTGGTGGGGTCGAACTCCGTCGGCGGCACGTGGACGCGGCCATCGGAGCCACGGGCGCCCACGACCCTTCGGTCGCGTAGGCCGGTGACGAACGCTCCGATGGTCGGTCCAACGGACCGCGTGTAGTCGAATTTGAGATTTAGTGGTGCCCTCAGGGGCTGCTCGGCCACTTGGGTCTTTTCAGGGGTCACAAAGTCGAGTAGAACAGGTTCTTATTCCACTGGCAATAGTCACTGTTGAACTGGAGGATTTTCGTGAAGCTTGGGTTGCAACTCGGATACTGGGGCGCGCAGCCCCCCGCCAACGCCCAGGAGTTGGTGACCGAGGCCGATACGGCGGGATTCGACGCGGTCTTCTCGGCCGAGTCCTGGGGCAACGACGCGTTCACCCCGTTGGCCTGGTGGGGCTCGAGCACGGAGCGGATCCGGCTCGGCACCTCGGTGGCGCAGCTGTCCGCCAGGACGCCCACCGGCGCCGCGATGCACGCGCTGACCCTCGACCACCTCTCCGGCGGCCGTGCGATCCTCGGCCTCGGCGTCTCCGGGCCGCAGGTCGTCGAGGGCTGGTACGGACAGCCCTTCCCGAAGCCGCTGGCGCGCACCAGGGAGTACGTCTCGATCGTGCGTCAGGTGCTCGCGAGGGAGGCGCCGGTGACCAACGACGGCCCGCACTACCCGCTGCCGTTCCAGGGCGAGGGGGGCATGGGGCTGGGCAAGCCGCTCAAGCCGATCACCCATCCGCTGCGCGCTGACCTGCCGATCTGGCTCGGTGCGGAGGGTCCGAAGAACGTCGCGCTCACCGCCGAGATCGCCGACGGCTGGCTGGCGATCTACTACACCCCGCGCCTGGCGCCGATGTACAACGAATGGCTCGACGAGGGCTTCGCGCGCCCCGGCGCCCGGCGCAGCCGCGAGGACTTCGAGATCGCGGCCACCTGCCAGGTCGTCATCACCGACGATCGGGCGGCGGAGATCGCGAAGCTCAAGCCGATCACCGCGCTCTACGTCGGCGGGATGGGCGCGCCAGAGCTGAACTTCCACGCCCAGGTGTACACCCGGATGGGCTACGGCGAGGAGGTCAAGGAGATCGGCAAGCTGTTCCTGTCGGGCCGCAAGGAGGAGGCGGCCGCGATCGTCCCGGACCAGATGGTCACCGACACGATGATCATCGGCAACGTCGACGAGGTGCGCACCCAGGTCAAGCAGTGGGAGGAGGCCGGCGTCACCATGCTGTTGGTGACCTGTCGGAACGTCGAGCACATGCGTCAGCTCGCGGCGGCGGTCAACCCGGCCTGATGTGAGTGGAACACGTTCCAGGATCGGGCCCCTGGTCGCCGTATCGGCAACCAGGGGCCCGATCCGTGGGGCGGGTCAGCGGGTGTCCCGATCCACCCCGGTCGCCAGGTCGCCGCAGTCGACCCGTCGCACGCGGCCTGCGTGCTCGCGGAGGTAGGGGAGGGCGCCCTCGTCGCCCCTCGCCGTTGCCGTCACCGCGGCCCAGTGAGCGCGGGCCATCACGACGGGGTGGCCGGGTCGGTCCCCGTAGTACGCCCGCGCGAGCCCGCTCTCGGTGGTGGCCGCGGCGGCGATGACCCTGGCGACGGCCTCGGCGTGCACATCCGGCAGATCGACCAGGTGGACGGCGGCGTAGTCCGCCCCCCGGATCGGCGGAGGCGGCCGCGAGGCCCGCCCGCAGCGAGGCGCCGACCCCCTCGCACCAGTCGGGTGCATGGACGGCCTCCGCGCCGTGCGGCACCTCGGTGTCCGCCGCGCCCAGCACGACGATGACCCGGGAGCAGCCCCCGCCCCGCAGCGCCGCGACCGCGGTGCGGAGCCAAGCGCCCTGATGCGCCAAGACCTTTGGCATGCCGTACCGGCTGCCCTGGCCCGCGGCAAGCAAAACCCCGACGACGCGGTGCTGTGTCGTCGGGGTTTGCATGTCGTTGCCGGGGAGACCGGTCGCTACTTGCCCTGGAACTTCGGGGCGCGCTTCTCGGCGAACGAGCGCGGGCCCTCCTTGGCGTCGTCGCTCTTGAACACCTCGGCACCGATCTCGGCCTCGAGCTTGAAGGCCTCTTCCTCGTGCATGCCCTCGGTGACGCGGATGGTCTTGAGGATCGCCTGGACGGCGATCGGGCCGTTGGCGGCGATCGCGTCGGCGATCTCGAGCGCCTTGGTCAGTGCCTGTCCGTCCGGGACGACGTGGCCGATCAGGCCGAGTTCCTTGGCCTCGGGCGCCGGGACGTTCCGGCCGGTGAGCAGGATCTCGGCGGCGACGGTGTAGGGGATCTGGCGGACCAGGCGGACCGCGGAACCGCCGAGCGGGAACAGTCCCAGCCGCGCCTCGGAGACGCCGAACTTGGCGCCCTCGCCAGCCACCCGGATGTCGGTGCCCTGCAGGATCTCGGTGCCGCCCGCGATGGCCGCGCCCTCGACCGCGGCGATCAGCGGCTTGGTCAGCCGGCGGCCCTTGAGCAGCGCGGGCAGCTTGGTCAGGTCCATGGTGCCCTTGGCGAACGTGTCGCCGGGGGCGTTCTTGTTCATCGCCTTGAGGTCCATGCCCGCGCAGAACGTGCCACCGGCGCCGGTCAGGACCGCGACCCGGATGTCGGGATCGTTGTCGACCTGGTCCCAGGCCTCGGTCATGATCGCCATCATCTCGCCCGACAGGGCGTTGCGGGCCTCGGGGCGGTTCATCGTCACGATGAGGACGTGACCGCGCTTCTCGACGAGGCAGTGCGGGGACTGTTCCGAAATGTCGGAAATCTCGGCTGTGGTGGAGGACACTCTCGGCTCCCGATATCGTGTGAGTTGAGTCTCAAACTGGCTCTTGCCAGAAACGGTAACACGTTCTACTTTATGGGCGTGGCCCTAAATATCGCAGACTTCGTCGAGCACTCCATTGACCTGAATCCGGAGCGGGTGGCGCTGCTGGACAGCGACCGCGAGATCACCTATGCGCAGCTGGAAGAGCGGACCAACCGTCTCGCGCATTACCTGCAGGATCACGGTGTCAAGCCGGGTGACAAGGTGGGCATCTACAGCCGTAACACCATCGAGGCCATCGAGGCCATGGTCGCGGTGTTCAAGGCCCGCGCGGTGATGGTCAACGTGAACTACCGCTACGTCGAGAACGAGTTGCAGTACATCTTCGAGAACTCGGACATGGCCGCGCTCATCGTCGAGCGCCGGTACGCGGACAAGGTGGCCAACGTGCTGCCGAACACGCCGCTGGTCAAGTCCGTGGTCGTCGTCGAGGACGGCACCGACCTGGACTTCGCCTCCTTCGGCGGTGTCGAGTACGAGCAGGCGCTGTCCGAGGGTTCGCCGGAACGTGACTTCGGCGAGCGCAGCCCCGACGACATCTTCATGCTCTACACCGGTGGCACCACCGGCATGCCGAAGGGCGTCATGTGGCGCCACGAGGACTGGTGGCGCGTGCTCGGCGGCGGCACCAACTTCGTCACCGGTGAGCGCGTCGAGGACGAGTGGGAGCTCGCCAAGGTCGGCGCCGCCAACCCCGCGATGGTGCGTTTCCCCATCCCGCCGATGATCCACGGCGGCTCGCAGTCCGCGGTGTTCCACAGCCTCTTCGGCGGCGGCACCCTGGTGATGCACCCCGAGTTCGACGGCCACGCGGTGTGGCAGGTCATCGACCGCCACAAGGTCAACCTCATCTTCATCACCGGCGACGCGATGGCCCGGCCGATGCTCGACGCGCTGAAGGCGGGCAACCCGGAAACCGGTGAGCCGTACGACCTGTCGAGCCTGTACGTCATGGCCTCCAGCGCCGCCCTGTTCTCGCCCGCGCTCAAGGACGAGTTCCTCGACCTGCTGCCGAACCGGTACATCACCGACTCCATCGGCTCCTCCGAGACCGGCTTCGGCGGCCTGGCCGCAGTGACGAAGGGCGCCACCCACACGGGCGGTCCCCGGGTGAAGATCGACGCCGCGACCGTCGTGCTCGACGACGAGGGCAACGTGGTCGAGGCAGGCTCGGGCAAGGTCGGCGTGCTCGCCCGGCACGGTCACATCCCGCTCGGCTACTACAAGGACGAGAAGAAGACCGCCGAGACCTTCAAGGTCTACAACGGTGTTCGCTACTCGATCCCCGGTGACTACGCCACCGTCGAGGAAGACGGCACCGTCACCATGCTGGGCCGCGGCTCGGTCTCGATCAACAGCGGCGGCGAGAAGATCTACCCGGAGGAGGTCGAGGGCGCGATCAAGACGCATCCCGACGTCTTCGACACCCTCGTCGTCGGTGTCCCGGACGATCGCTTCGGTCAGCGGGTCGCCGCGGTCGTCGCCACCCGCGACGGCGCTCGCCCGAGCATGAACGACATCGTGGCCGCTGCCCGCAAGGAGATCGCCGGCTACAAGGTCCCGCGCAGCGTGTGGTTCGTCGACGAGATCAAGCGTTCGCCTGCAGGCAAGCCCGACTACAAGTGGGCAAAGGCGCAGACCGAAGAGCGCGAGGCCGACGACCACCTCTCCAACGGAAACTCCTGATGCACAACGCTCTCGCCGAGAAGTTCGGCATCCAGTACCCGATCTTCGCTTTCACCCCGTCCGAGCACGTGGCGGCGGCGGTGTCGCGGGCAGGCGGACTCGGTGTGCTGGGCTGCGTGCGCTTCAACGATCCCGAGGAGCTCGAGGCCACCCTCACCTGGATGGACGAGAACACCGACGGCAAGCCCTACGGCGTCGACATCGTGATGCCTGCGAAGGTGCCGACCGAGGGTGCGGCAGTCGACCTGGACAAGCTGATCCCCGCGGAGCATCGCGCGTTCGTCGACCGCACGCTCGACGAGCTCGGTGTGCCGCCGCTCTCCGACGACGTCGAGCACGCCACCGGCGTGCTGGGGTGGCTGCACTCGGTGGCAAGGGCGCAGGTCGATGTCGCGCTCAAGCACCGTCCGGCGCTCATCGCGAACGCGCTCGGGTCGCCGCCGAAGGACATCATCGACGAGGCGCATGCGCACGGGGTTCCGGTCGCGGCACTCGCGGGTGCTGTCGGTCACGCGCTGAGTCACGTGGCCAACGGTGTCGACATCGTCATCGCCCAGGGTTACGAGGCAGGCGGCCACACCGGTGAGATCGCCTCGATGGTCCTGGTGCCCGAGATCGTCGATGCGGTGGGCGATTCCGCCACCGTGCTGGCCGCGGGCGGCATCGGCAGCGGTCGGCAGATCGCCGCGGCGTTGAGCCTGGGCGCATCGGGTGTGTGGATGGGTTCCTACTGGCTCACCGCCGCGGAGTACAAGCTGGGCAGTGCGTCGGGGGAGGGCCCGTCGGCCATCCAGCGCGCCCTGCTCGACGCGAGCTCCTCGGACACCGTCCGCTCGCGGATCTACTCGGGTAAGCCGGCGCGGCTGCTCAAGACCAAGTGGACCGAAGCCTGGTCCAAGCCGGGTGCACCCGACGCGCTGCCGATGCCGCTGCAGAACCTGTTGGTCGCCGAGGCGCACCAGCGGATCGTCGCCTCGGAGAACCCCGAGGTGGTCGCGATGCCCGCCGGTCAGATCGTCGGGCGGATGAACGAGATCCGGCCGGTCGCGGATTCGATGGCCGACCTGGTCGCCGAGTTCGAGGCGACCGTCGCGCGACTGAACAAGCTCAAGTAGGGCCGCAGCCAACGGGCGGCGGAAGCTGGGCCACACGCGAAGGCCGGGTACGAACCTCGTACCCGGCCTTCGTGTTGTCCGGGCAGGACCCTCCGACCCTCCCTAGATCCGGGACGGAAAACTGATCCAGCCGACCTGTCACATTCTCTCCTCGCGGTCCGTCATAGCTGTGACGGACCACATCGGTGGACACGATGTTCGTTCCACACGAACGACTCTGGAGGAGCAGCTGTGAAGGCACGAATGGGCAACCCGGCAATGGTCGTTCCCGGCGCGATGGAAGCGCTGCTCGCGCTCGGCAAGGCGAGCGCGAAGGGCGGTGTGCGGGAGACGACGCACACCCTGGTCCACCTGCGGGCGAGCCAGATCAACGGCTGCAGCGTCTGCGTCGACATGCACGCGCGCGACCTGAAGAAGGCGGGCGAGTCGGACGAGCGGGTGTTCGCGGTCGGTGCCGGGCGCGAGACGCCCTACTACACCGACGCCGAGCGCGCGGCGCTGGCGCTCGCGGAGGCCGTCACCCGGCTCAGCGATCGGTCGGACGCGGTGCCGGACGAGCTGTGGGACGAGGTCGCCGACCACTACGACGAGGCGCAGATCGCGTCGCTGATCATGTCGATCGCGACGGTCAACCTCTGGAATCGCCTGAACGCCGCCACCCGTCAGGTGGCGGGCGCGGCGTGGTGAGGACCCCCGGCCGGTGAACGATGTCGGGCGGCGCGGCGACCGCGCCGCCCGACATCGCGCCGTGTCTAGGAGTTCAGCTCGGCGTCGAGCTTGGCCCGCAGTTCAGGGGTGACGGGTTCGAACTCGGTTCCACCGGGCGCGCGGTACCAGACCGGGTCGGCGCAGTGCCAGCGCTCGGCGCTGAGGGTGCGTCCGAGGACCTTGTAGGTGGCGGTGCGGGGCAGGTCCGTGCAGACCCGGACGAAGCTCGGCAGCTGCTTCGGTCCCAGATCCGGTTGGGCGCCGAGGAACCGGGCGAACTCGGCGATGTCGAGGCCGTCCGCCGCCACGAGCGCGACGGCGACCCGGTCGCCGACCTCCGGGTCCGGAACCCCGTACGCGGCGACCTCACCGACCTGGGGATGCCTGCCGAGGATCTGCTCGATGGGCGCGGTGCCGAGGTTCTCGCCGTCGACCCGCATCCAGCCGGAGCTGCGGCCGGCGAAGTACACGAAGCCCTCGGTGTCCCGGTAACCCAGGTCGCCGCTCCAGTACTGGCCGTTCCGCACCCGCTCGGCCTCGGCCTCGGGGTTCTTGTAGTACCCGGCGAAGCTCCCGGTGCCCGCGGTGTTCACTAGCTCGCCGGTCGCGACGTCCGCATTGACGATCCGCCCGGCGGTGTCGAACTCCGCGGCGGGGCACGGAACCCCGGTGTCCGGGTCGAGCACCTCGATCCCGGGCGGGAGCAGCCCGAGGGCGCCGACGGGGGTGCCCGGGCTCCGCGGGATCAGCACGCCGCCCTCGGTGGAACCGAACCCGTCGACCACCCGGACGTCGAACCGGCGCCCGAACTCGGCGATCGAGGACGGGGAGCCCTCGTTGCCGTAGAGCACCTTGAGCGGGTTGTCCGCGTCGTCGGCCCTCTCGGGGGTGGCCAGCACATAGGCGAGGGGCTTGCCGACGTAGTGCGCATAGGTGGCGCCGAATCGCCGGACGTCCGGGATGAACTGGGACGCGGAGAACTTCCGGCGCAGTGCGAGATTGGCGCCGACGGCGACGGCGACCGCCCAACAGGCCATCACCGCGCCGGAGTGGAACATCGGCATCGAGATGTAGGCCGTGTCGGCCGCGGACAGCCCGAACCGTTCGGCGAGCATGATGCCGGGCCCGGCCACCATGCGGTGGGTCACCCGGACCGCCTTCGGATTCCCACTGGTTCCCGAGGTGAAGATCAACATGAACAGGTCGTCGCCCGAGGGTGCAGGCGACGGTGCGGCGCTGCCACGGTGCGTGGCAAGTAGATCCGACCACTCGGGGCCGTCGATGGTGAGGACACGGACGCCGCCGAGGTCGAGGCCGTCGAGCAGGGCGAGACGCTCGGTGTCGGTGACCACCACCTGGCAGTCGGCGCGTGCGATGTCGCCCGCGAGCGCCTCGCCGCGTCGGGTGGTGTTCAGGCCCACCACGACCGATCCGCCCAGCGCAGCGGCGCCGAGCAGGAGGGAGAACTCCGGCACGTTGTCCAGCAGCACCCCGACGTGTCGGGGTGCTGCCGGGTCGAACAGGGCCGCCAGGCCCGCCGCCAGACCGGCGCTGAGTGCGACGTGTTCGGACCACGGAATCCTCTTGTCCTCGAACAGAATTCCGTGGTCGTCCTCGTCTCGGAGCCGGAGCAACAGATCGGTGACGGTGGGCATCGCGGTCGTCATGTGTGCAGCCTAGGGTCAGGCAGGCACGTCGGCGAGGATCTGTCCCAGCCTGCGCAACTGCTCGGTGGCCGAGCCGAGCGCGAACTCGTTGTGCTTGGCCGCAAGGAAGTACCGGTGCACCGGGTGGTCGCGGTCGAGACCGACACCACCGTGGATGTGGATCACGGTGTGCGCGACGCGGTGGCCCGCATCGGCCGCCCAGAACTTCGCGGTCCGGATCTCCTCCTCGGCGGGCAGGTTCTCACCGAGCCGCCATGCGGCCTGCCACAGCGTGGACCGGACGGCCTTGACGTCGATGAAGGCGTCGGCCAGGCGCTGGGCCACGGCCTGGAAGCTGCCGATCGGGCGGTCGAACTGGACCCGCTCGCGCGCGTACTCCGCGACCAGTTCCAGTGCCCGCTCGAGGGTGCCGAGCTGGGTCGCGGTCAGCGCGACCGCGGCGCGGGCCAGGATCGAGTCGACGATCTCGGCACCGCGCTCGGTGCCTCCGAGGACCTGGTCGGCGCCGACGACGGCCCCGGACAGTTCCACGAGCGACTCGGCGCTGTAGTCGGTGGTGATCTGGCGCTCGACGCGCACGCCCGGGTTGGACGGCTCGACCAGGAAGACCGCGACGCCCTCCGGGGTGGTCGCCGGCACCAGGATGACGTCCGCGAAGGCGGCGGCCGGCACGGTGATCTTGGTGCCGGTGATCGACCAGCCGTCGGCGGTGCGCTCGGCGCGGGTGACCGGCTGCGCGGGATCGAGGTTGAGTTCCTCGGCGAGCGCGACGGTGAGGACGACCTCGCCTGCGCCTGCCCGCCGGGCCAGGTCGCGCTGCGCCTCGTCGCCGTACTCGGCCAGCGCGGCCGCGGCCAACACGATCGAGCTCAGGTACGGCACGGGGGAGAGGGTGCGGCCGAGCTCCTGCAGCACGCTGCTCTGCTCGAGGATGCCGAACCCGCCTCCGCCGACCGTTTCCGGCAGCGCCGCGGCGAGCACTCCCGCGTCGGCGAGGGCCTGCCAGAGCTTGTCATCGAAGCGGTCCTCGGCGGCGTCGAGCTCGCGGAGGCGGTCGTTGGTGGTCAGCTTCTCGGCGATGCTCCGGGTCAGCTGTTCGAGGTCCTGCTGGGCCTCGGTACGTGTGAAGTCCATCGGAAGTCCTTGGGTACGTGGAGGGTCGGTCGGCGGATGCGGTTACTACCGCTTCGCGGGAGGCTGACCCAGCGCCGTCATGGCGAGGATGTCGCGCTGCACCTCGTTGGTGCCGCCTCCGAACGTGAGGATCAGCGAGGAGCGGTGCATCCGCTCGACGCGTCCGCGCAGCACTGCGCCCGCGGAGTCCTGGCGCAGGTAGGCCAGCGGTCCGAGGACCTCCATCAGCAGTCGGTATGCCTCGGTCGCGAACTCGGTGCCGAAGACCTTGCACGCGGAGGCGTCACCCTTGCTCGGGGCGTGCGCGGAAGCGACCTCCCAGTTCAGCAGCTTGAGGTACTCGGTCTTGGCGTGCACCCGAGCGAGGTTGATCTGCACCCACTCCTGGTCGATGACGCGGCTGCCGTCCGCCAGCTTGGTGTTCTGCGCCCACTCGATGGTCTGGCGCAGCGCGCCCTGGATCGGGGCGGCCGAGACCAGCGCGACCCGCTCGTGGTTGAGCTGGTTGGTCATCAGCGACCAGCCGCCGTTCTCCTCGCCGACCAGAGCCGAGGACGGCACGCGCACGTCCTGGTAGTAGGTGGCGCTGGTGTCCGGACCGGCCATGGTGTGGACGGGCGTGTACGAGAAGCCTTCCGCGCTGGTCGGCACGATGAGCATGCTGATGCCCTTGTGCTTCTTGGCCGTCGGGTCGGTGCGGACGGCGAGCCACACGTAGTCCGCGTACGCGATGAGGCTGGTCCACATCTTCTGGCCGTTGATGACGTAGTCGTCGCCGTCCTTGACCGCGGTGCTGCGCAGGCTGGCGAGGTCGGTGCCTGCGCCGGGCTCGGAGTAGCCGATGGAGAAGTGCAGTTCGCCTGCCGCGATCTTGGGCAGGAAGAACTTCTTCTGCTCCTCCGAGCCGTAGTGCATGATCGTCGGCGCGACAGAGTTGATGGTGAGGAACGGCACCGGTGCGCCCGCGATCGCGGCCTCGTCGGTGAAGATCAACTGGTCGAGCGCCGAGCGCTCCTGTCCGCCGTACTCCTTGGGCCAACCGAGGGCCAGCCATCCGTCTCGGCCCATCTCGCGCACGACGTCGCGGTAGACGGTGCCCGAGCCGTACTCGCCGGTCTGGGCGCTGAGCGCTTCGCGACGCTCGGGAGTGATGAGCTTCGCGAAATAGGCGCGCAGCTCCTCCCGCAGCTTCTGCTGCTCGGCGCTGTAGGTGATTTGCATCGGTACCTCTCCGGTCTCTGACACAGGTTCTAGTCTGTTTTGGTGCCGTTATCTGGTTGCGATCGGCCGAGCTGGCGAGACGCGTTTTCGGCCCGTCACTATGGGTTTTTCGCATCATTGCACAGGAGTGGAACGGGTTCTAGTCTTATGCTGGATCTGCCCGCGGGTCCAGCCCATAGACGCGCGTGCCGCAGACGTCGATTCGAACGAGAAGTGAGGTTCATTCATGGAGGTCAAGGTCGATAGGGATCGCTGCGAGGCGAACGGTGTCTGCGTCGGCATCGCGCCCGACATCTTCGATCTGACGGACGACGACGAACTGGTGATCACCCAGCCCGGCGACGACGCCGACGCGGTGGCCAAGATGGAGGAGTCGGTCGCACAGTGCCCGCGCGCTGCGCTGACCCTCGAGCGCTAACTGTTCTTGCCGGGAATAAGAACACGTTCTAGAGTGAGCGCCGTCACGGATGTGACGGCGGAACCCGCTCCGGGGGCCGCATCGAAATCACGAAGGCAGTGGTGAGTTTGACTAGTCGCGAGGTAAGTCTGGACGGCAAGGTCGCAATCGTGACCGGTGGTGCGTCGGGTCTCGGCAAGGCCGAGGCGATCGGCCTCGCCAGGGCGGGCGCGAACGTCGTCATCAACGATCTGGTGGCCAACGAGAACGCCGATGCGGTCCTCGACGAGATCCAGACCCTTGGCGGCAAGGCGGTGTTCGTCCCGGGCGACATCGGCGAGCGCGCCACCGCCGACGCGTTGATGGAAGCGGCCCAGCAGGCGGGTGGCGTCGACATCGTCGTCAACAATGCGGGCATCGTGCGGGACAAGATGCTGTTCAGCATGTCCGATGAGGACTGGGACCTGGTTCTCAAGGTTCACCTGCGCGGCCACTTCCTGCTGTGCCGCAACGCGGCGGTGCACTGGCGGGCCGAGTCGAAGGCGGCTGGCGCCCCGGTCTACGGCCGCCTGATCAACACGTCCTCCGAGGCCGGCCTGCTCGGCCCCGCCGGACAGCCGAACTATGGTGCGGCCAAGGCGGGCATCACCGCCCTCACCCTGTCCGCGGCGCGCGGCCTCGAGCGCTATGGCGTTCGCGCCAACGCGATCTGCCCGCGCGCACGCACGGCGATGACCGAGAACGTCTTCGGCGACGCCCCCGAGGACGGCACCGATCCGCTCTCGCCCGAGCACGTGGTGAACCTGGTGTCGTACCTGGCCTCGCCCGCGGCCGAGGCGATCAACGGCCAGGTCTTCATCGTCTACGGACCGATGGTGGCGCTGATGGCCGCGCCGGTCGTCGAGCAGCGCTTCGACTCGCCGGATGCCGTGTGGACCCCCGAGGGTCTCGCGGACTCGCTCGGCGGCTACTTCGACGGGCGCGATCCCGCCCGGATGTTCGCGGCGACCGAGGCCGTCAAGTCGCTCGGCTGAGTGGCGCGTCCGGCCGAACCTGAGAAACGCGCGAATACTGCACGCAGGTAGAACGGCTGGGTGAAGATGGTCTCCGGGGGTGGGTTTGACCTGCCCCGACAGCAATGAGTACGTGTTCTAGATTTCCGCAGGTCCGGGTGGGGTGGGGACGAATCCCGGACTGGTCGCGGCACGAGCCCGAGTGGCCGTACGAGCGTGGGGGGCGAGCCTTCGCACTTGTGTGGATACTCGGTGTCGTGATCGGCGATCATCGGGGCTCGCCAGGCACGTGATCGATGAAAGACAAAGGGAGTCAACGTGGCCGGATGTCGCATGCGCGGAGCATGTGGTATCCGGCCACGCCGAACCGATCGGCCCTGCCCCGCTGAACACGGGTGCCCGGCCGCCGGATCCGCCCTCCCGGTGGTACGAGTTGACCAGCACTGATGCATCCGGAGGGGAACACCTTTGACAGGTGAACACGTTCTAGTTAGTATGACCTGGATCACAGGCACCCGGGGGGATCTGGCATCCCCTCCGCGGTGCCCTGCGCGAGAACACTGACGAGGAGGCACGATGGACGACCTCCTTCTGGTGCCGCTGCGCGCCGTGGGCGGCTTCTTCGCGATGGCGGGGGAGACCTTCAAGGCGATGGGCCGGCGGCCCTTCCAGAGTCGTGAATTCATAGACCAGGCCTGGTTCGTGGCCCGGGTGTCGATGGTGCCGACGGTGCTCGTCGCCGTCCCCTTCACCGTGCTGGTGGTCTTCACGATCAACATCCTGCTGCGCGAGATCGGCGCCGCCGACCTCAGCGGCGCGGGCGCCGCGCTCGGCGCGGTCACCCAGGTGGGACCGATGGTCACCGTGCTGATCGTCGCCGGTGCGGGCGCGACGGCGATCTGCGCCGACCTCGCCGCGCGGACGATCCGCGAGGAGATCGACGCGATGAAGGTGCTCGGCATCGACCCGATCCACCGACTGGTGGTGCCCCGGGTGCTGGCCTCCACGGTGGTCGCGCTGCTTCTCAACGGACTGGTGAGCACCATCGGCATCGTCGGTGGCTTCGTGTTCTCGGTCTTTCTGCAGGACGCCAACCCCGGCGCCTTCGTCAACGGGATCACCCTGCTGACCGGCTTCGGTGAGCTGATGCTCTCGCAGCTCAAGGCCGGGCTGTTCGGAATGATCGCGGGCCTGGTCGCCTGCTTCCTCGGGCTCAACGTAAAGGGTGGCGCAAAGAGTGTGGGTGACGCGGTGAACCAGACGGTCGTCTTCGCGTTCATGGCGCTGTTCGTGGTGAACGTTCTCGTCACCGCAGTCGGCATCAAGCTGACGGCGGGGTGACGGGATGGCATTCGCGCTGACAGGGCGTTTCCGTGGGACCAGGAAGCGGATCGGCAAGTTCTCCGCTTCGATCGACAGCATCGGTGATCAGGCCCTCTTCTACTGGCGGGCGATCGCATGGGCGCCGCGCGCGCTCATCCACTACCGGAAAGAGACGATCCGGCTGATCGCCGAGATCAGCATGGGCACCGGCGCGCTCGCCGTGATCGGTGGCACCGTCGTGATCGTCGGGTTCCTGACCCTCTTCGCGGGCGGCACCATCGCCGTGCAGGGCTTCGCCTCGCTCGGCAACATCGGCGTCGAGGCGCTGACCGGCTTCTTCGCGGCCTTCATCAACGTGCGCATCGCGGCGCCGGTGATCGCGGGCATCGGCCTGGCCGCCACGATCGGCGCCGGCTCCACGGCACAGCTGGGCGCGATGCGGGTCACCGAGGAGATCGACGCGCTCGAGGTGATGGCGATCCCGTCGATTCCGTACCTGGTGAGCACCCGCGTGATGGCCGGGATGATCGCGATCGTCCCGCTGTACGCGCTGGCCGTGATCGCCTCGTTCATCGCCAGCCGGTTCGCGACGGTCGTGATCTACGGACAGTCGCCCGGCGTCTACGACCACTATTTCTCGACGTTCCTGATACCGACGGACATCCTCTGGTCGTTTGCCCAGGCGATCGTGATGGCGCTGGCCGTCATGCTCATCCACACCTACTACGGGTACAACGCCAGCGGCGGCCCGGTCGGCGTCGGCGTTGCGGTCGGTAACGCTGTGCGTGCCTCGCTGATCGCGGTGGTCACGGTCACGCTGCTCATCTCGCTCGCCATCTACGGTGGGTCCGGCAACTTCAACCTCTCGGGATAGCGCGCATGTCTGAACCTGAACCCAAATGGAAGAAGAAGGTCGCCGCGCTGGTGCTCGTCGGCAGCCTGGTCGGTGTCACGACCGTCGCGCTGACCATGTTCTCGGGTGGCTTCACCGACAGTGAGCCGGTGACGGTGACCGCCGACCGCGCCGGTCTGGTGATGGACCCCGACGCCAAGGTGAAGATGCGCGGCGTCCAGGTCGGTCGTGTCGCCTCCATCGGGCAGGAGGGCGACCAGGCCAAGCTCGAGCTGGCGATGGATCCGGCCTCCATGGACCTGATCCCGTCGAACGCACAGGTGGAGATCAAGTCCACCACCGTGTTCGGCGCCAAGTACGTCAACTTCGTGGTGCCGGAGCACCCGTCGTCGAGCTCGCTGTCGCCGGGCACCACCATCGAGGCCGACTCGGTGACCGTCGAGTTCAACACCCTGTTCGAGAACCTGTCGACGCTGCTGCAGCAGATCGAGCCGGAGAAGCTCAACGCCACGCTCGGCGCGATCTCGGAGGCGCTCAACGGCCGCGGTGACGAGCTCGGCCAGCTGCTGGAGGAGAGCGACCAGTACCTGAAGAAGATGAACCCGTCGCTGCCGCAGTTGCAGCGCGACCTCGCGACCGCGTCGACTGTCACCAACGTCTATGCCGACGTCACGCCGAACCTGATGCGGTTGCTGGACAACGCGACTGCGACCAGCGGAACCATCGTCGACGAGCAGGCGAACCTCGACCTGCTGCTGATGAACGTGACCGGGCTGGCAAACAACGCGAACGGCGTGCTGACCGAGAACGAGGCCAACCTGACGAAGGCACTGGCGGACCTCAAGCCGACGACCGAACTGCTCGGGGAATACTCGCCTGCGATCGCCTGCCTGGTCTCCGGGCTCGCCAAGACGCTTCCTGCAGCCAACGAGATCTTCGGTGGTCTGCAGCCCGGCATCGCGTTGAGCACGAGCTTCATCTATGGCACCGAGCCGTACACCTACCCGAAGGACCTGCCGAAGGTGAACGCGACCGGCGGCCCGAACTGTGCTGGCCTACCTGACTTCGATCCCAAGCGCGACGGCCCCGCGAACTTCCTCGTCGCCGACACCGGGACAGTGCCGTACGTGCCGTCGACGAAGGTCAGTACGAACATGCCCAAGATCTTCCAGCTGCTGTACGCCGGCGTATACCCGGAGGGAGGAAACTGATGCGGCCGACCACCGTCAAACTGCTGATCTTCACCACGGTGATGGCGCTGATCTTCGCCAGCCTGGCGATCGTGTTCAGCCAGTACCGCTTCAGTACCTCGAATACCTTCACCGCACAGTTCACCGATTCCTCCGGCGTCAAGCCGGGTGACAAGGTGCGCATCGCAGGCGTGCCGGTCGGTTCGGTGAAGGGCGTGAGCATCGACCGCGACAACCTCGCCGAGGTCGACTTCAACGTCGACAGCCAGTACGAGCTGTTCAAGAGCACCAGGGCGACCATTCGTTACGAGAACCTGGTCGGTGACCGGTATCTCGAACTGCTCGAGGGTGCCGGCTCGATGGAACAGCTCGACGACGGTGGGACGATCCCGGAGGACCAGACCTCGCCCGCGCTCGATCTGGATCTGCTGCTCGGCGGGTTCAAGCCGCTGCTGAAGGGCCTGGATGCCCAGCAGGTCAACGATCTCTCCGGCGCGCTGCTACAGGTCTTCCAGGGCCAGGGCGGCACGCTGGTCTCGCTGCTCGGCAGCACCAGTTCGTTCACCAAGACGCTGGCCGACCGGGACGAACTGATCGGTGAGGTGATCACCAATCTGAACACCACGCTCGGCACGATCAACGGCAAGGGCGAACAGTTCTCCACCACGATCGATCAGCTCCAGCAGCTGGTGAGCGGGCTCGCGAAGGACAGCGATCCGATCGGTAACGCGATCCCGCAGATCGCCACCGCCACCGGCGATCTCGCCGAGCTGCTGCAGGGTGTACGCCCGGACGTGCAGTCCACCATTGCCGAGGGCGGTCGCGTCGCCACCCAGCTCGATCTGGGCAAAGACCAACTCGACTGGGTGCTCGGGGAGCTGCCCGAGGCGTACAGGAAGCTGATCCGGGTGGGCGCGTACGGCGGGTTCTTCCAGTTCTATACCTGCAGCGTCAAGTTCAAGTTCTCTGGTCCGGATGGCAAGGATCTTCGGGTCGACCTCCCCACGACCCCGACACAGACGACAGGGAGGTGTGCGTTCAAGTGACAAAGCCACGCGAAAGAGACCCCGTTCAGATCGGGATCATCGGCCTGGTCGTCGCCGGCTCCCTGGTGGTGGCCGGCCTGCAGTACGACCAGCTGCCGTTCATCTCCGGCGGCGGCCAGTACACCGCGCACTTCGCCGACGCGGGCGGACTGATGACCGGGGACAACGTCACCGTCTCGGGCGTCAACGTCGGCACCGTTGACAAGATCGACCTGGACGGCCCGCAGGTGCTGGTCACCTTCACCGTCCAGGACGGCATCGCGCTCGGCGACGAGACGAGCGCCGCGGTCAAGACCAACACCATCCTCGGGCGCAAGTCGCTCAAGGTGACGCCCGCGGGTGAAGGGACGCTGCACAAGTCCGAGACGATCCCGTTGGAGCGCACCAACTCCCCGTACTCGCTCAACGACGCGCTCGGCGACCTGGCGAACACCGTCTCCGACCTCGACACCGATCAGCTCAACAACTCGCTCAACGCGATGTCCGACACGCTCCAGGACACCCCGCCCGAGTTGCGGACCGCGTTGGACGGGGTCACCCGGCTCTCGGCGAGCATCAACTCGCGCGACGAGAGCCTGCGCGAGCTGCTCTCCCGGGCGGAGAGCGTGACCGGCATCCTGGCGACCAGGAGCGACCAGATCAACGCCCTGCTGGTGGACGGCAACCAACTGCTCGCCGAGCTCGACCGCAGGCGGAACGCGATCAGTGAGCTGATCGTGAACACCTCGGCGGTCTCCAAGCAGCTGACCGGGCTGGTGCAGGACAACCAGGAACAGATGAAACCGACTCTGGAGAAACTGAATTCGGTGGTTGCGGTGTTGCAGAAGAACAAGGACAACATCGGGAAGGCGCTGGACGGACTCGCTCCGTACGCGACCGCGCTCGGCGAATCCGTCGGCAGCGGACCGTTCTTCATGGCGTACGTGGCGAACTTCAGCGTCGGCCAGCTGACGCAGACCTTCACCGACTCGCTGTTGTGGCCCGAGCACGTGCCCTCTGACCTGCAGAACTTCCCGCCGC
The DNA here is from genome assembly GCF_001894865.1 of Rhodococcus maanshanensis NBRC 100610. Classification (GTDB taxonomy): domain Bacteria; phylum Actinomycetota; class Actinomycetes; order Mycobacteriales; family Mycobacteriaceae; genus Rhodococcus_G; species Rhodococcus_G maanshanensis. Next base: position 10,889 of record NZ_BCXA01000059.1, on the reverse strand, counting down.
TGACCGTCACGCCCGTGGACCCGAACCGGTGAGCGCCCCGATGACAGACCGCAAGAAGTGGCTGCTGCGCGGCGGCGCCGCGGCCGTGGTGATCGCCGCGCTCGTGGCCGGCACATTGTTCTTCTTCCCTGGACTCGGGAAGAACCGGATCACCGCATACTTCCCGACGACCACCGGCATCTACGCAGGCGACGACGTGCGGGTGCTCGGCGTGACGGTGGGCAAGATCGCCAGCATCAACCCCGAGGGTGAGAACGCGCGCGTCGAGATGGACGTCGACCCCAGCGTGGACATCCCGGCGGACGCCAAGGCGATCATCGTGGCGCCGAGCCTGGTTGCGGCCCGCTTCATCCAGCTGACGCCGGTGTACACCGGCGGCGAGACGATGGGCGACGACGCCGAGATCCCGGTGGAGCGCACGGCCGTTCCGGTGGAGTGGGACGAGATCAAGGCGGAGCTCGCCAAGCTCTCCACCGCGCTCGGCCCGGAAGGCGGCGCGGACCAGGGTTCGCTCGGACGGTTCATCGACACCGCGGCCGACAACCTCGAGGGCAATGGCGACAGCATCAACAAGACGCTGCGCGAGCTCTCGGACACGATGCACACACTCTCGCAGGGGCGCACCGATCTGTTCTCCACGATCAGGAATCTGCAGGCCTTCGTGTCCGCACTGTCCGCGAGCAACCAGCAGATCGTGCAGTTCAGCGGCCATCTCGCGTCGGTGTCCTCGGTGCTTGCCGACAACACCGACGAGCTCGGGGTGGCGCTGAACGATCTCAACCTGGCGATGGGCGACGTGCAGCGGTTCGTCAGCGACAATCGGGCAGTCCTCACCGAATCCGTGGAACGGCTCGCCGATGCCACCCAGGTGCTGGCGCAGAAGCGGCCGGAGATCGAGCGGGTGCTGCACATCGCGCCGAACGCGCTGGCGAACTTCAACAACATCTACCAGCCGGCGTTGGGTTCGGTGTCCGGCGTGATCGCGGCAAGCAACGCGAACAACCCCATCAACATGATCTGCGGCATGATCGAGGCCCTCGAGATGAACGACTCCGACAAGAGCGCAGACCTGTGCACGCAGTACCTGGGGCCGGTGCTGAACTCGGTCAAGATGAACTACCCGGGGATCCTGACCAACCCGTCGACCGGCGTAGCGGCGCACCCGGACCAGCTGACATTCAGCCCCCCGAGCCTGGAGAACCAGATCCCGGCGCGGGCCGCCAAGTCGACGCTCAAGCCCGTCGCGGGGCCGCTCGACGGCCTCCCGACGATCAAGGTGCCCAAGGATCTCGAGTCCCTGCTCAAGCCGGGAGGTGGACGATGACACGCACCAGCACCCACCGCCGGGTCGCGATCGGATCGATCGCGTTCGGATTGACGCTCGCCCTCACCGGATGCGAATGGACGGGCCTCAACTCGGTGCCCATGCCCGGCACCGAGGGCACAGGGGACGGCGCCTACTCGGTGAAGATCGAGATGCCGAACGTGACCACCCTGTCGGAGAACTCGCCGGTCCGGGTGAACGACGTCACCGTCGGCACGGTCGACGACATCGAGGTACAGAACTGGCATGCGGTGGTCACCGTCTCGCTGAACGAGGAGGTCGTGCTGCCCGCAAACGCGACCGCCAAGATCGGTCAGACCAGCCTGCTCGGCTCGCAGCACCTGGAGCTGGCGCCGCCGGTCGGGGTCGCCCCTGAGGGCACCCTCTCCGACGGCGATGTGATCCCGATGGCGCGCGCGGGCGCCTACCCGACCACCGAGCAGACGCTGTCCTCGCTCTCCGTCGTCCTCAACGGCGGCGGCCTGGCCCAGATCAACGACATCACAAGGGAACTCAATGCGGGCCTCGTCGGCCGCGAGGACTCGATCCGCGATCTGCTGCCGCAGCTCGACCAGTTGGTCGGCAGCCTGGACCGTCAGCGCGGCGAGATCGTCACGGCGATGGAGGGCCTGGACCGGCTGTCCACCACCGTCAACCAGCAGACGGCGACGTTGACCGCCGCCCTCGACGGCATCCCCCCCGCGCTCGAGGTCCTCGTCGGCCAGCGGCAGAACCTGACCGACGCGCTGATCGCGCTCGGCAACCTCAGCAGCACGGCCACGCGGGTGATCAACGAGAGCGGCGACGACCTGAAGGCGAACCTGCACGCGCTGGTGCCGCTGCTCACGCAGCTCGCCGGCACGGGCAACGCGCTCACCGAGTCGCTGGGAATCCTGATCACCTATCCGTTCCCGCTCAAGAACCTCGACCAGGCGATCCGAGGCGACTACGCAAACCTGATGATGACGGTCGATCTGACAAACAAGAGGCTGGACAAGAACTTCCTGACCGGTACCGGTCTGGGTGGAACGCTTGGTGGCGTCGAGGGCGCGCTCGGCAAGACCGCGGGAGTGGCCGGGCAGTCGACGAACCCCCTGCAGAGCCCTTCCCCGAAGCCCCCGGCCAAGCCGGCGGCGGCGCCGGCACCCGCCCCGTCGATCCCCGGCCTACCTCAGATCCAGCTCCCCCAGATCCCCGGCCTTCCGCAGCTAGGAGCGCCCAAGCCATGATGCTGTCGAAGTTCGTCCGTGTTCAGCTGATCATCTTCTCGATCCTCACGGTGATCGGGTTGACGGTGATGGCGACGCAGTACGTCCAACTCCCGGCGCTGTTCGGGCTCGGTCGGTACGACGTCACCGTCGAGCTGCCGTCCACCGGTGGCCTCTACCCGCACGCCAACGTGGCCTACCGCGGGACCAATGTTGGCACCGTCGACGAGGTGGTGCTCACCGAGTCCGGCGTGGACGCGAAGCTGTCCATCAGCAGCAAGTACGACATTCCCGCCGACGTGGACGCCGAGGTCAAGAGCGTCTCCGCGGTCGGCGAGCAATATGTGGACCTGATCCCGCGCGAGGATTCCGAGCCGTACCTGTCGGACGGGGACGTCATCCCCGAGGACCGGTCCTCGGTGCCGCAGGAGGTCGGTGCGCTGCTCGATCAGGCCAACACCCTGGTCAAGAGCGTCTCGAACACCCAGCTGAAGCTGGTGGTCGACGAGGCCTTCAAGGCGTTCAACGGCACCGGCCCCGAGCTGCAGCAGCTCATCGACTCGGCGCGACTGTTCGTCCAGGAGGCCAACGCGAACTCCGACGCGACCGTGCAGCTGATCGATCAGATCGGCCCGCTGCTGGACACCCAGGTGGTCAGCAGCGAGGCGATCCGGAGCTGGACCAAGAACCTGGTGACGTTCTCCGATCAGCTTCGCGCCAGCGACCCGGACCTGCGGGCCGTGATCGAGAAGGGCCCTGGCGCCGCCGAGGAGGCCAACGCGTTGTTCCAGGATCTGAAGCCGACGCTGCCGCTGCTGCTGGCCAACCTGGTCAGCGTCGGCGAGGTCGGCGTGATCTACAACAAGAGCATCGAGCAGGTCCTGGTGCTGTACCCGCCTATGACCGCAGCGCTGATGACGATGGCGCTCTCGGGTCCCCGTGACGAGGGTGGGCTGGTGAACTTCGCCATCGAGGTCAACGACCCGCCGCCGTGCACCACAGGCTTCCTCCCGCCCGACCAGTGGCGACCGGGCAACGAGGTGTCCACGCCGGACACCCCGCCCGGCTTGTTCTGCCGGGTGGCACCGGACGATCCCACGACCGTGCGCGGCGCCAGGAACAGCCCGTGCATGGAGTTCCCCGGCAGGCGGGCTCCGACCCCTGAGGAGTGCCGCACCGGCTACGTCCCGCTGGGCAACAACCCGCCCAACGGGCCGGTCAAGCCGCCGAATGTACCCTCGTACACGACAGTTCCCAGCTCCTATGGCGAGTCGGTGGAAGCGCCGGTGACGGCGCGGCCCTACGACCCGAAGACGGGCAAGTACACCGGTCCCGACGGCCGGCTGTACACCCAACCGGCATTGGCGTCGGGGGGCTCGTCCGGAAAGGAGTCGACATGGCAGACGATGATGACCGGTCAGCAGAGCTGACCACCCCGAACAAGCCGGCTCCCCGCAGGCGCGCGAGCCGTAGCGCGGGACCCCCGGTGGAAGACCGGGCCGAGGCTACGGGCGCAACGACGACGGTGACGGCCGAGGCAGCCTCCGAGCAGAGCGCACCCAAGGCCGATGCCGAGGGTGTCACGCCCAAGGCCGAAGCCGAGTCGGCAGCGGACGCCGAGCCGGTGGTCGCGGAGCAGGCAGCAGACGCCGAGTCGGTGACGGACGCCGAGAAGGCGCCCCGTCGTCGGCCGACCGTCCCGATGGTCGTCGCGGGTGTACTGGTGCTGGCGCTCATCGCGGCCGGGATCGTGCTGCTGATCGATCGGAACGCGGCGAGCGAGCGGGACGCCAAGCGGAACGCCTTCGTGCAGACCGCGCGGCAGACGGTGCTGAATCTGACCACGATCCGGCCGGAGACCGCCAAGGAGGATGTCGACCGCATCCTCGCGGGCGCGAGCGGCGACTTCAAGGCCGAGTTCGACGGCCGCCAGGACCCCTTCGTCAGCGTGGTGAAGGAGGCCTCGGTCACCACCGAGGGCCAGATCATCGAGGCCGGACTCGAGAGCGAGGACGGCGACAAGGCGAAGGTGTTGGTCGCCGCGCGGGCCAACGTGAGCACGCCGGACCAGACCCAGTCGGGACCGCGTGACTTCCGGATGCGCGTGACGGTGACGGACGACGGTGGGACCATGACCGCGTCGAAGGTGGAGTTTGTGCCATGAGCGAGGACAAGTCGACCGAGCAGGTCAGCGAGGACAAGTCGGCCGAGGCCACCGAGGTCGAGTCGACCGAGACGGTCACCGACGCATCGACCGAGCCGGGTACCACGGAGACCGCGCCCCGCAACGTGGGGCGCACCGCCCTCGCGGCGGTCGCCGCGGCGCTGGTGATCGCCCTCGTGGCGGGCGTCGGGGTGCTGTTCTACCAGCACCTCCAGGACAACCGGACCGAGCAGGCGCGCACCGACGCGGTGGCGGCGGCAGGCGAGCAGGCGGTGGCCATGCTGTCCTACAACTACAACACCGTGGACAACGAGCTCGCTGCGGCCGCCGACGGCCTGACCGGGTCGTTCAAGGACGACTACAACACGCTGGTAGCGGAAGTGATCGCGCCAGGCGCGAAGGAGAAGAAGCTCACCGTGCAGGTCACGGTTCAGGGCGACTCCGTCGTCTCGGCCGATCCCGACGATGCCGTCGTGCTGCTGTTCCTGAACCAGATCACCACCAGCGCCGACGCCCCCGACGCGGCCACCACCGGTAGCCGGGTGCGGATGGAGATGCACAAGGACGGCGATCGCTGGCTCACCGGCCGGCTGACCCCGGTGTAAGGCTAGGGCTTGGTGACCACGGCTCCACACGACATCAAGATCGGATCGGACCGCCCAGCTGTTCTGTGGCATGAACGTAATTGGTTGTGCACCAGTGGTTCCTGTGGCCGGAAGTCCTTCACCGATTGGTGCCGGAGGTCCCGCCGCGACCTCGGGGTGGAAGGCCGCCATCACGCACGTCGCAATCGACATGTCCGGGGTCTACGCGCAGGCCGTGTGTGAGGCTCTGCCGGCCACGATCGGAAGCAGCAAACCACTGATCCCGCGCCCGCTATGCCAGCGCGGGATCAGTGAGAAAGATTGAGGCTAACGACCGTCTCCAACGGGCGGCTTGTCTGCAACAGCAACGATATAGTCGAGCCAAGGGGCCCAGAACGAAACTCCTCTTGGGCCGAAAAAGCTCCGAATCAACGGATTGATTCTCTTCATCTCCGGCTGCCTGAGCTTAACGCTGACATATTCCGCGTATTGAGGGTAGACGTTGTCACGGATGGAGTAGACCCTCACATCTGTGAAGCCGGCCGCTATGAGCGCCTGGCGGTATTCCTCCGCATTGGTGTGATTCTGGCGGGAAGTCGTGAATATGCCGTGCACCAATTTTCCCAGGGGGCGTAACCGGCTGGTCCTGCTCGTAACATGCTCATTTGCGAGCGGCACGACGTCGGCGGTCACCAACCGACCGCCAGGTGCCAAGACTCGGAATGCTTCCTCGAAAAATCGTGAACGCGACGGAAAGTGAAGCGCTGATTCGAGCGCGGTCACTTTCGTTGCGGACGCATCGGACTGAGGCAGATCGCTTGCGGACCCGTGCGTATACTCGACGATATCGCTGAGTCCCAGTTCGGCGGCCCGCGCGGTCGCGATCTCGACCTGTTTCGCGGATATGTTTACGCCTGTTATTCGTTTCGGGCCGAATTCATCCGCCCAGAGAAAATCTTGATCGCCGAATCCGCAGCCGACGTCGACAACCACATCGCCGGACCCGAGGCACGCTTCGGTCGCTACCAGTCGAGCCAACGCCGCGCCCGCTTGATCGAAAGTCTGGGGACTGTCTTTCCAGTAGCCCAGATTAAAGAACATCGATTCCTCACCCAGCCAGTTGGATGCAGTGAGAATATCGTCGTACACCCGACTGAATCGATCAGGAATCGCGGGCACGAAGACCAAGGACGCAAACCACCCCCATTCGCGAGTCCACCGCAAAATGCGTCGGGTTGAGCTCTCGGAGTCACGAAATTCCATAACTGTCATGGTTTTGCCCCCCTCAGGCGATTGACCCCATCCGATATGCGGGGCCACTCGCCGGATGCTAGCAGTCTTGTCGCACCGTCGTCGGATGATGCGCAGTCGCTTGCGAGCGACAGTTCGGGGCGGGAGCTTCCGGTCCGAGGATGGCGGCCGCCCGACGGTTTTCGGGAGGCGAGTGGTCGCCGAGTTCACGAAGTCTGGTGTCCGTCAGTCACTTCGGGCTAAATGCTTGCATCGGACAGGAACGTGTTCTACTTTGATGAAGTGGTCTCTGGCCGGCCCAACGATCCTGCCGGGCACGGGCGAGACGACTTCGGGGGATCGGCAGTCCCTGCGCGAGCATGCCCATTCTGACTTTCGGGTTTCTGCTCGCCGGCGCGGCCAGATCCGAGGGGTGGGAGATCGGGTATGAGGAGTCATATGTCGGCGATCGCGGCGTTTGGATATTCAATGCCTATGCCCATCATTGCGAATGCAGTGTCGACCTTTCGATGACCATCACAGCGGCCTATGCCTCGGCGGACACCCAGAAATTCAGGGCCTAGATTGATTCCGGGTTGGTCCAGCCCGAAACGCGCCAGAACGTCGAGGTGGCCGATTCCCATCACGACCATTTCGTGGCTTATCTCGACGGATACCTACGAAACACATCGCAACCCAACTTCATTTGACTTGGATGGGGAATTGGTATGACTCGGGTAAATCCAGAGCGAGCTGAGCTTCTCGATGATGAGCTCGGGCGGACGCAGCCGATCGCGATAGTGGGCACGGGCTGCCGGTTTCCCGGCGGCGTGGAGTCGTCAGATGACTTGTGGCAGTTGGTAATTGACGGTCGCGATGGGCTATCAGATTTCCCGACAGACCGCGGCTGGGACGTGGAACACCTGTACGACCCGGAGCCGGGCGTGCCAGGCAAGTCCTATGTGCGCGTGGGCGGTTTCCTCCATCAATCATCGGAGTTCGACGCCGAGTTCTTCGGGATCAGTCCGCGCGAGGCGTTGGCGATGGACCCCCAGCAGCGAGTACTGCTGGAAACCGCATGGGAGGCGCTGGAATCAGCGGGCATCGAACCGTCGGCGCTGCGCGGAAGCGACACCGGAGTGTTCTGCGGGGTGATGCACAACGACTATGGGGTCGGCGCCGGCGGGCAGGTTCCGGTCGACGTCGAGGGCTATCGATTGACCGGCGGTTCGTCCAGTGTGGTGTCGGGCCGGGTGTCGTACGTGCTGGGGTTGGAGGGCCCGGCAGTTTCGGTGGACACTTCGGCCTCGTCGTCGTTGGTGGCGCTGCATTTGGCAGTCCAGGCGTTGCGGTCGGGGGAGTGTTCGCTGGCGCTGGCCGGTGGTGTGACGGTGATGTCCACACCCGCGACGTTCGTCGAGTTCTCCCGGCAGCGAGTGCTCGCTGTCGATGGTCGGTGTAAGCCGTTCGCCGACGCTGCCGACGGGACGGCGTGGGGCGAGGGCTCGGGTGTGTTGGTGCTGGAGCGGTTGTCCGACGCCCGACGCAACGGGCATCAGGTATTGGCGGTGGTGCGGGGTAGCGCGGTTAATCAGGATGGTGCGTCGAATGGTTTGACCGCGCCGAATGGTCGCTCCCAGCAGCGGGTGATTCGGCGTGCGTTGGCCGATGCCGGGGTGTCCGCGGCCGAGGTGGATGTGGTGGAGGCGCACGGTACCGGGACCAGGTTGGGTGATCCGATCGAGGCGCGGGCGTTGCTGGCCACCTATGGGCAGAATCGGTCGGAGGATCGGCCGGTGTGGTTGGGTTCGGTCAAGTCCAATATCGGGCACGCCCAGGCGGCTGCCGGTGTGGCCGGTGTGATCAAGATGGTGCAGGCGCTCCGTCGAGGAATCCTGCCCAAGACGCTGCACGTGGATTCCCCGTCCACGCGGGTGGATTGGACTGCCGGGCGGGTGGAACTGCTCACCGAGCAACGAGACTGGCCGATGGTCGATCGGCCGCGTCGTGCTGCCGTGTCGTCGTTCGGTGTCAGTGGCACCAATGCCCACGTCATCCTCGAACAGGCACCGGGGTCGGTGACCGAACCGGTGACCGATCCTGTGGCCGGTGGGGACGGGTCGGCGGCGTGGATGGTGTCGGGTCGGACACCGGAGGCGCTGGCAGGGCAGGCGGGTCGGTTGTCGCGTTATCTGCTCGAGCATCCGGATGTGGATCCGGCGGATGTGGCGGTGACCTTGGCAGGTCGGTCGCGGTTCGAGCGGCGTGCGGTGGTCGTGGGCGGGGACCGAGCGGCGTTGTCGGTGGGTTTGGCGGCGGTGGCCGAAGGATTGGCCGGTGATGGTGTGGTGTCGGGGACCGCACGTGCGCATGGCAAGACGGTGTTGGTGTTTCCGGGTCAGGGTGCGCAGTGGTTGGGGATGGGTCGGGGATTGTCGGCTCGGTTTCCGGTGTTCGCGCAGAAGATGGCCGAGTGTGATCGGGTATTTGCTCCTTTGGTGGAGTGGTCTTTGCTGGATGTGCTTGCTACTGATGATGCGGAGTGGCTCGAACACGTCGAGATCGTGCAGCCCGTGTTGTTCGCGGTGATGGTGTCGCTGGCGGAGCTGTGGCGTTCGGTCGGTGTCATACCCGATGCGGTGGTTGGTCATTCCCAGGGTGAGATCGCCGCAGCGCATGTCGCGGGTGGGTTGTCGCTCGAGGATGCCGCCCGGATCGTGATCGGGCGGTCGGCGGCATTGGCGGAGTTGGCGGGTCAGGGCGCGATGGTGTCGGTGTTCGCGTCGCGGGAGCGGGTCGAGGAGCTGCTCGAGGGGTTCGATGGGCTGACGGTGGCCGTGGTCAATGGCCCGGGGTCGACGGTGGTTTCCGGTGCGATCGGGCCGTCGGAGTCGCTATTGGGTGAGTGTGAGCGTCGTGGTATTCGTGCGCGGCGGGTGGCGGTCGACTACGCCTCGCATTCGGCCCAGGTCGACCAGCTCCGTGATCACCTGATGCAGGCACTGACCACAGACCGGACACCACTCGAGACCGGATCGTCGCGGGCGGCGTTCTATTCGACTGTCACCGGTACGGTCCTGGATCCGGCCGGGTTGGATGCGGACTATTGGTACCGGAATCTGCGGGACACGGTGTGTTTCGAGCAGGCGGTGCAGGCGTTGCGCGGGGACGGGTACACCGTGTTCGTCGAGGCGAGCCCGCACCCATTGCTGGGTGTCGACATCGAACAGATCTGTGAGGCTTCGGCTTCCGATGGTGGCCGGGACCCGGTGATCGTGGGTTCGTTGCAGCGCGACCAAGGCAGTGTTCTCGCGTTCACCCGCTCGATGGCCCGCTTGGATGTGGTGGGTGTGTGTGTGGTGTGGGATGCGGTGTTGAGGGGGCGTGGGCGGCGTGTGGAGCTGCCGGGTTATGCGTTCCAGCGTCGCCGGTATTGGTTGAGTTCGTCGGGGGTCCGTGATGCGGTGTCGTCGGGGTTGTCAGAGGCCGGGCATCAGGGGGTCGGTCGCGGCCCGGGAGTTGTGGCGGGTTTGCGGCACCGGTTGGCGGGAGTGACCTCTGTCGACCGAGAGGCGTTGGTACTGAACACTGTTCGCGATCAGGTCGCGGCCGTGTTGGGTCACGACAGTGGCGTGGCCATCGATGCAGACCGCAATTTCCGGGATCTGGGATTCGATTCGTTGACTGCGGTCGAGGCACGTAACCGGTTGAACACAGTCACCGGGTTGCGGTTGCCTGCGTCCCTGGTCTTCGACTATCCGACACCGGATGCGGTGACCGCGCACATCCTTACCCAGCTCACCGACACCGATATCGCTGCGGCTGCGGCTGCGGCTTCGGAATCGGCATCGGCATCGGTGGTGTCGCTGTCGTCGTCGGAGCCGGTGGCGATCGTGGGGGTGGGGTGTCGGTTTCCGGGCGGGTTGTCTTCCGCGGAAGAGTTGTGGCAGTTGGTGGTCGACGGGCGTGATGTGATCTCGGGGTTCCCGACCGACCGCGGCTGGGACGGGGTGTTCGATCCGGCGCCGGGTGTGGCGGGCAAGTCGTACACGAATGAGGGCGGATTCCTATACGACGCGGCCGAGTTCGACGCCGCGTTCTTCGGGATCAGTCCGCGTGAGGCGATCGGGATGGACCCCCAGCAGCGGATCCTGCTGGAAACGGTGTGGGAGGCACTCGAACACGCCGGGATCCGGCCTGCGACGCTGCGGGGCAGCGACACCGGCGTGTACGTCGGTGTGATCGACCAGTCCTATGGTGTCGGCTCCGGTGGTGGTGACGGGGTCGGGGATAGCGGGTTCACCGGTGTGACAGCGAGTGTGGTGTCGGGCCGGGTGTCGTACGTGTTGGGGTTGGAAGGCCCTGCGGTTTCGGTGGAC
>NZ_BCXA01000058.1 GCF_001894865.1 Rhodococcus maanshanensis NBRC 100610 | reverse complement strand
TTCGCGATGTCCTGAACGCAGACACGAGTGCTAGGACTCGTCAACCGCGCACGGGCGCGTCAGCGCCTTTGCGATCGGCGCAGCGAGCGCGGCGATGCTCTCGGCCGTGCCGGTTTCCTGGCCCTCGAGTGCCCTTGCACCGATGGTCCGGTCGAAGACCAGGCCCTCCAGGAGGGCGATCAGGTCCGCCGCATCCCGCTCCGGGTCGGCGGTGCCGAGCGTGCGGGTGAGCTCGACCGCACGCTCACCGGAGAACAGGCTCGCGGCAAGCGCGGCCTGGATCTGCTTGTCGTGCACCATCTCCAGTGTGAGTGCGTAGCGCGCGCGGATGTCGCGGGCGCGCTCGGAGAGCAGCCCGTCGACGTAGGCGGCGATCCCGTTGGCGATCTCGGCGATGCCTGCGCCCGTGTTCGGCGCCGGCGGTTCCTGCTGGGAATCGGCGAAGGCGCGGCGCGACCGGTCGGTGAGGTGGCCGACCGTCGCGACCAGCAGCTCGCGTTTGGTCCTGAAGTAGTAGGACGTCGATCCGGCGGGCAGTCCCAGATGGCGGTCGATGCCGCGATGGGTGAGTGCCCGGATGCCGTCCGTGGCGATGATGTCCAGCGCGGCATCGGCGATGCGCGCGCGCCGGTCTGTCGTTTCCGTCATTGATGTCGCTCCGATCACGTTGACCCATGAAACTCTACATTTGTAGAGTCGCGCTATGAAACCTATCCGAGTGGATGTGTTCGACCGGGCCGCGCAGGGCGCCGGATTCGTGCTCGACCCCGCGCAGCGGGCGGCCGCCGAGCGCCTGGCCGCGATGGGCCCCGCGACCGGTCGCGGGATCTACCTGTGGGGCCCGGTCGGCAGGGGTAAGACCTGGCTGATGGACGTGTTCCGCGAGGGCCTCGGCGACGTCCCGTCCCGGCGCGTGCACTTCCACGAGTTCTTCCGCCGGCTGCACGAGCTCGTGCACACCGACGGGATCGAACGCGCGATGGACCTGCTGCTCGGACGCTGCAAGATCCTGTTCTTCGACGAGTTCCACGTACACGACGTCGGCGACGGCGCGCTGTTGACGAGGCTGCTCGGAGTGCTGCGCGAGCGCCGCGTGACGCTGGTGGTCACCTCGAACTATCCACCGGACGGGTTGATGCCGAACCCGCTGTTCCACGAGACGTTCGTGCCGACCATCGAGGTGCTCAAGGAACGGATGGAGATCATCGAGGTGGCGGGCGCCGTCGACTACCGGGAGTCGGGGACCGCTGGGAGGCGATTCGGTGCGGGGCGGTACCTGTCCGACGCGGCCGGCCTGAAGTGGCCCGCGGCAGCCGATCGTGTGACGCTCCGCCCGACCACTCAGCCCATCACGGCGCTTTCGGCGGCGGGCGATCTCGTCTGGTTCGAGTTCGCGGACCTGTGCGAGCGGCCGACCTCGACGCTGGACTACCTGAGCCTTGCGTCCGCCTACCCGCGCTGGGTGCTGAGCGGCGTGCCCCGGATGGCCGACGCGAGTCCCGATGGGGTGCAGCGATTCTGCAATGTCGTCGACATCCTCCACGACCAGGATTCGGAGCTGACCCTGGTCGGCGCGGATTGGCGGGTATCGGGACCCGAGCCGGTCGCAGGCGGGCTTGACCTGGCACGCACCCGCAGCAGATTGGCGCTGCTGGGGTGAGCTAGCCCGCGGCGGGGTCGAGGTCGCGATCGGTCGACGACCCCGAGGGCGCCGCGGGCCTCTGCTCGTCCCCGCGGCCGCGGGTGATCAGCCAGCCGAAGGCCGTCGCGACGGGGAACATGATCACGCCGTACACCGCGGCGGGGACCGCGATTCGGGTGCTGTTGAGCAAGCTGATCGCGATCGTGATCGCGAGCGTGCTGTTGTGGATGCCGATCTCCATCGAGCTGGCGATCGACTGCCTGCTGGCGATGCCCAGCCTCCGCGGTAGGACGTAGCCGATGCTCAGGCTCAGGATGCAGAAGATCAACGTGATCAGGCCGACGTCCGCCAGGTACCCGGTGACGTTCTCCCGCTCGGCGATCACCGTGCCGACGATGACCAGCGCGAGGACCACGGCCGAGCCGATCCGAACGGGACGGTCCATCCGGTCCGCGAAGGCGGGCCACGCCCGCCGTACCCAGACGCCGATGGCGACCGGGATCAGCACGATCGCGAAGATCTGCACCACCTTGGCGAACTGCAGGCCGAGCGAACCGGTTCCGTCCGATGGTGCGAAATGACCGAGGGCGAAGTTGGTGATCAGTGGCAGCGACACCACAGCGATCACCGAATTCACAGCCGTGAGTGTGACATTCAGTGCGACATCGCCGCGGAACAGATGGCTGAACAGGTTTGCCGTTGTCCCGCCAGGGGAGGCGGCCAGCAGCATCATGCCCACTGCAAGGAGCGGCGGCAGGTCGAACAGCAGCACCAGCCCGAACGCGATCGCGGGCAGCAGGATCAACTGGCAGACCAACGCGATCGCGACGGCCTTGGGATGCCGGGCGACCCGCGCGAAGTCTCCGACGGTCAGGGACAGGCCGAGGCCGAACATGATGATCGCCAACGCGAGCGGCAGCGCGACCGTGGACAGCCCGGAATTCATCGCAGATCCCCGTTTCCTGGAAGGCTCGCGACGTGCAGGCGTCGCCGACAGATTCTCGGCGCAAAGATACGGGTGTCCGCACCGGAATTGGGCATATCGCCCATATTCGTCGTGCCGGAGGGCGCCGTAGTCGCCGCATCGCCGAACCGACCTATCGCTGACTATGACGGGTGGCATAGCCTCGCTGGGACGAATACCCGGCGAGAGGTGGAATCGATGACGGTCGCACACGAGGTCAAGGACCAGATCCAGCAGATCGGCGGGGGATTCATGTTCTCCCGCGAGGCCAAGGAGTTCGGCCGCAGCACCGGTGTCGACGGCTTCATCGGCCCGTACATGCGCGGCCGCTGTGGCGTCCTCGGCGAGGTCGACGCCGACGTCGTGACGGCCGCCGCCGGGTTCTTCCCCGCCGACAGCGTCCGGGCCGCCTGGGAGTCGGTGGCGATGCCGGCCGCCGAGGCCGCCCGTGGCTACGCGCTCGCCGCGCAGCAGTTCGGCGTCCGCAAGCTCGCCTCGTTCGACGGGGCCGAGCGGCTCGCCGAACTGATGGAGGCCGTCGCGGCGAACGCCGATCCTGCGGGTGTGCCGCTGTTCGCCGGCTGGCGGGCCGTGCCGATGCCCGCGGATCCGCGGGCCCGGGTCCTCCAGCTCACGCACGTCCTGCGGGAGCTGCGTGGAGGGGTCCACCTCGTCGCCGTCAAGAGCCAGGGTGTCAGCCCGCGGGACGCCGTCCTGATCGCCGGCTCGCCGCTGGCCAGCGGGCCCGACCAGGCCGCGCTCTACGGCTGGCCCGCGCCCTACACGGCGCCAGGCGAGGATGTCCGGGCCCGATGGGCGCGCGCCGAGGAGATCACCGACGAGCTCGCCTCCCAGGCATTCGACGTCCTCGACGAGACCGAGGGCAAGGAACTCGTCACCCTGCTCGCGGACGCCCACGCGGCAGTTTTCCCCCCTCGCTGATCCCGGGGCAGCCCCGCCTGCGAACCCATCGATCTCGTGCGGGCACCGTGCGACGATGGAGTGGTGGGCACGGCGGTCGGTCGCACTGCCACGGTTATCGCGTTGATCGTGGTGAGCGTCCTTGCGCTCCGCGGCTACCTGCCCGAGGTCGAGGAGCCGCCCGCGGCGCCGCCGAGGACCGACGGAACTGCCGCGCTGGTCGCGATGCTCGTCATCGCGGCCCTCTCGGTCCTCGTGGCCGCGATCGCGCTGGTGGCGGTGCTGGTGCTGGGCCCGTCGCGAAGGCCGGCGCGACCGGCGCCGACGTGGATCGGCCACCGTGCGTCGCCCGGCCGGTGGTGGCAGGGGGTGGCGTGGTTCGGGTTTGCGGGACTGGTCGTGGTCGCCGCGCTCGCCCTCGCGCCGAGCAGGGACCGGGCGGCCCCCTCCGATCCGAATGGCGGCGCGACCGATCCGAACCTGCCCGCGGTCGGACAGCTCCCTGCTCCGCGCGGCAGTGAGATCTGGCCGGACATCCTGCTGGTGTTGCCGCTGTTGACCGCGCTGCTGTTGGCCGGGGCCGTCGCCCGCGCGCGGCTGCTGGTGCCAGAGCCGGCCGACTCCGGCGAGGAGGACACGGTCCCCGCTGCCCGGCGAGCGGCCGCCGAATCCTTGAGGCGGGCAGCGGAACTGGGCCTCGCCGAGGTCGCGAACACCGGGGCGGACCCCCGAGCGGCCATCATCGCCTGCTATCTGGCGATGGAACGCGCTCTCGGTGCGGCGCCCGACGCCGCGCCACTCGCATCCGACACCCCATCCGAGGTGCTGGTGCGTGCGGTACGCCACGGCGCGCTGCACAGGGAGAGCGCCACGGCGCTGGTGGGGCTCTTCGAGGAGGCCAGGTTCAGCGGGCACGAGATGACCGAGCGACACCGGGGCACGGCGGCGGAGTTGTTGCGCTCCGTCCTGGCCGAGTTGGAGGAGATGCGATGCGCCGCATCGCCGTGATCGGGATCCTCTTCGTCGCGGCGCTGGAGGCGATGGCGCTGCGGGCTGGCGCGCCCGCAGCCGCGCTGATCGCGATCGGAGCGTCGGCCGCCGTCGTGATCTTCGCGATGCGCCGAGCCGTCGACGTGGCACCGGCGGCAGGCGAGGTCGTCGCGCCGTCGAACTCCCAGCAGGAGATGCTGCGGCGCTGGCGGCTTCGCACGGAGACGCTGGTCAGCTGGGCGGACGGTTCGTGCGCAGACTGGGATCGGCACCTGCGGCCGCTGCTCGCCCGCGAGTTCGTGCACGTGAGCGGACCGCACGCTCCCCGGGGCCCCGCCGAGATCGAGGCGGCAGGGGCCGCGATGTTCGGTGCCGACCTGTGGCGGTGGGTGGACCCGGCGGGGGCGCGCACGGGTGATCCGGAGGGGCCCGGCCCCGGGCGCGGGGCACTCGAGCGCATCCTGACCCGCCTGGAGCAGCTGTGACCGCCGCGACGCGGGCCACGACGGCCCGAGCCGGGGCGGTGCTCGCCGAGATCGAACGGGCCGTGGTCGGCAAGCGGGACGCGATCACGACAGTGCTGCTGGTGGTCCTCGCCGGTGGGCACGTGCTGATCGAGGACCTGCCGGGGCTGGGCAAGACGCTGATCGCGCGGTCCTTCGCGGCGGCCCTCGGGCTGGAGTTCACCCGCGTCCAGTTCACTCCTGACCTGCTGCCCGCCGACCTGCTCGGCTCGACCGTCTACGACATGCAGTCGGGACGATTCGAGTTCCGTGCCGGGCCGGTCTTCACCAACGTCCTCCTCGCCGACGAGATCAACCGTACGCCGCCGAAAACCCAAGCGGCGCTGTTGGAGTCGATGGCAGAGGGGCAGGTCAGCATCGACGGGGTCACCCGCCGGCTGCCGGACCCGTTCATCGTGCTCGCCACCGACAACCCGATCGAGTACGAGGGCACCTATCCGCTCCCGGAGGCGCAGCTCGACAGGTTCATGCTGCGGCTGCGACTCGGATACCTCGGCACCGCGGACGAGCAGGAGATGCTGCAGCGCCGCCTGGACCGCGGCGCGGCCTCGGTGGACGTCCGGGCGATCGTGACGGCGGACGAATTGAACGCCATGCGCGGCAGCGTCGAACAGGTCTCGGTGCACCCGGACGTGCTCCGGTACGTGGTGTCGCTGGCGGCCGCGACCCGCTCGCATCCCCAGGTGGAGGTCGGCGCGAGCCCGCGGGCGGAGCTCGACCTCGTCCAGCTCGCCAGGGCGCGGGCGCTCCTGGGCGGTCGGGACTACGTCATCCCCGAGGACATCAAGGCGCTGGCCGCGCCCGCGGTGGCGCACCGGATCTCGCTGCGACCGGAGATGTGGGTGCGCCGGATCCACCCCGAGGAGGTGGTCGCCGACATCCTGCGCCGGCTGCCGGTGCCGAGGGCGAGCACGTGAGCGCCATCGAGTGGCGGGCCTCGCCCGCGGCGGCGGCACTTGCCACGTGCTCGGCCACCGCACTGGTCGTCGCGCTCGTCGGTGGCAGGCCGGAGTTGCTGGCCTTCGCCGCCCCGATGCTCGGCGCGCTCGCGGCGCGGGCGCTGTTGCCCCGCCCCGCCGATCGGGTGACCGTGCGCGGCGACCCGACGACGGTCCGGATGTTCGAGGCAGAGTCGGTGCGGCTGGTGGTCGCGGTGGACGCGGCCGGTCTGCGCTCGGCCTGCGGTGTCCGGGCGCTTCCGCAGGAGGGGCTGGAGATCGAGCAGGAGGCGGCGAGCTCGGACGACCGGCGTACGGGCGTGCGGATCATCGCCGGGCGGTGGGGGCGCTATCGGCCGCGGGTGGCCGTCGACGTGGCCGCGGCGGGTGGGTTGTTGGCGGGCGTGGCGGTGGCCGAGGTGGCCACGGTCGATGTGTTCCCGCTGGTGGATCCGAACCGGCCGGGGATCCCGCCGACGGATCTGCCGGACAGGTTCGGGGCGCATCCCACCGAACGACACGGGCCAGGGGTGGAGTACGCGGACATTCGCGCCTACGTCCCCGGCGACCAACTGCGCGCGGTGAACTGGCCGGTGAGCGCGCGCCGCCGCGCCCTTCACGTCACCGAACGCCGGACGGACCGAGCGGCGGATGTCGTGGTGCTGATCGACGCACACCCGCAGGCGCCGGGGCCCGCGAGCGAGAGCCTGGATCGGTCGGTGCGCGGCGGCTGCCAGGTCGCCCAGGCGGCGCTCGGGCGTGGTGACCGCACCGCGCTCGTCGTGCTCGGTGCCCGATCGCGCTGGCTCGCACCGGATCTCGGTCGGCGGCAGTTCTACCGGGTCGTCGAGGCCGTGCTCGGCGCTGGCGAGCGCACTTTGCCGCTCGAGGGCACGCTGGTGCCGCGACCCGCCGTGCCGCCCGGCGCCGCGGTGATCGCCTTCACCACGCTGCTGGACACGGACTTCGCGCTGGCCCTCATCGACCTCCGCAAACGGGGCCGCACCGTGGCCGTGGTGGACGTGCTCGCCGGTCCACCGTTCGAGGACGAGCTCGATCCGACCGTCGCGAGGATGTGGCGGCTCGAACGCAGGAACATGTATCGGGATCTCGGCGTCCTCGGGATCGATGTCGTCGGCTGGCAGGGGGATTCGTCCCTCGAACGCGTGCTGGCCGGGGTCGGCCGCCGAGGCAGGCGGGCGGTGGTGCCCCGATGACCGGGCTCACCGGATCGAGCGCGATGGCCCTCGGCGCCGGGTGGTCGATGAGTGCCGCGGTCGTTCCCCATGCGCAGGCGCAGGCACTGATCGCGGCGGTGCTCTCCGCGGCGGGGGTGTTCGCCGCGAGGTGGAGCCGGGTGGCGGTGGTCTGTGCGGTGCAGGGCGCGCTGCTCGCGTTGGCGCTTGGCGAGCCGACGCCGGTGCAGGCGGGAGTCGCCGGAGTCGGGGCGACGGTGTTCGTGCTGGCCGCCCATTCCGCGCACATGCCGGGGATTGTGGTCACCGAAGCGGGGCTGGTGCTGGCGGTGGCGGCCGCGACCGCGGTCGCGGCGGTGTCGGTGTTCCTGTTGCCCTTCGAGATCGCCTGGCTGCCACTGGTCGCGCCGATCGCGTGCCTGGCGGTGTACGCGGTGGTGCTCGCGCCCTACACGAGGTCGAGAAACGGCAAGGGGCCGCACTCACCATCGGCGAGTGCGGCCCCGTGACGGGTCGAGCGGTTACGGCAGCAGCTGATCCATGAAGGAGTTGCTGTAGATCCGGTGCGGGTCGAGCGTGTTGAACGCCGCCCGTGCGGTGTCCCAGTTGTCGCTCGCGGGCACGCCGTCGCGGTAGCTCTGCGGCAGGGCGCCGCTGATGATTCCGCCGTCGGTGTACGGGTTCGCGCCGAACGCCCAGCCCTTCGACCACTCGGGGCGGAAGGTGTAGTCGTTGCCCGTGTAGTGCGAGCGCATCCACTGCTCCATCTCGCGGTAGAACTCGAACATGCCGGGGGTACCCGGGACGCCGAGCACGTTCAGCCAGATGGCGGTGTCCCACTCGGGATGATCCGGGCGCGGACGCATCGCGGAGATGGTCGGAGCGCCTGCCGACGGGACCTTGACGTCCGCGGCCTGGTCGAGGCCGCAGCAGCGGATCTCGACGGGACCGTTGAGCGGGTACTGGCCCTTGGCCTTGTAGAACTCGATGCGCTCGTTGAACCAGTGGGTGAAGTCGTGGATGACCTGGCCGATGTTGGCGCGGTTGGTGATGACGGCGCCGCCGCCCTCGGTCAGGCGCAGCGTGGTGGCCTTGATGTAGAACTGGATGTCCTTCGACCAGCCCCAGATGTCGTTGGCGTTGGTCGCGGCGAGCCCGGCGACCGTGGTCGAGTACATCGTCTGGCCGAACAGCGGTGCGATGCCGGGGGCTCCCGCATTCATCTGGCCGAGAAGATCGGTGATCACCTCGGGCAGGTTGTCCGAGAACGGGTAGTTGTACGGGCCGGTGACCTCGCGGGACCCGGCGGGCTTGTTCGGCGCGACCGACCACACCTTGAGCCACGGCTTCTCGGTGAAGGGGTACCAGATGGCCTCGACGCCGCCGTTGGAGGCCACATAGCTCTCGAAGGTGCGGCCCGAGGCGCCCTTGGCCCCGAACATCTCGGTCCACTTGATGTCGGTGTAGCTCTGGCACCGCATCCGGAAGTTCTGGCCCGCCTGCAGCGTCACCGACGTGAGGAAGGTGCGACCGAGGTTGGTGAGCAGGGGCTTGATCTGAGGATCGTTGCGGGAGTAGGTCTTCTGCGCGTACGCGGAGCCGTCCCAGACCACCGCGGTCAGCGAGGTCACCAGGTTGCTCAGCGAGCCGTAGGTGTGGCCCGGAGTGGTGGCCTGTCCGTTCGCGGGCAGGGCCGCGCCGTGCGCATCAACGGCGAGCGAGCCCGCGATGGTCAGCACGCCGGGAGCGGGGAGGTTGGCGAAGCCGAGGCCCTGTGCCTGCAGCGCGGTGGTGATCGCGTCCAGGGTGGCGCCCGGGCCCGCGGTGACGGTCGCCGGGGAGCCACCCGCGTTGACCGAAACGCCGTTGAGGTGCTTGATCGTGTCGACCAGGATGACCTTGTCGACGGGCGCGCCGTTGACGACGGTCAGCGGGGTCCAGCCGTGCATGGCGCCACGCGGACGCAGCTTGTACCCGTTGGCGTGCGCCCAGTTAGCCAGCCGAACAACGTCGTCGGCGGACTTGGGGTGACAGGTCCAGACGGAGTCCAGCATGATCTCCTTGGACCAGTTCTGGTACGCCTGCTGCGCGAGTTCGATGCCGTCCGGGAAGCTCGGCGGTGCGGGGAGCGTAGTCCCGCCGCCAAGAGAACCCGAGCCGCCTGCCGAGCCCGACGAGCCGAGCGGGATGGCGTAGACGGGCGTCCATGCGCCCGCCGCCGTCGCTGCCAGGGCCCCCGCCCCTGCAGCGAGGAATCCCCGCCTGGATAAGCCGAGACGCTTATCGTTCGAATCCGGCATGCGTTTACTCCAGTCGTGTGTGAGAGAGGGGGAGTTGTGTTCGTCAGTGCTGGGTAGACCGGTCGGCCGTGCTGGGAACGGCCGACCGATCTGTCGTGCTTGCTGGATCAGGCGAGCGTGAGGACCACGTCTGCCAGTGCCGGCGAGTCGCTGCGCTCGAGAACGCTTGCCGAGATGAGCAACTGGCCGGTTTCTTTCCAGATTCGGATCTTGAGGGTCTCGCCCGGGTAGACCACCCCGGCGAAGCGGGCCTTGTAGCCCTTGACCTTCGATGTGTCAGCGTCCAGCGCGGCATCGACAGCGGCCTTGCAGACCATTCCGTACGTGCACAACCCATGCAGGATAGGCGCAGGAAAGCCTGCCGCGCTGGCGAATTGAGGATCTGAGTGCAGCGGGTTCCGGTCGCCGCACATCCGGTACAGCAATGCCTGCTGCGGCAGGATCGGCGCCTCGACCTCGAAGTCGGGGGACCGGTCGGGCAGCGGGGCGGACTCCGACGGGCCGCGCTCGCCGCCGAAGCCGCCCTCTCCGCGCGCGAAGATCGACGACCGTGCGGTCCACAGCGGGTTCCCGTCCAGGTCGGTGGTGGTGGACTCCTGGACGATGACCGCGGCCTTGCCCTTGTCCCACACCTCGGAGATCCGGGTGGTGGTGCGTGCACTTCCCTCGGACGGAATCGGCTGGTGCACGGTCACTTCCTGGCTGCCGTGCACCACCTTGGCGAGGTCGATCTCCACACCGGGGAAGGACACCTTCGGCGCCTCGGTGGCATGGATGTTGGCCACCACGGTGGCGAAGGTCGGCAGCACCTGCGGCTTGCCGTCCTCGAGGTAACGCAGCTCCTTGGCGTCGAGCGGACGCGCGCCTGCTCCGATGCCGAGGTGGTACAGCTGCACGTCCGAGCTGGTCCAGGAGAACTCCTGGGTGGGCAGCTCGGCGCCGATCGCGATGCTGGGGTCGATGGGCAACGTGACTCCCTGTCAGTTCGAAGTGGCGGGGGCGGTGGCGGACTCGGCATTCGCGTCGGAAGCCGACTCGGCGCTCGCGCCCGACTTCGCCTTCGCGGCGATGTCCAGGACCGCGAGGTACGCGAAGGTCATCGCAGGTCCGATGGTCGCGCCGGGGCCTGCGTAGGTGTGACCCATCACCGGCGCGCTGACGTTGCCTGCCGCGTACAGACCCTCGATGACGGTGCCGTCCTCGCGCAGCGCGCGGCCGTCGACATCGGTCTGGATGCCGCCCTTGGTGCCGAGGTCGCCGGGCACCATCTTGATCGCGTAGAAGGGGGCCTTGCTGATCTCCGCCAGGCTCGGGTTCTTCAGGCGGGGATCGCCGTAGTAGGCGTCGTATCCACTGTCACCACGACCGAAGTCCTCGTCCTTGCCGTTGCGCGCGAAGCCGTTGAACCGCTCGACGGTCTCGGTCAGCGCGTCGACGGGCAGGCCGGTCTTCTCAGCGAGTTCGGCGATGGTGCCCGCCTTCACCACGATTCCGGCCTTGAGCCAGCGGCCGGGGAACGGCGAGCGCGGGGTGATACCGGCGAAGGTGTACCGGTTGCGGTAGCGCTGGTCCAGGATCATCCAGGTCGGGATGTTCTCGCCCGGGCCCTCGCCCTGGCCGTACTTGCCGCCGTACATCATGTGGGTGGCCTCGACGTACGGAGCGGCCTCGTTGCCGAACCGCTTGCCGCGGGTGTTGACCATCATCGAGCCGGGCAGGGTCCGCTCGGAGAGGGCGAACCACGGGCCGCCGGTCAGCGGGATGGACGGGCCCCACCAGGCGTCGTCCATGAAGTCCACTGCGGCGCCGACCTTCTGGCCGGCCAGGATGCCGTCGCCGGTGTTGGCCTTGGCGCCGACCGTCCACTCGGTGGTGATCGGGGCGCGCTGGTACTGCTTGCGCATCTCCTCGTTGTGCTCGAAGCCGCCCGAGCCCAGCACGACGCCGTGCTTGGCGCGGATGACCTGCTCCTCACCGTCGACGAGCACCTTCACGCCGCGGACGCCGCCGTCCTCCGTGTACAGCTCGGTCAGCGGCGTGTTCAGCAGGATCGGCACGCCCGCGTCGCGCAGGCCGATGCGCATGCCTGCGACCAGGGCCTGCCCGCGGACCAGCAGGTCCTTGCCGGTGGCCTTGGCGGCCAGGAAGCGAATGCCGACCTTCATCGCGCGCAGGGGTCCGCGGCGGTTGCGCATCAGCAGGTTCAGCCACTTGTAGTCGGCCTGCGTGATGACGAAGTTCTTGGGGGCCTTGACGTAGTCCGGCTCCAGGTTCTTGCGGTCGTCGCCGAGCTGGTTGCCGTCGAAGGGCGACGGCTCCACCGAGCGTCCGCCGAGGCGTCCGCCGGGGGCCTCCGGGTAGTAGTCCGAGTAGCCGGGCACCCACTGCAGCTTCAGCGCGCTGTTCTTCATGACGAACGAGAGCATTTCCGGCCCACGGTCGAGGTAGGTGTTGATGCGCTCGGGCGCAACGACATCGCCGATGATGCTGTGCAGGTACTCGCGGGCCGCCTCGCGGGTGTCGGTGACACCGTCGGCCTCGAGCACCTCGTTGTTGGGGATCCAGACGCCGCCACCGGACCTGGCGGTGGAGCCGCCGTAATGGGCGGCCTTCTCGACGATGACGACGCTCAAACCCTGGTGGGCGGCGGTCAGGGCCGCGGTCATGCCCGCCGCGCCGCTACCGACAACGACGATGTCGTATTCCTGCTTGCTCATGTAGAACACGTTATAGAATGAGGTGGGTCTCAGTCCATGCTTTCTGCCAGGAAGTATTGCCGAATTGGGGCTTGACAACCGGAACCAAACGAAAACACGTTGCAGGGTGGCGGAAGGCGGTGCGCGGTGTCCTGGGACCTTTCCGCGGATGTAGTGGTGATCGGGGTCGGCGTGGCGGGTGTCTCCGCTGCCCTCGAGGCGAATTCGGCGGGTGCGGACGTGATCGCGCTCGACCGCTACAGCGGAGGCGGGGCGAGCACCATCTCGGGCGGCATCGTCTATGCCGGCGGTGGGACGTGGGTGCAGAAGCAGGCCGGGGTCGCCGACAGCTCGGACGCGATGTTCGCCTATCTCAGTCGCGAGGTCGGGGACGCCGTCAGCCAGGAGACGCTGCGCAAGTTCTGCGACGAGAGTCCGGCGATGATCGACTGGCTGTCCGGGCACGGGGTGCCGTTCGAGGCCTCGCTGTGCCCGTACAAGACCTCGTACCCGAGCAACCGTCACTACCTGTACTACTCGGGTAGCGAGGCGGCGGGCGGCTTCCGTGACATCGCGAAGCCGGCGCCGCGCGGCCACCGGGCCAAGGGCAAGGGAACCTCGGGAAAGATGCTCTACGGGCCCCTGATCGCCTCCGCGTTGGCGAACGGCGTCCGGTTAGAACAGCAATCCCGTGCGACCGAGCTGATCATGGACGACACTGGGACCGTGGTCGGCGTCCAGTGCCTGAGCCTCCGCAGCGCACCCAAGCAGGTGCGCGCGCGGTATGCGGCGCTGACCTCCCTCTCCGCCAAGCCGGGTATCTACTACCCGCCGATGCGCAAGATCCTGCAGAAGCAGATCGAGAAGATGGAGGCGCGGTACGCCAAGCCGATCCGTGTCCAGGCCCGCTCCGGCGTGGTGCTCAGCGCGGGTGGGTTCATCGCGAATCGTGAACTCGTCGCCGAACACGCGCCGCAGTACAGAGGTGGGCTGGCGCTCGGCACGGCGGGCGACGACGGCAGCGGAATCCAGATGGGTACCGCCGTCGGCGCCGCGACCGACAAGCTCTCCAATATCTCGGCCTGGCGTTTCATCGTCCCGCCCAGTGCCTTCCTCAGCTCGGTGCTCGTGAACGAGAAGGGCAACCGGATGGTCGACGAGTCCCGATACGGGGCCGCGCTTGGGTACGCGATGATCGCCGAGAACTCCGGGCAGGGCTGGCTACTGGCCGACGCCGATCTCGTGCGGGAGGCGCGCTCACAGCTCGGCACCCAGACCATGTGGTTCCAGCGCATCCAGGCCGAGACCCTGCTCCGCGGTGAGGGTGTCACGGGGAACACCCTCGCGGAGGTGGCTGCCAAGGTCGGGATCGACGCGGCCGGGCTGGAGGCGACGGTCGCGGCGCACAACGACGCGATCGCGGCGGGCCAGGCGGACCCGATGGGCAAGCCCGCGGACTTCGTGCGGCCGGTGCGGACGGGGCCGTTCTCGCTGTTCGACGTGTCCCTGAAGAAAAGCCTGACAAACCCGCTGCCGATGCTTACCCTCGGTGGCCTTGTCGTGGACGAGGAGACCGGTGAGGTCACCTCTACTGCGGGCGCGGCCATCCCGGGCCTCTACGCGGCGGGCCGCACCGCGGTGGGGATCTGCTCGAACTCGTACGTCAGCGGGCTCTCGCTCGCCGATTGCATCTACTCCGGCCGCCGGGCCGGCGCGCATGCTGCACAAGGTGGCTCCGCCTGAGGTACTGACGAAAGGAATCGATGATGCTCTCGTCCGAGATGCGCACCCAGCTAGCGGATCGTCTCGATACTGCGGAAAAGGGGCGAGTAGCGATCGATCCGTTGTCGGCGCAGTACCCGGACCTGGACGTCGTCGACGCCTACGAGATCCAGCTGATCAACATCCGCCGTCGGGTGGCGGAGGGTGCCCGCGTGGTCGGGCACAAGGTCGGTCTGACCGCAGCGGCGATGCGGGAGATGATGGGCGTCGACGAGCCCGACTACGGCCACCTGTTCGACGACAGGGAACTGCGCGAGGGTGAGCCGGTGGACACCTCGCGCTTCCTGTTGCCGCGTGTGGAGGTCGAGGTCGCCTTCATCCTCGGATCGGATCTGCCAGGAGCGGGGTGCACCGTCGATGACGTGATCGCCGCGACCGAGTTCGTGGTGCCGTCCATCGAGTTGATCGACACCCGGATCAAGGAATGGAAGATCGGCATCTGCGACACCATCGCGGACAACGCCTCGTATGCGGGCCACGCGATCGGCGCCCAGCGTGTCCGGCCCGGCGACATCGACCTCACCGCCATCGAGGCCACCCTCCTGCGCAACGACGAGGTGGTCGCGGAGGGACGCAGCGATGCCGTCCTCGGTAACCCGGCGGCGGGCGTGGCCTGGCTCGCTCAGGAGGTCGAGGGCTTCGGGGTGCAAGTGAAGGCGGGCGACATCGTGCTCCCGGGTTCGTGCACCCGGGCAATCGACGTCAGCGCAGGAGACAGGTTTCACGCCGAGTTCAGCGGGCTCGGTTCCGTTTCTCTACAGTTCAAGTAGGAGACATCCATGACCAAGGCAAGCGT
Organism: Rhodococcus maanshanensis NBRC 100610; assembly: GCF_001894865.1. Lineage (GTDB taxonomy): Bacteria > Actinomycetota > Actinomycetes > Mycobacteriales > Mycobacteriaceae > Rhodococcus_G > Rhodococcus_G maanshanensis. The sequence continues at coordinate 24,940 of NZ_BCXA01000058.1, read as the reverse complement.
GGCGATCGTCGGGTCGGGAAACATCAGCACCGATCTGCTCTACAAACTGCAGCGCTCCGAGTGGCTCGAACCGCGCTGGATGATCGGCATCGATCCCGAGAGCGAGGGTCTGGCGCGGGCCCGCAAGATGGGTCTCGCGACCTCCGCGGAGGGGGTCGACTGGCTCCTGGACCAGCCCGAGAAACCGGATCTGGTGTTCGAGGCGACCTCGGCCTACGTGCACCGCGACGCCGCGCCGCGGTACGCGGCGGCGGGTATCCGCGCGGTCGATCTCACCCCCGCGGCCATCGGCCCCGCGGTCGTTCCGCCCGCCAACCTGCGCGAGCACCTCGACGCACCGAACGTCAACATGATCACCTGCGGCGGCCAGGCGACCATCCCGATCGTGTACGCGGTCTCCCGCGTGGTCGACGTGCCCTACGCCGAGATCGTCGCGTCCGTGGCGTCGGTCTCCGCCGGACCGGGCACCCGCGCCAACATCGACGAGTTCACCAAGACCACCAGCCGCGGCATCGAGGTCATCGGCGGCGCCCGCAAGGGCAAGGCGATCATCATCCTGAACCCGGCCGATCCGCCGATGATCATGCGCGACACCATCTTCTGTGCCATCCCCGAGGACGCGGACCGGGCGGCGATCACCGACTCCATCCACCGTGTGGTGGCGGACATCCAGGAGTACGTGCCCGGATACCGTCTGCTCAACGAGCCCCAGTTCAACGAGCCGAGCGTGGTGTCGGGCGGCCATGCGACCGTCACGACCTTCGTCGAGGTCGAGGGTGCGGGGGACTTCCTGCCGCCGTACGCGGGCAACCTCGACATCATGACGGCGGCGGCAACCAAGGTGGGCGAGGAGATCGCCCAGAAGCTCCTCACCGTGAAGGCGTGAGCACAATGGCACTCATTGACGGCACAGTTCATTTCGATCCGGCGTGGGACGTCCGGGTCACCGACACCTCGCTGCGCGACGGCTCGCACCACAAGCGGCACCAGTTCACCGGGGACGAGGTGCGGGCGATCGTCGGCGCACTCGATGCGTCCGGTGTGCCGGTCATCGAGGTCACCCACGGAGACGGACTCGGCGGGTCCTCGTTCAACTACGGCTTCTCCAAGACCCCCGAGCAGGAACTGATCAAGATCGCGGTGGACACGGCGCAGCAGGCGAAGATCGCCTTCCTGATGCTGCCCGGCCTCGGCATCAAGGAGGACATCATCGAGGCCCAGGGCAACGGGGCCTCGATCTGCCGCATCGCCACGCACTGCACCGAGGCCGACGTCTCGATTCAGCACTTCGGATTGGCCCGCGAGCGTGGTCTCGAGACCGTCGGCTTCCTGATGATGGCGCACTCGACGAGCCCGGAGAAGCTCGCGCAGCAGGCCCGGATCATGGCCGATGCCGGCTGCCAGTGCGTGTACGTGGTCGACTCCGCGGGCGCGCTCGTGCTGGAGCAGGTGTCCGAGCGCATCGAGGCGCTGGTGTCCGAGCTCGGCAACGACGCCCAGGTCGGTTTCCACGGCCACGAGAACCTCGGTCTCGGCGTGGCGAACTCGATCGCCGCGGTGCGCGCGGGCGCCAAGCAGATCGATGGCAGCACCCGCCGCTTCGGTGCGGGCGCGGGCAACGCGCCGGTCGAGGCGTTCGTCGGTGTCTGCGACAAGATCGGCGTCAAGACGGGCATCGACTTCTTCGCGATCGCCGACGCCGCGGAGGACGTGGTGCGCCCGACGATGCCCGCCGAGTGCCTGCTCGACCGGCAGGCCCTGATGATGGGTTACGCGGGGGTCTACTCCAGCTTCCTCAAGCACGCGGAGCGTCAGGCCGAGCGGTACGACGTCTCCGCCGCCGAGCTGCTGGTGCGCGCGGGCAAGCGGAAGCTGGTCGGCGGTCAGGAAGACCAGCTGATCGACATCGCCCTCGAGCTGCAGCGGGAAGCCGCAGCCCGCTAGACAGATACGAGAAGGGGCGCGCATCCGGATGGATGGATGCGCGCCCCTTCTCGTATTCGGGTGTTCGCTACGCGTCGGTGTCGCGCACCTCGAGGATGCCCTCCATGACGGCGTGGTTGATGCTGTTCAGCAGTCGTGGACAGGTCTGCTGAGACCCGGTTCGCCCACCGGAGCTGGTGAATTCCGGGCACACCTGCGCCGGGTCGGCCTGCCACTGGATGCTGGTGTGCTTGAAGCTGTTCTTTCGAACGAGGACGCAGGTGCCGCAGGCGCGGCACTCCACCTCCTGCAGGCCGTCCTCGAGGTACGTCTGCAGGTCGACGGCGGTCTGTGCGCGGACGGCCTCGACCCGGGCCGGGCTGTCGGCGAAGTCAGGGGCCTTGGCCCAGGTCGAGGTCATCTCACACTCCCGTCTTGTTGTCGGCGGCCTGCGCCGCCGCCTTCTCCTCGGCCTGACGGGCCAGGTTCTCGTCGACCTCACGCTGCCAGGCCTCTACGGCCTTGGTGGTGTCGATCTCGAACTCGAAGCGCTGCGTCATCTTTTCCTCGACGTCGGCGACATCGACATAGAACTGCTCGTACCAGCGGCGCAGCTGGTAGACGGGGCCGTCCTCCTCGCAGAGCAGCGGGTTGTCGATCTTGCTCTTGCTCTTCCAGATCGCGACGTCCTGCTCGAAGCCCATCGTCACGCCCTCGGTGAACTTGCGCGAGATCTTCTCCGTGGTGGCTTCGTCCAGGCCCTTGGGCTTCTGCACGCTCACGCCGTACATCAGCACGAACGAGTCCTGCGTGACCGGGTAGTGGCAGTTGATCAGGATGCTCTCTGCCTTGTACCCGCTGTAGTCGTTGTGCAGCCAGTTGATCATGTACGACGGGCCGAAGTACGACGCCTCCGAGTCCAGCACGGACTCGCCGTACTGGGTGCCCATGCTCTGCACGTCCGGTCGGCCGTGGTTCTGCAGGTACTGGGTGGCGACGTGGCCCTCGAAGACGTTCTTGAAGTACTTCGGGAACCCGAAGTGGACGTAGAAGAAGTGCGCCATGTCCACCACGTTGTCGACGATCTCGCGGCAGTTCGAGCCCTCGACGAGGATCCGGTTCCAGCGCCAGTCGGTCCACTCGTCGGTGAACACCTCGGGCAGGCGCGGGATCGTCACGTCCTCCGGCGGCGGGTTGCCCTCCGGGTCGTTCCAGATGAACAGCTGCTTGTTCTCCTGCAGCGTGATCCACTTGCGGGTGCGCGCCAACGGCGGGACGCGGCGGGCGTAGGGGATGCCCGTGCACTTGCCGTTACCGCCCCAGCGCCAGTCGTGGAACGGGCAGGCGACGGAATCGCCCTTGATGCTGCCCTGGCTCAGGTCGCCGCCCATGTGCCGGCAATACGCGTCGAGCACCTGCAGCTTGTTCTGGCTGTCGGCAAAGACGACGAGCTTGGTGCCGAACGCCTCGACCGCGTGCGGCTTGCCGTCCAGGAACTCGCTCTCCAGGCCGATGCAATGCCACCCGCGGGCGAATCGCGTCGGGTTGGCACCGACGTCGATCTCGCGAATGCCCTTGCCGGATGCGCCGCTTGTCTGCGTCATCTCTGCCCCTCACATCCCTTCGTTCTTGTACTAGAACACGTTATAGAACTTGTGCCAGTTTTGCCAGATATTCGCGCTAGTAGTCGCAGTCAGGGACTTTCGTCCCAGTGGAACCCATTCTGCTCGACACGAATGGGAACGTGTTCTAGTCTCAGGTGAAAGTGAAGCACCGAGACGCACGACACATGAGGGAGTGACCAGTGGGTGAGCACGACAGCCGCGCGGTGATCGAGAAGCTGAACGAGCTTCTGCCGACCCTGCGCGAGCGCGCACAGGAGACCGAGGATCTGCGGCGCATTCCCGACGACTCGATCAAGGCGCTCCAGGAGGCCGGCTTCTTCCGCCTCCTCCAGCCCGCACAGTGGGGTGGCCTCGAGGCCGATCCCGTCACCTTCTACACCGCCGTCCGCAACATCGCGAGCGCGTGTGGATCCACCGGCTGGGTCTCCGGCATCATCGGCGTCCACAACTGGCACCTCGCGCTGTTCGACCAGCAGGCGCAGGAGGACGTGTGGGGCCAGGACACCGACGTGCGGATCTCCTCGTCGTACGCGCCGATGGGTGCGGGCGAGGTCGTGGACGGCGGTTACAAGGTCAACGGCGCCTGGGCCTGGTCCTCGGGCTGTGACCACGCCAGCTGGGTCGTCGTCGGCGGGCCGGTGATCAAGGACGGCCGCCCGGTCGACTTCGGCAGCTTCCTGATCCCGCGCGAGGACTACGAGATCGACGACGTGTGGAACGTGGTCGGACTGCGTGGCACCGGCAGCAACACCATCGTCGTCAAGGACGTGTTCGTGCCGCGGCACCGCTTCCTCAGCTTCAAGGCGATGAGCGATCTCACCGCTCCCGGCCTCACGCAGAACACCGCGCCGGTCTACAAGATGCCGTGGGGCACCATCCACCCCACCACCATCTCCACCCCGATCGTCGGCATGGCCTACGGCGCCTACGACGCCCACGTCGAGCACCAGGGCAAGCGGGTGCGCGCCGCGTACGCCGGTGAGAAGGCCAAGGACGACCCGTTCGCCAAGGTCCGGATCGCGGCGGCCTCCAGCGACATCGATGCCGCCTGGCGTCAGCTCTCCGGCAACGTCGCCGACGAGTACGCGCTGCTGCTGGCCGGCGAGGAGGTGCCGATCGAGCTGCGCCTGCGGGCCCGCCGCGACCAGGTGCGTGCCACCGGCCGCGCGATCGCGTCGATCGACCTGCTCTTCGAGAACTCCGGTGCGACGGCTCTCGCGAACGGCACCCCGATCCAGCGCTTCTGGCGCGACGCGCACGCCGGACGGGTGCACGCCGCCAACGACGCCGAGCGCGCCTACGTGATGTTCGGTGGCGCCGAGTTCGGCCTGCCGCTCACGGACACGATGGTCTAGGGGGCACCGTGACTACGACAGAACAGACCGAGATCACCTACGAGTCGACCTCGAAGTTCGCCCAGGTCCGTCCGGACCTCAAGCTGCACTACCACGAGGCAGGCGTCGGCAACGGCCCCACGATCGTGCTGCTGCACGGCGGCGGACCCGGCGCCTCCTCCTGGTCGAACTTCTCCAAGAACATCCCCGTGCTGGCCGAGAAGTTCCACGTGCTCGCGGTGGACCAGCCCGGCTACGGGCTCTCGGACAAGCCGACCGAGCACCCGCAGTACTTCGTGCACAGCTCGTCCGCGCTCAAGGACCTGCTCGACACCCTCGAGATCACCGAGCGGGTGCACCTGCTGGGCAACTCGCTCGGCGGCGGCGCGGCCGTGCGCTTCGCGCTCGACTTCCCGGACCGCGCTGGCCGGCTGGTGCTGATGGGCCCCGGCGGGCTGAGCGTCAACCTGTTCGCGCCGGACCCGACCGAGGGCGTCAAGAACCTCGGCAAGTTCAGCTTCCAGCCGACGAAGGAAAACCTCGAGGCCTTCCTTCGGATCATGGTGTTCGACCAGTCGCTCATCACCCCCGAGCTGGTCGAGGAGCGGTTCGCCGCGGCGAGCACCCCGGAGTCGCTCGCGGCCGCGAAGGCGATGGGCAAGTCCTTCGCCAGCGCCGACTTCGAGAAGGGCATGCTCTGGCGCGACGCGCACAAGCTGCGCCAGCGCGTGTTGCTGATCTGGGGCCGCGAGGATCGGGTGAACCCCATCGACGGTGCCCTGGTGGCGACGAAGATGATCCCGCGCGTGCAGCTGCACGTGTTCGGTGGCTGCGGCCACTGGGCGCAGCTCGAGAAGTTCGACGAGTTCAACCGTCTGGCAAGTGATTTCCTTCTCGACGGAGGTAACTGATGGGTATTCGTTCGCTCGCGTACATGCGCATCGAGGCCACCGACATGGCGGCCTGGCGCGAGTACGGACTGAAGGTCCTCGGCATGATCGAGGGCAAGGGCACCAATCCCGACGCCCTCTACCTCCGCATGGACGACTTCCCGGCCCGCCTGGTGATCGTGCCGGGTGAGCGTGACCGCCTCATGGTCTCCGGCTGGGAAACGGCCAATGCGGCCGAGCTGCAGGAGATCCGGGACAGCCTGGCCGAGGCGGGCGTGCCATTCAAGGAGGGCACCGCCGACCAGATCGCGGACCGTCGGGTCGCCGAGCTGATCGTCTTCGAGGACACCTCGGGCAACACGCTCGAGGCCTTCCACGGCGCGGCTCTCGAGCACCGCCGGATCGTGAGCCCGTACGGGCACAAGTTCGTCACCGGCGAGCAGGGTCTCGGACACGTCGTGCTCACCACGGACGACGACGAGGCCTCGCTGCGGTTCTACCGTGACGTGCTCGGGTTCAAGCTGCGCGACTCGATGCGTCTGCCTCCGCAGATGGTCGGGCGGCCCGCAGACGGCGATCCGGCCTGGCTCCGGTTCCTCGGCTGCAACCCGCGCCACCACAGCCTGGCGTTCCTGCCGCTGCCGAACCCGACCGGCATCGTGCACCTGATGGTCGAGGTGGAGAACTCCGACGACGTCGGACTCTGCCTGGATCGCGCGCAGCGCAAGAAGGTGAAGATGTCGGCCAGCCTCGGCAGGCACGTCAACGACCTGATGCTCTCGTTCTACATGAAGACGCCGGGCGGCTTTGACATCGAATTCGGTTGCGAGGGGCTCGAAGTCGAGGATGAAAGCTGGATTGCTCGGGAGAGCACCGCGGTGAGCCTGTGGGGTCACGATTTCACGGTGGGAATGAAGTAGTGACGGCGCCTCAGGAGTCGACGACTGGCGCGGAGATCGATCCGCGTCAGTTCCGTACCGTGCTCGGTCAGTTCTGCACCGGCGTCACGATCATCACCACGGTCGACGACGGCGAGCCGGTCGGCTTCGCGTGCCAGTCGTTCGCGGCGCTGTCGCTGGATCCGCCGCTGGTGCTGTTCTGCCCGACCAAGGCGTCGCGGTCCTGGGCGGCGATCGAGCGCAGTGGCAAGTTCTGCGTCAACGTGCTCGCGGAGGAGCAGCAGTCGGTGTGCGCCCGGTTCGGTTCTCGGGAACCGGACAAGTTCGCCGGGATCGGATGGGAGGCATCGCCTCTCGGTTCTCCGATCATCGACAAATCGCTGGCACACATCGACTGCACGGTGGAGACCGTGCACGACGGTGGTGACCACTTCGTGGTGTTCGGCCGGGTGCACTCGATGAGTGAGATCAAGACCGAGCGTCCACTGCTGTTCTACCGTGGGCAGTACACCGGTATCGAGCCCGACAAGACGGTCCCCGCGCCCTGGCGCGACGACCTCGAGGCGTTCCTCACCGCGACCACCGAGGACACCTGGCTGTAGGGCACAACTGAAAACGACTGAAGGGCACCTCTGAGGGGAGGTGCCCTTCAGTCGTCCACAGCCATCCAGCAGGCGAAGTGGCGGGACGACCTCGAGGCGTTCGGCGACGGCAACCACCGAGGACACCTGGCCGCAGGGTTCTCATGACAGAGAGGCGGAACGCGGTGCACGTGTCCCGTGGACGACGACAGGCGTTGGCGTTGGGTGCGATGGGTGCGCTCGCCCTTCCCGTGATCCTCGTCGCACCCGCCGGTGCCGATCCGGCCGCACCGGGTGCGACGCACGTCGGGGTCGTGGAGGCACGGTCATGTGCCAACCTGGGTGTCACGATCCCGCTCGACCAGGGGCAGGCCGAGAGGGCACGGGCGGTGCTCCCGGCCGGATTCGCCCTCGCCGCGATGCCCACGATGCTGGTCGAGACCTCGACCTGCGCGGGTGCGGACGTGAACGGAACCGAGATCGGCCGGTTCCACCTGTCCGAAGCCGCGCTGTCGGTCGAGCCGCCGCGGCCGATCGCGTCGCCGCGCCTGGGTGAGGCCGTCGCCGAGAACATCTACATGATCTCGCAGTTGGACACGAACGAGTTGCTGTCCGAGTTCAAGTCGGGGCTCGGCTATCGCAGTGAGCTCGTAGGCATCACCCTCGACCTCGGCGCGCCCGATCAGCTCGGCCGGATCGCCTCGGCGACGGCAGGCGGTGAACTCGCGCCGACCGCGGCCACGGCACAGTTGACGCCGTCACTGCTTCCCGACGACGTGCGGGTACCGAACCCGGGAGTCGTGTACAAGTTGTGGACGCGGGATGCGCAGGGCCGCTACGTGGTCACCACGAACGCGAACATGACGATCGACCGCCCCGCGGCGGGCGTGGGGACCGTGACTGCTCCGGAGGGCACCGCGGTGCACCGGATTCTCGGCGGGGACAGCGCGAACGGCGTCGCCTTCTCCGGTCGCGCGGAGCGCTTCGTCAACGACACCTTCGTCATCCCCGCGGGCTGATCGCGCAGGGTCTCGTGTCGGACCCGCAGACGCTCTCGCCCGCCTCGGCTTCGAGGCGGGCGAGAGCGTGTCAGACGGTGAACTCCGCGGAGGTGCCGGTGAACTCGGAGATCTTGCCGTCGCGGGCCTTCTGGTCGCCGAAGTGCTGGATGCGGTAGCGGCCCGAGGGGGTGCCCTTCGGTACGTCCCAGGTGATCCGGGCGACCGAGGCGTTCGAACCCTCACGGCGCCAGCGGTACTTGGTGGACCAGTCGCCGTCGTCGGCATGCCGGATCCAGCGCCCGCCTTCCTGGCGCTGCACCTCCAGGAAGGTCGCGCCGTGGCGGAGATTGTTCTTCGGGTGGCCGGTGACGAACTCGACGACGACCTGCTCGCCTGCCGCGGCCCGCGGTTTCGGCTGGACCAGGACGTCGCCGAACGCGCGTCCGGGCGTGGGTTCGTCGAAGGTGACGCCCGCGACGAAGTTCGGCTGGAACCCCGACATGTCGCGGGGCGCCGGTCCGCGCGGGACCTCGCCTCCGGTGCGCAGCGCGACCGCGAGCTGCGCGTAGCCCTGCTGGTAGGCAGGCAGGGTGTTGCGGCCGAACAGGGTCGAGCCGCCCTCGTACTGCTGGGCCTCGTACTCCTCCGGCGTCGTGCAGTAGCTCGAGTAGGAGTTCGCGTACCCCTGGAAGATCACGTTCTCGAGCGGCACGCCGAGTTCCTCGGCCACGGTGCGGCGGATCCGGAGGCCGGAGACGATCGTGAACTCGGCGGGTCCGCCGACCACGTAGAGGTCGCCGATCCGGATGATCTGGATCTTCAGTACGTGGGGCACCCAGCCGTCCGGTGGGAGCAGACCGACGGCGACCAGGACGAGCTTGGGTGCCTGGGCGTCGGCCAGCCAGTTCGGGACCGGGGCGTTCATCCCGCCGAGCGCATCGACCATCGGGTTACGGGCGCCCTCGGGGAAGAGTGGGATCGCGGGGCCGTCCTCGGTGCTGCCCGCGCTCATCGCGGCGCCGACGCAGGCGGGCGCGGTGCGGCGCTGCTGGCCGTCGGGGGTGAAGCGCCCGTCGACGACCTGGTTGGCCATGTCGAGGTACATCACCCGGCTGTCGATGGTGGTCGATGACATCGGGTCGGCGTCGGCATAGGCCTTGCGGGCGGCCGCGACCTGACGCTCGCCGATGATCCGGGTGTTCTCGAACTCGTCATCGGTCGGGCCCTTGCCGGGCTCGAGGTGCAGGTTGGGTGACATGTCACCGGAGTTGGTCTGCGGGAAGGCCGCAACGAACTCCGGGCTGCCGTCCAGGTAGCGGACACCCTTGATGTCGTGCTCCCAGAAGTACGCCGCGGCGCCCTTGTTGTCGCCCGAGATGAGGTAGTTCTCGTTGGTCAGCGAGGCGCAATGGGTGGCGAACCAGTTGATGGCGCCGACGTCCTTGCCGCCCTGGGTGATCCGCAGGGTTCGCATCGACGTGTCGATGCCGAGCGGGTAGTAGTCCTTGTCGCGCTGCGGGTTCCGGTCGAAGGCGACACGCGACCGGTTGACGCTGGCGTCGGTGAGCTCGCTGCGGCCGTAGGCGATGGAGCCGGGGGAGAGCGTCTTGTGCGCGGCGGTGATCGCCTCGACGATGCCGTTGACCTCCGAGTCGAAGACCTGTTGCTGGAATCCCATGATCGCCAGGTTGTACGCGTAGTCGTGCGACGCGCCGCCGCAGGCCGCGTGCGAGTGCACGGCGGTCAGCATCACGTTGCGCTCGGTGTACGTGCCGCCGAAGGCATCGTGCAGGCGCCGGAGGACGGCGTCGTGCACGGACTGGAAGACCATGCAGGTGTCGACGCAGACGTAGACCACGCGCGCGTCGGCCGCGTCGGCGAACACGTACGCGCGGGCCCGGGTGCGCTGGTGCAGGCCCTGGGACTTCTGCTCGAAACTCGAGTAGCCCATCATCCCGTTCTCGGCCACCGGGCCGGTCACGTCCGAGATGCCGACGCCGACACGGAGTCCGGCGCCCTGCGGCGAGCGGCGCAGGCCGGCGGGGGATGGGGTGGCGGCGGGGGCGGTGCCCGCGCCGATGGCGGCGAGCATGGGGCTTGCCGCGGCACCCGCGAGCACAGTCCGTCGACTGATCGTGACCACTGAGATCCTTTCGGGGGAATCGGGCACCGTGTTGGTCAAGTGTCCAGGCGACAGCTCACACCACCGCGGCCCCGTTGGCAAGGGCTTTCGCGGAGTTGGCTTCCCCGGCTGTCAGGTGGGGTCGGTCTCGGTGTCGCGAGGGCCGATTCGGATCATTCGATGGAGGTGTCGCCGAGCGCCTCGAGGACACGCCGGAGCCCGTCGGCGGTCTCGTCGACGACCTCCCGATCGACGTCGGCCAGCAGTCGTGCGTAGTTCGCGAAGTGGTCGACGATCACCGCGCGCCCCAGTTCCTGTCCGCGCTCGGTGAGTCGGATCTTGACGGTGCGCCGGTCGTCGCCGTCCCGTACGCGTTCGACCAGTCCCTTTGCCTCCATCCGGTCGGTGCGGTTGGTGATCGCGCCGGAGGTCACCATCGAGGCCTTGATGAAGGCGCCTGCCGTGAGCGCGTACGGCGGGCCCGATCGCTGCAGGGTGACGAGGACGTCGAACTCGCCTGCCTCGAGGCCGTGCTGAGCGGCGGTGGCCTTGGCCGACTTGTCCACCAGGCGCGTCAGTCGCTGGGCTCGCGCGAGCAGTTGGACCGGCCAGAAGTCGTCGACCAGGTCGGGGCGCTCGGTCGCCCACTGTTCGAGGATCGCGTCCACCGCGTCGCTCATGTCGCTCCCTCCAGAAACTATCTCAACATCAAGATACTTGACGCAAAGAGAGCTGTCTGCTTTTATCTCAACGTTAAGAGAATCAAGATTGAGCGATATCGCCGCGATGTCGCAGCGGCCGCCAGGAAACGCCCGCCCTCGAATCAGGAGCCGGTCATGACACAGCTCACCCGCGTACTGCCCGACGAGTCCCGTACCGCTGGGCCGCACCAGATCTCAGCGCTCTGGCTTGCGCTGCTGGCGAGTCCGATCGCACTGAGCGCCAACAGTCCGGTCCTCATCCTTCCGGAGATGGCCGACTCGTTCGGGGTCTCGACGGCGACGGTGACCTGGCTCGTCACCGTCTTCGCCTGGGCGATGGCGGTCGGCACCCCGCTGATGGCCACCCTGCTCCGCCGCCGCGGACCGCGCCTGACGCTCGGGGTGGGTGGCGCCCTGATCGTGGCCGGCACCGCGCTCGTCGCGGTCGCGCCCTGGCTGCCGCTGGCGATGGCGGGCCGCGCGGCCCAGGCAGTCGGTGGTGCGGGGCTGGCGACCGTGGCGATGACCCTCGCGGGCACGGCACGCCGGATGGGGGCGATCACCGCGGGCTTCGGAATCCTCGGGGCGATGGGTCCGCTGGTCGGCTCGCTGATCGCGGAGGCGGCATCCTGGCGTGCGGCGCTCGCGATCTCGCTCGTCGCGCTGCTTGTTGTCCCGGTGGTGATCCGGCGCAGCCAGGACGCCGTCCCCGCCGCAACGGCGCCGTTCGATGGCCGGGGCGCCGCCCTTCTCGTGTCCGCGGTGTCCGCCCTCGTCCTCGTGCCCCGCTACCCGGCCCCCGCGGTTGTCGCCGCGATCGTGATGGGGGTCGTGCTCGCGGCCCATATCCGCAGGCGCCCAGACGGCTTCGTGCCCGCCGCGCTGCTGCGCAGCCCGGTGTTCGTCGGCTCGACCCTGCTCGCGTGCGCAGTCGCGACGTCGTACTTCACGCTGCTGTTCACGATCCCGCAGTTGCTGCGGGATCGGACCGAATGGTCAACGGCCGCAATCGGTGCCGGGCAACTCGTGGCCCTGCTGACCGGCTCCGCGCTGTCACTCGTGCTGGCCGCCGCCGCGGTGTGGATCGGCCGTTCGCGGGTCCTCGCCGTGCTGATCGCCGTCGCGGTGCTTGCTCCGCTCACCGCGGCCCTGACCCCGTGGGCGCCGCTGCTCCTGGTGGCGGCAACCCTGGCGGTCTTTGCCACCACCGCCGGTCAGGCCACGCTGGCGGTCTATGCCACCGCGGCAGCGCCGGAGTCCCAGCGCCCCACCACGATCGGCCTGTTCAATCTCTGCTACCAGCTGGGTGGGGCCTTCGGTCCGGCGATCGCGGCCCTGATCGTCCTGGGCTGACCGACGTCCGTATGTGCCGGTCGGTGGGCACTTCACACCACCCGAGCGTTCCCGAAGGTCATCTTCAGATCGGGAATCGACGAGGTGAGCAGGGCTCGGTGTGGGAGCCCGAGCGAGCGCAGCTCGTCGGCGATGGGATGGGTGCCGAGCGTCAGGTCCGCACCGCCGAGCCGGGAGCGGACGCCGGAGGGGTTCATGTCCCACTGGGTGTGCCTGGTGACGCCGTCGAGATGCGAGTAGGCCGCCACTGCGGCGCCCGCCCCCGAGCCGGGCACCGCAATGCCCGGTTTGATGCGCAGCTCGGCGATGAGCTTGCCGTCCTGACTGACCGAGGCGCGCTTGGCCGGGCTCGCGTGATCGGCGTCGAACTCCGCAAGCACCTTGGGGAATCCCCAGATTCCACGGCCGGCAGCCATCGTGAACTCACCGTCGACGGGCAGCTGATGGATCAGCGCGCCCGCCCCGCCCGTCGCCAACGACCTGAGGTCCGAGACCACGGAGGTCCTGCCGGTCTCGCGATGGTTGCGAACCATGAAGCAGACACCGAACTCGTTGTAGGGACCCAGGTCTCCGTCCACGTAGTCGACGAACACCAGCACGCACAGCCCGCGGCCGGGGCGATACCGGAGGATCTCCAGTCCGGTGTGATGGATCAGCGCCTGGGCAGGGGCGGTCGGGACCGAGTACATGGCCATGAACGCCGTTGCATGTCGGATCTGTACCGGCATCTCGACACGCTTGCCGAGGATCTCGTGGGAGGTGGCGCTGTGGGAGGTCACTGCGTCACCACGCCGCGCAGGCCGTCGACGCCGTAGACCTGCTCGAGCATCGAGCTGAAATCGGGCCCCCGCCGGAGCATCTGGCCGCCGTCGACGTTGATGATCTGGCCGGTGATCCAGGTGGACTCGTCGCCGAGCAGGAACCGTGCCAGCGCCGCGATGTCCTCCGGCTCGCCGATCCGGGGCAGCGGGGTGCAGGCCTTGTAGTCCTCGAGCAGTGGCCCGCCGTCGGTGATCAGGGCGACCAGATCGGTGCGTGTGAGCCCGGGTCGGATGCAGTTGACCCGGACGTTGCTGGCGCCCAGTTCGTCCGCACCGAGCTGGACGAGGTGGTCGACGCCTGACTTCGAGACGCCGTACGCGCCGAACCAGCGGTGGGTGTTGCTGCTCGCGATGGAGGAGATGGCGACGAACGATCCGCCCCCGCCGCGGACCAGCTCGCGGGCGGAGTGCTTGAGCGTGAGCATCGTGCCGGTGATGTTGAGTTCCACGGTGCGGCGCCAGGCATCGACGTCGATCTGGGTCACCGGGGCGATGGTCTCGTTGCCGCCCGCGCAGGCGACCACCCCGTCGAGGCAACCGGTCACCGCCGCCGCGGCCGCGACCGCTTCGACCACCGCGTCCTCGTCGGTGACATCGGCGGCGTGATGGGTGATCGATCCTTCGTGCGCGGGTGTGACCGACGCGGCCGCCTTGATCAGCTTGTCCTCGGTGCGCCCGCAGATGGTCACGTGGGCGCCGGAACCGGCCAGCAGGGAGGCGACGCCGAGGCCGATTCCGCTGCCTCCTCCCGTCACCAGGATCGACTTGCCCCGCACAGCGCCCGTGCCGTTCGCGTCCACCGCGACTCCCTCCGTTGTGCAACCTGTTCTACCACCGCCACGGCGATTTGGATATGCGATCCCGCAGGCAGGAATACGCTCGATGGACCCGATGCGAGCAGGTTCGAAGAGCGGCTGAGCGAGGGAGTGGATGGCATGCGACCCGACATCGAACTGGTGGATGGACGGTTCTATGCGGGTGATCGCGGCGACCCGCGGGAGGCCTACGCCTGGATGCGCGCCAACGAGCCGGTGTTCCGGGACCGGGGCGGCACGGCGGGCGCCGCGAGCTATGCCGCGGTGATCGATGCCGAGCGGGACGCGGGCCTGTTCTCCAACGCCGGGGGGATCCGGCCGGAGGTCGGGCCCCTGCCACACATGATCGACATGGACGACCCGGAGCATGTGCACCGCCGCAAGCTGGTCAACGCCGGCTTCACCCGCAAGCGGGTCGAGGCGAAGATCGACGGCATCGGACGGATCTGCGACGAGCTGATCGACGCGGTGATCGGCAGGGGCGAGTGCGACTTCGTCAGGGATCTCGCCGCGCCGCTGCCGATGGCGGTGATCGGCGACATGCTCGGCGTCCGGCCGCAGGAGCGGGAGATGTTCCTGCGGTGGAGCGACGACCTGGTCGAGGCCCAGGGCAGTAACGCCTCCGAGGAGATGCTGTCGAAGATGATGGCGGCGTATGTGTCCTTCGTCGACTTCACCATGCGCACGATCGAGCAGCGCCGCCGTGAACCGACCGAGGACCTGACCAGCGTGCTGGTGCACGCCGAGATCGATGGCCGCCGGCTCACGGACGAGGACATCGTGGCCGAGACCCTGCTGATCCTGGTCGGCGGCGACGAGACCACCCGGCACGTGCTCAGCGGTGGCATGGAGCAGCTGATGCGCAACCCCGAGCAGCGAGACCAACTCGTCGCCGACCGGTCTCTGATCCCGCTGGCGCTCGAGGAGATGGTGCGCTGGGTGTCACCGGTGAAGAACATGTGCCGCACCGTGACCCGCGACGTGGAGTTCCACGGCACGCGGCTGCGCGCGGGCGAGAAGATGCTGCTGCTGTTCGAGTCCGCGAACTTCGACGAGTCGGTGTTCGAGAGTCCGGCGCGGTTCGACATCTCCCGGAATCCGAATCCTCACGTGGCCTTCGGTTTCGGGTCGCACTTCTGCCTGGGCAACCAACTGGCCAGACTCGAGGGCAGGCTGATGTTCGAGCGGTTGCTCGAGCGGATCCCGAACATGGAACTGGCGAGCGACCTGCCGCTACCGCGCAGGCCGGCGAACTTCGTGACCGGCCTCGAGAAGATGCCGGTCCGCTGGTAGTCGGGGGTCGGTGTGCGAACCCCGGGTCAGGAGCTCGCCGCCGGGGGAGTTGCCCACATGTGCGAGAGGAACTGGAAGCTCGGGACATCGTCGAGGGAGATGATCGACTCGTAGATCCGCTCGTACGACGTCTCCGCGATCCGCCATTTCCCGTCGTCGTCACGGTGGTACCGGTCGGTGTAGTAGCCGGCGCCGCGGATCAGCCTGTTCGCGGCGGGCACGATCACCGTGTCCTCGAAGTTCCACGAGCCGGACGCGTCCGATCCGTCGACCGAGATCTCCGGATGGTTGGCGATGTGCACGGTCGTGATCGCCGGACCCAGCGCGTCGCGCATGAACCCGGCGACGGCGTCACGGCCCTGGAAGACGAGCGGTTCGGCGAGTGCGTGCGTGCCGTAGTGCGCGACGATGCCCTCGGAGAGGGTGTCCGCGAACTCGTCCCACCGTTTCAGATCCAGCGCCCGGAAGTACCGGTACTTGAGCTGCCGGAGGTCCTCGAGCGAGCTGAGGTCGTCGAGTGATCGGGGGGCCATGCGCGGAGCTTCTCACAGTCGATCCCGTGGGGTTCGGGATTCGGTCGATGTCGTCCCGACACGCAGAAGGCCGGCCCGGGGAATCCGGGCCGGCCTTCGAGCTCAGTGCTGGGGATCAGGCGGGCAGGCCCGCAGCCGACTCCAGCGACTTCAGGTATCCGCGCGGCTGGCCGAAGAGCTGGGCGCTGCCGTGTGCGCGCTTGAAGTACAGCTGGGCGTCGTGCTCCCAGGTGATCGCGATGCCGCCGTGCAGCTGGATGCTGTCCGCCGCGACCGACTGCAGCGCCTCCGAGCAGTACACCTTGGCGACAGCGGCGTCCGTCGCCGCGGTGGGTGCGCCGTCGACGAGCGAGCGGACCGCGCCGTAGGACGCGGAACGGGCTGTCTCCACCAGGAAGTACAGGTCCGCCATCCGGTGCTTGAGGGCCTGGAAGCTGCCGATCGGACGACCGAACTGCACGCGGGACTTGCTGTACTCGACGGTGAGGTCGAGCGACTGCGCGGCTGCACCGATCTGCTCGGCGGACAGTGCGACGCAGGCGATCTGGCGCACCCGCTCCAGGGCCGCGGTGCCGTCTGTGGTGAGCAGACGGGCCGAGGCGCCGTCGAACTCCACGACCGACAGGGTCCGGGTCGGGTCCATCGTCGGCAGCCTGCGGCGGCTGACCGACTCCTGCGCGGGATCGACCTCGAACAGCGCCACGGCGCCGTCGATCGCGGCGGCGACGACGAGCACGTCCGCGTACGAGCCGTCCAACACGAAATGGCTCGCGCCGGTGAGCGAGTGCCCGTCACCGGTCGCCGTGGCCACCACGTCGACCGACTCGGTGTCCCAGCTGCCGTCGGCGCCGGTCCAGCACAGCGCCGCGACGGCGGTGCCCTCCGCGATCCCGGGCAGCAGTCGTTCGCAGGCCTCGGTGTCGCCGCTGGCCAGGATCGCCTGCGCGCCGAGCACCACCGAACCGAGCATCGGTGTCGGGGCGAGCGTGCGTCCGAGTTCCTCGAGTACCAGGTGCGTCTCGACCGCGGACGCGCCGATGCCGCCGAACTCCTCGGGGATCGCGAGCGCGGCGACGCCGACCTGCTGGCAGAGCATCTCCCACAGCGCGGTGTCGTAGCCCTGCTCGGTCTCCGTGGCGCGGCGGACCGCACCGGGGTCGGAGTGCTTGGCGAGCAGCGCCCGCACGGTCTTGCGGAGCTCGAGCTGCTCCTCGTCGAATGCGCCTACCGCGGCCACCTGGCTCACAGCGCCTCCATCACTCGGGCGCGGTGCACCGACGGGGTGCCCCACGCGGTCAGCAGTGCCCGGGTCTTGGTCAGCCACAGGGACAGGTCGTGTTCCTGGGTGTACCCGATGGCGCCGTGCACCTGCAGTGCGATCCGCGATGCGCGATACGCGGCGTCGCCACACGCGACCTTGGCCGCGGAGATGTCGCGCCGGGCGTCGGCCGAGCCGTCCCGGACCGACAGCGCGGCGCCGTGCAGCAGCGGGCGCGCCATCTCCAGGCCGATCGCGACGTTCGCCAGGTGGTGCTTGATCGACTGCTGGCTGCCGATGGCCTTGCCGAACTGCTTGCGCTGCTTGGCGTATTCGGTGCTGATCTCGAGCATGGTGCGGCCGAGACCGAGCAGCTGGGCGGCGGTGGCGAGCGCGCCCATGTCGAAGGCGCGCTCGGTGTCCGCGTCGCCGAGGGTCTCGGCGGCGGTGACGGAGAACAGCTTCCTGGCCTGGTCGACGGAGCCGTGCTGCTCGCCGACGGTGGCGGTGGACACCGAGCCGTCCTGCACGAGCAGGGTCAGCTCGACGGCGTTCGCGTCGACGGCGAAGGGCACCCGCGGCGGGGCCGCGACGGTGGCCAGTGCGCCCTCGGCGAGCGCGGACAGCCGGTCCGGAGCCGCGCCTGCGAGCAGCACCGGTGCGACGGCGATGGTCTCGGCGACCGGGCCGGGCACCGCGTGGCGGCCGAGCTGCTCGACCGCCACGACCAGGTCGATGGCGTCGGCGCCGAGGCCGTCATGTGCCTCGTCGATGATGAGGCCGTTGACGCCGGTCTCCGCCAGGCGCTGCCAGACCTTGAGGCCGGGTGCGGTGTCGCCCGCGTTCCAGGACCGGATCACGGCGGGCAGGTCGGACTTGGCGAGCAGCGAGTCGATGCTGTCCGCGAAGTCGGTGTGCGAGGAGTCGAGTGCGAATCTCATCGGTCCGCCTTAGGTAGGCCGAGCAGCCGCTCGGCGATGACATTCTTCTGGATCTCGTTGGTGCCGGCGTAGATCGGACCGGAGAGGGAGAACAGGTAGCCGTCCATCCACGCGGTGTCGGCGAGCTCGGACTCGGGGCCGAGCAGGTCGAGCGCGGTCTCGTGGGTGGCCACGTCCCACTCGGACCAGAACACCTTGTTGATGGAGGACTCGGCGCCGAGCTGGCCGCCGTCGGCGAGCCGGGTGACGGTGCCCCACGTGCTCAGTTCGTAGGCGCGCGAGCCGATCCACGCGTCGACGACCCGGTCGCGCAGCGCGGTGTCCGACTGGTCGCCGTTCGCCTTCCACAGCTGCAGGAGCCGGTCGGTGGCGGCGAGGAAGCGGCCGGGGGAGCGCAGCGACAGGCCGCGCTCGTTGCTCGCGGTGCTCATCGCGACCCGCCAGCCCTCGTTGACGGCGCCGATCACGCCGGACTCCGCCGGGTTGGCCGGGTCGTCGGGCACGAAGACGTCCTCGAGGAACACCTCGGCGAAGCCGGGCAGGCCGTCGAGCTGGTCGATCGGGCGCACGGTGACGCCCTTCGACCGCAGGTCGAACATGTAGTAGGTGATGCCCTTGTGGCGCTGGGCCTCCGGGTCGGAGCGGAACAGGCCGAATCCCCAGTCCGCGAAGGCGGCGCGGGAGCTCCAGGTCTTCTGGCCGTTGAGCAGCCAGCCGCCGTCGACCTTGGTGGCGGTGGCGCGCAGGCTGGCCAGGTCGGAGCCGGACTCGGGCTCGGACCAGGCCTGGGCCCAGATGTCGTCGGCGCGGGCCATGCGCGGCATGATCCGGGCCAGCTGCTCGGGCTTGGCATGCTCGAAGAGCGTGGGTGCCAACAGGAAGATGCCGTTCTGGCTGACCCGTCCGGGTGCGCCGGAGCGGTAGTACTCCTCCTCGAAGATGACCCACTGCTCGAGGGTGGCGTCGCGTCCGCCGTACTCGGCGGGCCAGGACACTACCGACAGGCGCGCGTCCGCGAGGGTGCGCTCCCACTGCCGATGTGCCTCGAAGCCCTCCGCCGTGTCCATGTGCGGCAGCGGCTCGGCGGGGACGTTTGCCTTGAGGAACGCGCGCACTTCGTCGCGGAATGCGACTGTGGCGTCGTCGAATTCGAGATCCACTATTGTTCTCCAGCCTTCTTCATTGCCGCGGCTGCGCCGCGCTTCATTGCTGTGGCGTCCATGCCGCCGAGGGGCCCCAAGCCGACCTCGGCATTGTGTGCGTGCGCGAAATGATGCAGCCCGAACACGGAATCCATGCCCGCGCGGATTCCCATCAGGTCCTCGCACTGGTTGACGGCCCTCTTGGTCAGGGCCAGCCCGAACTGCGGCATCGCGGCGATCTTGTCCGCCATCTCCATCGCGGTCGTCTCGAGGTCGGCGCGGGGGACCACCCGGCTGACCATGCCCCACTCGTACGCCCGCTGGGCTGAGAAGCGGTCGCCGGTGTACAGGATCTCCTTGGCGCCGCGAGTGCCGAGCACCCACGGGTGCGCGAAGTACTCGACGCCGGGAATGCCCATCCGGACAACGGGATCGGCGAAGAAGGCGTCGTCGGAGGCGACGATCAGGTCGCAGACCCAGGACAGCATCAGCCCGCCGGCGATGCAGGCGCCCTGGACCATCGCGATGGTCGGCTTCGGCAGCTCGCGCCACCGACGGCACATCCCGAGATAGACCTCCATCTCGCGGGCGTACCGCTGGTCACCGCCGGGCTTGTCCACGTGGTCCCACCACATGACGGCCTTGTTCTCGTAGGACACGTGATGGTCGCGGCCGGGGGTGCCGATGTCGTGGCCGGCGCTGAAGTGGTCCCCGTTGCCCGCCAGCACGATCGCGCCCACCTCCGGGTCCTCGACGGCCCGCAGGAAGGCGGCGTCGAGGGCGTAGGTCATCACCGAGTTCTGGGCGTTGCGGTAGCCCGGGCGGTTCATGGTCACGATCGCGACCCGTCCGCGCACCTCGTAGGTGACGACGTCACCCTCGTCGGGCACACTCATGACTTGCCCTCCCGGAGATCGTTCTTGAGGACCTTGCCGGACGGGTTGCGGGGCAGCGATCCGACGACGACGACCGAGCGCGGGATCTTGAAGTTGGCCAGGTGCTCCTTGCAGAACGCGAGCACCTCCTCGGCCGTGATGGTGCGGCCGGGCTTGGCGACGACATAGGCGCGGCCGACCTCGCCCATCCGCTCGTCGGGCACCCCGATGACGGCCGACTCGGCGAGCGCGTCGATCCGGGCGAGGGTGTTCTCGATCTCGGCGGGATAGACGTTGAAGCCACCCGAGATGTACATGTCCTTGAGCCGGTCGGTGATGTCGATGTAGCCGCGCTCGTCCATGACGCCGACGTCGCCGGTGTGCAGCCAGCCGTCCTTGTCGATCGTCGCCGCGGTGGCCTCGGGGTCATCGAGGTACCCCAGCATGACGTTCTCGCCGCGGACGAGGATCTCGCCGTGGTCGCCGATCCGGACCTCCATGCCGGGGATGGCGCGCCCGGAGGTGGTCGAGACGGTGACCGGGTCGTCGTCGGTGCGGCACATGGTCACCACGACGGCCTCGGTCTGTCCGTAGGCGGTGAGCACGGCGTCGAAGCCCAGCTCGGACTGCATCCGTTCGACCAGGCGGACCGGGACCGCGGCGGCACCGGTGATGGCGATCCGCAGGCTCGACAGGTCGTAGTCGTCGCGGGTGGGCAGGTCGAGGATCGACTGGTGGATGGTCGGGGCGCCCGGCAGGACGCTGACCCTGGCCTCCGCGATCTTCGCGGCGACCTTGGGCACGTCGAACACCGCCATCGGGACGATCGTGGCGCCGCGCACGACACACACCATGATCCCGGCCTTGTAGCCGAAGGTGTGGAAGAAGGGGTTGATGAGCAGCTCGCTGTCGGCGCTGGTGACCTCGGCGCAGGTTGCCCACGCCTCCGCGATGCCGACCGTCTGCCGGTGCGCGCTCAGCACGCCCTTGCTCTTGCCGGTGGTACCGGAGGTGAACAGGATGTCGGCGATGTCGTCCGGATCGACGGCCTTGGCGCGGGCGTCCGCCTGCTCGACGGGCACCGGTGCCGCGATGTCGTCCAGCTGCTGCCACTCGATGACGCCCTCGGTCGGCGCCGCCTCGTCGAAGGGGATCCGGATGACGGTGTCGAGCGCGTCGAGGTCGCCAGGCGCTGCGGCGCGGGACAGGTCGGCCCAGCGGTCGGCCTTGAGGAACGGACCGACGACGAACAGGGCCCTCGCCTTGGTCCGGACCACCAGGTCCAGCGCCTCGGAGCCGGTGTAGCGGGTGTTGATCGGGACCAGCACGGCGCCGGCGTAGTGCGTGGCGAGGGCGGCGATGACCCAATGGTAGGTGTTCGGGGCCCAGAGCGCGATGCGGTCGCCGGGCTCGATCCCGCGCGCGATCAACGCCCGCGCCACCGTGCGCACGCGGTCGAGGAGGTCGGAGTAGCTGAGGTGGGTGTCACCGTCGGCGATGGCCTCGGCGTCACCGAACTCGCGAGCCGCCCTCGCGAGGGCCGCGGGGGTGGTATTCACATCACTGGTCACTGGACTCCTCTACAAAGCAAGTGCTTGGTAGGTTATCCTACCGGGGTGGATGTAAGCCAGGGGCTGGGGACAGCCAAAGACGACGAGCAGTTCGCCGCGACCGTTCGGGAGTGGTTGGCCGACAATCTCACCGGTGAGTTCGCCGGTCTGCGAGGGCTCGGCGGGCCCGGACGTGAGCACGAGGCCTTCGAGGAGCGGCTCGCGTGGGATCGCCATCTGGCGGCCGCCGGGTGGACCTGCCTGGGCTGGCCGACCGAGTACGGCGGCAAGGGCGCGACGCTCAGCCAGCAGGTGATCTTCCATGAGGAGTACGCCCGCTCGGGCGCACCCGCGCGGGTGAGTCACCTCGGCGAGGAGCTGCTCGGGCCGACGCTGATCGCGTTCGGCACCGAGGAGCAGAAGCGGCGCTTCCTGCCCGGCATCAACACGGTCTCCGAGCTGTGGTGCCAGGGCTACTCCGAGCCGGGCGCGGGCTCCGACCTCGCGGCGGTCTCCACCTCGGCGCGCCTCGACGGCGACCAGTGGCGGATCAACGGCCAGAAGGTGTGGACCTCGCTCGCACACGTCGCGCAGTGGTGCTTCGTGGTCGCGCGGACCGAGCCCGGCTCGCAGCGGCACAAGGGCCTGTCCTACCTGCTGGTGCCGATGGACCAGCCGGGCATCGAGGTCCGCCCGATCCTGCAGCTCACCGGCACCTCCGAGTTCAACGAGGTGTTCTTCGACGACGCCCGTACCGACGCGGACCTGGTGGTCGGCGAGGTCGGTCAGGGCTGGGGCGTGGCGATGGGCACCCTCACCTTCGAGCGCGGCATCTCCACGCTCGGCCAGCAGGTCGGCTTCGCCAAGGAACTGTCGGAGATCGTCGAGCTCGCCGAGCGCAACGGCGCGGCGTCCGATCCCGTCATCAAGGACAAGCTCACCCGTGCCTGGATGGGTCTGCAGGTGATGCGCGCGCACGCCATGCGCACCCTGTCCGCGGTCGACGCCAGCGCCCAGGGCGGCGAGGCCTCGGTGGCCAAGCTGTTGTGGGCCAACTGGCACCGCGGTCTCGGTGAGCTCGCGATGGAGGTCGCAGGCGCGGACTCGCTGCGGGCGGGCGACGGACCGTTCGGCGCGGACGCCGACCTGAGCGACCAGCAGCGGCTGTTCCTGTTCAGCCGGGCCGACACCATCTACGGCGGCTCGAACGAAATCCAACGAAACATCATCGCCGAGCGGGTGCTCGGACTTCCCCGAGAGGCTCGACCGTGACCACTTCCCTCAAGTCCCCCCTGGCAGTCGCCCCCGCCGAGATCGAGGGCCACAACCTGCTCAAGGGCAAGAAGGTCGTCGTGACCGCGGCCGCAGGCACCGGGATCGGCTTCGCCACCGCGCGCCGGGCGCTGCTCGAGGGCGCGGACGTGCTGGTCTCGGACTTCCATGAGCGTCGCCTCGGCGAGACCGTGGAGAAGCTGTCCGCCGAGTTCGGCGGCCAGCAGGTCGAGTCGTTCGTCTGTGACGTCTCGAGCACCGAGCAGGTCGACGCGCTGATCGCCGGCTCCGCCGAGAAGCTCGGCCGCATCGACGTCCTGGTCAACAACGCGGGCCTCGGCGGCGAGACGCCGGTCGTCGACATGACCGACGAGCAGTGGGACCGCGTCCTCGACATCACCCTCACCAGCACCTTCCGCGCCACCCGCGCGGCGCTGCGGTACTTCAAGTCGGTCGAGCACAACGGCGTCCTGGTCAACAACGCCTCCGTGCTCGGCTGGCGCGCGCAGCACTCGCAGGCGCACTACGCCGCGGCCAAGGCCGGCGTCATGGCGCTGACCCGCTGCAGCGCGATCGAGGCCGCCGAGTACGGCGTCCGCATCAACGCCGTCGCGCCGTCCATCGCCCGCCACGCGTTCCTGGCGAAGGTGACCAGCGAGGAGCTGCTCGACAAGCTGGCCGAGGGTGAGGCCTTCGGTCGCGCCGCTGAGGTGTGGGAGATCGCCGCGACCATCGCGATGCTCGCCAGCGACTACACGACCTACCTCACCGGCGAGATCGTCTCCATCTCCAGCCAGCGCGCCTAGGCGGCTCCGCCGCCTGTGCGTGGTTGACGAGTCTCAGGACTCGTCAACCACGCACAGGCGCGGAGCGCCTGTGGATAACCCGGCTGGCTTTCGTCGATCCGGTCGGTGCCCGACGCCAGTGTCGTCGGCATGCCAGCAACGTTCTCGCCCACAGCGCTCCAGGCCCTGGTCGACCGCCAGCACGGATTGGTCACCGCGGCGCAACTGCACGCCATTGGATTCCCGCCGTCGCGAACGCGGCAGCGCCTCGAAACCGGGCGTTGGCAGCGAGTGCTGCACGGGGTCTACGCGATCACTTCGGGCCTGCTCACCCGGGAGGCGGTCCTCGAGGCCGCGATGCTCTATGGCGGCAGGGCCGCACTCCTCAGTCACCGGACGGCCGCGGAGCTATGGGGGATGCTCCCCGCAGACGAGGCCGGTCCCGTCCACGTCACGGTTCCTTACGGTGTCTCCGCGATCGGTCAACCCGCGACAGCGGTCGGACATGCGCTCCACGGCGATCGCGTGGTGCCCGCGCGGGGGAGTGTCCTCCACCCCGGGGTGGTGGTGCACCGGTCGCGGGCGCAACGCCACATCGGCGCCGCCGACCTGCTGCCGCCGCGCACGACCCGTGCGGACACCGCGCTCGACCTCGCCACTGCGCAGCCGTCGGCGCACGAGGCATACGTCAGCCTGATCGGCACCGTCACCAACGCTCGTATCCGGTTGGACGACATCCGGCGGCGGATGCACGAGCGGACCCCGCGTCGCTACCGGAAGGCACTCGAGGCGGCCGTCCGGCTGCTGGCCGAAGGCGTCCAGTCGATGCTCGAGTACCGCTTCGCGGTCGATGTGGAACAGGCCCACGGACTTCCCACGGCCCACAGGCAGGGGCCGGTGGTGGTCGACGGTCGGACGCTCTGGGAGGACTGCGACTACACCGAACACGGTGTCCCGCTGATCGTGCGACTCGACGGACGCCGGTCGCACGCCATGCGCGAGGTGGCATTCCGGGACCGTCGCCGCGACAACGCCGCCGAACTCGCTGATCGGCCACGGCTGGTGTTCGGCTACGAGGAGGTCGCGGCGACGCCGTGCCTGGTGGCCGGGGAGGTCGAGCAGGTCCTGCGCCGTGAGGGCTGGATCAGGCGCGACGAAAATACGTGTCGCGCCTGTGCGCGGTTGACGAGTCCTGACACTCGTGTCTGCGTTCAGGACATCGCGAA
>NZ_BCXA01000057.1 GCF_001894865.1 Rhodococcus maanshanensis NBRC 100610 | reverse complement strand
CCGCGCACCCCGACTGCGGCAAGATGGCGGTCGTGTCACGAACCTTCGAGCCCGAACCGACGGGAGCCGAACAGGCGGAGCCCGCGGTCGCGCGCGATCCGGGACTCTCGCACCCGATCAGCGCGGGCGTGGTCACCGCGCTCGTCGGCTTCACCAGTTCCTTCGCCGTGGTGCTCACCGGCCTGCGCGCGGTCGGAGCCGTGCCGCGCGCAGAGCTCCCGAACCGCGCGGTCGAGCCCGTCCTCCAGCGCCTGCGCCGACCGCGGGGTCGGTGCCAAGGCCGAGTCCAGCACCTGACCGTCGGCGTCGACCACCGCCGCCCTGATGCTGGTTCCGCCGACGTCGATGCCGATCGTGAGAGCGGTCCGACCGCCGGTGCGCGTGCCCATGGTCACCGATTGTGCTCGACCTGAACCGAGATCGGGACGAACTTCGGGCGAGCACCCTGCGCGTCGGCGCCGGGACCGGGCGCCGACCCGTCTGGCCCGCCGTCGGGGTCGGGATGCGCCCCGTGCTCGTCCAGGATCTGCCGGAGCAGGGCGAGCAGCACCGCGGCCTGCGAACCGAGCAGCGTGATCAGGTCGTGCTGCTCCCCTCGGGCCAGCGCCGCCAGCGCACACACCGGGCACCAACTGCACCCGTAGGGCCCCGGCTCGCCGCCGTCGGGGCTCGCGGCGGCAGCGGCGGCCTCGGACGCCTTCTGCAGCAGCGGCTCCAGCCGATCGAACGCCGCGTGCGTGAGCGCCCGCAGCTCGGCGACCAGGTCCGCGTGATCGTCGCTCACAGCGGCCAGACCTGCGGGTCGGGCCGGAATCGGACCACTAGATCGCCGTCCTCGAACTGGGCGCCGACCGTGGTGCAGCGGCGGAGCACCGACGCCAGCCTGACCCTGCGCCGAACCCCTGCCGCGCCGACCACCAGATCGTCCTCGACCCTGCCGAGGGTCAGCGTGGACGGGTCGACCAGCGGCATGCGCAGTCGCAGCGCGTACACCGATTCCACCCCCGACCCTGACTCCAGTTCCACCCTCGCCGCCGTCGAATCGTCGTCCGCGGCGGTCAGCGGATCGACCCCGGCCGGATACAGCGCATCGGCGAGCGCGGCGAGAGAGTCAAACCCTACCGGCTCGACGGCATTCTCGTCGGCCGTGCGAACCGGCAACCCGCCGAGCGCGGCCGCCAGCGAATCCAGCTGCGCACGCTCGCGCTCCGCACGCTCCGCATACCAGCGCAGTGCCGGATGGTCCGTGCCGGTGTCCGACCCCGGATCATTTTGCGGCAGAACCTTGTTCACGATCGCGCCGTCGACTCGCACGCCGAGCACGGACATCGCCGCCGCGAGACGCCGCGCCTGCGCCACGCCAACCGCATCCGCGGTGAGCACCATTCGCGCACAGGTGTTCTGGCGGTCCGCGAGCATCGCCCGGACCGGCAGGGTGAAGTCACTGAGACGGTCGACCAGCAGCGCGGCGATCGCCTGCGAGCGCTGTGCGCCGGGCACCGTCGCCCTGAGGTACCGGGGCCAGATCCGCTCGAGGTAGTCGTGCACCATGTCGGGAACCGTGAGCAGGCGCAGCAGATCACCGGTCGGCGGGCAGTCGACCAGCACGGCGTCCCAGTCCCCTCCGTGCGCGAGCCGGGCGACCTCGGCCAGCCCGAGCAACTCCTCGGCGCCCGGCAGCCCCGTCAGTTCCTGCGGGTCGGGCAGCGACAGCGCAGAACCGTGCTCGTGTTCGGCGCCGCTCGGGATCAGCGCCGACAGCGCGACCAGTCGATCCTCGAGCAGGGTCAGGGTGTCGAGTTCGAGCACCTCGAGCCCATGGGCAGCGGCGACGATTCCCGTCCCCGCCGTTGCGTCCGCCCGGTCCAGCGCGAGCACATCGGTCAGCGAATGCGCTCGATCGAGGGAGATGAGCAGGACCCGGTCTCCGGTGCGCGCCAGCGCAATCGCGGTCGCGGCCGCCAGTGTCGTCTTCCCGACGCCTCCCTTACCGATGAAGAACCGGATCTGGGTGTTCGCATCGGAGCCGCGCCCGGTCAGCCTTCGACCCTCTTCTTCAATTCCTTGAGGGCGGTGTCGGTGATCGCCTTCTCTGCCTTGCGTTTGAACAACCCGATCATCGGGATGTTCAGGTCGACGGTCAGCTCGTAGGTGACCGTGGTGGTCCCGTCCGGCAGGTCCTCGAGGGTGTACGAGCCGTCCTGCGACTTCTGGATCTCGGCAGAGGCCAGCGACCAGCGCACGGACTTCCCGTCAGACGCCCAGTCGAAGTCGAGTTCGTAGGTGTCCTTGACCATCCCGGCGTCCAGCACGAACCGAACCCGCCGCGCGCGACCGTTCGCCCCGCGGGCGAGCACCTCGACTGACTTCGCCGCGGCCACCCACTCGGGGTACGCGTCGTAATCGGCGATCACGTCCATCACCCGACTCGAGGGAGCGGCGATGCTGATCGACCTCTTGGTCTTGTCGGCCATACGACCAACGCTTCCTTTCACTCCAGGACAGCCACGAATGCACTCGAACCCATCACACACGAAACCGACGTGCGCGCACAACGACCGGCGGCACCGTGCGACACCGTCGGTCGGGCGATCACCTTGCGGTCGGCGACTCTCCCGCAGGCCTGCCCGCCTCGAGCTCACGCTTGGTGCCGAAGGTCATCACCTTGCCCGCGACACGGCGCGCCCGGGTGAGGGCCGCGAGATCGAGCTCGGCCAGCTCCGCGGGGCCTACGCCGGTCGGCTCGGCATGCAGGAAGTAGTGCACGATCGTGCCGTCGAGTTCCGGCTCCAGCCAGACCTCCATGGTTCCGGTCAACGCGCCCGTGACCGTCCAGCGAATCCCCTTCTCGCCTCGGTCCTCCCGCACGGTGATCTGGAGATCCGGCCACCAGCGACGCCATTTCGACACCACGCCGATCGACTCCGCGACCGATGCCGGCGGCGCCGCGATGAAGGTCTGGTCCGAGACCTGAATGCTGCTCACCGGATTAGCTTCACACACTCCGCGTGGCGGGTGCGGGCCAGGGCCGATCCACACGGGTTAAAGTGGAACCGCAGCAAAACCTACTCGTCAGTACACCCGCAGTGCCGGAGGTCTTCGTGCGTGAATTCAGCGTTCCGTCAACTTTCACCATCCCTGAGGACGCGTCCGCCGTCGACTCGGTGTTCACCCACGCGGCGAACACGCCCGGCCTGGCCGTCTTCACGCGGCTGACCGGCGGCACGTGGACCGATGTGTCTGCGGCCGAGTTCGCCGACCAGGTGACCGCCGTCGCCAAGGGCCTGATCGCGCTCGGCGTGCAGCCAGGCGACCGGGTCGCGCTGATGTCGGCCACCCGGTACGAGTGGCAGCTGATCGACTTCGCGATCTGGGCCTCGGGCGGCGTCACCGTTCCTGTCTACGAGACCTCCGCCCCCGAGCAGGTGCGGTGGATCCTCGAGGACTCCGCCGCCGTCGCGCTGTTCGTCGAGAACGACGGCCACGCGAAGGCACTCGAGCAGGTCGCGGCCGAGTCCCCCGCGCTGCGCAAGGTACTGCAGATCGAGGGCGCCCCCGGCGCGGTGGCTGAGCTGATCACGCTCGGCGCCGACGTCAGCGACGAGGAGGTCCGGTCCCGCGCCGACGCGATCAAGGCGAGCGACCCCGCGACACTGATCTACACCTCCGGCACCACCGGTCGCCCCAAGGGCTGCCAGCTCACCCACTCCAACCTCATCGCGGAGTCGCGCGGCATCAGCACCTCCGGATTCGGCGAGCTGCTGCGCCCCGGCCGTCGCACCCTGATGTTCCTGCCGCTGGCGCACGTGCTCGCCCGCGCGGTCTCCCTCGCGGCATTCGATGCGGGCGCCACCGTCGGCCACACCTCCGACATCCCGAACCTGGTCCCCACCTTCGGCACGTTCAAGCCCGACTTCATCCTGTCGGTGCCCCGGGTGTTCGAGAAGGTCTTCAACACCGCTCGCCAGAAGGCACACGCCGAGGGCAAGGGCAAGATCTTCGACAACGCCGCCGAGGTCGCGATCGAGTGGAGCGAGGCCCAGGACGCCGGCGGCGCCGGCTTCGGCCTCAAGATCAAGCACGCGGTGTTCGACAAGCTGGTGTACTCCAAGCTCCGTGCCGCGCTCGGCGGACAGTGCCAGCTCGCGATCTCCGGCGGCGCCCCTCTCGGTGCCCGGCTCGGCCACTTCTTCCGCGGTATCGGCGTGACCATCTTCGAGGGCTACGGCCTGACCGAGACGACCGCGGCGGTCGCGGTGAACACGCCGGGCAACCAGAAGGTGGGCAGCGTCGGAAGGCCGTTGTCCGGCAACGCGGTTCGCATCGCCGAGGACGGCGAGATCCTGCTCTCCGGTCCGGTGGTCTTCGGCGGCTACTGGCGCAACGAGGCGGCCAGCGCCGAGGCGCTCGAGGACGGCTGGTTCCACACCGGCGACCTCGGCTCGGTCGACACCGAGGGCTTCATCACGATCACCGGGCGCAAGAAGGAGATCATCGTCACCGCGGGCGGCAAGAACGTCGCGCCCGCACAGCTCGAGGACCAGCTCCGCGCGCACCCGCTGATCAGCCAGGCGCTCGTGGTCGGCGACCAGAAACCCTTCATCGGCGCCCTGATCACCGTCGATCCCGACGCGTGGACGGGCTGGAAGCAGCGCAACAGCAAGCCGGCCGAGGCCACCGTCGCCGATCTGATCGCCGATGCCGACCTGATCGCCGAGGTCGATGCGGCCATCGCCGAGGCCAACAAGCTGGTCTCGCACGCGGAGTCGATCAAGAAGTACCGGATCCTGCCGGTGGACTTCACCGAGGAGACCGGCGAGCTCACGCCGACCCTCAAGCTCAAGCGCAATGTCATCCACCAGAGCTTCGCGGACGACATCGAGGCCATCTACGCCAAGTAAGCAGGCGGCTGCGCCGCCTGTGCGCGGTTGACGAGTCCAGGCACTCGTCAACCGCGCACGGGCGCGAAGCGCCTAGTGCAGCAGGCCGCTGAGCTTGGCCGCCAGCGCGTCCCAGCGCCACTGCTCGGACACCCACGCGCGGCCTGCGGCACCCATCGCCGCCGCGCGGTCGCGGTCGGCGAGCACCGAGATCACCGAATCGGCCACCTGCCGAACCGACCGCCCGTCGACGACGTGCCCGGTCTCGTTCTCCCGCACCGTTTCCGGCGCGCCACCGGATCGACCGGCGATCACGGGGACACCCGCGGCCGAGGCCTCGAGGAACACGATCCCCAGCCCCTCGACGTCGAGGCCCGCTCCCCTGGTCCGGCACGGCATCGCGAACACATCGGCGATCGTGTGGTGTGCCGCGAGCTCGGCGGACGGGACGGTGCCCGTGAACACCACGTGCTCCTCCATGCCGGTGTCCCTCGCCAGCGTGTGGAGCCGGCCCTGGTACGGGCCGCCGCCGACGATGACGAGCACCGCGCCGTCGATGGACTCCCGGATCCGCGGAAGCGCCCGGATCAGCACGTCCTGACCCTTGCGCGGAACCAGCCGGGACAGGCACAGCACGGTCGGGCGATCGCCGAGTCCGTATCGCGCCCGCAGCTCCGCCCTTGCCGCCGGGTCCGGTCGGAACACCTCGGTGTCGACCCCGGGCGGCAGGTGCTCGAGCGCGGCCCCGGCCCCGAACGCGGACGCGAACCGGCCGCGCGTGTACTTGCTGACGAAGGTGACCGTGTCCGTGGTGTTCCCGATCCGGCGCAGCGCCTGCCTGGCACCGGGCAGCATCGACCAGCCGACCTCGTGACCGTGCGTGCTTGCCACGACCCGCTCGGCGCCCGCCCGGCGCAGCCCGGGCGCCAGTAGTGCCAGCGGGGCCGCCGCGCCGAACCACACGCTGTCGCATTCGCGCGACCGCACCAGCTTCGCCGCCCGGCGGGCCACCAGCGGTGTCGGCAGCATCAGCGTCGTGGGGTGGCGGACCACCTCGAACGGCTGACGCGCGTCGAACTTCTTGTGGCTGTCACCGCGCCAGCGCGGGGCGTACACCACCAACTCGTCGGCGGGCAGCGCGTTCGCAAAGGACTGGAGGTAGGACTGGATGCCTCCCGGTCGGGGCGGAAAGTCATTCGTCACCAACAGGGTTCGGCGCATAGGTCCACCGTAATTGCCGGACGCGGGCGGCCGCTGCGCAGGGTCGAGTCGGCAGGCCCTCAGTCGAGGCCCTCCGCAACCCAGCGGCCCCAGTCTGTCACGAACTCGGACGCGGACAGCCCGACGGCCTCGTGCAGCTTCTCGTCGAGCTCGTGGCTGTCGACGGGTCCCGTCGCCAGGTCCACGTACAGCTCGCGCAGCGCCCGCTCGTCGAATCGGTCTGCGACATAGGCCGATACGGACCAGGCCAGCTCGTACGCGGCCTGGGCGCGCTCCCCGCCCGCCATGAAGTCCGCGTCGACGGGAAGCCGCGTCGGTGGCCCGTGCGCGACGACCGCCGCCGCCAGAATCGGCGCGGCCCGACCGACGGGGACATCGGCGTCACGGTGACCGGCGTAGTCGGCGAAGCCCTCCAGCATCCACATCGGCGATCCGTCGGTGGTCGCGACGCGGGCGGCCACGTGGGTGAGCTCGTGTCGCAGCACCGAGTGCCGGGTCTCATCGTTGAGCCGCTCCGACGCGGCCGGGCTGAACACGACGCGCTGGCCCGTCGCGGAGTCGGCCCCTGGTTCGACGACGTCCGAGACCGCGACCGCGGCGATATCGGACCCGCTGTGGTCTGCTCCGACCTGTTCCATGAACTCGTCCTGGGAGGAGCTGACCACCACGAGGGCCCGCTGCGACCAGTCCTGGCCCCACAGCTCGGTCACCGAGGACACCGCGTCCGCGAGATCCGCCGCGATCGCGTCGATCAGTTCCTCCTGATCGGAGTGACCGAGCACCACCGACGAATGTGAGCCGGTGTCCACCTCGCGCACCACCACCGGACCGAAATCCCAAGGGCCTCGCCAGGTGTGGCGCCCGTACTCGGGCAGCGACCGGTCGGACACCAGGGTCCAGCTCTCCCCTCGCCTGGCCACGATCAGCGCGACGGGCTTGCGCGTGGAACCGGTGTCCGCGCCCTCGATGGCGTAGCGCAGGTACGCAGGCACCGCCCACACGTCGGTGGCGTCGAGCTGCTCGGCCAGGTCCGTCGGGACCGGGGTCTCGGGGTCGGATCCGATCTCGTAGCCCCAGTCCGCCAACGGCACGTCGGCGAGATGCTCACTGCGGCGGATCTCCGAGGCGAGGAACTCCGGCGGGGCGGCGCGATCGAACAACGAGGCCAGTGCGGCGGTGTCACCCTCCCTGACCGCGGCCGCCCAGCGGTTCAGGAGGTCCTGGACGCCCGCGCGGCGCGCCTGTTCGTACGGGTTGACGCTGGCGGCGCCGCCGGAGCCACGCGGCTCCGGTTCCGCCGGCTGCGACCGGGCCGTCAACACGCCGACCGCGACGACGGCGAGCAGCAACCCCCCGAGCGCAGCCGCCTCCCATTTCCGGATCCGACGCCGTGGCTGCCGCGGCGGGACGTCCGGTACGGCGTTCAGTACCGTCTGGCGCCGTAGAACGGGTACGCGTCCATCGGCGCGACCTTGACCGGAACACCGAAGGTGGACGCGTGCAGGATGTTGCCGTTGCCCGCGTACATGCCGACGTGCGAGATGTCGGGGTAGAACAGCACCAGGTCGCCCGGCTGCAGTTCCGAGCGCGAGACCGGCACGCCGCCTGCGGCCTGAGCCTGGCTCGAGCGGGGCAGGGTCTTGCCGATCTGCTTGTACGCCCACACCATCAGTCCGGAGCAGTCGTACCCGTCCGGGCCGGTGGCACCCCAGACGTACGGCTTACCGACCTGGGTCATGCCTGCCTGCAGCGCGCCGGAGTTCGACCCGGGAGTGAGCCCCTTGAGGATGGTCTGCGGATCGAATCCCGGGGGGAAGGGGGTGCCCGCGAGCGCGGACTTCTCCGAACTGCTCAGCGCGCCGAATGCCTGGGTGACCTGGGCGATCTGCGCCTGCAGGTCGCTCTGCTTGTTCTGCAGGTCGTCGCTGATCGACCTGGCCTGCTCGGTGGCGGTGCGCGCGGCATCGGCTGACTGACGCGAGGCCTCGGCCGCGGTCGCGGCCTCGTCGGTGGCCTGCTTGAAGTGACCAACCTGGGCCGCGGTGTCCGCGGAGAGCACGCTGAGTGTGGACATCTGGTCGAGGAGTTGCTGCGGGGAATCGGAGATCATCACCGCGAACAGTCGATTGACGCGGGCGCCCTGGTAGCTGGCCGTCGTCAGCTTGTCGACCGCGGGCTGGAACTGGGCGATCCTGGCCTTCGCCTCGGTCAACAGGTGCTCGTCGGCGGCGTGCCTGGCCTCGGCATCGCGCTGGACGGCGGTCTTGGATTCGAGGTCGATCTGGGCGTTGTGCAACGCCTCGTTGGTCTGCTCGGACGTGCGAGAGAGTTCGGAGAGCTTCTCGAGCGCGGCTGTCGGATTCTCCAGCGCGGGATCCGCGGTGGCGGTGCCCGCGGGGACCGCCACAGCCGCGAGGGACAGCAGGCCCGTTGCCAGCACTGCGCTGGTGGATCGCTTCAGTCTCTGTGACGCCACGAAAGCTGGTACTCCGTTCTTCCACTGCCCGTCGACCGGATTGGCTGACGGGTCGGGCTGGGAAGATCAGCCCTGCCCAACGAACCGAGGTCCGAGCGGGAGATGCACCCCGGCGAACTGCGTCCCCGGTACCGGACCGGCGCCTACGGCGCCCGATCCCGCGTGGTGGTGACCACCGATGCCACGCCGGGTGACGCGGCAAGATTTCGGAAGGTCTCAGACAGGTTACGGAATGGCATACGGCGATGTCCACCCGAACTGCGGGGGCAATTTCCGCTCACGCCGAGCACCGCGCGACGGGCACGGGACCACCGACAAAAACGTGGTGGGCCCGAACCGTCACAGACGGTTCGGACCCACCACGGGGGTTCGTGCGCGACGCTCAGTAGCGGCGGGCGCCGTCCATCGGCATGGACGAGAGGGGCGCGCGCTTGACCGGGGTACCGGAGGTCGCGGCGTGGATGACCTCGCCGTTGCCCGCGTAGATGCCCGAGTGCGAGCCACCGTAGAAGGAGACCACGTCGCCCGGCTTGAGGGCGGAGGTGGAGACCGGCGTGCCCGCCGAGGCCTGGTCGTAGCTGGTGCGCGGCAGGTTGATGCCGGCCTGCTTGAACGCCCACTGCACAAGACCCGAGCAGTCGAAGGCATCCGGGCCGGAGGCGCCGTACACGTAGGGCGAACCGATCTTGCTCGCGGCGGCCTGAACGGCCTTGTCACCTGCGGAGACCAGGGGCGCGGGGGCAGGAGCGCCAGGGGCACCGGGCAGCGCGGGGAGGCCGGGGACCTGGATGGTCTGGGCAGGCACACCCGGGATGTCGAAGGTTCCGATGCCAGAGATGGTGACGGGCTCGGCAAGCGCCGGACCGGCAGAGACTGCGATGGCACCGAAGGTCAGCGCGCTGGCGACGGCGATGCGGCGCACGGAACGCTGGGTAGTGGATGAAGCCACGAGAAGGGTTACTCCGTTTCTTCCGTTCATCCGCCGACCGAGTTAGCTGACGGGTTCGGGCTGGGAAGATCAGCCCTACCCGGCGGCACGCATATCGCGCTCCGACGGGATTCACCCCAGAGAAACTTGGGTTCCCGGCACGATCGCTCTCGCGAGTGATCGATTAGGCGGTACCTGGCGATGCCGCACCGGATGGTGTGGCAAGACTCCGCTAGGTCTCAGGAAGATTACGAAAGCGTCCAGCCCCTGTCGACCCAACACGCCCGACCAGTGGGCCGATTCGGACATATCGCCCAGAAATACGCGCTATGCCACTCCTGGGTCACGGACAGATAACGACCGAGCGGTCTGCGTGGCATCCACGGCCCGCACCAACCGAAGCCTCGGCACCAGCCCGACATCGGCGAGCACGTCCAGAGCAACCCGTTCGTCCTGCTCAATACTGATCCGGGCCGACCCGGCGGAGTCCACCGCCCGCATCCCCGGCCGGACACCGGGCGGCCCGAGCAGCACCGTCACCACACAGTCGCCGCACGCGGTATTGCGAACCTCGCAGTCGTTGCAATCGACAATCACTGTGATCCTCGTCTCTGCCGGTGGCCTCGCGGCGTTTCGGAGACCTCTGCGACGGAAACTAGCGGCCAGGTCCGACACCGACGAGGCGACGACCGCGGCCGGCCGGCGCTGTCGGTGGCCACCCCTAGCCTCAGCCGGGTGAGCCCGCAGAGTCCGCCGAACGTCCAGCTGAGCTTCGACGAGCTCGACACCCCACTGCGAGACACCACCTTCGTCGTCGTGGACCTCGAGACCACCGGCAGCGCGCCGGGCGAGGACGCGATCACCGAGATCGGCGCGGTCAAGATCCGTGGCGGCGAGGTCATCGGCGAGCTGTCCACCCTCGTCGATCCCGGCCGGTCGATGCCCCCGTACATCGTCGAACTGACCGGGATCACCACCGCCATGCTGATCGGGGCACCGCGAATCGAGCGGGTGCTCCCGAGTTTTCTGGAGTTCGCGCGGGGCGCCGTCCTCGTCGCCCACAACGCGCCCTTCGACATCGGCTTCCTCAAGGCCGCCACGGCCCGCTGCGAACTGCCCTGGCCGCCGTTCCAGGTGTTGTGCACCGTCAAGCTGGCCCGCCGGGTGCTCGGTAGGGACGAGGCGCCCTCCGTCAAGCTCTCGGCCCTCGCCGCCCTCTTCGACGTCAGCACCAAGCCGACCCACCGGGCCCTCGACGACGCCAGGGCGACTGTGGACGTGCTGCACGGGCTCATCGAACGGGTCGGCAACCTGGGCGTGCACAGTTATGCGGAGCTGG
Source organism: Rhodococcus maanshanensis NBRC 100610 (assembly GCF_001894865.1). Classification (GTDB taxonomy): domain Bacteria; phylum Actinomycetota; class Actinomycetes; order Mycobacteriales; family Mycobacteriaceae; genus Rhodococcus_G; species Rhodococcus_G maanshanensis. The sequence goes on along the minus strand of NZ_BCXA01000057.1, from coordinate 30,549 downwards.
TCGACTATCTCCCCAACGTCTCCGCGGCGCAGCGCGGCAAGCGCGGGCTCGCCGCGCACCTCCCCCGCACCCCAGGCGTCTATCTGTTCCGCGGCCCGTCCGACGAGGTGCTCTACGTCGGCACCGCGGTCAATCTGCAGCGCCGGGTGCGTGGCTACTTCACGGGATCCGAGACGCGCGCACGGATGAAGGAGATGGTGGCAATGGCCACCAGGGTCGACCACGTCGAGTGCGCGCACGCACTCGAGGCGTCGGTGCGCGAACTCCGACTGCTCGGCGCGCACGCCCCTCCGTACAACCGGCGCTCGAAGTTCCCCCGCCGGGCGTGGTGGATCACCCCCACTGCCGAGCCGTTCCCCCGGCTCGCGATCTCCCGCAGAGCGACCTACGACGCCCTCGGCCCGTTCGGTTCGCGAACGGACGCGGCGGAGGTTGCCGCCACGATCGCCGACATCTGCCGAATCAGGACGTGCACCAAGAGAATTCGCGACGACCAGCCGCATGGCCCCGACTGTCCGGACAGCGCGGTCGGCGGTTGTCCCGCCGGGGGCACGCCACAGAGCGCGGCCGAGTACCGCCACGCGCCGGACTCCGTGCACGCGCTCATCCGGGGAACCGACGACGCGCCGCTGCACCGGCTACGGACCCGGATCGAGGAACTCGCGGCGGCCGAACTGTTCGAGAGCGCGGCGCGGCTTCGTGACCGCACCACGGCGCTGGCGCTCGCGCTCCGGCGAGCCCAGCGCCTCGCGAGCCTGGCCGCCGTCGACGAGCTCGTCGCCGCGCGCCCGTCCCCTTCCGGCGGATGGGAGCTGGCGGTGATCCGGGCAGGCAGGCTCGCCTCCGCCGGGGTCGCGGAGCGCGGCGTGCCGCCGATGCCGGTCGTCGAGGCGCTGACCCTGTCGGCCGAGACCGTCATAGAGGAGCCGTCACCGATGCGGGGCGCCACGGCGGGCGAGGCCGGGCTCATCGCCGGCTGGCTCGAGACGCCAGGGGTCCGGATCGTGCGCGCGAGCCACGGCTACGCCGAACCCGCCCTCGGCGGTGGCGGCTGGCTGCAATGGTGCGCCGTGGCGCGGGGCGCCGCGGCAGCAGCGGGCACCGCCTAGGGTGACAGGGGAAAGAACAGAGTCGGACGCCCATCTATAGGGAGGGACCCACGCGGCCCTCCCTATAGATAGGACGCCACCGCAGCCAAGGAGCGAGATGATCAACGCCATCGTCCTCATTCACGCCGAAGCGCACCGGATCCCGGAGACCGCGCAGGCGGTGGCCGACATCCCCGGGGTGTCCGAGGTCTATTCGTGCGCGGGCGACGTCGACCTGATCGCCATCGTGAAGGTCCGAGACCATGCCCAGATCGCCGAGGTGGTCACCGGCGCGATCAACAAGGTGGACGGCGTCGTGCAGACAACGACCCACATCGCCTTCCGCTCCTACGCCAGCGCCGACGTCGAGGCAGCCTTCTCCATCGGCGAGTGATTCGGCGCGGGCCCGCCGTTCGGCTTCGGCCGACGGCGGTTCCCGCACCGGGCGGGCGTCAGTCCGCCAGTTCGGTGGAGACCGCGACCCAGCGGTCGAGCAGCGCCGCCGCGTCGCCACTGTCGATCGCGCGCACGGCCCGTTCGATGCCCGCGCGCAGGTCGCTGTCCAGTTCACCCGACAGACCGCCGTGAGCGGCGATGGCGCCTGCCGCGTTCAGGACCACCGCGTCGTGCACGGCGCCACGCTCGCCTCCCAGCACCGCCCGCGCGATCACCGCGTTCGCCTCGGCATCCCCGCCCCGCAGCGCCGACAGCGGAACCCGCTCGATCCCGAGCGCCGTCGGGTCGATGCTGTCCTCGCGCACCTGTCCACCGGACACCACGTACGCGGTGCTCGTGGTCGAGGTGGTGATCTCGTCGAGTCCGTCGTCGCCGCGCACCACCAGCGCACTGCTGCCCCTGCGGGCCAGGACCCCCGCCACCACGGGCTGCAGGTCCTGGAAGGCACAGCCGATCAGCCCGGCTCGCGGCCGCGCGGGGTTGGTCAGCGGTCCGAGCACGTTGAACACCGTCGGGATGCCGATCTCCTTGCGCGGGCCTGCGGTGAACCGGAACGCGGGATGAAAGGTCGGCGCGAAGCAGAACCCGATCCCCACCTCACGCACGCACCGCGCGACGGCGTCCGGGCTCAGGTTGATCCGCACTCCCAGCGCCTCGAGCACGTCGGCGCCGCCGCTCTTCGAGGACGCGGCCCGGTTTCCGTGCTTGACCACCCGGATGCCCGCGGCGGCCACCACCACCGAGGCCATCGTGGAGATGTTGACCGTCTGCTGCCGGTCACCGCCGGTGCCGACGACGTCAACCGCGTCACCGTCGACGTCGATCGTGCGCGCGTGCGCGAGCATGGCGTCGGCGATACCGGTCACCTCGGACGGGGTCGGGCCCTTCATCTTCAGTGCGATGCCGAACGCCGCGATCTGGGCGGAGGTGGCGTTGTCCGACATGATCTCGTCCATCGCCCATGCCGCGGTCCCCGGATCGAGATCGCGTCCGTCCGTGAGCGCACCGAGCACCTCTGGCCAACTCCCCATCGCAACCGCCTCTTGTCGTCGCCGTCAGCACAATCGAGGACGAAGCTTAGTCACTACGGGCAACCGGTTTCCGCGGCGGCTGCAGCGCGTCCCATCCGAGGACACGGCCACCGGCGCGCTGCGCCAGCCCCGCCATCCGGGAGCGCTCCTGCGAGCAGTGCAGCGCGTCGAGTAGCTGCACCCGCTGCAGGACCAACGCCACCAGCTCCTCGGCCCCCTGTTCCGCCCCGGCCGGGTCGACACCGCCCGACACCGGCGCGTCCTGCGCCGCGACGGTGTAGCGGTCCTGCCCCGCGAGCTCGACGGCGGTTCGCACCTGGTCCGCGGGCAGCAGGAGATGGTGCCGCAGGACGGCGTCCGCCTCGGCTATCCAGCCGGGCTCCGACGCCGCCGCCCGCTCCAGCGCCCGGCTGCACGCCTCGGCATCGTCGAAGCTCGACGCCACCACCACCAGATCGGCCCGCGTCGCGTCGAGCGGCACCGCCCGACGCCGCCCGAACCGCTTGCGCCACCACCGCACTCGTTCCATGACACCAGCGTCGCATGCCCGACTACCTGCACAATCACAGACCACGGCATACTGGTCGCAGGCCGCGACGCGCCAAGAACGGACCCGGGTAGTACTCGCTTACGACGAAGCGTCATACTTCTGTCTGTGACGAGCGCAGTAGGGACCCAAGGATCCGCAATCACCCAGCGCGTGCACTCGCTGAACCGGCCGAACATGGTCAGCGTCGGCACCATTGTCTGGCTGTCCAGCGAGCTGATGTTCTTCGCCGGCCTGTTCGCGATGTATTTTGTCGCGCGCGCGCAGGCGGACGGACACTGGCCGCCGGAGCCCACCGAGCTGAACCTCGGCCTCGCGGTGCCCGTCACCGCGGTGCTGGTGGCTTCATCCTTCACCTGCCAGATGGGCGTCTTCGCCGCTGAGCGTGGTGACGTCTTCGGGCTGCGCCGCTGGTACACGATCACCCTGGTCATGGGCATCATCTTCGTGCTCGGCCAGGCGTACGAGTACTACCACCTGGTTCACGAGGGCACCACGCTCGCCAGCAGCGCGTACGGCTCGGTCTTCTACATGACGACCGGCTTCCACGGCCTGCACGTGATCGGTGGTCTGGTCGCCTTCGTCTTCCTGATCGCGCGTACCAAGGTCAGCAAGTTCACCCCGGCACAGGCAACGGCTGCGATCGTTGTCTCGTACTACTGGCACTTCGTCGACATCGTGTGGATCGGCCTGTTCGCCACCATCTATTTCATCCGTTAAGAAGCTGAACGCAGTTCACAGCCCAAGCCCGTTCAGTCCGTCCCGCGAGACCAAAGGGATACAGATGAGTTCATCCCCCCCTTCAGCAGCCGCCGGTAGCGCGTCTGCCACGAAAGCCCGTCGGCAGCGAAAGTTCCGGCGGCGCGTCACCGGCGCCATGGTCCTGATGATGGGCCTTGTCGGAGCCGGTTTCCTCGCCGCGGCGCTGACACCGACTCCGCAGGTGGCCACCGCGTCCGACGATTCGGCAGCGCTGATCCGCGAGGGTAAGCAGCTCTACGACACGTCCTGCATCACCTGCCACGGTGCGAACCTGCAGGGTGTCCAGGACCGCGGCCCGAGCCTCATCGGCGTCGGCGAGGCGGCTGTCTACTTCCAGGTGTCGTCCGGCCGCATGCCCGCAGTGCGCAACGAGGCCCAGGCGCTTCGTAAGCCGCCGAAGTTCGACACCAAGCAGACCGACGCCCTCGGCGCCTACATCCAGGCCAACGGCGGCGGTCCGACCGTGGTCCGCGACGAGAACGGCGAGATCGCCCAGTCGTCGCTGCGCGGCAACGACGTGGCCCGCGGCAGCGAGCTGTTCCGTCTGAACTGCGCGTCGTGCCACAACTTCACCGGAAAGGGCGGCGCCCTGTCCTCCGGGAAGTTCGCCCCGCCGCTCGAGCCTGCGAGCGAGCAGCAGATCTGGCAGGCGATGGCCACCGGTCCGCAGAACATGCCCAAGTTCTCCGACCGGCAGCTGAGCCCGGACGAGAAGCGGGACATCATCGCCTACGTCAAGTCCGCGACCGAGTCCAAGAACCCCGGCGGCTACGGCCTCGGCGGGTTCGGCACCGGCCCCGAGGGCATGGCCATGTGGGCCATCGGAATCGTTGCGGTTGTTGGCGCAGCACTCTGGATCGGAGCAAAGTCATGAGCGACGCCGGTCACGGCGATACGCCAAAGAAGCACACCGAGGAAGAGCTCGCCGCGATGAGTCGCGACGAACTCGTCGAACTCGGTACCAACCTCGATGGCGTCGACATCGCATTCCGTCGCGAGCGGTGGCCCGTCGAGGGCACCAAGGCGGAGAAGCGTGCCGAGCGGAGCGTGGCCATCTGGTTCACGATCGCCGGCATCTCCGCCCTCGCGTTCATCGCGATCTACCTCTTCTGGCCCTGGGAGTACAAGGGCATGGGCGAGGAGGGCTACAACGCGTACAACCTGTACACGCCGCTGATCGGCCTGACCATGGGTCTCGCCATCCTCGGTGTCGGTATCGGCGCGGTGCAGTTCACGAAGAAGTTCATCCCCGAAGAGGTCTCCATCCAGGACCGCCACGACGGCGGCTCCCTGGAGCAGGACCGCAAGACGATCGTCGCGGAGCTGAGCGACACGCTCGACACCTCGACCATCGGTCGCCGCAAGCTGATCACCCGCAGCCTCGGCTTCGGTGCAGGTGCCCTCGGCATCATGGCGATCATGCCGCTCGGCGGACTGATCAAGAACCCGTGGGCGAAGGGCGACAAGTCCGACCTGTGGACCTCGGGCTGGACCCCGACGTTCCCCGGCGAGACCATCTACCTGCGTCGCTACACCGGTCGCACCGACGACGTCGTCCTGGTCCGCCCCGAGGATCTCGACGCGGGCGCCATGGAGACGGTCTTCCCGTTCCGTGAGTCCGAGCGTGGCAGCGAGCGCGCCCTGGCGCACGCCCTCAAGCGCGCCGACAACCCGGTCATGCTCATCCGCCTGCGGACCGAGGATGCCAACAAGGCCGTCAAGCGCAAGGGCCAGGAGAGCTTCAACTTCGGCGATTACTTCGCGTACTCGAAGCTGTGCACGCACCTCGGCTGCCCGACCTCGCTCTACGAGCAGCAGACCAACCGGATCCTGTGCCCGTGCCACCAGTCGCAGTTCGATGCTCTCCAGTACGGAAAGCCGATCTTCGGTCCCGCTGCCCGTGCACTGCCGCAGCTGCCGATCACAGTGAATGAAGAGGGTTTCCTGGTCGCCAACGGTGACTTCGTCGAGGCTCTTGGCCCCGGATTTTGGGAGCGTCCGTCATGACAACCACCACAGTTGGCCAGTCCAAGGTCGCGGCACACGCCGCGAAGGCGGGCGAGAGCATGGACTCGCGGTATCACCTCGCGGCCGGCATGCGGCGGCAGATCAACAAGGTCTTCCCGACGCACTGGTCCTTCATGCTCGGCGAGATCGCGCTCTACAGCTTCGTCATCCTGCTCATCTCGGGTGTGTACCTGACGCTGTTCTTCGACCCGTCGATGGCGGAGGTCGTCTACGACGGCGCCTACCAGCCGCTGCGCGGCGTCGAGATGTCGCGGGCGTACGCCACGACACTCGACATCTCGTTCGAGGTGCGCGGCGGCCTCTTCGTCCGGCAGATCCACCACTGGGCGGCGCTGATGTTCGCGGCGTCGATCATCGTGCACCTGCTGCGCATCTTCTTCACCGGCGCGTTCCGACGCCCGCGTGAGGCGAACTGGGTCATCGGCTGCCTGCTGCTGATCCTGGCGATGTTCGAGGGGTTCTTCGGCTACTCGCTCCCCGACGACCTGCTGTCCGGCACCGGCCTCCGCGCCGCGCTGTCCGGCATCACGCTCAGCATCCCGGTGATCGGTACCTGGATGCAGTGGCTGGTCTTCGATGGCGACTTCCCCGGCCAGCTGATCATCCCGCGTCTGTACGTTGCGCACGTGCTGCTGCTGCCCGGCATCATCCTGGCGCTGATCGGCGCGCACCTTGCGCTGGTCTGGTACCAGAAGCACACGCAGTTCCCCGGCCCCGGTCGCACGGAGCAGAACGTCGTCGGCGTCCGCATCCTCCCCGTCTTCGCGGCGAAGGGTGGCGCGTTCTTCGCCTTCACCTTCGGCATCCTCGCGCTGATGGGTGGCCTGCTGCAGATCAACCCGATCTGGAACCTCGGCCCGTACAACCCGTCCCAGGTGTCCGCGGGCGTCCAGCCCGACATCTACATGATGTGGACCGACGGCATGGCGCGTCTGTGGCCTGCGTGGGAGCTCTACCTGTGGGGCACCTACACGGTCCCGGCGGTGTTCGCGGTCGCGATCATCATGGGCCTGGTGTTCACGGTGCTGATCGCCTACCCGTGGATCGAGAAGAGGTTCACCAAGGACGACGCTCACCACAACCTGCTGCAGCGTCCGCGCGACGTTCCGGTGCGCACCTCGCTCGGCGCGATGGCCCTGACGTTCTACGCCATCCTGACGATCATGTGCATCAACGACATCATCGCGTTCAAGTTCGACATCTCGATCAACGCGACGACGTGGATTGGCCGCATCGGCATCGTGGTGCTGCCTCCGATCGCCTACTTCGTCACCTACCGGTTCTGCCTGGGCCTCCAGCGCAGCGACCGCCAGGTGCTCGAGCACGGCATCGAGACGGGCGTGATCAAGCGTCTGCCGCACGGTGAGTACGTCGAGGTCCACCAGCCGCTCGGACCCGTGGACGACCACGGCCACCCGATCCCGCTGGAGTACCAGGGTGCCGCGATCCCGAAGAAGATGAACAAGCTCGGTTCCGCCGGCAAGCCCGGCTCCGGTTCCCTGCTCTTCGCGGATCCGGCCGACGAGGCCGCGGCACTGCTCGCGGCCGAGCACAAGAACGAGCACGACCAGCTGGCGATCCTCAAGGATTACCAGGACAAGGCTCACGGTCACGGCGCGTACGCCAAGGGCGAGCTCGAGAAGCCGTCCACGGACGACGGCCACTGACCCAGGTCAGAACCAGGCGAAGGCCCCGAACCCATTGGGTTCGGGGCCTTCGTCGTTCCTGCGGCCAGGCGCCGCGCCGCTCCCCTCCCCCGGGGCACGCGCGGCCGCCGTCGCTCATCCCTCCAGCAACGGGTTTCCCCGCACCGCAACGAAATCCTGGGCGGCCTCCGCGAAGGCACGGATCCGGCTCGTCTGGCCCGCCGCCAGCCAGATCAGTCGCCATTCGAGGGCGGTGCCGTCGACGACAGGCACGTACGTCACGTCCGGGCGCGCGTCGTATCGACTGGCGTGGGTCGGCACCGGGAACACCCCCTGCCCGGCGCCGACCAACGCCAGCATCTCCTGGACCGTTCCGAAGTCGGGCCCGCGCTCGATGACCCTGCCGCTCGGCGTCGACCTCGGCACCACGGCCTCGTCGAGATCGTCCGGAATTCCCCTTGGGCGCAATACCTTCGTCCGCGCGAGATCCTCGACCATCACCGATTCGAGGCGCGCGAACGGGTGTCGGGCCGACACCGCAAGTGAGGGCTGCTCGCGCAGCAACACCGGACTCTGCTCGAGCTCCCTGATGTGTCCGACATCGGCCGCTGCGACCAGGCCGTCGATCTCGTCGGCCAACAGCAACCCGACACCGTCGCTGTAGTGACTCTCCCGAATCTGGACCCGGCAACTCGGGTGCCGCTCGTGGAAGGTGTTCGCGACCTCGAGCACGAACTGCCCAAGGGCGGTCCCGACGAAACCCACCCGCAGGACACCGTCCAGCCCGCGCCCGGCGGCGATCGCCCTGGCGATGCCCTGGCGGATCTGCTCCTCCGCCGGCCTGAGGTCCTCCTCGAGCCGTCGACCGATCGGGGTCGGCACCACCCGGCGGCTGGTCCGTTCGAAAAGGGGTGCTCCGACGCGGCGTTCGAGCGCCTTTATGGTCTGGCTGACCCGCGCGGTTGACACGTGCAGACGCTCCGCCGTGCGCCCGAAATGAAGCTCCTCGGACAGGGTCAGGAAGATCTCGATGTCGCGCCGCTCCATGCGGCAACCCCCTTCGTATGGCCACAGGTTAACGATCCTTGAGCAAACGGCCGTTGTTGACGACCCTCCCCTGGCCGATCGTAGATGGCACAACACCATTCGATCAGCAAGGAGAGCACGATGACCGTTCACACATCGCGACCCACGACCCTCGTCCTCGGCGGAACCGGCAAGACCGGTCGCCGCGTCGCGCAGCGACTGACCTCCCTCGACCTGCCGGTGCGCATCGGCACCCGCGCCGGCGGGGTGCCCTTCGACTGGGAAGACCCCGAGACCTGGGAGCCCGCCCTCGAGGGCATGACCGCGGCGTACATCTCCTACCAGCCCGACCTCGCCGCCCCCGGCGCCGTGGAGGCCATCGCCTCGTTCTCCCAGCTGGCCGTCGACTGCGGTGTGCGTCGCCTGGTATTGCTCTCGGGTCGCGGCGAGGCCGAGGCGCAGGCCTGCGAGAAGGCACTGACCGATTCGGGCGCCGACACCACCATCCTGCGCGCGAGCTGGTTCGGCCAGAACTTCAGCGAGGGCTACCTGCTCGAGCCGATCCTCGCCGGCCAGGTGTACCTGCCCGCCGGGGACATCCCCGAACCGTTCGTCGACGTCGACGACATCGCGGACGTCGCCCTCGCTGCCCTCACCCAGCCCGGGCACACCGGCGAGATCTACGAACTCACCGGGCCCCGCGCGATCACCTTCGCCGAGGCCATCGCCACCATCGCCGCCGCCGCAGGCCGTACCGTCGACTATGTGCAGGTACCCGTCGAGGACTTCGCCGCCGGCCTCGCAGCCGAACAGGTACCCGCCGATGTCATCGAGCTGCTGACGTACCTGTTCACGACCGTCCTCGACGGCCGAAACATCAACCCGGGCAACGGGGTCGAGCGTGCGCTCGGCCGCGCACCCCGCGACTTCACCGAGTACGCCGCTTCCGCCGCAGCCACCGGTATCTGGAACGTAGGGTGACCACGATGACGACCAAATTCCTCCAGACGATCACGCTGCTCGGCGCCTCCGTCACCGCAGGACTCATGGCTGGTCTGTTCGCCGCGTTCGCCTACGCGGTGATGCCGGGCCTCGGCCGCACCGACAACCTGACGTTCATCTCGGCCATGCAGAGGATCAACGTCGCAATCCTCAACGGCTGGTTCATGATCTGCTTCCTCGGCGCACTGGCACTCACCGTCACGACGCTGCTGCTGCACCTGGGGTCCGCGCGCAGCGCGCTCCCCTGGATCATCGCCGCCCTCGTGCTCTACATCGCAATGCTCGTCATCACCGCCGCCATCAACGTGCCCCTCAACGATCAGCTCGCGGCCGCAGGCGAGCACATCACCGATCCCGGCGCGGTCCGAGAGCAATTCGAATCCCGCTGGGTCACATGGAATATCGTGCGGGCGGTCGTCAGCACCGCCGCCTTCGCCGCGCTCGCCTACGCCCTGGTGGTGCACGGACAGGCGACCGCAACGGACACCGAAGCGTCGGCCCTCGCGGCCGGGCACGCGGCGCCTGCCCCGCAGCAGTATCCGGCCGAGCAGGCGGCCCGCCCCTCGTGGATGTACCCGGCCGATCAGGTCGGGAACGGCGGGAACCGGGGCCTGCCCGCCGTCACTGACGGGAGGTAGCGACCCGGACGACCTCCTCCGGATCGATGAGATGGGAGTGGTCGTCGTCGCCGACCTCGATCTGCACGACATCGATGCGGCCGTTGAACCTGGTTTCTCCCAGATACCCGACACTGACCGGCATTCCGTAGTCGTCGCCGATGTCCGTCGTCTCGTCCGCGGAGAAGATCATCGGCTGGGTCTGCTCGACCCGCCCGGAACCGACGGGGCGGCCATCGTGATACAGGGTGACATCGCCACCCTTCGCGAGGCCGCCCCCGTCGTATGCGAACTCGGCCCGAATCTGATGACTACCCGAGGGGATGTCCTCGGTCGCCTCGATCGTGAACTCCCTCATGCCGAGCAGGTTGTAGACGAACGCGGTTCGCCCCTTCTTGACGTACAGGGCCCAGCCGCCGAAGCGACCGCCCTGCGCGACGACGACACCGTTGGTGGTGCCGTTCGCCGCCGTCTCGACCGCGGCGGTCACCGAGAACGACCGGTTCTTGATGTCGAGGACGCTGTGCTCGCTGAGACGCCTCATCCCGGGGAACAGCACCTGCTTGTTGCCGGAGATCAGTTGGGGGCGACCGGCGATGGTCGGGTTCAGTCGTTCGAACCGGCGATCGTCGATCGGCAGCACGTTGTACTTCACGGCCTCGATCAGCCACAGTCGCTGCAACTCGGCGAGCTTCTCGGGCATCTCCGCGGCGAGATCGTGGGCCTGCGTCCAGTCGGTGGTGCCGTCGTAGAGCTCCCACACGTCGTCATCGAGCGCGGGCAGTTCCTCGTTCGGCAGCCAGGGGGTGCTGTGCCTGGTGACCGCGCTCCAGCCCTTGTGGTAGATACCCCGATTGCCTGCCATCTCGAAGTACTGCAGGTCGTGCCGCTCCGGCGCGGCCGCGTCGTCGAAGCTGTACAGCATGCTCGTGCCCTCGAGCGGCGCCTGCTGCACACCGTTGACGAACGTGGGCTCGGGCAGCCCGGCGGCCTCGAGCACGGTCGCCGCGACGTCGATGACGTGGGTGAACTGGGAACGGATCTCGCCCTTGCTGCTGATGCCGTCGGGCCAGTGCACGATCGTCCCGTTGCGGGTACCGCCCCAATGCGAGGCGACCTGCTTGGTCCACTGGAAGGGCGAGCACATCGCCCAGGCCCAGCCGACCGAATAGTGGTTGTAGGCCTCGGGCGTACCGAACTTGTCCTTCACCTCCGCCATGAACTCCGGGGTCTCGATCGCGGCGAGACCGTTGAAGTTCGCCATCTCGTTGAACGCCCCGTTCAGCGTTCCCTCGGCGGAGGCCCCGTTGTCGCCGATGATGTAGTACACGAGGGTGTTCTCGAGCGCCCCCATCGCCTCGATCGCGTCGACGACGCGGCCGACGTGGAAGTCGGTGTGCTCGAGGAACCCCGCATACACCTCCATCTGGCGTTCCAGCACCGGCTTGAGCGCCTCGTCCATGTCGTCCCACGCCGGGATCGCGTCGGGACGGGCCGTCAGGTCGGCACCCTGCGGCACGATCTGACGTTGCTTCTGCCGGTCGAGAATGGACTCGCGCTCCGCGTCCCAGCCGCCCACGAACCGGCCCGCGTACTTGTCAGCCCACTCGGCGGGAACGTGGTGCGGTGCGTGGGTGGCGCCGGGGGCGAAATAGACGAAGAACGGCTTGTCGGGCGCGAGCGCCTTCTGGGTGCGCACCCAGTCGATGGCCCGGTCGGCCAGGTCCTCGGTGAGGTGATAGCCCTCCTCCGGCGTCTTGTCGGGCTCGACCGGGGCGAAGCCCTCGTAGAGCGCCGGGAAGTACTGGTTGTTCTCGCCGCCGATGAACCCGTAGAAGTGCTCGAATCCGCCACCGCCGGAAGGCCAGGCGTCGAACGGGCCGACCGGCGAGGTCTGCCACGGCGGCACCTCGTGACACTTGCCGAACTGGGCGGTGGAGTAGCCGTTGAGTTTCAACGTCATCGGCAACGCGGCCTTGGTGTTCGGCCGGATCCCGCACGAGCCGGGCGCCGAGGTCGCGGTCTCGGTGATCAGGCCCATCCCGACCGAGTGGTGGTTACGGCCGCTGAGCAGCGCGGCCCGGGTCGGCGCGCACAGCGCGGTCGTGTGGAACCGGGTGTAGGTGAGTCCGTCGCGCTGCAGGCGTTCGGCGGTCGGTGTGTGCACCGGTCCCCCGAACGCGCTGCTGGCCCCGTAACCGACGTCGTCGAGCAGGATCACCAGGACATTCGGGGCGCCCTCCGGCGGGAGCAGCGGCTCGATCGGTGGAAACGCGGTGTCCGGATCCTTCGCGTCGTAGGTGGTCAGACCGATGTGCTGCCGGTCCGGAATCGGAAGAACCCCTCGAAACTCGCCCGCTCGATCCACCATGGCTACTCACATTCCGTTGTCATCCATCGGAACGCCCGTCGGCCCCGTGCCGGAACCGCCGACAGCGCCTTACCCGACCGACGATAGCGTCGACGACCAGGAGCCGCTGAGAATTGCCCGGGTGCGGACCTGCCGGAAACGGCGAGGGCGCCGAACCCCCAGTGGGGATTCGGCGCCCTCGCCGTGTTCAGGTGTGGTGCGGCTCAGTGCTTCTCGGGTCCGACGTGGTACTCGAAGACGAGACCGACCGCGGTGGCCAGGACCAGCGCCACGCCGACCACGATCAGCCACGGCTGGAAGAAGGCCAGCGCGACCGCGGTGAACGCCGCCGCGAAGGCGAGCAGGATGGGCCAGTAGCTACCCGGGCTGAAGAAGCCCAGGTCGCCCGCGCCGTCCGAGATCTCGGCGTCGTCGTAGTCCTCGGGGCGGGTGTCGAGTCGCCGTGCCACGAACCGGAAGTACGTGCCCACGATCAGGGTCAGTCCGGCGGACAGCACGATCGCGGTCAGCCCGGCCCACTCGACTCCGGTGCGGGAGGCGGCGGTGAAGACGCCGTAGACGATCGCGACGAGGATGAAAAACACCGTCAAGATCTCAAAGAGCTTGGCTTCGATCTTCATTTCAGCAAGTCCTTCAGCGGTTGATGGGTCTGGGTGCCGTCGGCACTGCTACTGGTATTCGCCCTCGAGGACGGTGGTGGCCTGCCGGTACGTCCGCTCCGTGTTGAACGGCTGCGTGGACGTGGCGACCGGCGACTCGCCGATCTTCGCGAGCGCCTCGGCGGTGGTCAGCGCCTGCCCACCCTCGTCGGCCGGCTTGCGCAGCTCGATGTACTCGGCGAACTTCGCCGGGCTGACCGCACGGACCTCGAAGTTCATCATCGCGTGGTACGTGCCGCACATCTCGGCGCAGCGGCCGACGAACGCGCCTTCCTTGGTGATCTCGCTGATCTGGAAGACGTTGTCGGAGTGGTTCTGCTCCGGGTTCGGCATGACGTCGCGCTTGAAGAGGAACTCCGGCACCCAGAACGCGTGGATGACGTCCGCGGCGTTGAGCACGAACTCGATGCGCTTGCCGGTGGGCAGCACCAGAATCGGGATCTCCTGGCTGGATCCGACGGTCTCGATCTTGTCGAATCGCAGGTAGGAGATGTCGTTCGCGGACTTGCCCGCGTTCGGCGGCGGCACCTCTTCGCCGCGGAGAACCTGCTCGCCTGCCGGCTCTTCGGCGTACGCCTGTGCCGCGACGTCGACGCCGTCGTACTTGGCGCCGCCCTCACGCAGATCGATGCTGCGGTAGCCGAACTTCCAGTTCCACTGGTACGCGGTCACGTCGACCACCACGTTCGGGTCGTCCTTCTTCTCGTGGACGTAGTTCTGCACGACCACGGTGAAGTAGAACAGCACTGCGATGATGACGAACGGCACCGCGGTGTAGAAGAGCTCCAGCGGGACGTTGTAGGCCGTCTGCCTGGGGAACTCGGGAGAATCCTTCTTCTTCCGGTGGAAGATCACCACCCAGAAGGTCAGGCCCCACACAATCACGCCCATGAACAGGGCGGCGATGACCGACCAGGTCCACAGTTCGCGCATCCGCTCAGCCTGCGGGGTAATGCCCGACGGCCATCCGAACCGAAGCACCGAATTGTCGATCGAACATCCCGACAGCAGCATGGCAGCAAGGCCCAAAGATGCTGCTAGCCCTGCTCGTCGAAGGATCCGACTCTGCGCCACGTTCACGCCTTCCTGATCGCCGCAATGAATAAGGGCAGCCCCAGCCGGACGCCCGAATACTACGCAGCGTAGACCAAAGCTGACGCCTCTCCACCGTCGGGTCACAACATCAGTTCCGCGAGTCTGCGGCATACTCGGCATAGTCATTCGGCAATCCGCTGCATATCAGTGTGGAGCCTTCCCCAAGAGCGAATTGAGGTAATGGACGCCGTGTGCGGACTGCTCGGGCTACTGACCTCCTCCGGCACCACCGAAGACGCCGTCTCGCGCGTCGACTCGGCGATGCACTGCCTGCGCCACCGCGGGCCGGACGAGCACGGAACCTGGAACGACGACGACCTGATCTTCGGCTTCAACCGGCTCTCGATCATCGACATCGAGCACTCGCATCAGCCGCTGCGCTGGGGCCCGCCGGAGAACCCGACCCGGTACGCGCTCACCTTCAACGGTGAGATCTACAACTACCTCGAACTCCGGGACGAGCTGGCGAGGGATCACGGCGCCCAGTTCACCACCGAGGGCGACAGCGAGGCGATCGTCGCGGCCTTCCACTACTGGGGTGCCGATGCGGTCCGCCGGCTGCGCGGCATGTTCGCGTTCGCGATCTGGGACACCGAGACCAAGGACCTGTTCCTGGCCAGGGACCCGTTCGGGATCAAGCCGCTGTTCCTGGCGACGGGAGCAGGGGGCACCGCGTTCGGCAGCGAGAAGAAGAGCCTGCTGGAGCTGGCCGAGCTGATCGGTGTCGGCACCGAACTCGATCCCCGCGCCACCGAGCACTACACGGTGCTGCAGTACGTGCCGGAGCCCGAGACCCTGCACGCCGACATCCGTCGCCTCGAGTCCGGCTGCCACGCCTGGGTGCGGGTCGGCGAGGCACCGAAGATCACCCGCTACTTCACGCCGACCTTCCCGGTCAGGCCTTTCGCGGCCGGCACCGAGCAGGCCAGGTACCGGGAGATCGCCGAGGCCCTCGAGGACTCGGTCGCCAAGCACATGCGCGCGGACGTGACCGTCGGATCGTTCCTCTCCGGCGGCATCGACTCCACCGCGATCGCCGCGCTGGCGATGCGGCACAACCCCAACCTGATCACCTTCACCACCGGCTTCGAGCGCGAGGGCTACTCCGAGGTCGACGTGGCCGCCGAGTCCGCCGCCGCGATCGGCGCCCGGCACATCGTCAAGGTCGTCAGCCCGACCGAGTTCGCCAACGCGATCCCGGAGATCATCTGGTATCTCGACGACCCGGTCGCCGACCCCGCGCTGGTCCCGCTGTACTTCGTGGCCAAGGAGGCCCGCAAGCACGTCAAGGTGGTGCTGTCGGGCGAGGGCGCGGACGAGCTGTTCGGCGGCTACACCATCTACCGGGAGCCGCTCTCCCTAAAGCCGTTCGAGTACCTGCCCCGCGGCCTGCGCCGCGCGGCGGGCAAGCTGTCCGAGCGCATCCCCGAGGGCACCAGGGGCAAGAGCCTGCTCAACCGCGGCTCGATGACGCTCGAGGAGCGCTACTACGGCAACGCGCGCAGCTTCAACGACACGCAGCTGCGGGCCGTCCTCCGCGACTTCCGGCCGGAATGGACGCACCAGGACGTGACCGCGCCGATCTACGCGCAGTCGCGGGACTGGGACCCGGTCGCCCGGATGCAGCACCTGGACCTGTTCACCTGGCTGCGCGGCGACATCCTGGTCAAGGCCGACAAGATGACGATGGCGAACTCGCTGGAGCTGCGGGTGCCGTTCCTCGACACCGAGGTCTTCGAGGTCGCGTCCCGGGTGCCGCTGGAGCAGAAGATCACCACCAGGCGAACGAAGAGAGCCGCATCTGCGCCGCATACCACCAAGTACGCGCTGCGTCAGGCGCTGGAGGGCATCGTCCCGCCGCACGTGCTGCACCGGGCCAAGCTCGGCTTCCCCGTTCCGCTGCGGCACTGGCTGCGCGGCACCGAGCTGTTCGACTGGGCGCACCAGCAGATCGCGGACTCGCAGACCGACCACATCTTCGACAAGGCGGCGGTCGCGGCGATGCTGAACGAACACCGCGACGGCGGGTCGGATCACAGCCGTCGGCTGTGGACGGTGCTGTGCTTCATGGTGTGGCACGGCATCTTCGTGGAGAAGCGGATCGTGCCGCAGATCCAGGAACCGGTCTACCCGGTCCACGTGTAGAGGCGCTGCGCGCCTGTGCGCGGTTGACGAGTCTCAGGACTCGTCAACCGCGCACGGGCGGCGAAGCCGCCTGTTACTTCAGCAGGGCGCCGATCTCGTCCGCGGCCTCGGTGCCGTAGGCCTCCGCCAACCGCTTGACCGCGTCGTCGCGGTCGAGGGTCCACTCCTGGGTGCCGACGGTCTCGAGCACCAGCACCGCCACCAGTGAGCCGAGCTGAGCAGACCGCTCGAGGCTCAGGCCCGCGCTCTGCCCGACCAGGAACCCGGCGCGGAAGGCATCGCCGACACCGGTCGGATCCACCTTCGCCTTCTCGGGCACGACGCCGACGCGGACCCAGTTGCCCTCGCGGTCCACCATCTCGACGCCCTTGGAGCCGAGCGTGGTCACCCGCAGCCCCACCTGCTCCGCGACCTCGGTCTCGGTGAGCTCGGTCTTCTGCAGCAGCAGGCCCCACTCGTACTCGTTCGTGAACAGGTACTTCGCGCCGCCGATCAGCTGCTTCGCCTCCGCGCCGGACAGCCGGGCGAGCTGCTGCGAGGGGTCGGCCGCGAACGGCAGCCCCAGCTCGCGGCACTGCTCGGTGTGCCGGATCATCGCGGCGGGGTCGTTCGCGCCGATCAGGACCAGCTCGATGCCCTCGGCCAGGCCGTCGAGGGAGATCTCCCTCGCCTCGCTCATCGCGCCCGGGTAGAACGACGCGATCTGCGCCATGTCCTCGTCCGTGGTGCACACGAAGCGCGCGGTGTGGGCGGTCTCGGAGACGTGCACGGAGTCGCAGTCGACACCGGCGGACTCGAGCCAGGCCCGGTACTCGGCGAAGTCGGCACCGACCGCGCCGACGAGCAGCGGGGTGCCACCGAGCACGCCCATGGCGTACGCGATGTTGCCGCCGACGCCGCCACGGCGCACCACCAGGTCGTCGACCAGGAAGCTCAGCGAGATGTGGCTGAGCTGGTCGGCGAGGAGCTGGTCGGCGAAGCGCCCGGGGAACCGCATCAGGTGATCGGTGGCGATGGAGCCGGTGACCGCAATTGTCACGCGCAGGGACCTTTCAGTTCGTCGATACCGCGGCCACGTCCGTCGGCCGCGGCACTAATGTGCCGCAAAAGTGCCACGGTACCCGGCAGGTCACCGCCGCGGCGACCAGAGCGCCCGTGGGGCGCCCCCTGATACGACTCTGACGCGGGCCCCGAGGGGCACCGCGTCAGAGGTGTCGACGAACTCGCGCGACGCGCACGTCGCGGGGTCGGCTCAGTTGAACGAGTCTCCACAGGCACAGGAGCCGGTGGCGTTCGGGTTGTCGATCGTGAAGCCCTGCTTCTCGATGGTGTCGACGAAGTCGATCGAGGCGCCCTCGACGTACGGCGCGCTCATCCGATCGACCGCCAGGCTGACGCCACCGAAGTCCACGACCAGGTCACCGTCGAGGTTCCTGTCATCGAAGAACAGCTGGTAACGCAGTCCGGCGCAGCCGCCCGGCTGCACGGCGATGCGCAGCGCGAGGTCGTCGCGACCTTCCTGGTCGAGCAGCGCCTTGGCCTTCGACGCGGCGGCGTCGGTCATGGTGACCTTGTGCGCCTCCGTCTCGACCGGGGCTGTCGTCTCGTTCTGCACAGTCATGGGCTCTCCCTGTTCGCTCGTACCAAACCCGTGAACGCTTCAACGGTACTCTGCCGTGCAGTATTCCTGACGGGGCCGACGACGATGACAGCGCCGTCGGCGTTGTTCCGGGCCGGACTGCCTCCAGTGTGCCGTGCCGCGCCCCCACCTCGCCACCAGCGGGCGTGTCACCGGCCCCCGGGCGACCACTGCCCGGCCACCTTCTCGGTGAGTGCGCGCAGCTGACCGGCCGCATCCGACATCGCCAGGCGAACCGAGCCGGCGTGGTCGGTCACCGAATACACCGCGCGCAGGCCCGCACCCTCGGCCGCGCCCGCATCGAGCTGCACCTGGCCCGCGATCACCACGGTGGGCACCCCGTGCCTGCCCGCCGCCTCGGCGAGTGCGACAACCACCTTGCCGCGCAGCGACTGGTGATCGAACCGGCCCTCCCCGGTGAGCACCAGGTCGGCGGACGCCAGCAGCGCCTCCTGCCCGGTGTGGGTCGCGACCACCGCGGCCCCCGATTCCCTGGTCGCGCCGAGCGCCAGCAACGCCGCCCCGATCCCGCCCGCCGCGCCTGCCCCCTCGTCATCGGCCACGCGGCGGCCGCCGGCCGACTCCAGCACCCGCGACCACTCGGCGTTGCGCCGCTCGAGCAGCTCCACGGCGACGGCGTCAGCACCCTTCTGCGGCCCGAACACCGCGGCCGCGCCGTGCTCGCCGAGCAGCGGGTTCCGCACGTCGGTGGCGGCGATCAGCCGGATCCCCGCTAGCCGCTCCCGCGCGGACACGACGGCCGCGCGGTCGGCCCCGCCACCGAGCACCTCGACCAGTCCCCTGCCCCCGTCGGTGCAGCCGCTGCCGCCGAGCCCGATCACCACCGTGCCCGCACCCGCGTCCACGGCCGCGGCGATCAGCTGCCCGACGCCGCGGCTGTGCGCGGCGACCGCGGTGCGCGGATCCGGCGGTCCACCGAGGAGCGCCAGTCCGCACGCCTGTGCCGATTCGAGGTAGGCGGTGTCCCCCGCGGCGAGCCAGCGCGCCTGCACGGGCCGATCCAGCGGGCCGTCGACGGTCGCCGCGATCGGCTCGCCGATCCGGGCCGCGAGCACGTCGACGAACCCCGGTCCGCCGTCCGACTGCGGCGCCAGGGCCAGCACGTCCTCTGGCCTGCCCGCGGACCAGCCGGCCGCCATCGCCGCGGCCGCCTCTACCGCGGTGAGGGTGTCCCCGAACGAATCCGGCGCGATCAGCACTCGCATCGGCCGAGTGTAGGACCGGTGGCTCCGCGCGGCAGCGCGACAGCGGGACGACCCGTGTCCATCCCGATGGGACGGGTGCGAATCGATGCACACGCACGGCAAGTAACCTGGAGGGGTGAAGCTGCTGCGCCGAGGAAACTCCGACACCCCCGACAACGGCGACCACGAGGTCGTCGAGTCGACCGCGGTCGAACTGACCACCACGTCCGAGACCGAAGGCAAGGGCAGGCCCACCCCGAAGCGCCGCGAGGCCGAGGGCAAGCGACGCGGCCCGGTCGCGCCCGCACCGCTCACCGCAAAGGAAGCGCGGGCTCGCCGCAAGCAGAACCAGGGCAGCAAGGAGGAGCGCAAGCTGGCCTCCGCGGAGCGCAGGGCGACCGCCGCCGATCGACGCGCCCGGATGCTCGCGGGCGAGGACAAGTACCTGCTGCCGCGCGACAAGGGCCCCGTGCGCGCCTACGTCCGTGACCTCGTCGACTCCCGCAGGCACCTGGTCGGGCTGTTCATGCCGTTGGCGCTGCTGCTGATCATGGCGATGTTCCTGAGCCCCGCGATCCAGTCGATCGTGACGCTGGCCATGTTGGTGCTGATGTTGTTCATGCTGGCCGAGGGGTACATCATGGGCCGCACCATCAATCGGCAGGTCCGTGAGAGGTTCCCCGACACCATGGACGGCGGCCTGAAGCTGGGCTGGTACGCGTTCGTCCGGGCCTCTCAGATCCGGAAGATGCGGGCGCCGCAGCCCCGGGTCTCCCCTGGCGACGCCGTCTAGCCGGTACCCCTCAGCTGTGCGGCGCCCTGTGCCGCACGGCCTGGAGGTCGGCGAGCATCCGTTCGGCGTCCCGATCGGCGACGTTCACCGAACCCGATGCACTGTCGGGCCGAAAGTGGTTGAACCGGTACCGCCGGATGCCGGCAGGTTCCCCGTACCGGCCGCGACGGGCGACCGCCACGAAGACTCCCTGTAGAGCGATCATCAGCAGGACGAGCGCAATGAATGTGGTCATGGCTGCAATTTTGCGACCATAGATTTGCCGCCAACAGTGGCAGCAATGACATACTTCGTCAATATCGCGCCATAGACTGTCCTCATGCTGTCCTCGGTCGCCGTGCTCCTGGTCGACCACGCAGCCATGTTCGAATTCGGTGTGGTCTGCGAGGTGTTCGGCGTCGACCGCACCGCGGCGGGCCTGCCCGCCTTCGACTTCCGCGTCTGCGGCCCGGAGGCGGGCGTGCCCCTTGCATCGGTCACCCCCGGCATCACCATCACCCCCGAGCACGGACTCGAGGGGCTGCGCGGCGCGGACCTGGTCGCGATCCCGGCCTCCGCGACCCGCACCGACTTCCCGCCCGGCGTCGTCGCGGCGCTGCGGGAGGCCGCGGACGCGGGCGCCACCGTGCTCACGGTCTGCTCGGGCGCGTTCCTCGCCGGGGCCGCGGGGCTGCTCGACGGCCGCAAGTGCACCACGCACTGGGTCCACGCGGACGAGCTGGCCAGCGCCTTTCCCGCCACCACCGTCGACCCGGACGTCCTCTTCGTCGACGAGGGCAACCTCATCACCAGCGCGGGCACCGCCGCCGGGATCGACGCCTGCCTGCACCTGGTCCGGCGCGAACTCGGCAGCGCCGTCGCGAACACCATCGCGCGGCGCATGGTGGTACCGCCGCAACGGGACGGCGGCCAGCGCCAGTTCATCGAGCGGGCCGTGGTCGACTGCGCCGACGACAGCATCACCGACACCCTGCGATGGATGAGCGAGCACCTCGACGCCGCCCACAGCATCGAGACCCTGGCCGCGCGGTCGACGATGTCGACCCGCACGTTCGCGAGGAAGTTCGCGGCCGAGACAGGGACGACCCCGGTCAAATGGCTGACGACGCAACGGGTCTTGCTGGCCCAGCAATTCCTCGAGGAGACCGGATACGGGCTCGAGGAGATCGCGGGCCGCTGCGGGTTCGGGTCGGGCGCGCTCCTGCGCCACCACTTCCACCGGCAGGTCGGGCTGGCACCCGCCGACTACCGCCGACGCTTCGGCGCCCGCGCCCCTGCCGTTGGTACCGTCTAGCCCGTGCCGTCCCCCGCCCCGCAACCGCCGCTGCGCACCCTCGTGCTCGGCGGGGCCAGGTCCGGCAAGTCCGGCCACGCCGAGGCCCTGATGGACGGGTCGGCGCCGAGCGCCGTCCGCTACATCGCCACGGCCCGCCTCGACGCCTCCGACGCCGACTGGGAGCAGCGGATCGAGGCGCACCGCAGCCGCCGGCCACGGGAGTGGACCACCGTCGAGAGCGCGACCGGCACCGGGCTGGCCGAACTGCTGCGCACCGACGCAGCCCCGACGATGGTCGACGATCTCGGCACCTGGCTGACCGCGGAGATGGACGCGGCCCAGGCCTGGGAACTCCCGCGAGGCACCCTCGCCCCGCGCATCGACGACCTGGTCGACGCCGTCGCGGACCATCGCGGCAGACTCGTCCTGGTCAGCCCGGAGGTGGGGCTGGGGGTGATCCCCGAGACCCGGTCCGGTCGACTGTTCCGAGACGAGATCGGCTCCCTCAACGCGAGGATGGCCCAGGTCTGCGACGAGGTGCTCCTCGTGGTTGCCGGGCTGGCGACCAGACTCAAGTGACGCCGAATTCAAGTGGCACGGTCAAGCTGTACCGCGCTGAAGTGAGAGGTCAACTGTGACAACCGAATCGGGCATCCCATCCGAGGCGGCCTTCGAGGCCGTCACTCCCCCGGACCCGGCCGTCGCGGCCGAGGCCGACGCCCGCCAGCAGCAGCTGACCAAGCCCGCGGGGTCGCTCGGCCGGCTCGAGGCGCTCGGCGGATGGGTGGCGGCCTGCCAGGGCCAGTGCCCGCCCCGGGCGTTCGGCCGCCCCCGGGTGGTGGTCTTCGCGGGCGACCACGGCGTGACAGCGCACGGCGTGTCCGCATACCCCGCCGAGGTGACCGCGCAGATGGTGGCCAACTTCCAGGCGGGCGGTGCGGCCGTGAACGCGCTCGCCGCCACAACGGGGGCGGGGGTCCGGGTGGTCGACATCGCCGTCGCGACCGACACCGACCCCACCGTCTCGACACACAAGGTCCGGCGCTCGAGCGGCTCCATCGACCGCGAGGACGCGCTCAGCGAGTCGGAGACGCTGCAGGCCATCGCCGCTGGCCGCGCCATCGCCGACGAGGAGATCGACGGCGGGGCCGACCTGCTGATCGCGGGTGAGATGGGCATCGGCAACACCACCCCCGCGACGGTGCTGATCGCCGCGCTGACCAACACCGAACCGGTCGCCGCGGTCGGGCGTGGCACCGGTGTCGACGACGCCGGCTGGATCCGCAAGACCGCCGCCATCCGCGACGCGATGCGCCGGGTCCGGCCCGTCACCGCCGACCCGGTCGCGCTGCTGCGGGTGGGCGCGGGAGCGGATCTCGCGGCGATGGCCGGATTGCTGGCCCAGGCCGCGCTGCGTCGGACCCCCGTCATCCTCGACGGCGTCGTGGTGACGGCCGCCGCCATGGTCGCGGAGGACCTCGCTCCCGGCGCCCGCGAGTGGTGGGTCGCCGGGCACCGCTCCACCGAACCCGCGCACACCATCGCGCTCAAGCACCTGCGTCTCGACCCGATCCTCGACCTCGGCATGCGGCTCGGCGAGGGGTCCGGCGCGCTGGTGGCGCTGCCGGTGCTGCAGTCCGCGGTCGCCACCCTCGCCGAGATGGCGACGTTCGCCGACGCGGGCGTGAGCACCGAATCCGGGGAGTCCGCAACCGATTCCACGGCCGACGACGAGACCGAAGCCGAGGCGCACTGACGGTGACTGCCGCACTCGGCGGGATCCGGCTCGCACTGTCCTGGCTGACCGTGCTGCCCGCGCGCCACGATCCCGACGCGCAGCCGATCGACAGGGCCGCGGGCCGTCGGGCCATCGCCGCGACCCCGGTGGTCGGGCTGCTGCTCGGCGCCACCTGCGCCGGCCTGCTCTGGCTGCTGCTCGCGGCCTCGCTCGATACGGCCCTGGCCGGGCTGGTCGCGGTGACGGCACTGGCCCTGCTCACCCGCGGCATGCACGTCGACGGGCTGGCGGACACCGTCGACGGGCTCGGCTGCTACGGGCCGCCCGCGCGCGCCCTCGAGGTGATGCGCGGCGGGGGCGTCGGTCCCTTCGGCGTCGTCGCCCTCATCGTCTGCATCGGCGCGCAGGCGCTCTCGTTCGGCGCGCTGGCCCAGTCCGGGCAGTGGATCGCGATCGGTGTCGCGGTGGCGGCGGGCCGGGTGGCGGTCGTGCTCGTGTGCAGGCGCGGGGTTCCCGCGGCGGGCCCGACCGGATTCGGTGCGCTGGTCGCCGACAGCCAGGGCCGGTGGTCGTGCGCGCTGTGGTCCCTGGCGCTGACCGCGGCCGCCGCGTTCGCGGTGCCAGGACGCTGGTGGCAGGGCCCGGTCGTGGTGCTCGCGGCGCTGGGCGCGACGGCGCTGCTGACGCGGCACTGCGTCCGCCGGTTCGGCGGCGTCACCGGGGACGTGCTCGGCGCGGCGGTCGAGGTGACGGTGACGGTGGTTGCCGTTGGGTTCGCGCTCGGCGGCTGAGCACGAACCCAAGGGCCCGCCCGTCCGGACGTGGTCGCTATCCGGAATGGGGGCCGAAGCTCACCCCGTGGGCGTGCACGAGGCCCGCGGTGGCGACCAGGTCGAACTCGATGCCGTAACGCTCGGCGAGGGCGGTCGTATCGGGAACACCGCCGTCGGCCTGCAGCTCCGGAACCTGCTCGAACAGGCCCTCGAGTCCCCCTGGGGTGATGATCTCGAGGAATCGCGCCTCGCGGTCGTCGGGGTTCCACACCGCGTGCCACTGCCCCCTCGGCTTGAAGATCATCGCGCCTGCCTCGGCATAGACCACCCGGTCGCCGAGAAGCGCGGCGACCCGCCCCGACTGCACCACCGTGTACTCGTCCTCCCTGGCGTGCCGGTGTACCGGCGACGTCAGCCGCTTCGGCGGGACCCGATGCTCGACGAGGGAGAAGCCTCCGTCGGTCTGATTGTCGCGCACCATGATTCGCGCCCCGGAGGACGCGAGGGTGCCCGCCGGATCCTCGTCGGGACCGAGCACCGTCGGTTCGATCGTCTCGCTCATGCCAACCACCCTTCTGTCTCGGCGGCACCCGTGCACCGCGGTGAGCCAAATCCTGTACCGAACGGTCTAGCCTGTCAATGATTCGAAGCATTTCCGCACGTATAACGCTGAACCGATGTATACCGACTGGTACAGTGTGCGACATGTCTACTCGTGATCAGCTCGTCGAGGCGGCCGCGGACCTGCTGCAGCGCCGCGGCTACACAGGAACCGGTATGGCCGAGGTTCTGACGGAGAGCGGCACGACCAAGGGATCGCTGTACTTCCATTTCCCTGGCGGAAAGGAGGAGCTCGCGGGAGTCGCTCTGCGACACAGGGGTTCGACGATGGCGGCCTTCATCTCGCACCTGTTGGACAGCTCGCCCGACTCCGGAACGGCGGTGGCCGCCTTCGCCGCGGCACTGGCGGCCCGGCTGGTGGAATCCGACTACGAACGCGGCTGCGCGCTTGCCACCGCCACCCTGGACGCCGCGACCGAATCGCCCGTCATCAGGGCATCCTGCGCCGACGGATACGACTCCTGGCTGTCCCTGCTCGCCGCCAAGCTCGAGGCGGACGGCTGGGCGCCCGACGAGGCCGCCGACGAGGCGGTCCTGACGCTCTCCGCACTCGAGGGCGCGCTCGTTCTCGCCAGGGCACAACAGGATCCGGCTCCACTGCACAGCGTCGGACGGATGCTCGCCCGGCGCCTGACGCCAGCCCGCTGAACGATACCCGGGTCGGGTCGGGCTCAGGCGCTACTTCTCCGGCACGACGCAGAACCCGCCGTCGGAGAACCCCGATGGCCGGATACCGAGGGCCTGGTTCAGCCGACCGTGATGGTTCTCCCATGCGATCGCCGCGGCGAGCTCCGTGAGCTGTGTCCTGCTGAACCTGCCGAGGAGCCGCGCGCGCAGATCGTCGCCGATGTGGGCAGGCGTGCGGCTCATCGCCTCGGCCAGCTCGAGGACCAGCTTCTCGGTGTCGTCGAACTCGCCGCTGTCGCGGAAGGTCGGCAGGGCGCGCAGCTGCGCCTCGGTCAGGCCGAGGTCGCGGGCGAACGCCGAGCCGATGTCGAGGCAGTACTCACAGTTGGTCAGCGCGGCCGCCTTGATCTCACCCAGCGCCTTGAGCCGCATGTCGACCCTCCCGCTGGTCACCAGCGCGGCCTCGTGCACGGCGATCGCCGCGAGCAGCTGCGGTCGCCTGCCGAGCCAGCGGAAAGCGTCCGACTTGTTGCGGCGCGCCGTGGGGAACACCCGGCGCATCGAGCCGATCTGACGTGCGACGCCCATGGCTCCAGATGTACACCCGGTGCCGGCGCCTCACAAGGCTGCGACCGCTCAGGCCAGCGTGGACATCCAGCCGTGGGTGTCCGCGAAGGTGCCACGCTGGATCCCGGTGAGGGTGTCGCGCAGCGCCATTGTCACCTCGCCCGACTCCCCGTCGCCGATGGTGAACTCACCCGCGGCCGACTTCACCGTGCCGACGGGGGTGATCACCGCGGCCGTGCCACAGGCGAACACCTCGGTGATCTCACCGGAGGCGGCCTTCTCGCGCCACTCGTCGGTGCTGATCTTGCGCTCCTCGACCGCGAACCCCGCATCGGTGGCCAGCGTCAGCAGCGAGTCGCGGGTGATGCCGGGCAGTAGCGCACCGGACAGCTCGGGGGTCACCAGGCGGGCGGAGGAACCGGACCCGAAGACGAAGAACAGGTTCATCCCGCCCATCTCCTCGACGTAGCGGCGCTCGTTCGCGTCGAGCCACACCACCTGGTCGCAGCCCTCGTCGGCCGCCTGCGCCTGCGCGACCAGCGAGGCCGCGTAGTTGCCGGCGAACTTGGCCGCACCGGTGCCGCCGGGAGCAGCGCGCACGTACTCGGTGGACAGCCACACGCTCACCGGCTTGACCCCGCGCGGGAAGTACGCACTGGCAGGCGAGGCGATCAGCAGGTACCGGTACTCGGTGGACGGTCGCACCCCGAGCCCGACCTCGGTCGAGATCATGAAGGGGCGCATGTACAGCGAGTCCTCACCGCCTGCGGCCGGTACCCAGTCCCGGTCCACCGCGAGCAGCTCGGTGATCGAGGCGAGGAACAGATCGTCGGGCAGCTCGGGCATCGCGATGCGGCGGGCCGAGGCGCGCAACCGGTCCGCGTTCGCCGTCACCCGGAACGAGGCGATGGACCCGTCCTGCTGGCGGTAGGCCTTGAGCCCCTCGAAGATCGCCTGGCCGTAGTGCAGCACCATGGCCGCCGGGTCCAGCTGCAGCGGGGCGTACGGCTGCACGGTCGGGCTGTGCCACCCGCGCCCCTCGGTGTAGTCGATCGTCACCATGTGATCGGTGAAGAACTTCCCGAACCCGGGAGCAGCCAGCACCTGATCGCGCTCCGCGGCGGTGGCGGGCGAGGGGTGCGGGATGCGCGTGAAGTCGAGAACACCAGTCATGGCGGGAATCCTATCGAACCGGGTGCGGGCGGCTACTTGGTGTTCACGGGGACGAACGGCGGGTTGACGACCTCGCAGCGCAACGCCCTGCCGCGGACGTCGACGTCGATCTGATCGCCCGCGCCGACACCCGCATCCGAATCGATGAGCGCCAGGGCGATCCCGACCTTGAGGGTGGGCGAGAAGGTGCCCGAGGTGGTCTCCCCGATCGGGGCGCCGTCACGCATGACGGTCTGGCCCTGTCGCAGCACGCCGCGGTCGAGCGCCTTGATGCCCCACATCTTGCGGGCCGGTCCGGCCTCCTTCTCCGCGACCAGCGCGGCGCGACCCCAGAACTCCGGCTTCTTCCACCCGATCGCCCAGCCGCAGCGCGCCTGCAGCGGCGAGATCTCCGTCGACAGTTCGTGACCGTGCAGCGGGTAGCCCGCCTCGGTACGCAGGGTGTCGCGGGCGCCGAGCCCGGCGACCTCGCCGCCCGCAGCACGGACCTCGGCGACGAGCGCGCGGAACACCTTCTCGCAGTCGTCCCATGCGGGGAGCAGTTCGTAGCCGTGCTCACCGGTGTAGCCGGTGCGGCACACCCGGACGGTGACTCCCCCGAAGGTGGCGTCGGCAAAGGACATGTACTCCATGTCGGACGGAAGCCCGAGCGCGGCAAGAATTTCCGCGGACTTCGGGCCCTGCACGGCGAGCACACCGAACTCGCGATGCTGATCGGTCACGGTGATCCCGGCGGGCGCCTTTGCGGCCAGCTCGGCGACGACGGCCGCGGTGTTGGCCGCGTTCGGGACGAGGAAGACCTCGTCGTCGCTGACGTAGTAGGCGATCAGGTCGTCGGTGACGCCGCCCGTCTCGGTGGCGCAGAGGGTGTACTGCGCCTGGCCCGGTCCGATCTTGCCCAGATCGTTGGTGAGAGAGGCGTTCACGAACTCCGCCGCACCCGGGCCCACGACCAGCGCCTTGCCCAGGTGGCTCACGTCGAAGACGCCGACACTCTCGCGCACCGCGGTGTGCTCGGCCACCACACCCGCATAGGAAACCGGCATCTCCCAGCCACCGAACGGGGCGAAGGTGGCACCCAGTTCGGCGTGCACCGCGCGGAGGGGGCCCTGCAAGAGTTCAGCGTCGCTCATGGGCGTCCACGCTAGCCGACCGGGGCTTCGCACCCGCACTAGAGTTGGCGCGCAGTTGTTCACCAACAGATCAGGAGATCGAAGTGAGTGCCGC
Organism: Rhodococcus maanshanensis NBRC 100610; assembly: GCF_001894865.1. Lineage (GTDB taxonomy): Bacteria > Actinomycetota > Actinomycetes > Mycobacteriales > Mycobacteriaceae > Rhodococcus_G > Rhodococcus_G maanshanensis. Next base: position 2,437 of record NZ_BCXA01000057.1, on the reverse strand, counting down.
CAAGCCCCCCACCGCACCCCTCGGCCCCGAGCTCGCGCTGGCCGGATCCGTCGCCGAGTCGGCGGAGGTCCTCGTCATCGGTCTCACCACGGGCACCGAGGGCCCGGAGGCCTCGGTCGGCGATGCGCTCGACGACGCGACCGCCGAGGCGGTGCTGGCCGGGCTGGTCGCGGTGGGTGCCACCGGCAAGGCGGAGGAGCTGACCCGGATCCCGGCGCCCGCGGGCTCGGGCGTCGCGAGCATCCTGGCGGTGGGACTCGGCGACCCCGACGACGTCGACGCCCAGCGGATCCGCGAGTGCGCCGGCGTCGCGGCCCGCGCACTGACCGGGACCACCGTCGCGGCCACCACGCTGTCCGTCCTCGACCTCGGCGCGGCGGCGGAGGGCTTCTCCCTCGGCGCCTACACCTTCACCCGGTTCAAGTCGGCCAAGTCGGCGCCGAAGGACAACGGAAAGCCGCTGGCCCGGGTGGAACTGCTCGTCGAGGAGCCCGGCGACAAGGAGTCCACGAGCACCCTCGCCCGATCCGCCGCGATCGCCGAGGCCGTCGCCACCGCGCGTGAATTCGTGAACACCCCGCCGAGCCACCTCTACCCGGCGGAGTTCGCCGCCCGCGCCGAGGCGCTCGGCACCGCGGCCGGGCTCGAGGTCGAGATCCTCGACGAGAAGGCACTCGAGAAGTCCGGCTTCGGCGGCATCCTCGGCGTCGGCAAGGGCTCCTCGCGTCAGCCGCGGCTGGTCCGGCTCACCCACAAGGGATCCGGCGGGAAGTCCGTTGCCCTGGTCGGCAAGGGCATCACCTTCGACACCGGCGGCATCTCGATCAAGCCTGCCGCGGGCATGGAGAACATGACCTCCGACATGGGCGGCGCCGCTGCGGTGGTCGCGACGGTCGTGCTGGCCGCAAAGCTCGGGCTGAAGGTCGGCGTCGACGCCTGGGTACCGATGGCCGAGAACATGCCGTCGAGCACCGCCCAGCGCCCCGGCGACGTGCTCACCCAGTACGGCGGCACCACGGTCGAGGTCATCAACACCGACGCCGAGGGGCGGTTGATCCTGGCGGACGCCATCGTTCGTGCCTGCGAGGAAAAGCCCGACTACCTGATCGACACCGCGACCCTGACCGGGGCGCAGATGGTGGCGCTCGGCAACCGCACGCCCGGCGTGATGGGCACCGACGAGTTCCGCGACCGCGTCGCCCGCATCTCGCAGCAGATCGGCGAGAACGCCTGGGCGATGCCGCTGCCCGGCGAGCTGCGCGCGGACCTAAACTCGAAGGTCGCCGACCTGGCCAACGTCACCAACCACCGGTGGGGCGGCATGCTCGCCGCCGCGATCTACCTCAAGGAGTTCGTCGCCGAGGGCGTGCAGTGGGCCCACATCGACGTGGCAGGTCCGGCGTACAACACCGGTGGGCCGTTCGGCTACACCGGCAAGGGCGGAACCGGGGTCCCGGTGCGGACCATGATCAGCGTCCTCGAGGACATCGAGCAGCAGGGCTGACGCCCCGTGAGTCTTTCCGGCCCCTCCTCGGGCCGGAAAGACTCACGGGCGACGCCGTCGCCTAGGCCTCGCGGGCGCGGTTGCGCAGGATCTTCTGCCGGGCGTCGTAGTCGCGCATCCGCTGCGGATACCCGGTCTTGCGGACGTCGTACACAGGAATGTGCAGATCCTCGCCCAGGCGGCGGGCGCCGTGCGCTCCACCGACCGGGCGTCGCGTCCATTCCCCGTCGTTCGCGACGAGCACGACCGTGACCGGCGTGACGGTGGTCTGCGGCTCGACGTAGGCCTCGACTCCGGTGCGCGTGTGCGCCCAGTTCGCCAGGTACTGGGCGTCGGGTCCCCGCATGCCGTGTCGGCCGGAACCCGCACGTCCCCTCGAGAGCCTGCTGAAAAGTCCCACGTCCTACCTCCTCCCACCGTGGCGCGACCGCCCGTTCTGTCCAGTTTCGAGTTTGCCAGCGCTTGCTGAGAAACGAATGTGGAACATGTGACGAGGCCCTCATAGGACGGGCGAATCCGATCAATGACAGGATGGGGACCGCGAGGATCCGCGTCGCAACACGCCCCGTGGACCCAGTACGACCCGCACAATGAATTTCGACCACAAGTCGGCAAACTCAACAACCCGAACACAACTGTCGAGGAGTCAAAAGCATGGCCTTCTCCGTCCAGATGCCAGCTCTTGGTGAGAGCGTTACCGAGGGGACTGTCACGAGGTGGCTCAAGCAGGAAGGAGATACGGTCGAAGTCGACGAGCCCCTGCTCGAGGTCTCCACTGACAAGGTCGACACCGAGATCCCTTCCCCGGTGGCAGGCGTGCTGACCAAGATCGTCGCGCACGAGGATGAGACCGTCGAGATCGGCGGAGAGCTCGCGGTGATCGGCGCAGCAGGAGAAGCCGCCGCACCCGCACCCGCTGCCGCACCGGAGCCC
>NZ_BCXA01000056.1 GCF_001894865.1 Rhodococcus maanshanensis NBRC 100610 | reverse complement strand
CGCAAGGGTTGGGGATGCTTGCTGAGACCGCAAGACGGGTGTCGCGGTTTCAGATGAGGCGCACGACGAGGGTGAGTCGACCGGCTGGCGTCCACGCGCCGACGGCGACGTTCCCCGAACCCAGATGCGTGAGCCTCTCGATCTCTCCCTCGTCGCCGAAGTCGATCGGCAATACGATGCGTTCGGACGAGTCGAGGTTCTCGTCGGCAACGATCAATGCGTCCTCGGTCGCGTACACGGCGGCTCGGTCGTCATTGATCCAGCATCCGGCGAGCCCGAAACCGTACTCGGCGTCGACGTCACTCGCGTCGAGCCGTGATATCTCCTTCAGATCCGGCCACGACAGCACCCGTACGGTCTGCGGATCGCTTGGATACGGGGTGAGAAGTAGCCTCGCACCCGACGGACTGAAGCCCGCGACCACGGGATCATCTCCTGCCAGGATCTCGGTCAGATGTAGGCGCGATCCCTCGACATCGACGCGGAAGGCGAGAACGCCATCCTGCCCCATGGCGAGCTCGAGAATCGCCGTGTCTTCGGAGGGATGGGGATGCAGGAAGGCGCGAGCATCATCGGCATCGATCGCCTGGTCGTCGAGGATCGCCCCGGTCGCGGGATCGAGCACGAGCAGCCGGTGTCTCTCGCCGTCCGGGACGGCGACGACAAGTAGACCGCCAAGGAGCGCGGCAGCGTCGGCGGGTACTCCGGGCACCGTGACCACTTCCTCTCCGGCGATGACGAGCCCGCCGGCGGAGGCGAGAACAAGCAGATCGAGGCTGGACGCCGCAAGGACGCAGACGTCATCCCCCAGAGGGAGCTCTCGCCGCGAGTTCTCGGCGAGTCTGTCGTCGAGGAGACGCACTGCACCGTCTCGCCACAGCGCGAAAGTCAGACGCCCGCCCGCCTCGCCGGCAAGAACGAGGCCCGACATCGGGTCCAGGACGTCGATCACGTCAGCGGAAATGAGCATTCGATCACTGTATCGAGCACGGGCGGTCATCGCTTGGACCGCGACTTTGCCAGACACGCCCTGGTCGGGCATGAACACGGGCATCGAGTCCCGAGTGGACGCAAGCCGGCACCGCGTCGACGTCAACCTCGACCGCGCCGACCGGATCCTCAGGGTGGCACCACGATCCGGCTAGCCAGACACCAGCCGAAGACGCCGAGCCAGATCGGAGGCGAAGACGCGCTCGGGGTCCACGCTGTCCCGAACAGTCCGCCATTCGTAGAGCCGCGGGTACATCCGGGCAATGCGCTCGGGGGTCGTGCGAGAGTCCTTGGCGAAGTAGAGGCGACCGCCGGCGGCCAACACCTGTTCGTCCAGCTCGTCGCAGAATCGCCCGAGCCCCGCGCAGATCGGGAAGTCGAGGCTCAGCATGAATCCCGGATGCGGCCACGAGAGTGGCGCGGGATTGCCGTCACCCATCCTCTTGAACACGTTGAGGAACGATCGGTGCCCGGACTCGGCGATCGCGCGCACGATATCGGCGAGTTGCTGCTCGGCGCCGAACGGGATGGAGAACTGATACTGCATGAAACCCTGTGGGCCGTAGGCACGGTTCCACTCTCCGAGGAGGTCGAGCGGGTGGTAGAACTGCGTCAGATTCTGGACGGTGCCCCGGCCGTGCTTCGGGTACATCCGGTGTGCGGCCTCCGCGGCGATCCGCGTCGTGAGGCGGTTGACCAACCCGCTCGGGAAGATGTCCGGGACGGTGAGTAGCTGAGGAGCGTTGAACCGCAGGGGATCCCGGCGCAGCTTCGGCGGCAGCTGGTCAAGAGTCGCCAGTGATCCGCGGGTGAACCCCGCTCGGCCGAGCTTCGGGCCGGTGGAGATGGTGTCGGGCACCGACATCGAGTAGTCGTAGCCCTCGTCGGAGCCGCCGGTCAGCAGTTCCATCGTCTCGTCGAGGTTGGCGGTGCGGTCGTGATCGGCGATGAAATAGGCCGTCTCGGTGTCCTTCATCCGCACGCGCGCCCGGACGATTATGCCGGTCAGCCCCATTCCGCCGACGGTGGCCCAGAACAGGGCCTTTTCGTCGCCCGTCGGGGACAGGGTGCGGACGCTCCCATCGGCGGTCAGCAGGTCGAGCGACTCGACGTGGTTGCCGAAACTGCCGTGCGAGTGGTGGTTCTTGCCGTGGATGTCGGCCCCGATGGCCCCGCCCACCGTGACCTGCCTGGTTCCCGGCAGGACGGGAACCCACAGGCCGTGGGGGAGGACGGCGCGCATCAGCGCGTCGAGGCTGACCCCGGCATCGAGGTCGACGACCCCGGAGTCCGGGTCGATGCGGTGGATCCGGTCGAGGGCGGTCATGTCGATCACCAGTCCGCCCGCATTCTGCGCGGGGTCGCCGTAGCTGCGGCCGAGACCGCGCGCGATGACCCCTCTCGGTCCGGCTTGGCTCACGGCTTTGGCGATGGTCTCGAGGTCGGGAGTCGACAGCACGTCGGCCGGTGTCGCTGCACGCCTACCCCACCCGCTCAGAGAACGCCGTTCGGTTCTGAACTCGGTCGTCACAGTCACCGGCCCCACCATAGCCACACCGCGCCGCGCGTTCGTCGCAACGAACAAGCGCGCCAAGGCGCGATACGGCGGTTCGAGGCGGCCCGACGTGTCATGATCAGTGGGTTTGGGTCTGCGCGCCGGGGGGATCGGGGCGCGGGGCTCGCGTGTCGCACGAATGGAATCTGGGCGCTGCGCCGTGACATCGGTGCGCGTCGCGAGGAGGGGAGACTTCACATGTCGAGCGAGACCAATTGCACTGTCGGTGCCTATGTTCCGCTGCCGGACGGCAGGCACGCGTGGGAGGTCCCGGTGTCGTCTGCGCCTGATCTCGGTGCACTCGTCACGTTTGTGACGGCCCAGGTTCTGCCGGACTCCGTCCTCAGTGCCACCGTCACGCACGGGGAGCTGCCGTCGGACGGGAGCCTGACGGTGACCCTGGTGCCGCATCTGGGTGGGGGATCGGTGCAGGTCTTTCGCCAAGCGGGCGCGGCGGGATTCACGCTGTTGTTCGAGGCGGTCGTCTCGACCGGTGCGGTCCTGCCCGAGCCGGTTGTCACCGCGCCGGCGGGGCGGTCCGGTTCGCCGATGGAGGAGTTGCCCGGGATCGTCGAATCCTTCGGTGGCAAGTGGGATTCCAGTAGTGGCCAGAGCCTGGAGGAGCGGCTCGGTCTGATCGTCGCCGAGTCCATGGGCTATGCGGTCGAGGACCTGCCCGCCGAGATCCCGCTCATCGAGCTGGGACTGGATTCGCTGATGGCGGTGCGGATCAAGAACCGCGTCGAGTACGAGTTCGACATCCCGCAGCTGCAGCTGCAGGCGGTCCGCGACGCGAGCCTGCGCGAGATGGAGAAGTACCTGCGTTACGCGATCGACAACCGCGAGGAGTTGGAGGCGCTCGCCGAGAGCCAGCGGCTCGAGAAGGGGTCGGTGCCCGCGCCTGCGGCTCTCCCCGCCGAGACCGAGGCCCCCGCCGGGGTGCCGCGGCCTGCGCCAGCCGAGCGCTCGGATGTCGATGTGCCCCCGCGTGATGCGGCCGAGCGGCTGACGTTCGCGAGCTGGGCGGTCGTCACCGGGAAGTCGGCGAAGGGCATCTTCAACACCCTGCCGGTGCTCGACGACGACACCGCCCAGAAGCTGGCCGCGCGCCTGTCCGAGCGCGCGGGCGGTGAGGTGACCTTCGACGACATTCTCGACTCGGAGACCATCGAGCAGCTCGCCGAGAAGGTCCGCGAGCACCTCGAGGACGGAGTCAAGATCGACGGGCTTGTGCGCACCCTGCGCGCCCGTCCCGAAGGGTCGTCCGCGGTGCCGGTGTTCGTGTTCCACCCGGCCGGCGGCTCGACGGTCGCCTACGAGCCGCTGCTCAAGCGGCTGCCGGCGGACACCCCGATGTACGGCTTCGAGCGCACCGAGGGCTCGCTCGAGGCACGGGCGAAGGCGTATCTCCCGCTGGTTCGCGAGATCCAGGGCGACGGCCCGTACGTGCTGTACGGCTGGTCGTTCGGCGGGGCCCTCGCCTACGCGGTCGCCAAGCTGCTCCGCGACGAAGGCGCGGACGTGCGCATCGTCGGTCTCATCGACACGGTCATGCCCGGCGAGAAGGTCGAGGACACGCCCGAGGAGATCCGCAAACGCTGGGAGCGGTACGCGGCGTTCGCGAAGAAGACGTACAACCTCGACTACCCGCTGCCCTACGACAAGCTCGCTGCGGCCGAGAGTGACGAGGCCCAGATCCAGATCCTGATGGACCTGCTCACGATGAGCGGCACCAAGATTCCCGGCGGCATCATCGAACACCAGCGCACGTCCTGGCTCGAGTACCGCGCCATCCAGACCGCGGACCTCGCGACGTACGACGGGGACGTCGTGCTGTACATGACCGACAGCTACCAGGACGACCTGATGATCATCGAGCCGACATTCCGCACTCGTCAGCCCGACGGGGGGTGGGGCGAGGCGGTGAGGAACCTCGAGATCATCCACGTCGGTGGCGATCACATCCAGATCATCGATGAGCCGCGCGTCGGGGTGGTGGCCGAGGATCTGATGAAGAAGCTCGCCCTGATCGAGGTGGACCAATAGGAAACGGCCGGGACAGGGCTCTCGCGCCTAGACTCTGGGCATGAGCCACTATGTCAGGAAGGAACCGATCGAACCTGAGCACCGACCTGATCAGCCTGCAGTTCGTCCTCGGTTCTGGTGGGTCCGGGTAGGCCTGGAATTCCTGCGTCCTGGAAACCTGCTCCGTGACCGGGCGGCCAGCAGGTATTCCTCGGTGGCACCCCGGCATCCCGATGGCTCACGAACCAAGATCATCCCCTTCAACGGCAACGGCTGGGGTCGTTAGGGCTGTTCGGTCTCGGCGGTGCCGACGGCGTGCGACGAGCAGCGTGGCGACCGAACCGCCGATCGCCACGAGCAGGGCGGCGCCCGCGACGCCGAGATAGCGCCGCTCGGACGCCTCGCTGTACGGAAAGGTGTCCGCCCAGTCCAAGCCGAGGCGGACGACGACCGCACCGAGCACCCAGCTCAGCAGGCAACCGGCGATGACGGGCAGGAGACGCATCACGTCAGCGGCTCAGCCCCGGTGCTCGGCCCCGACCGCCTCGGACAGCGAGGAGTACCCGGCCGCTCGGACCCGCTGCGCCAGGCCCTTGTGGATCCGGCGCATCCAGAACGGGCCCCCGTAGATGAATCCCGTGTAGCCCTGAACCAGGCTGGCGCCGGCGAGGATTCGCTCCCAGGCCTGGTCTGCGGTCTCGATGCCACCGACGGAGATCAGGGTCAGCTTGTCACCGACCCGCGTGTACAGGCGGCGCAGGACCTCCAGTGAGCGGTCCGCGACGGGAGGGCCGGACAGGCCGCCCGCGCCGATCGCGGCCACCTCGGACTCCGGCGTGCGCAGGCCGCTGCGGCTGATCGTGGTGTTGGTGGCCACGATGCCTGCCAGGCCGAGCTCGACCGCCAGGTCGGCGACGGCGTCGACGTCCTCGTCGGACAGGTCCGGCGCGATCTTCACCAGCACCGGGACGTCCACCGCGCTCAGCACCGCGCCCAGCAGCGGACGCAGCGACTCGACGGCCTGCAGGTCGCGCAGACCCGGGGTGTTCGGCGAGCTGACGTTGACGACGATGAAATCGGCTAGCGGGCCGAGCAACCGGGCGCTGGCCGTGTAGTCGGCGTCGGCCTCGGCCGCGGGCACGACCTTGGTCTTGCCGATGTTCGCGCCGATCGGCACCCCGTTTCGCCGCTGGCGCAGCTGGTTCGCCGCGTGGCCCGCGCCGTGGTTGTTGAAGCCCATCCGGTTGATCAGCGCGCGGTCGGCTGGCAGCCGGAACAGGCGCGGCGCCGGGTTGCCCGGCTGGGCCTGCGCGGTGACGGTGCCGACCTCCGCGAAACCGAACCCGAGTGGCCCCCAGGCGTTCACGCCGGTCGCGTCCTTGTCGAACCCGGCGGCCAGGCCGAGCGGAGCCGGGAAGTCCACCCCGAACACCCGGGTGCGCAGCACCGGATCGGAGACGGTGAGCACCTTGGCGACCAGTGCGCGCACCAGCCCGACGGCGGTGACCAGCCGCATGGCGCGGAACGCGATGTGGTGGATTCGTTCCGGCTGGAGCCGGAACATCAGGCGAAGCAGCAAGCTGTACAACGAATCTCCCTAGATTCCGGTCGTGCGATCGTCGGCGGTGACAACCGTCATGACTGTGCCTTGGTGTCGATCGACTGCAGGCCGTCGCCGACCGCCGAGCCGACGAAGAGCGTGCCGGTGCCGGGGTCGACGGTCACCGCGTTGGGCTGGCGGACGGTGGGGAAGCGCCGCTTCTCGACCGGGATCCCGCTCGAGAGGTCGTAGCCGACCACCTCGTTGCTGCGGGTCAGCGTGACCCAGACCAGGTTGGCGGTGTCGTCGTAGGCGATGCCGTACGGGGAGTTCGGGACCGGGAAGCGCTGACGCATCATCAGCGGATCGGTGGTCAGGGCGATGAGTTCGCCGCCGCGGGTGTCGGTGACGAGGACCCGGCCGAAGTGATCGGTGGTCAGGTTGGTGGCACCCTCGCCCGCTCGCAGGGCGCGGCCGAGGTACTTGTCCTGGATGTCGATCTCGGTGACGGAGGTCTGCTTGCGATCGAGCGCGGTCAGTTGCTCGCCGGTGACGCCGAGCGCGTCGACGGACGCAAGTCCCGAGATGCGCTCGGTTTCCTTGCCGCTCGCGTCGAGGACGAGGACCGAGCCGTCGGCGGTGCCGACCGCCGTCGACCCGGACTGGAGGAGGGCGGCGGAGCTGACGTCGCCGTCGACGTCGACGGTGGTCGTCTGACCTGAGGCCAGGTCAACCCGGACCACGGCGCGGCCCGCGGGCACCAGCAACACGCCGTCGCGCGGCGCGCCGAGATTGGCCACGCCGCCGGGCAATTGGACCTCACGCGGGGCGGCGCCCGGATCGGCGGCGGGCAGCAGGAGCAGGCGGTCCGCGTCGGGTGTGAGGAAGGCCACGGTCCCGGTCTTCGGGTCGAACGCCGCCGTCTCGACAGCGCCGGGGAGCGGCCGCACGGTGCCCGCGGGCGGGGCGACCGTCGCGGGGGAGACCGCCGCCGTTGCGGGCTCGATGGTCTTGAGATTCTCCCCCTCGTCCTTCGAGGAACAGCCGGTGACCAGCAATAACAGCGCACCCGCCAAGACCGTGGTTGTGCGTCCCGCCGGTACCCGCATGTACGTCTCCTCAGTCGCTCTTCGGTGCCGGCGTTCGATGTCGCGGCGTGCCCCGCCGCCGACCCGTCGCCCGATGTTCACCGTGTCCGCCCCCTAGCATCCCTGATCGCGTCTCGTCCGAATAATCCGACTCGGGCCCTCGGGCCGGATCGGGTCTACCGTGAATGCACCTGGGCCGGCGTCCGGCACAGTCGTCGACCGCGGCGGGGAGGAGGCGGGGTGGACTCAGGCAGAACCCCCGGGTTCGCGTTGGAGGACCTGAGCGTCGGTCCGTACGCACATGGATTCGGCACGAACGCGGACGGGCAGGCCTTCGCCTTCCGTGTCCGCCGCAGCACCCTCTACGTCGAGGTGTACCGCGCGGACCTCGAGTCGACGGTCCCGGACAAGTCGGACGTGGTCGCGACCGCCGAACGCTCGATGATCACCGTTGACCTGACCGACGAGCGCAGCATCGCCGCCGCGGTGCGCGACGCCGTCGCGTCGGCGGACCCGGTCAACCCGGGAACGGCAACCGGCACCACGCTCCGCGCGCTGCTGGGCCGGCTCAGCTCGGTGCTCGACCGGCGCTGAGTCCCGCCGAGTGTGCAGCTGCCGTCGCCTGCACTCGGCCGACACGCCGGAAGGTGCACACTCGGCTCAGCCCCGCTGCGGAAGCACCAGTTGGGCGCCCGAGCGCGGATGCGCGATCACCTCGACGGGGTGGCCGTACACGCGGCTGAGCAGGGTCTCGGTGAGCACCTCGCGCGGGCTGCCGTACGCGGCAAGCGCGCCGGCCTCCAGGACGGCGACGGTGTCCGCATACGCCGCGGCCAGCGCGAGGTCGTGCAGCACCACCACCACCGCGGTGCCCGCCCGCGCGCGCTCACGCACCAGCGACATCACCGCCTCCTGATGGCCGAGGTCGAGCGCCGCGGTCGGTTCGTCCAGCAGCAGCGTCTCGGTGCGCTGGGCGAACACCCGGGCCAGGGCGACCCGTGAGCGTTCGCCGCCGGACAGCGCGGCGAACGGCCGCTCCGCGAACGCGGCGACGTCGCACGCCTCCATGGCCTCCCGCACCGCGTCGGCGTCCTCGTCCCTGCAGGCGGTGCGCGTCCACGGCGCCCGGCCCATCCGGACCACCTCGAGGGAGGTGAACGAGAACCCGACGGTGTGCTGCTGCGGGAGTACCGCCCGCCGCTGGGCCATGTCGGTGCCCGTCCAGTGCTCCAGCGGCCTGCCGTCGAGCTCGACGTGGCCCTCCGCGATGGCCTGGTCGCCCGCCATCGCCGCCAGCAGCGTCGACTTGCCCGCGCCGTTCGGTCCGACGAGGGCGAGCACCTCGCCGACGCGCACGTCGAGCGAGACGGACTCCAGCACCCGGCGCTGCCCGCGGTCCACGCTGACGCCGACCGCGCGCATGCTCACCGCGCCCGGCTCCCGTCGCTCCGGCACCTCGAGCTCTCGCGCGAACAGATTCCGCAGCTGCGCCGCCAGTGTCGCCATCAGGCCCACCCACCCTGCTGACGACGGGTCCGGCGCAGCAGCCAGAAGAAGAACGGGCCGCCGACCAGCGAGGTGAGCATGCCGAGCGGCAGGTCGGCGTTGGGCACCAGGGTGCGGGCGCCGAGATCCGCGGCGAGCAGCAGGATCGCCCCGCCCAGCGCGCTGGCCGGGATCAGCAGACGATGGCCCGGTCCGACGATCATCCGCATCAGGTGCGGCACCACGAGGCCGACGAACAGGATGATGCCGGTGAACGCCACCGAGGAGGCGACGAGCAGCGCGACGACCACGACCGCGAGCTGACGCACCCGTTCCACGTTCACGCCGAGATGCGCGGCCGCGCTCTCGCCGAGGGCCAGCAGGTCCAGCTTGGTCGCCATCGCCATGGTCACCGCGATGCCGACGGCCGCCATCGGCGCGACGATCGCGACCGAGCTCCATGTGGCGCCGTTGAGGCTGCCGAGCTGCCAGAACACGATCTGATCGCGGGCGGCGGGGGAGGCGGCGAACGTGAAGTACGCGATCAGGCCACCCGCGAACGCGTTGATCGCGATGCCGGTCAGGACGAGGGTCACCACCTCGGTGCGGCCCTCGGACCGCGCCAGCAGGTACACCAGGGCCGTGGTGATGAGACCCGCGACGAAGGCGGCCGCCGCCACGGAGGGACCGGCGACGAACGCGCCGCCGGTGACGATCACGGCGCTCGCGCCCACCGCCGCGCCCGCGGAGACGCCGATGACGCCGGGCTCGGCGAGCGGGTTCGCGAACACGCCCTGGAGGAGCGCGCCCGCGCAGGCGAGTCCGGCGCCGACCACGATGGCCAGCGCGACCCGCGGGAACCGGACCTGCCAGAGGGTGACCTCGCCGCTGGGGTGCGCGGGCATGGGGCCGAGGTCGAGACCGATGCGATGCAGGACGCTGCCGATGACCTCCATCGGCGCGGTCGGTACCTGCCCGACGCAGGCGGAGACCAACGCGAGCACGACGAGCGCGATGGCCAGCGCGGCCAGGACCGCCCCGCCGCGGAGCCGCCTGCGCGGCGGCGCGGCCGCGGGGGTGGCCGTCGTGGCGGTCACTGGGCGGGTGGGCCGTAGACGGCCGTCGCCAGTGCCTTCAGGACGGCGCCGGTGCGCGGTCCGAAGCTGAGCAGGGCGCCGTCCTGCATGTCCACGATCCGCTGATCGCGGCCGGCGGGGGTCTGCGCGATGCCGGGGATGGCGGTCAGACCCTCGACGCCACCGATGGATTCGAGGCCGCCCGTCATCATGAGGAACACGTCGGGCGCCGCCGCGATCATCGCCTCGCTGGTGATCGGCGTGAAGTCCTTGGTGAGCCCGGCCGCGGTCCCCGCGTCGGTGGCCCCCAGCCCCTCGATCAGCGAGTCGGCACCCGATCCGGGGCCGGCCAGCATGGTGATCGCTGGGCCGCGCATGTAGAGGAACGCGATCGTCAGCGGGTCGGCGTTCGACGGTACGAGTGCGGTGGCGTCGGCGATCTCGGCGGCGGTCCGCTCCCGCAGCGCGGTGCCCTCGGCGGGCACCCCGAGCGCGTCGGCGACGGCCTGGATCTGGTCCGGGACGCTCGTCAGTGAGCGGGCGGGGTCGAAGAAGACGACCGGGATGCCGGCCGCACGCAACTGGTCCTGCACGGCCCGCGGTCCGATGCTGGCATCGGTGAGCACCACGGTGGGGTGCAGGTTCAAGATGGCCTCGGCGGAGAGCTGGCGGCCGCTGGGGGTGACGTTCGGGACCGACTCGACGGCGGGGAACTTCGCCGCGATGTCCCGGCCGACGAGGCGGTCGCCGAAACCGAGCGCGTAGACGGTCTCGGTGAGGGTGCCGTACTGATCGGCCGCGACGATCCGGCTGGTGTCCGTGATCGTCACGTCGGCGCCATCCGCGCTCTTGACGGTCACCGGCAGGACCGAGGCCGGGTGCTCGGCGATCGGGTCGGGGTCGAGACTCTCGAGGGTGGCGGTGGTCCTACCGGTCTGCGCGCCGGTCGGCGCGTCGCCGCCGGTCGCGCAGGCTGTGGTCATCGCCGCGGCCGTCAGCGCGATGGCCAGCAGTCGCGCGCCCCGAGCACCGAGCAGTCGGCTCATTTGACCAGGTAGCTCTCGATCTCGGCCTCGAGGTCGGCGAACAGGTCGCCGTTGAGCCGGTAGGCCAGGATCACCTCGTCGATCAGGCGCTGCTGCTCGTCCGCGGACAGCGGCGCGGCGTCGAGCTTGCCTCGGTAGGCGTCCTTGTAGAGCTTGGGCTTCTCGATCTGGTCGAAGATGTAGAACCGCAGCCCGTCGGTGGTGTAGCCGTAGGCGCGCTCGAGCATCCGGCGGATGATCTGCCCGCCCGAGAGGTCGCCCATGTAGCGGATGTAGTGGTGCGCGACGAAGCCGGCGGGCCAGTCGAACGCGACCTCGTTGAGCCGGTCGACGTACCGGGTGGTGGCGGGCAGCGGGGTGATCTCGTCGCGCCAGTTCGCGCCGAGCAGGAACTCCAGGTCGGCCTCGAGTGCCTCGGTGCGCAGGAGCTCGTCGCCGAGGAACTCCGCCACGATCGGGTTCGATGCCTGGGCACGGCCCGCCTCCTCGAGGGCGAGGTACACCAGGTAGGTCTGGCCGAGCAGGGCCGCGTACCCGGCGCTGGTCAGCTTGCCCGCGAGGAGATCACCGACGAAGCGCGACTGCTCGGTCTGGCGGTGTGCCGCGTCGGTCTGCGTCCTGATCCGCTCGGCCAATCCGGTCGCATCATCCGCGGCGTCGACACCGGCATCGAGCACTGTCATCGTTTCTCCTGTAGCTCCTCGGAAGCGCATTCCGTACAAGGTTAGCCTGCCCTAGTAGATCGGGTGTCCAGGGCGGACCAGGAGACCCATCGCGCCGGATCGATCGCGACCACCGGACCCTCGGGCGGAGAGGTCGTGTACTGCACGTACTTCCGCACGAGCGCGTCGGTGCCGATCCGGCTCTGCGCGTCGTCGTCGAGCACCCGCGCCGTGCCGTCGACGCGGATCCACCAGAGTTGCGACCAGTCCTCGGCGTACTCGTCGACCAGCAGGCTGACCCGCCCGGTCGCGGTGATGTTGTCGAGCCGTCGGAGCCGCCGCGTCGACTTGGGTTTGTCGTCGACCGCCGTGTAGATCACCCCGCCCGCCATCGCGAAGACCACCGGCACCAGGTGCGGCAGCCCGTCGGCGCCTGCGGTGGCCAGCCGCGCGACCCGTGCGCGGGCGAACCGGCTGCGAAGCTCGGCCTGCGGCATCGACGTGGAAGGCACCCCTCCAGCGTAGGTGGCCAGACTGCCGGAGGTGGGGCCGTCAGGCGCTGACGTCGTCGAGGGCCGCGGCGATCGCCGCGGGCAACTCCAGGTCCTCGGCCGCGAGCACGCCGGTGTGCTGGGCGTAGTCCCTGGCGCCGACGATGGCGCTGGCCACCCCTGGCCGGTCGCACACCCACGCCAGCGCCACGGCCAGCGGGGAGGCCCCGAGCCCGTCGGCCGCCGTGACGACGGCCTCGACGACCCGGGCGGTGTGGTCGTCGTTCAGGTACCCGACCACCAGGTCCGCGCCGGACTCGGTTGCCCCGCGGGAGTCGGCGGGGATGCCGTCGCGGTACTTGCCGGTCAGCACGCCGCCCGCCAACGGAACGGCCGCCAGCAGGCCGATGCCGTGATGGTCGGCGGCCGGGATCAGTTCGTCCTCCACCCCGCGGGCGAGCAGCGAGTACTCGGCCTGGGTGGCGATGAGCTTGGTGCCTGCCGCGGCGGTGGCCAGCTGCCAGCCCAGGTGGCCGCGCGCGCCGACGTATCGGGCGCGTCCCGTCGCGACCGCGAACTCGAGCGCCGAGGCGACCTCCTCGGCCGGGGTGAACGGATCCCAGGTCGCGACCTGCCACAGGTCGAGGTGGTCGGTGCCCAGCTCCTTGAGGGTCGCGTCGAGCTGACCGATCAGCGCGCGGCGGGAGCAGTCGAGGCGTTCGCGGCCCGGATGGATGCCCGAGCTGCTGCTGAGCACGAGCTGGCTGCGCGGCACCACGTCGTCGAGCAGCTCGGCAAGGATCCGCTGCGACACGCCGTCGCCGTAGAACGGTGCCGAATCGACAAGGGTGCCACCGGATTCCGCGAAACCCATCAGCTGGGCCGCGGCCTCGACGCCGTCCGTGTCCCGACCCCACCCGAGCGTGCCGAGCCCGATGCGGGACACCCGGAGTCCGCTGTCTCCGACCGCGCGCTGCCTCATAATTCGATCACCACAAGAAGGGGAGCGTAGTGGTGCCGCGCGGTGCGCGCCCAGGGGGCGCGCCGGGTACGGTCGCTCCCGTGAATCTTCTTTGCCGCGTTAACGTGTCCCCTGGAGTCGGCCAGTGATCGTGGAATCGATGACATGGCTGCAGGCCATCGTCCTCGGAGTGATCCAGGGGCTGACCGAGTTCCTGCCGATTTCCTCCTCCGGCCATCTTCGTATCGTGTCGGAACTGTTCTGGGACACCGACGCGGGCGCCTCCTTCACCGCGGTGACCCAACTCGGCACCGAGGCCGCGGTGCTCGTCTACTTCGCCAGGGACATCTGGCGGATCGCGATGGCCTGGTTCCGTGGCCTGTTCGACCCGGGCAAGCGCGGCGACCACGACTACAAGATGGGCTGGTACGTCATCGTCGGCACCATCCCCGTCGGCGTCCTCGGGTTCCTCTTCAAGGACCAGGTCCGCACCGGGGCGCGCAACCTGTGGCTGGTCGCGACGATGCTCATCGTCTTCGCGCTGGTGATCGCCGCGGCCGAGTACTACGGGCGCAAGCGCAGGCCGATCGAACAGCTCACGCTCAAGGACGGCGTGATCATGGGCTCCGCTCAGGCGCTGGCCCTGATCCCCGGTGTGTCGCGGTCCGGCGGCACCATCAGCGCAGGCCTGTTCCTCGGTCTCACCCGTGAGGCGGCAGCCCGCTACTCGTTCCTGTTGGCGATCCCCGCGGTCACCGCGGCCGGATTGTTCAGCCTCCCCGACGCATTCG
Source organism: Rhodococcus maanshanensis NBRC 100610 (assembly GCF_001894865.1). Classification (GTDB taxonomy): domain Bacteria; phylum Actinomycetota; class Actinomycetes; order Mycobacteriales; family Mycobacteriaceae; genus Rhodococcus_G; species Rhodococcus_G maanshanensis. Next base: position 30,211 of record NZ_BCXA01000056.1, on the reverse strand, counting down.
CGCCCGCGGGCGAGGGACTCAACGCCAGCGGGGCCCAGCTGATCGTGGCGACCCTGATCGCGTTCGTGATCGGGTACGTCACCATCGCGTGGTTGCTGCGGTTCGTGGTCGACCACTCGATGTACTGGTTCGTGGGCTACCGCATCATCCTGGGTCTGCTGGTGTTCGGGTTGCTGGGCACCGGCGTGATCTCGGCGACCTAGTCTGGTCCCATGACAGTGATCCTGCTGCGGCACGGGCGATCGACATCCAACACCTCTGGCATGCTCGCCGGCCGGTCGCCGGGCATCGATCTCGACGACCGCGGCCGGGAGCAGTCCCGCGCGGTGGTGGATCGGCTCTCCGGCGTGCCGCTTGCGGCGATCGTGCGTTCCCCGCTGCTGCGCTGCGAACGGACCGTCGAACCGTTGGCGCGGGATCGGGACCTTGACCCGATCGCCGACGACCGGTTGATCGAGGTGGACTACGGGTCGTGGACCGGACAGGCGATCAAGGACCTGCTGGAGGAACCGCTGTGGAAGGTGGTGCAGCAGCACCCGTCCGCGGCGGTGTTCCCCGACGGCGAGGGCCTGGCGCAGGTGCAGGCCAGGGCGGTCGCCGCGGTCCGCGCGCACGACGCGAGGCTCGCCGAGGAACACGGCGGGGACGTGCTGTGGCTGGCCTGCACGCACGGTGATGTGATCAAGTCGGTGCTCGCCGATGCACTCGGGACCCACCTGGACGGGTTCCAGCGGATCGTCGCCGATCCGGCGTCGGTGAGCGTGGTGCGCTACACCGCGACCCGACCGTTCGTGCTGCGGATGAACGACACGGGCGACCTGTCGGGACTCAACGGCAGCGCGCCTGCCAAGCCCGCGGGCGTCGGATCGTCGGATGCCGTTCCCGGCGGCGAGGTGGGAAGGTAGGGGGTGGGCGGATAATGAGTGACGCGACCCGAGTCCCGTCGTGGACGCGACCTGCGCCGCGATTCCGCCCGACCACGGTTACAGATATCGACCGCTCGACCAGACGGAGGTGCTGATGTCCCGAGCAATACACGTTTTCCGCACCCCTGATCGATTCATCGCCGGCACCGTCGGCGAGCCGGGTGACCGTGCCTTTTATCTCCAGGCGATCCACGAGTCCAGGGTGATCACCGTGCTGCTGGAGAAGCAGCAGGTACAGGTGCTCGCCGACCGGATGGGACTGCTGCTCGACGAGGTGCACCGCCGGTTCGGCACGGCCGTGCCGCCGCAGGACGTCGAGCTCGAGGACCTCAGCCCGTTGATGACGCCGATCGACGCCGAGTTCCGGGTCGGCACGATGGGCCTCGGGTGGGACGCGGACGCGGGCTCGGTTGTCGTCGAGTTGCTCGCGGTCAGCGAGTCGGAGTTCGACGAGTCCGTGGTCCTCGACGACGCGGAGGACGGACCGGACGCGGTCCGGGTCTTCCTGACGCCGGAGCAGGCCAGGGCGTTCGCGTTGCGGTCCGAGCGGGTCATCGCGGCGGGGCGCGCACCGTGCCCGTTGTGCGGTGAGCCGCTGACCCCTGAGGGGCACGTCTGCATCCGCACCAACGGCTACCGGCGTGGCGCGAACTTCGAGCGCATCGACGAACTACCCGAAGAGGAGTAGCCGTTGACCGCCGACCACGTCGTGGACGAGGAGTCCGAGTTGCTGCACACCGGCGAACTGTCAGTGCTGGGTCGGATCGTCAGCGCCAGCAACGCCACGCTGGTCTGCGAGGCCACGAGTAACGGGCAGAGCGTCCGATGCGTGTACAAGCCGATCCGCGGTGAGCGCCCGCTGTGGGACTTTCCGGACGGCACCCTCGCCGGTCGCGAGGTCGCGTCCTATCTGATCTCCGAGGCGCTCGGATGGGGCGTGATCCCGGAGACGATCCTGCGGGACGGGCCGTACGGCCCCGGCATGGTGCAACGCTGGGTGGAGACGCCGGAACCGACCGGCGAGCTGGGTGAGCGGATGGCGCTGGTCGACATCTGCCCGCCGGACCAGGTGCCTGCCGGGTGGTTCGAGGTGCTGCTCGCGTACGACGGGGACGGCGAGCAGGTGGCGCTGGTCCACGCCGACGACCCCCGGCTGCAGCGGATGGCCGTGCTCGACGTGCTGCTCAACAACGCGGACCGCAAGGGTGGTCATGCGCTCGAGGGCATCGACGGTTCGGTGTACGGCGTCGATCACGGCATCTGCCTGCACAGTGAGGACAAGCTGCGCACCGTGTTGTGGGGCTGGGCCGGCCAGCCGGTACACGGCGCACTGCTCGTCGACGTCGAGGCCCTCGCCGAGCGCCTGCGGGGCCCGCTGGCCGATCAGCTGCACCAGCACATCACCGGCGACGAGATCGACGCGCTGGTGGCGCGGACCGACGCCATGCTCGCGGACCCGGTGATGCCACTGCCGGGAAACCACCGGCCGATCCCGTGGCCCGCCTTCTAGCGGGAACGCGTTCCGGGGGACTTCGGGCCCTCCGATAGGCTCGTCCGTATGCAGTCCTGGTCCGACACAGCCGTTCCCTCCGTTCCCGGTCAGGGGCCGCCGCTTCGGCTCTTCGACACCGCGGACCGCCGGGTCCGACCCGTCACCCCGGGCGAGACCGCCACCATGTACGTGTGCGGGATCACCCCCTACGACGCCACACACCTCGGGCACGCCGCCACCTACCTGACGTTCGATCTCGTCAACCGCCTGTGGCGCGACGCCGGTCACAACGTGCACTACGTGCAGAACGTGACCGACGTCGACGATCCGCTCTTCGAGCGTGCGGCCAGGGACGGCGAGGACTGGGTGGTGCTCGGCATGCGCGAGACGGCGCTGTTCCGCGAGGACATGGAGGCGCTGCGGGTGCTGCCGCCGCGCGACTACATCGGCGCCGTCGAATCGGTGAACGAGGTCGTCGAGATGGTGGAGAAGCTGCTCGCCGCGGGCTCCGCATACGTGGTCGACGACGAGGAGTACCCGGACGTCTACTTCCGGGCGAACGCGACCGAGCAGTTCGGCTATGAGTCCGGCTACGACCGCGACACCATGGAGCGCTTCTTCGCCGAGCGCGGGGGAGACCCCGAGCGGGCCGGGAAGCAGGACCGGCTCGATGCGCTGGTGTGGCGCGCCGAGCGACCGGGTGAGCCGTCCTGGCCGTCGCCGTTCGGGCCGGGCAGGCCGGGGTGGCACATCGAGTGCTCCGCGATCGCGTTGAACCGGATCGGTTCGGGCTTCGATGTGCAGGGTGGCGGCAGCGACCTGATCTTCCCGCACCACGAGTTCTCGGCCGCGCACGCCGAATCCCTTGTGCTGGACCGCCGATTCGCGCGGCACTACGTGCACACCGGGATGATCGGGCTCGACGGCGAGAAGATGTCGAAGAGCCGCGGCAATCTGGTGTTCGTGTCGAAGCTGCGCGGCGAGGGCGTCGACCCGATGGCGATCCGGCTGGGTCTGCTGTCCGGGCACTACCGCACCGACCGGGCCTGGACGGGCGACGTGCTCGCCGCGGCCGAGGAGCGCCTCGCGCTGTGGCGTCGTGCCGCCGCGCTCGGGTCGGCCCAGTCCGCGGAGGACACCATCGGACGGCTGCGCCAGCACCTGGCGGACGACCTGGACACCCCGAAGGCGATCGACGCTGTTGACGCCTGGGCCCGGTGGGCCGTGGATCACGGCGGCTCGGACCCGTCGGCACCGGGAGCGCTCGCGGACGCCGTCGACGGACTGCTCGGGGTCTCGCTGCGCTGACCGGCGTCCCCCCATGCCGTCGGCTAGGGTCGGCGTCATGGGGGAACAACGAGATCGAATGCTGCTCGGCGAGCTCTATCGCGACAACGACGCCGACCTGGTCGCGGAGCGGAAGGCCTGCCAGCGCCTGCTCGACCAGTTCAATGCCACCGGGGCCGACGAGGATTCGCTGCGCCTGGACCTGTTGAAGCGGCTCCTCGGCTCGATCGGCGAGGGGTCATGGGTCATGCCGCGATTCCAGTGCGACTACGGATCGTTGATCACGATCGGCTCGAACAGCTTCCTGAACTACGACGCGATCCTGATGGACTGCGCGCCGATCACGATCGGGAACGACGTCTCGATCGGTCCCCGTGCCCAGTTGCTCACCGCGCTGCATCCGATGGAGGACCACGAGGCGCGGCGGCAGCGGTGGGAGTCGGCGGCTCCGGTCGTGATCGGCGACAACGTCTGGCTGGGCGGGGGAGTGATCGTCTGTCCCGGCGTGACCATCGGGGACGACACGGTGATCGGCGCGGGCTCCGTGGTGACCAAGGACGTGCCGTCGCGGGTGTTCGCGGCGGGCAACCCGTGCCGGGTGATCCGGGAACTGCCATAGCCGTTCGGGATTCGCGGCACTTCCCCTGCGCGTGCAACGGGCCAATGGCGAGGCAGGAAATAGGTTGGACGGGATTCGGTTCAGGTTGATAGCGTGCGCGAGACCGTGACATCACGCGAGGAGGTGGGACCCATGAACGCAGTAACCATGTGGGTGCTCCCACTCGTGTTCACGGTTCGGCGATCGACGTAGGTGTCGCCGGGAGCGCCTCGACAACAAGGCGATCCCGAAAGGCAACACCATGCATTTCACCTCTGAGACATCGTCGAACGGTGTCATCGAACGTACATTCACCCTGGATGAGATCACCGGCGTGCTCTGGTCACCCACATCCGGAACCGTTGGCGCACCGCTGCTGCTGTCGGGGCACGCCGGCGGCATGCACAAGAAGGCGCCGGGGCTGGTAGCCAGCGCGCTCCACTGCGTGACCACCTATGGGTACACCGTCGCCGCCATCGATGCGCCCGGACATGGTGACCGGCCGCGAAACAGTCAGGATCAACGGTGGGCCGAGGCGATCCATCGGGCCAGGGCGGCGATAGCTCCGATCGCCCCGATCGTCATCGACTACAACATGTCGCTGGCGGAGCGTGCGGTGCCGGAATGGCAGGCGACCCTGGACGCCCTGCAGGCGCTGCCCGAGGTCGGCGCCGAAGCGCCTATCGGCTACGGCGGAATGACGTTGGGTGTCGTGACCGGGCTGATGCTGACGGCGGTCGATTCCCGGATCGCTGCCGTGAGCTTCGGTGGGGTCTATGTGCACGACGCTCTGATCGAGGCGGCGAGAAAGATCACCGTCCCTGTCGAGTACCGGATTCCGTGGGACGAGGACGAAATCGACCACACCGCTGCGATCGCGTTGTTCGACGCCTTCGCCGCGAGGGAGAAGACGCTGCACGCCCACCCGGGCAGGCACAACCAGGTGCCCGAGTACGAGCGCGACAGCTCGGCCCGGTTCTTCGCCCGTCACCTCGGCCGGGCCGCCGACACGGCCTCGGACTGACGTGACCGGTATCGGCGTCCGGATCCGTGCCGGACGCCGATACCGCCGCCAGCATTCGCCCTCACACCTGCGCGAACTCCAGGCCGCCCTCCGCCGCGGCGAGGACCCGGCGGCGCAGCGGCGAGCCGAGCGCGGTCGCCAGGTCGCTGCCGTCGTGCTCGGCCAGGAGCTCCCCGTCCGTCCACACCAGCAGGGCGGCGCTCACGGACTGCTCCGCGGTCGAATGCGCGAGGTCGTAGTGGGCGCACCCCGGTACGCCCGCGTACGTCACCCAGAGGTCGTATCCGGTCATGAACAGGTCCAGATCGAATTGCACACTCAGGCCGAGCAATTCGCTTCGGCCGTTGTCGTCGACACCGGCGAATGCCTCGTCGAGGCCGAGCAGCCGAGGTGAGTGCGGGTCCGCAGACGACAGCATGACGTGTGCGGCCGCGAACAGCGGCAGGTGCAGCGACACCGATTGCTCACCGCCCGAGAGGGCGCCGTGCCGGGCCACGGTCAGCCGATCCTCGCTGCCGTCGCCGCCGATCAGGGTGAAGGAGAAGACCCGCCAGCGCCGGTAGTCCAGGGCCGTCGCCAGGATCTCCGGGTACGACCGCTCCGGGTGCGCCGCCCGCGACGACCGGATCTGGGCCGCGAAATGTGCTCGCATGGTGGCCAGTTCGTCGGCTCCGAGCGCGGAGGCATCGCGGTCGAGCAGCTTCGAGATCGCCCGCGAGCTCTCGTCGAGGTTGTCGGCCAGCACCCAGTGCACGCCGATGGTGTTGCCCGAGGACATCCGCCGTTCGCGCATCTCGGTGCCCATCTGCGCGATGAGTGCCCGCGCGTCGACGGTGCGTTCGTGGATCTGCTGCGCGAGACCGGTCAGCAGCGCGTCCTCGAGGATCCTCCGCTCGGACTCGGTGAGCAGCTGTTCCTGATCCTGGCGGGCGACGGCGATGCGGCCCGCGAACTCCCCGATCGAGGAGTAGCCCTGCTCGTCCTGGACACGGACCGTGGTGAGCCCGTCCGGGGCGTCCCACTGCAGTCGGTAGTCCTGACCCGCCGCCGCGAGCTGCGCATCGAAGTCCTGCAATGCCGTGGTCAATGCGGTCCTGGTGGACTTGCGTGCCCCGTCGCTGACCCGCACGGATTCCGTCGCCTCCGCCAGCGCGCGATGGAGCGCGTCCACCTCGTCCGGGAGCACCGACGCACCGGTGCCTGCCCCGTCCTCGTTCTGGATCCGGTAGACGATCTGGTCGGCGGTCAGCCACGCCGCCGCGCTCGCGGGCCAGGAGTGGTGCTCGGCGATCCCCAACAGCTCGAGCAGGTCGCGGCGGGCGTACGGCGCCAACCGGTCCGCGTCGGCCCGTGCCTCGGTGAGCGCGCTGCGCAGCGCCTCGACCGCGGCGCTGTGGGAACCCTCCGCCTTGCCGATCTGCTCGACGGCGGACTCGTTGGCCTTGCGGGCCGCCCGCTGTTCGGACTTGAGGTCCTCGATCCGGGCGCGGACCTTCTCCAGGTCCGCATCGATCTGCTCGGCGCTCGCACCGAGGTTGTCGCGCAGCATCTCCAGCCGTTGCACCTGCGTCGCGTAGTTCTCCTCGGCGATCGCCGATTCCTCGGCGAACTCCTCGGCGATTGCACGGGCCTCGCTGTGCCGGTCGTCCGACTCGCGGTGGTGCTCGATCTCCTTGTCGTGTTCGCGCCTGCAGCGCTGCACCAGGTCGCCCTGCTTCTCGAAGTGCCGGATCGCCGCCGCGAGCGAGTCCAGTTCCCGGCCCCCGTGCGGGGTCCGGTGCGCGACCGCAGCCGCGCGCAGTTGCTTTTCCTTCGCGCCGAGGTCCGCGATGGCCTGGTCCAGCTCGCGCTGGGTGACGGCGGTCGATTCCGAGCGGGTGCGCAGGGCCCCGGCCGCCTCGGTGACCGATTTGAGCGCGGCGAGCACCGGCGTGGTGCGGGGCAGGGCCTTCGATGCGGCCGCGAGCCGTCCGGCGAGCTCGCCCGCCTCGTGTTGCGCGGCAAGGGCTTCGGTGCGGGACCGCTCGGCCTCCGTGATGGCGTCGTCGAGTTCGGCCAGCCGCAGCTCGCGTCGCCGGGCCCGAGCGGTTGCGCCGATGTACTCGGCGTCGGGCTTGCTGTGCCTGCCCTGCTGCACGCCCTGCCAGAAGCGTCCGTCGACCCCGACGCCGACCAAGGCGTCCGGTTCGGTGGGCTCGGCGTGCAGAGCGATCGAGGACAGGATCGCCTGCACCCTCGCCTCGGGCACCCCGGTGTCGGACTCGACGGTCAGTACGTCGGCGAGCGTCGGGCCGCCGGGGCGGTCCGATTCGGGCAAGGCGACCAGGTGCTGCTCCGAATCGGTTGCCGGTGCGGGGCCGTCGCCGCCGTACACCCACCCGTCGAGCAGGTTCGCGGCCTGCAGCGCGGATTCGACCCCCGCGGCCGTCTCCCGGCTCACTGTGTCGGCGAAGCGGACAAGGCGCCACAGCGGGGCTCCGGCCAGATTCTCGCGAGAACCGGCCCTGGCAGCGAAGGGCGGTGGTGCATCGTCGGTTTCCGCGGAGATCCGCTGCCGATCGGCGGACAGTTCGGCGATGATCGAGGCCGACTGGCCGGCTTGCAGTTCCGCCTGTGCCCGGGTGGCCCGCACCGTATCGAGGCCTGCCTCGGTGTGCTCGCCGAACACCGTTGCCAGGCTCGGTGATTCGTCGTCGCCCGCGCTCGCCACCGCGGAGTCGAGCGCATCGAACAGGGCGTTGCCGACCCCGATGGAGGCGAACAGGGCCGAATGGTCGGTCCACCAGGACCGCAGCGCCGCCGCGCATTCGGCGCGGGCGAGCGCCGTGGCGGCCTCGGCCTCGGCGACGGCGGCCCTCGACGTCTCGAGCAACTCGCTCCCGCGGGTGCCGGCCCGGTCGGCACGGGTCCGCTCGGTCCCGGCCTTCTCGACGGTGCCGAGCGCGGTCCGTACCGCGCGCACATCTCCGTCGCGCTCCTCCGCGTGGCCCCGCAGCGTCGCCGCGAACTGGTCGGGACGGGCGGTGGCGGGCAACGGGGTCCAGGCGATCCCGGCGTCCTCGGCCGCCGACTGCAGTTCGTCCTCGGCCCTGGTCAGTGCCGCCGACGCGCGGGTCACCGCGCTCGCGGACCTCGCGGCCTCGTCGGCGCGCTGCTCGAGACCGGCCTGGGCCTTCTGGGCCTTGTCGAGCTGCTGCTCGGTCGAGAGCTTGAGCTGGGCGACCACGGCGGCCAGGTCGTCGAGCTGCTGCTTGCCCTCGTACGCGCCGGACCGTTGCAGCGTCTCGAGGTCGGATCGACCCTGTTCGAGCGCGCGCTCCGCGGCATTGAACCGTTCCTCCGCGGCCACCCGCTCCTGCTGGCGGCTGGTCCGCAGCTCCGCGGCCTCGGCCAGCGCGACGACACCGTGCTCGACGGACTCGAGTCGCCGCGACACCTGCTCGACGTCCGCTCTGGCCTGCTGGCGGAGGTACTTGGTGTAGACCCCGACGAAGCCCTGCGCGGCCTGATCCGCGGCGGCAAGGCCCTCGAGCGCGCGGCCGACCTCCTCCATGTCGCTGAAGGAGCGGGCCGCCTCGAGCACCAACTGCTCGTCGAGGGGGCGCAGGCCGTCGGTCAGCGCCTGGGACAGGCCCTTCGGGTCGAGGTTCTTCGCCAGCTGAGGTCGGCGCAGGGTGAGGATCAGGTTGATCAGCTGGTCGTAGCGTTCGGCGCCGAGCCCGAAGAGCCGGGCGTCGATCGCGGCCCGGTAGTCGGTGGGCCGGTCGGTGATCGCGTCGGTGCCGATCTGGTCGGCCAGCTGGCGCTTCGTCAGCGGGCGGTCGTCGCCGCCGAGCAGGGAGAAATCGACCCCGACCCGCCCGTCGGCGACGAAATGCCATCGGGTGACCTTGTCGTTCTGCCTGGTGGCGCGCATCCCGATGCCGACGGTGACCGCCTCGGGGTCCGCATGGGATCCGCGAGCGAACTCCATCCAGACGTAAGAGTGCGCGGAGTCCTGTCCGCGGTAGAGCAGGTTCGACTTCATGGTGCGCTCTTCGCCGGCGAACGGGTTCAGACGGCGGGGCTCGATGCGGCCGTCGAGCACGAACGGGAAGAGCACCTCGAGGGCCTTGGTCTTGCCGGAGCCGTTGGGCCCGCGCAGCACGAGGCGACCGTCGGCGAAGGAGAACTCCTGGTCGCGGTAGTCCCAGAGGTTGATGATCCCGGCCCGGGTCGGGCGAAAGCGCGCGCTTGCCATGCGAGTTCTGCCTCTACTTCTCTACTGGTTCGGACGGGGTTGCGGGATCGGGGTTGTCACCGAACAACTCGGGCTGGCTCGCCCGGTCGCGGACGTTCACGACGACGCCGCGGTAGCGCGCCAGCGCAGGCAACACGAGCACGCCGCCCTCGGTGCGGCGGACCAGTCGCTGCTTGTCCAGCAGCGCGACGGCCTGCTCTCGCAACCCGTCGTGGTCGGCCTGCCACTGTGCCGCGAAGGTCCGGCCGAACCGACGGACCAGGTCCGCCACCGCGGATGCGATCCAGGCGTCGTCGATGAGCGGGAACAGCACGGGCTCGGGGCCGGGCTCGGCGTCCGGTGCCGCGTCGACGGCAGGCTCCTCGGCGAGTCCGTGGAAGACACCTGCCGCGGGGATGGCGCCGTCGAGCGCGTCGATCAGCGCGGCGGTGCGGGTCGGGCCTGCGGGAACCCGGACGAGCTCGCCCGCGTCCGGGTCCAGCACCCGGTCGGCGATCTCGCCTGCCAGGAGCAGGGCCACCTGGGCGACGGTGCCCGTGCTCGGGAAGCGCACGTCCGACATGCGGCCCGAGGTGTCGATCAGCGCGATGCCCTCGGCCCGTCGCTCGGCGGCCAGCCCGGTGAGGGACTCGACGTCCGCAGCCGTCCGCGGCAGCGCCAGCTGCAGGCGCTCGTCGTCGCCGAGCTCGTCCGCGTAGACGACCGGGCGTTCCACCAGAGCCCGGCGTACCCGCCGCGCGGTCTCCCTCGGGTCGGCAGGCCGGTCGGGCACGAGCCCGTCCTCGTCGGCCGCCTGGACCTCCTGCCCCGCCAGCAGGCCCCTGATCGAGGTGAGGTGCTGGAGGGCACGCGGCGGCCGGAACAGCGCCACCACGACGGACCGGTCGATGTCGTACAGCGCCTCGCCCGCGCTGGGATTGGCCGCCCAGCCACCCGCGTCGCCGTCCGCGAGCGCGATGGCGCCCCTGGCCGCGAGCCAGCCGACCGCGTCGACGAACGCGTCCCGGTCGGCGGCCCGCTCTGTGGACAGTTCCACGCCGTCCACCTGGGTGGCGTCGGCCGCGACGTGGTCCGCCAGCTCCGAGAGGGTGATCTGGTTCCCGGCTCGGCCAAGCGCCGCAAGGCACAGGGCGAGGTAGGCGTAGCGGTGCCGGTCGAAGGTGCGGTCGGTGCCGGTCCTGGCCGCCGCCGTCGGGTCCAGCCGGTCGGTCACCGTGAACAGCCGTGCCGTCGTCTCGGTGACCTCGAGCCGGTAGCCGAAGAGTTCGAGCAGGTCCTCGCGCAGCTCGGTGGCCCACCTGCGCAGCAGCGGCAGCGCGATCCGGTCCGGATAGTTCTGTGTGACAAGGTGATTGGAGAGGATTATGCGGGCCGCGCGCTGGTAGGAGTCCAGCGCCAGCGGTGGGATCTCGCGCGCCCTCACTGCACGCTCACCTGCAGCCGGTCGAGGTGCAGCATGCCGCGGGCGGTCCGGACCGTCGTCGACTCGTCGTGCGGGCGCAGCGTCAGCCGGACCCCGTTCTCGGCGCCGGTCGAGCTGCCGACCCGACCGCTCACCGGCACCCGCGCGGTCAGGGCGGCGTTGAGCAGGCTCAGCAGCACCTCGGTCTCCTGCTCGTCGAGCACCCGGTCGTAGACACCCCCACCGGCCAGCGACTTCGCCGCGGTGGCGCGGGCGCGCTGCGCCGCGAGCTGCCCCTCGCGCAGCCTGCGGATGCTGGCGTCGTTGCGTTGCACCCGGCCGGGCAGGCCGGGAGACGGGGTGCGGCCGGTCTCGGCGAGGGTGCGCGAGATCTCCACCGGCGGGGCGTCCCACCAGGACCGCGACTCGGGGATGATGTCGGCGTCGGGGTGCAGCATCGACAGGTGCCGTGGCCTGCCGAGATCGAACACGGCCTGGTACAGCGCGTGCGCGGCGTCCTCGGTCGGGGTCGCCGCGAACCAGCCGGCCAGGTGCCGCAGCTGGCTCTCCCTGCTCACGCCGCCCCTGCGCGTCTCGGTGACGCGGCGCAGCAGCGAGAGCACAGCGGCGATGGCGCTCATGGTGCCCTCCCGCAGCCGGTCCGATTCGCTGACACCCGCGTCGGCGACGAACCAGTGCTTGAGCCCCGACCAGCGCGACCGCCAGTCGTCCTCGCGCTCGTGCAGGGTCAGGAACACCCGCTCGTCGCTGGCCGCGGCCCTGGCCACGAGCCGGTCGATCCCGGTGTCCTCGACGGCCGCGATCGCCTCCGCGAGCTTGGGCGCGTATCGGGCGAGGTCGGAGCTGAACTCGCGCATGTGGGTGAGCAGCGCGTCCTTGTGCGCGAGGAACGACTCGGGGGTGATCTCGGTGGTGCGCACCAGGTCGCCGAGCGTGAGGTAGAACTGGGCCGCCCTTGTCGCCATGTCCGACAGCGTGGAATCGAGCCTGCTGAGTTTGCGGTAGATCAGGTCGCCGTCGGCATCCCGGTTGGCCTCGGCCAGCTCCCGCATGTCGGCCAGCAGGTCGGGCAGCGCGAGGCGGGAGAGCGAGGCGTCCTCGAGGCGTGCCCCGAGCACGTCCTCGACCGCCCGGAAAGCCTGGTAGCCGGCCTGGCTGAACTGGTAGACGAAGTGACGGTTGCGGTACTCCGCGAGGGTGGCCGCCCTGGTGCCGTCGTAGCTGCGCTCGAGCACGCCCCACAGGTGCAGCTGCTCGAGCAGCGGCGTGATCTCGGCGCCCGCCAGCCGGCCTGCCTGGTCGTCGCCCGCGATCCGGCCCAGGATCTCCGCGATCTCGCCCGCGTGCAGCAGGACCACGTAGTTCGCCCTCGCGTGGTCGAACGCCCGCAGCACCCACAGGTACTCCCCGCGCTTCTCCGCGCTGGTGAAGGCGAACAGCCGCAGCCGGTCATCGCGCGGGCCCGCGGCGGGCGTTCCGGAATCACTCATCGTGAACAGGGTAGGGGAGCGGCCGGACGGTACCTAGCGGGCGTTCGGATCGGCGTTTCGCAACCCGTCGCCGGCCGCACAGACGAGGGCAGGGGGACGCGAACCCGCGTCCCCCTGCCCTCGTCTGTGCTGTTCCGGGGCCTACAGCGGCACCGGGGCGCCGTAGGTCATCGCGATGTCGCCGGACGCCGTCTCGACCCGGGCATACGGCCGGAGCGTGACCTGTCCGAGGGCACCCGAGATGCTGCCGTGCACACCCGCGAGCCGGATCCTGGCTCCCGGGCCGTCGAACTCCTTCTCGCTGACCAGCGGGACATCGGTGATCCCGCCGGGTTCGAGGTCGACGATCAGATTCTGTTGCGGGATGATGTCGCCTACCAGCATGCCGCGGTTCTCGAAGCCCAGTTCGACATTGGGATCGCCCAAGAAGTCGCCCAAGATGATGCCGTCGGTGTGCTCGAGCTCGAAGCCGAGTCCGGGGGTGTTCAGCTGCACCGACGCGCCCGTGAGCGCGACCGGGTAGCCGATCTGATAGCCGAAGGACAGCTTGGTGCCGGTGAAGTCCGCTGCCGTCGGGCCGTCGATGGTGACCTGGGCGTAGCCGTTGTGGAAGAACTCCCGGCTCAGAGGCGAACTGTCGAGTGGCGGCACGGCAGTGATGTTGGTGTCGCCCTGCGAGACCTCGATCCGATTGCCCTTGTAGTCGATGAGACTGTTCGCATTGTTGACCACCGCTGCCGAGGTGCCGTTTCCCAGGATCATTCCCGCAACCGCGAGGGCGGCAACCGCAGCCGCCCGACCAGGCCCAGTTCCGCGGTGGCGCCGAGGTCCACGAAATCTTGCCATGAATTCCACATCCGTTCGGTCGAGTTTCCCCTCGCGTACTCGCGATTGGCCCAAATCAACACAGATCCCCGATGCTTCTCGAACGCTAGTTGATAGCGCTGGCTGCCGCGACATTTTCGGCAGTGTGGCGACAGGTGTTCACGCGCGGTTTCGGTTTGCGGTCTCCCAGGCCTTGTCGTAACGGTTTCCACCGGGTCGTTTGACGTCCTTGCTGCGGTAGACCACGTACGGCCTGCCCAGGTATCCGATCGGTGCGCTGAACACGTGCACCAGGCGGGTGTACGGCCAGATCGCCAGGAGCGCCAGCACGGTCAGGCCGTGCAGTTGGAAGCTGAGCGGGACGCCGACCATCAGGTCCGGCTGCGGGTTCAGCGTGAACAGGCTCCGGAACCACGGCGACACCGTCGAGCGGTAGTCGTAATCGCCGAGGATGAGATTCTCGCCGAGGGTGTTGAACATCCCGGTCGCGATGACGGCGATGAACAGCACGTACATGATCTTGTCGCTGGTGCTGCTGGACTGACGCACGGCAGGCACACTGATCCGCCGGTACACGAGAATGGCCAGGCCGACGACGGTCGCGATGCCGGCGGGCACGCCCAACCCCACCGCGAGCAGGTGATAGGTGTGATCGGAGATGCCAAGCGCCTCCGTCCAACTGGCCGGGATCAACACGCCGCCGATGTGCCCCGCGAGCACGGCCAGGATGCCGAAGTGGAACAGCGGGCTGCCGAGCCGGAGCAATCGGCTCTCGTACATCTGGGAGGAGCGGGTGGTCCAGCCGAACTGGTCCTTGCGGTAGCGCCACACATGCCCCACCACGAAGGAGGTGAGGGCGATATAGGGCAGGGTCAGCCACATCAGCGTGGTCACCGTCGTTCTCCCATCTCGGGGTGCAATGCGGGGTCGAGCGCGTACGTGTCGAGGCCGACCGCTTCCTCGGGCGGGCCCTCGGCTGCCATTTTCGCCACCTTCTGCCTGTCGTCGGTGTCGAGTTCCGGCAGCGTCGCGCACAGCGCATCCAGGACGGGAGCGAAGGGGGACTCGCTGTCGCGCAGGGACAGCCGGAGCACCTCCACCACGGCGCGGTGTTCGACCAGCAGCCGCCACCCGCGCGCGGCATCGGTGGTCGCCGCGAACTCGAGGACCACGGGCAGGAAGTCGGGCAGTTCGTGGTCACCCAGCGTCACGCCGCCGTTGCGGTAGGCGTTCTTGAAGCGCAGCAGCGCCATACCGCGATTGCGGGTGTCGCCGTACGCGTAGTAGGACAGGTGCAGGCTGCTGCGCCTGCGCAGGTCGAACGTCTCGACGTACAGTGAGGACAGCTCGATCCGGGGCGTGCGCTGCATGAAGTCCACGCACGCAACCAGGTTCGCGCCTGCCGATCCCGGTACCGTCTCGGCCGCTCTGCGCAGGTCGCCGAGCATCCCGAGCGTCTGCTCCGTCGGGTAGTCCAGCAGGAGGGCGGCGATCCGCCACACGACCCGCTGGTCCCGCTCGGACAGGGTCACCTCCGCCCCCGGCCGGAATTTGTTGGACACCTTGCGGCGCAATCCGAGCGCGACCATCAGGCGCCGTCCCGGTTGGAGGCGGCCGCGGCGGGGATCAGGCCCGCTGTGCTCTTGCCGTCCCAGTTGAGCAGGTTGATCCGGCCGGACTTGTTCTCCGGGGCCGCATCGGAATTGGTGTCGACGACCTGCTCGGTGAGATGGAACTTGTCGGCCATCACGTCGAACGCGGTCATGCCGGGTCCGCCGTCGCCCTCGAGGCTGCAGCCGGTGGCGAGCGCGTCGAGCCGGTGCGCGTCCGAGCCTGCACCGTTCGGGATGACGTACCGGTCTTCGTACTTCGCGATGGCGAGCAGCCGGTACATCGACTCCAGTTCGGTCTCGGTCAACCGGACCGCGTTCGCGACCTCGGGCCGCGTCGGCTCGCCGAGGTTGACCCGGCGCATGTGCGCACGCATCGCCGCCAATCGCTGCAGGGAGGCGCGCACGGGTCCGATCTCGCCCGCCGTGAAGAGTTCGGCCAGGTACTCGACCGGGATGCGGAGCGAGTCGATGGCACCGAACAGGTTGTCGGCCTCCTCGCCGTCGTGGCCGGTGTCCGAGAGGGCCTCGACCACAGGGGAGAGCGGCGGGATGTACCAGACCATCGGCATGGTGCGGTATTCCGGATGCAGCGGCAGCGCCACCTGATAGTCGACGATCAGCTTGTACACCGGGGAGTTCTGCGCGGCCTCGATGAACTCGGCGGAGATGCCGGCGCGCTCGGCCTCGGCGACCACCCTCGGGTCGTGCGGGTTGAGGAACACACCGAGCTGCGACGGGTAGAGGTCCTTGTCGTCGGTGACCGACGCGGCCTCGAGGACGGCGTCAGCGTCGTAGAGCATCACGCCGATGTACCGCAGCCGGCCGACGCACGTCTCCGAGCAGATGGTCGGGATGCCGACCTCGATCCGGGGGTAGCAGAATGTGCACTTCTCGGCCTTGCCGGTCTTGTGGTTGAAGTAGATCTTCTTGTAGGGGCAGCCGGTGACGCACTGCCGCCAGCCGCGGCACTTGTCCTGGTCGACGAGCACGATGCCGTCCTCGGAGCGCTTGTAGATCGCTCCCGACGGGCACGACGCCGCGCAGGCCGGGTTCAGGCAGTGCTCGCAGATGCGCGGCAGGTAGAACATGAAGGTCTGCTCGAACTCGAGCTTGACCTTGTCGGAGACCTTGGCCAGCAACGGATCCTTGCCGACCTGCTCGGGTCCGCTGCCGAGGTCGTCGTCCCAGTTGGCGCCCCAGGTGACCTTGGTGTCCTCTCCGGTCAGCAGCGACTTCGGGCGCGCGACCGGGACCGTGTCCATGGCGGGCGAGGCCAGCAGGTTCTCGTAGTCGTAGGTCCAGGGCTCGTAGTAGTCCGAGACCGTCGGCAGGTCGGGGTTGGCGAAGATGTTGAGCAGCCGCTTGAGCCGGGAGCCGGTGCGCAGCGTCAGCTTGCCGCGCTTGTTGAGCGTCCAGCCGCCCTTCCACTTCTCCTGGTCCTGATACTGCCGCGGATAGCCCTGTCCAGGGCGGGTTTCCACGTTGTTGAACCAGGCGTACTCGACGCCGCCGCGGTTGGTCCACGCCTGCTTGCACGTGACACTGCAGGTGTGGCAGCCGATGCACTTGTCCAGGTTCATGACCATGGCCATCTGCGCCATAACTCTCATCAGTACGTCACTTCCTGGTCGCGGCGGCGGATCGTGGTGACCTCGTCGCGCTGATTGCCGGTCGGGCCGTGGTAGTTCATCGCGAAGGACTGCTGGGCGTAGCCGCCGATCAGGTGCGAGGGCTTGATCATCAGCCGGGTCAAGGCGTTGTGGATGCCGCCGCGCTTGCCGGTGCGCTCGGTGCGCGGCACGTCGACCGCGCGGTCCTGGGCGTGGTACATGAAGACGGTGCCCTCGGGCATCCGGTGGCTGACGATCGCGCGGGCGACCACGATGCCGTTCCGGTTGCTCGCCTCGATCCAGTCGTTGTCCGCCACACCGATCTTGGCGGCGTCCACGTCGGACATCCAGATGGACTGACCGCCGCGCGAGAGCGTGAGCATGTGCAGGTTGTCCTGATACGCCGAGTGGATCGACCACTTCGAGTGCGGGGTCAGGTACCGGACGGTGACGGTGCCGCCGACCCCGTTGCCGTGGGTCTCGCCCACCGCGGGCTCGCTGAACAGCGCCGTCATGTCGAGTGGCGGACGGAAGATCGGCAGCTGCTCACCGAGCTCGGCCATCCAGTCGTGGTCGAGGTAGAAGTGCTGCCTGCCGGTCAGCGTGTGCCATGGCTTGAGCCGTTCGGTGTTGATGGTGAACGGTGAGTACCGCCTGCCGCCGGTCTCCGATCCCGACCATTCCGGCGAGGTGATCACCGGCACCGGCCTGGCCTGGGTGTCGGCGAATCGGATTCGGGTGCCCTCGTTCTCGGCGGCCAGGTCGACCAGCTCGGTTCCGGTTCGCTCCTGCAGGTGCTCGAAGCCCTGTGTTGCGAGCCGTCCGTTGGTGGTACCCGACAGTGCGAGGATCGCCTCGCAGGCGTGCTTGTCCTTGGCCAGCGAGGGCCGTCCGGCCGCGACGCCGGTCTGCACCGTTCCGTTGACGCCGCGCAGGTACTCGACCTCCTCGGTCGGGTGGGTGGTGACGCCCTTTGTCGTCAGCCCGAGCTCCTCGACCAGCGGACCGAGCGCACCGAGCTTCTCCGCGATCGCCGAGTAGTCCCGCTCGACGACCACGAGCTTCGGCATCGTCTTGCCCGGGATCGGCTCGCATTCACCGCGTTTCCAGTCCAGCACTCGCCCGCCCGGCTGCGCGGTGGCGTCGTTGGAATCGTGGGTCAGCGGCACCGCGACGATGTCGCGCCGGGTGCCGAGGTGCTTCTCGGCCAGCCAACTGAAGCCGCGGGCGATGCGGTGGAACGCCTCGAAGTCGGTCTTGGTCTCCCATGGCGGAGAGATCGCGGGGGAGAAGGCGTGCACGAACGGGTGCATGTCCGTGCTGGACAGGTCGTGCTTCTCGTACCAGGTGGCGGCGGGCAGCACGACGTCGGAGAACAGCGTGGTGCTCGTCATCCGGAAGTCCAGCGTGGTGAGTAGGTCGAGTTTGCCCGCGGGGGCCTCATCCCGCCAGATCAGCTCCTCGGGCCGGATGCCCTCGGAGTCACGGGCATTGAGGTTCGAGTCGGCGCCGAGCAGGTGCTTGAGGAAGTACTCGTTGCCCTTCGCGGACGAGCCGAGCAGGTTCGAGCGCCACACCGTCAGGCAGCGCGGGAAGTTCTCGGGCGCGTCCGGGTCCTCGACGGCGAACTGCAGGTGACCGGTCTTGAGGCCGTCCACCACGTGCTCGGCCGCGTTCTTGCCCAGCCGGTCCGCCTCGTCCGCCAGGTCGAGTGGATTGCGGTTGAAGGTGGGGTAGCTCGGCATCCAACCGAGGCGGGTGGCGAGCGCGATGTTGTCCGCGGCGGTGCGGCCGGCGAACGTGCCGTTCGCCAGCGGGGAGGACATCACCTCGGCGGTGAAGGGGTCGTAGCGCCATTGGTCGGTGGCCAGGTACCAGAAGATCGTGCCCTGCATCTGCCGGGCGGGTCGGGACCAGTCCGAGCCGAATGCGAGTGTCGCCCAGCCTGTGACAGGGCGGCACTTCTCCTGGCCGACGTAGTGGGCCCAGCCGCCGCCGTTGACGCCCTGGCAGCCCGTGAGCATGGTCAGGGTCAGGAAGGACCGGTAGATCTGGTCGGAGTGGAACCAGTGGTTGGTGCCCGCACCCATCAGGATCATCGACCGGCCGCCGGATCGGTCGGCGTTGTCGGCGAACTCGCGGGCGACCCGCGCCGCGGCGGCCGCGGACACGCCGGTGATGCCCTCCTGCCACGCCGGGGTGTACGGCTCCTCGGTGTCGTCGTAGCCGGTCGGCCAGTTGCCGGGCAGGTCGGGACGGCCGACGCCGTACTGGGCGAGCATGAGGTCGAACACGGTGGTCACCCGCCTGCCCGCCACCATCCGGGTGGGCACACCGCGCCGCAGCACCCCGGGCGTGGAGGTGTCGTAGCGGGGGAAATCCACGGCGACCGCATTGGCCGCCATCTCCGGATCCTCGTGCATGGTCATCAGCGGGTCGATGCCGTGCAGGTCGAGGTTCCAGTGGCCCTTGCCGGATTCGGTGAACCGATGTCCGAGGGAGCCGCCGGGAACCACGGTCTCGCCGGTCTCCGCGTTCAGCAGCACCGTCTTGTGCTCGGCGCCCTCGGCGGTGTCTCCGAGATCGGCTGCGGTGAGGAACTTTCCGGGCACATACCCGTCGCCACGCTCGTCCAGCGTGATCAGGTACGGCAGGTCGGTGTACTTCTTGACATAGTCGGTGAACCGCTCGGTGTCCTTCTCGACGAAGAACTCCTTGAGGATCACGTGACCCATCGCCATGGCGAGGGCGCCGTCGGTGCCGGGGCGCGCCGGCAGCCACTGGTCCGCGAACTTGGTGTTGTCGGCGTAGTCGGGCGAGACCACCACGACCTTCTGGCCGCGATAGCGGGCCTCGGTCATGTAGTGCGCGTCCGGGGTTCGGGTGACCGGGACGTTGGAGCCCCACATGATCAGGTAGCCGGCGTCGAACCAGTCGGCCGACTCCGGCACGTCGGTCTGGTCACCGAACACCTGGGGCGAGGCCTCGGGCAGGTCGGCGTACCAGTCGTAGAAGGACAGCATCGCGCCGCCGATCAGCGAGATGAACCGGGTGCCGATCGCGTGGCTGACCATCGACATGGCCGGGATCGGGGAGAACCCGGCGACGCGATCCGGACCGTACTTCTTGATGGTGTGCACGTGCGCGGCGGCCACGATCTCGGCGGCCTCCCACCACTCGGCCCGCACGAATCCGCCCTTGCCGCGGGCGGACTTGTAGCGCTTGGACTTCTCGGGGTCGGATGCGATGTCCTCCCACGCGAGCACCGGATCCTTGAGGCGTTCCTTGGCATCCCGGTACATCTCGAGCAGCACGCCGCGCACGTACGGATAGCGGACCCGCGCCGGCGAGTAGGTGTACCAGGAGAACGAGGCGCCGCGGGGGCAGCCGCGCGGCTCGTACTCGGGCTTGTCCGGGCCGATCGACGGGTAGTCGGTCTGCTGGGCCTCCCAGGTGATGATCCCGTCCTTGACGTAGATCTTCCATGAGCAGGATCCGGTGCAGTTCACGCCGTGTGTCGACCGGACCACCTTGTCGTATGACATCCGATCGCGGTAGAAGTCGTCCGACGAACGGCCGCCGATCTGGTACAGCGTGCGCAGGTCCTCGGAGGCCTCGCCGCGCTGGAAGTGTCTGCCGAACTTGAGCAGGGAATCGGCGAGGTCGGTTCCCGCGACTCCTGTTGTGCTGCCGGGCTTGGTTGAGCTTGGCATCGGTACCTCTCCGAGGATCTTCGGCCCGCCGCAGGCGGGGCCCCACTTGTTGAGCTGCGTTTGTGTGCCGGGTTCCTAGATGTCGACCATCACCATTCCGTCGACGACCCGGGCCGGGTAGGTCTGCGCCGCACCGACGCCCTCCGAGGTGCACGCACCCGTGTCGAAGGAGAACGCGTACTGGTGCAGCGGACACATCACGACGCCGCCGTCGATCTGTCCGTCGGCGAGCGGTCCGCCCTTGTGCGGGCACACCGCGTCCATCGCGCGGATCGTGCCGTCCGACAACAGGAACACCGCCAGCTGGAGCCCACGGACGGCGTACGCCCTGCCCTCACCCGGGGTCAGGTCGGTGACCGCGCCGAGCGTGGTCGGCGTCGCGCCTTCGGCGATCGCGGTCATCGGACCGGCACCTGGGGGAGCGGGAGCAGCGGAAGCGACGGCACGAACTGTGCGGGCGACTTCGGTTCGGTGCGTTCCTGCCACGGGTCGCGGTACCCCGCGACCGCGATCGCCATGCGCTCGTCCAGACCGGCCACGGCCCCCTCCTCGTCGCGGATCAGTATGGCCTGCAAGTGTTCCAGTCCCACTCGCGGAACCCAGGTATATGTGCGTTCCAGCCATTTCGCGTCCTCGCGGTAGTACTGGATGAAGCGGCCTGCCAGTGCGAGTACGGCGTCCGACGATTCGACCGTCGCGAGCAGATCACCCTTGCGGATGTGGGCGCCTGCCGCGCCGCCGACGTAGATCTCCCATCGGTCCTCGCCAACCGAGACCACGCCGAAGTCCTTGCACAGCGCCTCGGAACAGTTCCGCGGGCAGCCCGCGACGGCCAGCTTGAGCTTGGCGGGCGTCTCGAGCCCCTGAAACCGTTCCTCGAGTGCGATGCCCAACGCGGTCGAATCGCCAAGGCCGTACCGACAGAAGTCGCTGCCGACACAGGTTTTCACCGTGCGCATGCTCTTGCCGTATGCGTAGCCCGACGGCATGTCCAGATCGCCCCACACCTTGGGCAGGTCCTCCTTGCGGATCCCGAGCAGGTCGATGCGCTGGCCGCCGGTGACCTTCACCAGCGGCACGTGGTACTTGTCGGCGACGTCGGCGATGCGGCGCAGCTGGTCCGGCGTGGTCACCCCACCCTTCATCTGCGGTACCACCGAGAAGGTGCCGTCCCGCTGGATGTTCGCGTGCACCCGGTCGTTGATGAACAGCGCGCCGCGCTCGTCGACCCAGTCCGGCCCCCAGATGGTGCGCAGCAGCGAGGCCAGCGGCATCTTGGATCCCGCGTCCTCGGCACCGTCGGCGGCGAGTGCGGTGAACACCTGCGAGACCGCGCGCAGGTCCTGCTCCCGGATCGCGGCGATCAGCTCGGCCTTGGTCATCGGGATGCAGGGGACGTACCAGTCGGCGGACGGATCCGGCACCAGTGCGCCACCCGCCGCGCAGGCGACGATGTCGGCCACGAGCCCCTTGCAGGAGCCGCAGCCCTTGCCCGCCCTTGTCTTCGCGATGACCTCGCCGAGCGAGGACGCACCCGCGTGCACGCAGGACACGATGTCGCCCTTGCTGACCCCGTTGCAGTTGCAGACCTGGGCGTCGTCCGGCAGGTCGGCCGCGCTGGACCCCGCGCCGCCGTCGGCGAGGTCGAACAGCAGGCTGAGGCGGTCCTCGGGGAGCTCGATCTTGCCGTCGAACGCCTGGGTGAGCATCCCGGCCTTGCCGACCTCGCCCATCAGGGTCGCCCCGATCAGCTTGCCGTCGCGCACCACGACGTTCTTGTAGGTGCCGTTGCGTGAATCGTAGAACTGGAGGAACTCGTCGTCGTCGAGTTCGGGGCCCTTGACACCCATCGCCGCGACGTCGACGCCCGCGACCTTGAGCTTGGTGGTCGAGCGTGAACCCTCATAGGCGGCTTCGGGATTCGCACCGGTCAGGTGTTCGGCCAGCACCACGGCCTGCTCCCACACCGGGGCGACGAGCCCGTACAGCTCGCCGCGATGCTGTGCGCACTCGCCGACCGCGTACACCGAACCCTCGTCCTCACAGCGCATCTGGTCGTCGACGACGATGCCGCGTTCGATCACCAGGCCACCCGCGCGGGCGAGCTCGGTGTTCGGACGGATTCCCGCGGTGACGACGACCATGTCGGCCGCGAGGGAGCTGCCGTCGGTGAAGGAAACGCCGGTCACCCGCCCCTGCTCGTCCCGCAACACCGCGTCGGTCCGGACCGAGGTGTGCACACCGACGCCGAGCGCCTCGATCTTGGCGCGCAGCACCGATCCGCCGCGCTCGTCGAGCTGCTGGTTCATCAGGTGGCCGGGGGAGTGCACGACGTTCACCGTGAGCCCCTGGGTGCGCAGTCCGTAGGCCGCCTCGAGCCCGAGCAGCCCACCGCCGATGACCACCGCGGAGACATCGTCCTCGGCCTGTGCCATCTGCAGCATGCCGTTCGTGTCGGCGATGGTGCGGAATCCGAACACGCCCCGCGCGAGCCGTCCGTCGGCCTCGCGCAGACCGTCCATGTTCGGGAAGAAGGTGTTGCTGCCGGTCGCCACGATCAGCACGTCGTAGCCGACCTCGCGGTCGCTCGCGCAGGTCACGGTCTTCGCGAACCGGTCGAGCCGGACGGCGCGATCGCCCGCGTACAGCTTCACGCCGTTCTCCCGATACCAGCTCATCGGGTTGAGGATCAGGTCCTCGTCGTCGGTGCTGGACTCGCCGGCCAGCACGTGCGAGAGCATGATCCGGTTGTAGTTGCCGTACGGCTCGTCGCCGATCATCGTGATGTCGAACTGGTCGCCGCCGCCCCTGGCGAGGATCTCCTCCACCGTGCGGGCGCCCGCCATCCCGTTGCCGATCACAACCAGTCGTCGCATCAGAGCACCACCTGTCCGAGGTCCGTGACGGCCCCGTCGGTGCACCTGTCCACGCTGCGCAGGTACCGCCGTGTGCTCGCCATGGATTCGAGGGTGCTGCGCTCCGGTGACGAAGTGGCTGCGCAGAGGTTACGTGGGAATCAGGAAGAACTCACCGGTCCGATCCAGCACATGTCAGGACATGAATAACAGGCCTGTGATCTGGTGGGATCGGCCCCGAGGGGTGGGACCGACCCCGCCGAAAGGCCTCCCGGTGACCGGGAGAGACGAATCTCACAGGCCGCCGAAGCTGCCGGGTCCACGCCTGCGCAGGTAGCGCTCGAACTCGGCCGCGATGGCGTCACCGTCGATCTTGGAGATGACCTCCGAGATGTCGACCTCCGCGTCGCCGCGCTCCTCGAGCGAGCGCACGTACTCGGTGATCTCCTCGTCGTCCTTGGTCATCTCGGTGACCGACTGCTCCCACTCCTCGGCCTGGGCGGGCAGCTCGCCGAGCGGCACCTCCACGTCGAGCACCTCCTCCACGCGCTGCAGGAGCGCGACGGTGGCCTTCGGATTCGGCGGCTGCGACACGTAATGGGGGACGGCTGCCCAGAACGAGATGGCGGGCACCCCCGCCTTGACGCATTCGTCCTGGAGCACCCCGGTGATCCCGGTCGGGCCCTCGTAGCGGGTCTGTTCCAGGTTGAACCGCTCGGCCGACTCCGTGCTGTACGCAGTGCCGGTGACCGGCACCGGCCGGGTGTGCGGGGTGTCGGCCAGCAGGGCGCCGAGGATGACAACGGTGGTGACGCCCAGGTCCTCGATGATCTCGAGCAGGTCGTCGCAGAAACTGCGCCAGCGCATGTTCGGCTCGATGCCGCGCAGGATCAGCACGTCCCGTTCGCTGCCGGGGGGTGAGCACACCGAGACCCGGGTTGCCGGCCACTCGATCTCCCTGGTGACCCCGTCGACCTGGCGAACCGTCGGACGATTGACCTGATAGTCGTAATAGTCCTCGGAGTCGAGCTCGGCAAGCGGTCGCGCATCCCAGATGAGTTCCAGGTGCTCGACGGCGCCACTGGCGGCGTCGCCCGCGTCGTTCCACCCCTCGAAGGCGGCGACGAGGATGGGGTCACGCAGCGCGGGCGCGTCGTGCTCGGACGTGACTTCGGGTTCGCTTGGACTCACCCGACCAGCCTACGACCAGGGTCCTTCAAGGGGCCCACTACTCTGGACGGCATGTCTGCCCCATTTCACTCCGCCCTGTTGGATGCGCTCTCGCAGCGCGTTGTCATCGGCGACGGTGCGATGGGAACGATGTTGCAGGACGCGGATCTCACTCTCGACGACTTCCTCGGCCTCGAGGGCTGCAACGAGATCCTGAACGAAACCCGCCCCGACGTGCTCGCGGACATCCACCGGGCCTACTTCGAGGCCGGTGCCGACGCCGTCGAGACCAACACCTTCGGCTGCAACCTGCCCAACCTCGCCGACTACGACATCTCGCACCGGATCCGCGATCTGTCCGAGCGCGGCACCCGGATCGCGCGTGAGGTCGCCGACGAGATGGGCCCCGGCCGGGACGGCATGGCGCGGTTCGTGCTCGGATCGATGGGGCCAGGTACCAAGCTCCCCACGCTCGGGCACGCGCCGTTCGCTGTGCTCCGCGATGCGTACACCGAGTCCGCCCTCGGCATGATCGAGGCGGGCGCCGACGCCATCCTCGTCGAGACCTGCCAGGACCTGCTTCAGGTCAAGGCGGCGATCATCGGCAGCCAGCACGCCATGGAGAAGCTCGGCCGCCGGATCCCGATCATCACCCACGTCACCGTCGAGACCACAGGAACCATGCTGCTGGGCAGCGAGATCGGCGCCGCGCTGACGGCGCTCGAACCGCTCGGCATCGACATGATCGGTCTCAACTGCGCCACCGGGCCCGCGGAGATGAGCGAGCACCTGCGGCACCTGTCCAAGCACTCGACGCTGCCGGTGTCGGTGATGCCGAACGCCGGACTCCCGGTGCTCGGCGCGAAGGGCGCCGAATACCCGCTCACCGCACCGGAACTCGCGGATGCGCTGAGCGGCTTCGTCTCCGAGTTCGGGCTCGGCATGGTCGGCGGTTGCTGCGGCACCACGCCCGAGCACATCCGTCAGGTCGCCGAGGCGGTGCGCACGGTCGAGAAGGCAACGCGCAACCCGGTTCCCGAGGGTGGCACCTCGTCCCTGTACGCCGCGGTGCCGTTCGAGCAGGACGCCAGCATCCTGGTGATCGGTGAGCGCACGAACTCCAACGGCTCCAAGGCCTTCCGCGAGGCGATGATCTCCGGGGACTTCGAACGGTGCATCGACATCGCGAAGGACCAGACACGCGACGGCGCGCACATGCTCGACCTCAACGTCGACTACGTCGGGCGCGACGGCGCTGCCGACATGACCGAACTCGCGAGCAGGCTCGCGACCGCCTCGACGCTGCCGATCATGATCGACTCGACGGAACCGGACGTGATCCGGGCCGGTCTCGAGCACCTCGGTGGACGGTCCGCGGTCAACTCGGTGAACTACGAGGACGGCACCGGGCCGGATTCGCGGTTCCAGAAGATCATGCGGCTGGTCAAGGAGCACGGCGCCGCCGTCGTCGCGCTGACCATCGACGAGGAGGGCCAGGCGCGCACCGCCGAGCACAAGGTGCGGATCGCGGAGCGACTGATCGAGGACATCACCGTCAACTGGGGCCTCGACGAGTCCGACATCATCATCGACGCGCTGACCTTCCCGATCTCCACCGGTCAGGAGGAGGTGCGCAAGGACGGCATCGAGACGATCGAGGCGATCCGGCAGCTGAAGGCGGCGCACCCCCGCATCCACTTCACCCTCGGCATCTCGAACATCTCGTTCGGCCTCAACGCCGCCGCCCGACAGGTCCTCAACTCGGTGTTCCTGCACGAGTGCACGGAGGCGGGCCTTGACACCGCGATCGTGCACGCGTCCAAGATCCTGCCGATGGCGCGGATCCCGGAGGAGCAGCGTCAGGTCGCGCTCGACCTGGTCTACGACCGCAGGAGCGATGGCTACGACCCGCTGCAGAAGCTGATGGAGCTGTTCGAGGGCGTGTCCGCGGCTTCGGCCCGCGAGACCCGGGCACAGGAGCTCGCCGGACTGCCGCTGTTCGAGCGGCTCGAGCGGCGCATCGTCGACGGCGAGCGCAACGGACTCGAGGCCGACCTCGACGAGGCGATGACCGAGAAGCCCCCGCTGGAGATCATCAACGACACACTGCTGAACGGCATGAAGACCGTCGGCGAGCTGTTCGGTTCCGGACAGATGCAGCTGCCCTTCGTGCTGCAGTCCGCCGAGGTGATGAAGGCGGCCGTTGCGTACCTCGAGCCGCACATGGAGGCCACCGACGAGGACGGCAAGGGCCGGATCGTGTTGGCAACCGTCAAGGGCGACGTGCACGACATCGGCAAGAACCTGGTCGACATCATCCTGAGCAACAACGGCTACGAGGTGGTCAACCTCGGCATCAAGCAGCCGATCGCGACCATTCTCGACGCCGCGATCGACAAGAAGGCCGATGTGATCGGTATGTCCGGCCTGCTGGTGAAGTCCACCGTGGTGATGAAGGAGAACCTGCAGGAGCTCAACGCCAAGGGCGTCTCCGAGCAGTTCCCGGTCCTGCTCGGTGGCGCGGCACTGACGCGGACGTATGTCGAGAACGACCTCGCCGAGATCTACGAGGGCGAGGTCTCCTACGCGCGCGACGCCTTCGAGGGCCTGCGGCTGATGGACACCATCATGACCACCAAGCGCGGCGGGGGACCGGACCCGGACAGCCCGGAGGCGTTGGCAGCCAAGGAGAAGGCCGCGGAACGCAAGGCGCGGCACGAGCGGTCCAAGCGAATCGCCGAGGCGCGCAAGGCCGCCGAGGTTCCTGTCGAGGTGCCGGAACGGTCCGATGTCGCCACCGACATCGGGGTCCCGACGCCGCCGTTCTGGGGCAGCCGCATCGTCAGGGGCATCTCGCTGGCGGACTACTCCGGACTGCTCGACGAGCGGGCGCTGTTCCTGGGCCAGTGGGGCCTGCGCGGGCAGCGGGCCGGCGACGGGCCGACCTACGAGGAGCTGGTGGAGACCGAGGGCAAGCCGCGGCTGCGCTACTGGCTGGACCGGCTCAGCACCGACGGCATCCTCGCGCACGCCGCGGTGGTGTACGGCTACTTCCCTGCGGTCTCCGAGGGCGACGACGTGGTCGTGCTCACCGAGCCGACTCCCGATGCGCCGGAGAGGTTCCGGTTCACCTTCCCGCGTCAGCACCGGGACCGGTTCCTGTGCATCGCCGACTTCGTGCGCTCGCGCGAGGAGGCGCGCCGCACCGGCCAGGTCGACGTGCTGCCTCTGAACCTGGTGACGATGGGCCAGCCGATCGCGGACTTCGCGAACGAGCTGTTCGCCGCGAACTCGTACCGGGACTACCTGGAGGTGCACGGCATCGGCGTGCAGCTCACCGAGGCGCTCGCCGAGTACTGGCACCGCCGCGTTCGCGAGGAGCTGGTGCTGGCCGGCGGACACAACCTCGCCGAGCAGGACCCGGAGGACGTCGAGGAGTACTTCAAGCTCGGCTACCGGGGCGCCCGTTACTCGTTCGGCTACGGCGCCTGCCCCGACCTCGAGGATCGCGCCAAGATGGTGGCCCTGCTCGAGCCGGAGCGGATCGGCGTGGTGCTGTCCGAGGAGTTGCAGCTGCATCCCGAGCAGTCGACCGACGCGTTCGTGCTGCATCACCCCGAGGCCAAGTACTTCAATGTCTGAGGCCTCGACGTTCGGGGTGTCGATGGCGGTATCGGGTCCAGACCTCAAGGCCGTGCTCTGGGACATGGACGGCACCCTGCTCGACTCCGAGAAGCTCTGGGACGTCGCCATGCACGAGCTCGCGGCCGAACTGGGCGGGGTGATGACGGCGAGCACGCGGCACGCCATCATCGGCGCCTCCGGGCCCGATGCGCTCGCGACCATCTTCGGGGCACTCGAGCTCGACCCGACGGCCGCCGCCCTCGCGGACGCCGCGGCCTGGATGAACGCCCGTGTCACCGAGCTGTTCTCGCTCGGCATCCCGTGGCGGCCGGGCGCGCAGGAGGCCTTGCGCACGGCGCGGGAGAGCGGGCTGCGCACCGCGCTGGTGACCAACACCGAGCGAGTGCTTGCCGAGCAGGCACTGGACACGTTGGGGCGGGAGCACTTCGACGTCACCGTCTGCGGCGACGAGGTTCCCCGCGGCAAGCCCGAGCCGGATCCGTACCTGCGCGCGGCGGAGCTGCTCGGCATCGCTCCCGAGCACTGCCTGGCGGTCGAGGACTCGCCGACCGGTTCGGCGGCCGCCGAGGCGGCAGGCTGCGCGGTGCTGGTGGTGCCGTGCGAGGTCGCGGTGCCGATCGGACCGCGCCGGGTGCACAGGGCGAGTCTCGAGGGGATAGGGGAGTCGGGGTTCGCCGCGGCGTGGCGAACCGTCCACGCCTGAGCGCGGGCTCGAGCTCCTCGATCTGCTGGCCGAGTGGGGAGTCGCTTCTCGCCCGTGAAAGAATCGTGACCCGTGAAGACCTTCGATTCGCTGTTCGCCGAGCTGACCGACCGTGCCGCCACCCGTCCCGAGGGCTCCGGCACCGTGGCCGCGTTGGACGCGGGCGTCCATGCGCAGGGCAAGAAGGTGCTCGAGGAGGCGGGTGAGGTGTGGATCGCCGCCGAGCACGAGAGTGACGAGTCGCTGTCCGAGGAGATCTCCCAACTGCTCTATTGGGTGCAGGTGCTGATGGTCGGGCGTGGGCTCAAGCTCGAGGACGTCTACCGACATCTGTGAGTCGCGCTCCGCATCGACTCCACACGTCCTCTGGCCACCCTCTCGCCACTTCCGGAAGGAACACCCCATGCTGCGCGTCGCAGTACCCAACAAGGGCTCGCTGTCCGAGTCCGCCGCCGAGATCCTCGACGAGGCCGGCTACCGCCGCCGTACCGACTCCCGCGATCTGACCGTCCTCGACCCGGCGAACCAGGTCGAGTTCTTCTTCCTCCGTCCCAAGGACATCGCGATCTACGTCGGGTCGGGCGAACTCGACCTCGGCATCACCGGTCGTGACCTCGCTCTCGACTCGGGAGCCCCGGTCTCCGAGCGGCTGTCCCTCGGATTCGGTCGTTCGAGCTTCCGCTACGCGGCCCCCGCGGGCAAGGACTGGTCGCCTGCCGACCTGGCCGGTCTGCGGATCGCCACCTCGTACCCGAACCTGGTCCGGCGGGACCTCGCCGCCCGAGGCGTCGAGGCCACCGTCATCCGGCTCGACGGCGCCGTGGAGATCTCGATCCAGCTCGGTGTCGCGGACGCCATCGCCGACGTCGTCGGTTCCGGCCGCACCCTGCGTCAGCACAACCTGGTTGCCTTCGGCGAATCCCTCTGTGACTCAGAGGGCGTGCTGATCCAGCGCGAGGGCTCGGACGGCACCGACAAGGCGCGCAACCAGCTGATCGCCCGCGTGCAGGGCGTCGTCTTCGCGCAGCAGTACCTGATGCTCGACTACGACTGCCCGCGCGGACTGCTCGACGAGGCGCTGCGGATCACCCCCGGCCTCGAGTCGCCGACGATCTCGCCGCTGGCCGACGAGGCGTGGGTCGCGATCCGCGCGCTCGTGCCGCGCAAGGTCAGCAACGACGTGATGGATCAGCTCGCCGAGATCGGCGCGAAGGCGATCCTGGCCTCCGACATCCGGTCCTGCCGGGCCTTCTGACGCCCGCGCGTAGTCGGCTTCGAGGAGACACGAACGGCCCCGGTCACACCCACGGGCAGCTTCCAGCGGTCGTCGCAACACCCAGTGGGAGTTGCGACGACCGCGTCGATTTCAGAGGTTGACCGCGAAGTGTTGAAGCTGCGGGTTCTTGCGTCGATGGGCCGTGTTGGAAGTGTGACGGCCCCGGCTCGGGCTGTTTGGATCAACCGGGACACCGGATGCGTGTGGGCCCGGAAGGCTTGGGGCTGTCCTCGAGCACCACGCTCGCCAACTCACCACCCGTCCACGCAGAACGCTCGACTGGGATAGCCCAGCCGAGCGTCTGCGTGATCTGCTAACCCA
>NZ_BCXA01000055.1 GCF_001894865.1 Rhodococcus maanshanensis NBRC 100610 | reverse complement strand
TCCAGCCGTCGACCACGTCGATGACCTTGCTGGAGCGGCCGCGGTCACGCATACCGCCGGAGACGGCCGCGAGCTGCGCCTCGTTGAGCTCGGCGCCGGCCGCGGGGATCTCGTTGATGGTGGTGTTGCGCATCTGTCTCTCCTTCAGTGAAAGCGTCGGTCCGTCCGACACCACAGACAGTGCCGGGCAGCGGTGGAAAGCGGTTGGCAGTGCGCTGAACGGCACCGGCAACGCACTGGTAAGTCGCTGGCAAACGCGCCCCCTATGCTGATCGGCATGCTCGAACCGACCGCAGCCACGCCGCCTCCGACATCCGTGTACCTGCAGGTTCTCGGCCCGGTGCGGGTGCTCGTCGGCGATGAGGACGTCTCGATCGGCGGTCCGGTGCCGCGGGCGTTGCTGTCGCGGCTGGCGATCGCGGCAGGCGAGTCGGTTTCCGACGACGCCCTGATCGACGACCTGTGGGGTGCCGAACCGCCGCCGAGCGCCAAGGTCACCCTTCAGGGCTATGTCGCGCGGATCCGCCGGGTGCTCGATCCCCACCGCCCCGGGTCGCGTTCGCGGGTGCTGACCCGGCGCGGCAACGGGTACGCGCTCGAACTCGATGCCACGGACTGGCAGCAGTTCACCACGCTGGCACGAGCAGGCAGGACACATCTCGTCGAGGGCGACGCCACGTCGGCAGCCGAAACCCTCGACGCCGCACTGGATCACTGGTGCGGCGGCGCGTATGCGGACGTCACCGACTCCGAAGCCGTGTCCGTCGAGGCGAACCGGCTCGACGCGCTCCGACTCGACGCGGTGGAGGATCGGATGGAGGCCGCACTCGCGCTGGGCGAGTACGGGTCCGCGGCGGCCCGGCTGGACGCATTCACCCGTCGGCACCCGCTCCGGGAGCGGTCGTGGGAACTACTGGCCCGCGCGCACTATCTCGCCGGACGTCCCGGCGAGGCGCTCGACGCGCTGCGCCGGGCTCGGGAAACGCTCGCCGACGAGCTCGGGACCGACCCGCGCCCCAGCCTGCTGACACTGCAGGCCGCGATCCTCGACCACGACGTCGCCCTGACCCCCGCACCGAAGGCCCCTGCCGCGGCCCAACCGCCGGCCCCGCCTGCGGCGCCGGATCCGTTCGCGCACAACATCCCTCTCACCCTCTCCCCGCTGGTGGGGCGGGCACCCCAGCTCACCGAACTCGCCACGCTGATCCGCACGCACCGCCTCGTCACGCTCACCGGTGCGGGCGGCATGGGGAAGACCCGGCTGGCGCTCGAGACCGCGCGCAGGCGCGAGGACGCCGACGGGCCCTGGCTCGTGGAACTCGCGGGTGCCCGCGAGAAGTCCCATGTCACCGACGCCATCGCGACCGCGATGGGCGTGACGATCTCGGGCGGATCCGATCCACTCGCGGCCGTGTTCCGCGATCGCGAACTCCTGCTCGTGCTCGACAACTGCGAGCAGGTACTCACACCGGTGGCGGACTTCGTCGACACCGTGCTGTCCACCTGTCCCCGCGTCCGGATCCTCACCACCAGCCGTGAGGCGCTCGGGGCCGCAGGCGAATTCGTCTACGAGGTGCCGCCGCTGTCCGAGGGCCGCGGGGGCGAAGCGGTATCACTGTTCGTCCAGCGGGCATCCGCCCAGTCCCGTGGCTTCGAACCCGATGACGCCGAGCACGAGCTGATCTCGACCCTCTGCACCGAACTCGACGGCATGCCGCTCGCCATCGAGTTGGCCGCGGCCCAGTGCCGCACCCTGTCCGTGCGGCAGCTGATCGCGAACATCGACGACCGGTTCGCGGTGCTTCGTGGGGGCTCACGGACCAACGCACGGCACGCCACGATGCAGGCGGCGGTCGACTGGTCGTACCACTCGCTGTCGCCGTCGGAACAAGAGCTGTTCCAGTCCCTTGCGATCTTCAGCGGCGGCTTCGACCTGGACGGCGCAAGGGCGATCACCGACTCCCCCGACCTGCTCACCGACCTCGGCTCACTGGTCGACAAGTCGCTGATCATCGTCGTCGGCGGTGACCCCCGCCGGTATCGGATGCTCGAGACCCTCCGGCGCTACGCCGCCCTGGTCCGGCAGCCCGAACTCACCGCCGCGGTGCGCGAGCGGCACACCCGCTGGGTCTGCGAGATGGCCGACGGCGCCCACTACGGGCTGCGCGGTCCGCAGAGCACCGATTGGATGCGTCGGCTCGACCTGGAGATCGCAAACGTGCGCGCGGCACTGGAGGCCTGCCTGCACGACGACGAGACCTACTTCCGGATCGCGGGCGGGGTGTACTGGTACTGGTACCGGAGCGGTCATGTGGCCGAGGCGTTGAGCTACCTCGATCAGGCACTGCGGCACCGCGATTGCCCCATCCAAGGCGAGCGTCTCAGCCCGACCCGGGTGCGCGCCGTCTCAGGGGTGACGCTGATCCGCTATCTGGCGGGAGACATGGCCGGCCTGCTCGAGGCCTTCGGCTACCTGGCCGAGCTTCACACCCGCACCGACGACGACGTCGCGAGGACGGAAGCCGCACTCATCCTCGCCTTCTTCGAGGCCGGGTCCGGGCTCGTCGAGCAGGCCCGCGAGCACGCCGGGCACGCACTGGCCCGCGCGCTACGCACCGACGAGCCGTTCACCCACGCGGAGGCGTTGATGTGTCTGGGCACCGCCGACTTTCGCGGCGGTGATTTCGAGAGCGCAGGCAGGTACCTGGACGAGGCGGTGCGGGTCGCCGCCGAGAACGGCTACGGGTGGTGCGAGGGATCCTCGCTGTGGATCAACGCCAAAACCGATATCGCACAGGGAAAATGGGGCGGGCAGGCCGAAGGCAAACTGGTCCGGATGGTGCGGGTCTGCGAGTCCAACGGCGACCTCACCTCCTGGCTGGTGGCGCTGGCCACGCTCGCCTACGCGCTGTTCCGGCGCGGGGACCACGACACCGCGGCCGAGCTGACCGGCTTCGTGTCCAGGCAGGGCGCGCTGATGGGATACGACCCACAGGCCATGGACCCGGTCGACCTCGCCCGCTACGACCGCGAGCTCCGGGCGGAGATCCCGGCCGACCGCCTCGAGGCCGGCATCGCGCGCGGGCGCACCCTCACCCGCGCGCGGGCCTCGGCCTTGGTGGCCGAGGCCGAGCGTCAGTAGCGGTCCCGCTTGGGCTTGCGGTCGAACTTGCCCTTGCCGCCGTCGCGCGAGGGCCGGTGCCCCGGCGGGCCCTGGTCAGGGGTCAGCTGGATGAGCACGCCGGAGATCCGGGTCCGCCGCAGCGCCTCGAGGGTCTCGTTCGCCAGGTCCGCCGGCAGCTCCACCAGGCTGTGATCGGGCCGAATGCTGATGTGGCCGAAGTCGCTTCGCCGGAGACCACCCTCGTTGGCGATGGCGCCGACGATCGCGCCCGGCGCCACCTTGTGCCGCTTGCCGACCGCGATCCGATAGGTGGCGAGCTCCTGACCCTCGCGCCCGAACTTGGGTCCTTCGTCGAACTTGCGAGGCGGGCGCTCCCCGCGGGGCTCGCGCTCGCGGCGCGGCGGTGCGGGCGGCTCGGGCGGCATCAAGAACGTGTCCCCGTCGCGCGAGAGCACGGCAAGAGCCGCCGCGATGTCGGCGAGCGGCACGTCGTGCTCGCGCTCGTAGTCCTCGATCAGCGTCCGGAACAGCGCCAGGTTGTCGGAGTTCAGGCTCTCGGTGATCGAGTCGCCGAACTTGGCGACACGCTGCGCGTTGACGTCCTCGACGGTCGGCAGCTGCATCTCCGTCAGCGGCTGACGCGTGGCCTTCTCGATCGCCTTGAGCAGGTGCCGTTCCCGCGGCGCCACGAACAGCAACGCCTCGCCGGAGCGGCCTGCGCGGCCGGTGCGGCCGATGCGGTGGACGTAGGACTCGGTGTCGTGCGGGATGTCGTAGTTGACGACGTGCGAGATGCGCTCGACGTCGAGACCGCGGGCCGCGACGTCGGTGGCGACCAGGATGTCGAGCGCACCGCTCTTGAGCTGACCGATGGTGCGCTCACGCTGCGCCTGGACGATGTCGCCGTTGATGGCGGCGGCCGAGAACCCGCGCGCCCGCAGACGTTCGGCGAGATCCTCGGTGGCCTGCTTGGTGCGGACGAAGATGATCATCGCCTCGAAGGTCTCCACCTCGAGGACCCGGGTGAGCGCATCCAGCTTGCGCTGGTGCGCGACCTGCACGTACCGCTGGCTGATGTTCGAGGCGGTCGACGTCTTCGACTTGACGGTGATCTCGACAGGATCGTGCAGGTACTGCTTGGAGATCTTGCGGATCGCCGGCGGCATGGTCGCCGAGAACAGCGCCACCTGCTTGTACTCGGGGGTGTCGGCCAGGATCCGCTCGACGTCGTCCTGGAAGCCCATCTTGAGCATCTCGTCGGCCTCGTCGAGCACCAGGTAGTCCAGGTGCGAGAGGTCGAGGGTGCCCTTCTCCAGGTGATCGATCACCCGGCCAGGGGTGCCGACGATGATCTGCGCCCCGCGCCGCAGACCCGACAACTGCACGCCGTAGGCCTGACCGCCGTAGATCGGCAACACGCTCAGCCCGGGGATGTGCGCCGAGTACTTGCCGAATGCCTCGGCCACCTGCAGCGCCAGCTCGCGGGTCGGCGCCAGCACCAGGGCCTGCGGCCGCTTCTGCTCGGTGTCGATGCGGGACAGGATCGGAACGGCGAACGCCGCGGTCTTTCCGGTGCCGGTCTGCGCGAGGCCGACGACATCGTTCCCGGACATCAGCGGCGGGATGGTCGCGGCCTGGATCGGCGACGGCGACTCGTAGCCGACGTCCGAGAGTGCCCGCAGCACCCGTTCATCGATGCCGAGATCGGCAAAGGTGGTGGTGTCGGTTTCCGGCTCGGGGTTGTGCTCGGTGTCGCTCATCTCACCAGGAGTTTAGTACGTCGCCGCCCGGAGCCGACGTTCACGCCCTTGTCGCGCCCGTCGCCCAGGCCTGCCGGACGGGCTGACGGAGCACCGTCCGCAGCTTCTCGGGCGCGGACTTCCTGGGGTCGCCGAGGTAGATCTCGTGGTGCTTGCCGTTGAATTCGAGACCGCGACCGGGGATGAACTCGGAATGCAGACGCTCGAGGGTCGGCGCCTCGTCGTCGTACGAGCCGACGTGCATGATCTGCGCCGACAGGCCTTCCTCGTGCCGTTCGTGCCGCAACTGCCCCACGGTGGGCAGCTTCTTCTTGGACTCCGTCTCCACCAGGATGACCGCGACCTCCTCGGCGGTCATCCAGTCCGGCTGCCGGATCTGCATCGTCCAGTTCCACTCTGACTTGCTGCGGTCGACGAAGACCGCGGGATCGGGTGCCCACCACCGGCCCTCCAGCGGCCCGACCACGTAGTCGGCCTCGTGGCCGTTCTTGCTCGCGAACTTCACCGCGTACGACGCGGCGTACAGCGCCTCCACCGCCAGCCGGTAGTCCTCGGAGACATTCGGATCACCGTGGCCGTCGATCATGAGGAACCACATCGCCGGCACCTCCACCAGCACGAAGTCATCGGTGGCAGGCGCGTAGAGCTCCTTCTGCTTCTTGAAGTCCAGCTTGGTCATCGTTTCCTCTCAAGGGTTGTCAGGGTCCTGGCGACCCAGTTCTGTTCGGCTTCGAGCATCGCGAGCGAGTACTCGAAGACGGCGTCGACGAAATCCGGCAGCGGCTGCTGGGCGTCGCGGGCGGCGAGCACCTCGGCCCGCTTGCGGCCCAACGCGTCCGAGCGTCGCCGCAGTGCGCCGATCGACTCGGCGGGCGGGAGCAAAGGCCAGTTGGCCATCCCGACCAGCACCGGCGCGGCGACCGCGGACGGCTCGGCGAGGAACGCCGCGGTCCGCTCCGCGGCCGCCGCCCGACCTTCCGGGGTGATCGCGTAGACCCGGCGCGCCCGGCCGGGGCCGCCCGACGGGGCCGCCACCTCCTCGATGAGGCCGCGCTTTTCGAGCTTGCCGAGGAGGTAGTAGATCGAGGAGAACCCGATCTGGGTCCACTGCCGCATGCCGCGCTCGCCGATCACCTTCTCGAGATCGAAGCCGTGGCGCGGGCGCTCGGCGATCAGGCCGAGAAGGGTCACCTCGGATTCGGTCAGCTCTGCGGGCATGTCCATATCCTAGCACTAGGATATAGATCCGAACGGGCCGTAACGGCCACCCTGGTCGCGGCACCGCGAGTGCCGCTGATCACAATGTGCCCGTCCCATTCGCCCGAATCCCGACCAGGAGCGCCCGTGTCCGAGCAGACGCCGATCCCCACCCACTGGTACAACATCGCTGCGGACCTGCCCGTGCCGCCGCCACCGCACCTGCACCCCGGTACCAGGGAGCCGGTCACGCCCGCCGACCTCGAGGCACTGTTCCCGAGCGCGCTGATCGCGCAGGAGGCCACCACCGAGCAGTACATCGAGATCCCCGAACCGATCCGCGAGGTGTATCGGACCTGGCGTCCGGCACCGCTGATCCGGGCGAAGGAGTTCGAGAAGGCGCTCGGCACCCCGGCCCGCATCTACGTCAAGTACGAGGGCGTCAGCCCGGTGGGCAGCCACAAGACCAATACCGCGGTGGCGCAGGCGTATTACAACGCCCAGGACGGGGTCAAGAAGATCACCACCGAGACCGGCGCCGGGCAGTGGGGCAGCGCGCTGTCCTTCGCGTGCGCCAAGTTCGGCATCGAGCTCGAGGTCTGGCAGGTGCGGGCCTCGTACGCCTCCAAGCCGTACCGCCGCCACCTGATCGAGACCTATGGCGCCACCGTGCACCCGAGCCCGTCCGACCTCACCGAGTCCGGTCGCAAGATGCTCGCCGACTTCCCCGACACCCCCGGCTCGCTCGGGATCGCGGTCAGCGAGGCAGTGGAGGTCGCGGCAGGCGATCCCGACGCCCGCTACGCCCTCGGCAGCGTGCTCAACCACGTGGTCCTGCACCAGACCGTCATCGGCCTCGAGGCCGTCGAGCAGCTGCGCGCGGCAGGCGAGGCCAACGCGGACGTGGTGTTCGGCTGCGCGGGCGGCGGATCCAACCTGGCCGGGCTGGCGTTCCCGTTCATCCGCGAGGTGCTGCACGAGCGGGCCACGACGCGCATCATCGCCGCCGAGCCGGCCGCCTGCCCCTCGATCACCAAGGGCGAATACCGCTACGACCACGGCGATGTGGCGGGCCTGACGCCGCTACTGAAGATGCACACCCTCGGCCAGGACTTCGTCCCTGACCCGATCCACGCAGGCGGCCTGCGCTACCACGGCATGGCGCCACTGCTCAGCCACACCGTCGAGCTGGGTTACGTGCAGGGCCAGGCCGTCGACCAGACCGACTCGTTCGCCGCGGGCGTGCTGTTCGCGCGCGCCGAGGGCATCGTGCCCGCACCTGAGTCCGCGCACGCGATCGCCGCCTGCGCCGAGTACGCGCGCGGACTGACCGAGCCGGAGGTCCTGGTCATCGGCCTGTCCGGGCACGGCATGCTGGATCTGCCCGCGTACCAGGCCTATCTGGACGGCAACCTCACCTCCACGGGGTAGGACGCACCGGTGGGCGCGCCCGCGGCGCGCCCACCGGCTGGGCCATACTCGTGCCATGGTCGAGATCGCCGTTGCCCAGTTCTCCGCCGGACAGGACAAGCGGGAGAACCACCTGACGCTGCGGAACCTCGTCGGCGAGGCGGCCTCGCGCGGCGCGCAATTGGTGGTGGCACCCGAGTACGCCATGTTCACCGCGCCGCCGACCGACGAACGCATCCTGTCCTCCGCCGAACCGCTGGACGGCCCGTTCGTCGGCGGGATGCTCGAGATCGCCGGCCAGTTCGGCGTGCACGTGATCGCAGGCATCAACGAGGCGCTCGACGGCGACGAGCGGGTCTCCAACACCCTTGTCGCGGCGGCTCCCGACGGCCGGATCGCCGCCGTCTACCGAAAGCTGCATCTCTACGACGCCTTCGGTTACCGCGAATCCGAGTTCTTCCGCGCCGGGGCGATCGACGATCCGGCGACCTTCGAGGTGGAGGGGCTCAGCTTCGGCATGCAGACCTGCTACGACCTGCGATTCCCCGAGGTCACCCGGCGGATCGTGGACGCGGGCGCCGACGTGCTGTTGCTGCCTGCCCAGTGGGTGCCGGGGCCGCTCAAGGAGGACCACTGGACGACCCTGGTGCGGGCGCGGGCGATCGAGAACACCATCTACGTCGCCGCCGCCGACCAGAGCGCAAGGACCGGCGCGGGTAACTCGATGATCGTCGACCCGATGGGCGTGGTGCTCGCGTCCCTCGGCGATCAGGTCGGGACCGCGCGGGCCGAGGCCACCGCCGAGCGGATTGCCCAGGTGCGAGCGACCAACCCGGCGCTCGAGCTGCGCCGGTTCGGCATCACCGAACGCTGAAGCACGGGCGCCGGAGGCTCTCGATCGGCGTAGCGTCGAAGACAGGATGCTGTACGAGACCCGCGCGAAGGCCGGTCGCGCGTTGGCCGAGTCGCTCGGCCACCTGCGCGACGCGGATCCGCTCGTGCTCGGGCTGCCAAGGGGCGGGGTGCCGGTCGCGGCCGAGGTCGCGCACGAGCTCGGCGGCGAACTCGACGTGATCCTCGTCCGCAAGCTCGGCGTGCCGTGGCAGCCGGAACTCGCGATGGGCGCGCTCGGCGAGGGCGGCATCCGGGTGCTCAACGACGACGTCCTCGCGCAGACCGGGATGAGTCCGCTCGGACTGGCCACCGTCGAATCGCGGGAGCGCCGCGAACTCGAGCGACGCGCCCGGGTCCTGCGTGGCGATCGAGGGCGAATCCCGCTGCGGGACAGGACCGTGGTGATCGTCGACGACGGCATGGCCACCGGTGCGACGGCGGCGGTCGCCTGCCGGGTGGCCAGGGCCGAGCGGGCCGCACGCATCGTGGTCGCGGTGCCGGTCTCCTCCGAGGAGGCGGTCGCGCGGCTGGAGAAGGAAGCGGACGAGGTGATCTGCCCGCTGGTCCCGCGCTGGCTCGGCGGTGTCGGCGGCGCATACCGGGATTTCCACCAGCTCACGGACCAGGAGGTGACCGACCTGCTCGAAACGTGATCTTCGCCTCAACCCGGCGAAAAACCTGCAGATCACGATATTCGGAGTTACATGTACTCCCCACGAGCGAGGGCGAACCCTCGCAATCCGGACAGCCTTGAGAGTGCATACCGGTCACGGATGTGATCCAATGCACACTCCACACGTCAGTAGTACCTGGAGGGGTCACAGTGCGAGAGTTCGAAGTTCCGGCGTCGTTTTCCATCCCGGAAGACATCTCGATGGCCGATACGGTGTTCCGCCTCGAAAAGGAGAGCCCCCAGCACGTACCCTTCAAGCGGCTGGTCGACGGCGCCTGGGTCAACGTCACCGCGGCCGAGTTCGCAGCGCAGGTCAAGGGCGTCGCCAAGGGCCTGATGGCCTCCGGGATCGCGCTCGGCGATCGCGTCGCCATCCTGTCCGCCACCCGCTACGAGTGGGTCGTGCTGGACTACGCCATCTGGACCGCGGGCGGCTGCACCGTCGCGATCTACGAGACCTCCTCGGCCGACCAGGCCCAGTGGATCCTCGAGGACTCCGCCACCTCCATCCTGGTCGTCGAGACCGCCAAGCACGCCGCCACCGTCAAGGATGTCGCCGAGGCCGCCCCCGCGCTGCGGGAGATGCTGCAGATCGAGGCGGGAGCCCTCGACGAGCTCACCGCTCGCGGCTCCGCCATCACCGACGAGGAGCTGCACGAGCGCCGCGGGCAGGTGAACGCCTCCTCCCCCGCCACGCTCATCTACACCTCCGGCACAACCGGCCGCCCCAAGGGCGTCCAGCTCACCCACTCGAACTTCTACGCCGAGTCCAAGGCCGTGAAGATCGCGCTGGACGACGCGATGTACGAGGGCCAGAGCACCCTGATGTTCCTGCCGCTGGCGCATGTGTTCGCCCGCGCCATCTCCTTCGGCGCCTTCGACAACAAGGTGACCGTCGGCCACACCGCCGACATCAGCACCCTGCTCGAGCAGTTCGCCGCGTTCAAGCCGAACTTCATCCTGTCGGTGCCGCGCGTGTTCGAGAAGGTGTACAACTCGGCCAAGCAGAAGGCCGAGGACGGCGGCAAGGGCAAGATCTTCGCGAAGGCCGCCGACACCGCCATCGCCTGGAGCGAGGCCCAGGACACCGGCGGCGCGGGCCTCGGGCTCAAGCTCAAGCACGCCCTGTTCGACAAGCTGGTCTACGGCAAGCTGCGGGCGGCGCTCGGCGGCGAGTGTGACCGCGCGGTGTCCGGCGGCGCGGCGCTCGGCGCGCGTCTCGGCCACTTCTTCCGGGGCATCGGCCTCCCGATCTACGAGGGCTACGGCCTCACCGAGACCAGCGCCGCGATCACCGTGAACACCACGACCGCCCAGAAGGTCGGCACCGTCGGCAAGCCGATCAACGGGCACGCGGCGAAGATCGCCGAGGACGGCGAGCTGCTGGTCAAGGGCCCGGTCGTGTTCGGCGGCTACTGGCACAACGATGCGGCCACCGCGGATTCCATCCGCGACGGCTGGTTCCACACCGGCGACCTGGGTGCCATCGACTCGGAGGGCTTCGTCTCGATCACCGGTCGCAAGAAGGAGATCATCGTGACCGCAGGCGGCAAGAACGTCGCCCCTGCCGTGCTCGAGGACGCGCTGCGTGCCCACGCCCTGATCAGCCAGTGCCTGGTCGTCGGCGACGCGAAGCCGTTCATCGGTGCGCTGATCACCATCGACCCCGAGGCCCTGCCGGGTTGGCTCGAGCGCAACGGCATCGCCGCGGACACCCCGATCTCGGAGATCGTCAAGCACGCCGATCTGGTCGCCGAGATCGACGCCGCGGTCGCCGAGGGGAACAAGAAGGTCTCCAACCCGGAGCAGATCAAGAAGTACCGCATCCTCGATGTGGACTTCACCGTCGAGACCGGCGAGCTGACCCCCACCCTCAAGCTCAAGCGCAACATCATCCACCAGGAGTTCGCGACAGCAATCGAGGCCATTTACTCCTGAGCGGTCCCCGGTCATGAGTGAATGGGTCGTCCCCCCGATCGGGGGGACGACCCATTCGGTTATCAGGAGGAGTGCCAGATGCTCAACCCGCAGGACGTACTCGTGTACGACCCGGTGACGACGTTCTTCAACAACCTCGCGCTCGCGCTCGGCTCGGCCGACGCGGTCATCATGACCTGATCGACGCTCAGTAGGTCGCCGGCAGATCCGCGCGCAGCTCCGCGGTGAAGTCGGCGACCGAGAGCGGCCGGATCTCGACCGCGGACTCGGTCCGCACCAGGTACCGACCGTCACCGCTCACGTCGATCCAGCTGAACGCCCGGCTCGCCGACGACGCGTCCTGGTCGAGCCCGGTGGTCACGGTCACCTGCCCCACCCCGTTCCGCGGTAGGTCCAGCAGCGCTCGGATACGTGCCGCCGAAGTCGCCGAGCGCACCGGCACCAAGAGTGAGGACCGGCGGCCGCCGCGAACCTCGGACACCGGAGCCCTCAGCGGTCTCCTGCCACCCGCCTCGGCCCCCGGCAGCATGTCCACGATGCGCTGGGCCAGCGTGTCTCCCCCGCCGAGACACATCGCCAGGTCGCCGCCGGTGTCCGCGGTGAGCCCTGGTCGCTGCGCCACCACCACGGAGGTGCGCTCGCTCGCGCACCCGAGCACCCGGACCACAGCTGCCGGCCGACCATCCCATTCGGCGGCGAGCCGCCCGTCGCTGACCGCGGCAGGCAGGCCGTCGCTGATGGCGGCGCCGCCCTCCACCCCGAATATCTCCACTCGCACGGACGGTTTCGCGAGAATTCCCAGCGCCACGGTGAGCTCCGCGGAGCGATAGCCCTCGTACCAATCGGAGAGCAGGCGCGCGTGAGCGGCACCGTCGTCGACGGTGCGACGCACCTCCAGCGGGTACGGGAACCCGTCGTGTCCGGCCTCGCGCCAGGCGTGGTCGAACTCGTCCGGGCTGAGGTTCCACCGCATCCGGCTCAGACCCCCGGCACCGGAGCGACGAAGGCCGACAGGACGCCGTTCAGTTCGTTGCAGTTGTCCGAGGTCGCCATCGACACTCCATCCCTACTGTCCATCCCGACTACGTCCCCTGTTCCGGTTGGACGCACAAGCGCCCGAACCGGTTCCACCCTCGACGCTCGCCCGGCTAGATCCGGGCCGCATCCACCAAACGCTGCGCCACGGTGACATCGCCGAACACCTCGAGTGCTGCGAGCGGTCGCCGCC
The DNA here is from genome assembly GCF_001894865.1 of Rhodococcus maanshanensis NBRC 100610. Classification (GTDB taxonomy): domain Bacteria; phylum Actinomycetota; class Actinomycetes; order Mycobacteriales; family Mycobacteriaceae; genus Rhodococcus_G; species Rhodococcus_G maanshanensis. The sequence goes on along the minus strand of NZ_BCXA01000055.1, from coordinate 31,889 downwards.
GCCACATCGTCAGCAGCAGCTCCTGCGCGGTGCCGCGAACCGCCACATCGCCCTTGGCGTGCCCGGCCTCGACGGTGACCCCGTCGGGTCCGAACCGCAGCAGCCATTCTGCATCCTCGGTGTCGGTGCCGTGCAGGTGCACGGTCCTGCCGTGCAGCTCCGGCGGGATCCGATCGGCAGGCATGGCGCGGACCAACATCAGGCGGGCCCACTCGTCGACGCCGTCCGCGGCCGACTCCGCGGCGATGTCGGCAGGCGGGGGGCCGCCCGCGGCGTGCAGGGCGTCGGCCGCGTCCACCCGGTGTACCGCCACCTCGTGAGCCTGCCTGCGCGCCCAGAACCCGACGGTGCCCGGCCCCGCGAACGTCGGTGCGCCGCGGTCGAAGTCGTGGGCGGCGATCTCGGCCAGGAGCTGCTCGAGGGACTCTCGGTAGGCCGGCAGGCAGTCCGGGCCACGCGGCAGCGACTCCGGCTGCCCTGCCCCGTCCATCTCGGCTCCCGGCCCCGCCGCGAGCGTCGCCCGCACCCATCGGTGCACCTTCCCGGTATGCCGCACGACCCGTTCCATGGTCCACCCCGGCACCGTGGGGACATGGGCGTCGAGCGCCTCGGCGGGCATCGCGGCGAGCCGCAGACCCTCGGTCCGCAGTGTCTCGAGGTGTTGGTCCGGCGTCATTCCTGAACGGTACCCAGCACGAAGGCCGCGACGTCGGAAGTCACGACCCGGTGCACCGGTTCGTGCAGCAGATCGTGACCGGCATCCGGATACTCGCGCATCGCGGCGGTCGGCAGCGCCGCCGCCCACGACCGGACCGGGTCGATCGGGGCCATCCTGTCGTCGACACCGTGGAGGGCCAGGATCGGCAACTGGGTCGCGATCGGCGGCCTGGTGGCGATGACGCGAGGCAGTGCGCTGAGCACGGCCGCGTGAAACCTCGCCGGCTCCGCCTCGATCGCGGCGAGCGCCGCGGCCGCGCCGAGCGAGTGCCCCATCACGACCACCGGTAGATCCGGCCTCTGCTCCTCGGCGATCGCGGCCAGCCGCACGGCATTGTCGCCCAGTCCCGGCAGCGGACCGATCACCCCGAGGTCGCCCTCCGACAGACCATGGCCGATGTGGTCGAGGGCCCACACCTCGATCCGCTGCGCGGCCATGGCCCGTCCGAACCGGTGATAGTTACCGCTGTGCTGGCCCAACCCGTGCAGGAACACCATGACAACGACCGGATCGGGCACCGGCCAATATCGATAATGGACCTGCCCGCTGACCCCCGAGAAGAATGGCATCGGGACATTGTGCCGTCAGCACACCGCGCGGCGGCACGAAATCATCTGAGATAGTCGACCGATGCCGCGACGGTTCCTCGCATGTGCCCCCGCCCTCCTCCGCACCCTCGGCGCCGTCACGATCGGCTTCGCGGTGAGCGGGTGTGGCGGCGCGGGCATCGAGGGAACGGCGGTCGCTGCCGAGGACTGGGGCGCCCCCGCCACCTCCGGGGAGCAGGCGCCGACGCGACCGCCGACTCCGGGTGCCACCACCGACACCGCCCGGATCGCCGCCGGGTCCGCGGTCGACCCCGAGACCTACCACGACGCGAAGGAGATCGACTCCTCCCCCGCCGCGCCAACCATCGGATTCCACTTCACGACACCGAGCGGCAACATCCGCTGCTCGACGCCGAAGGAGCCGACCGTCCTGCTGTGCGAGGTCACCGACCACACCTATCCCTCCGCGGCCAAGCCCGCGAACGCGAAGGAACCGTGCCAGTGGTTTCCCGACTACGCGATGCTCACCGACGAGGGCGTCGGCGCGGGTGTGTGTCTGCCAAGGCCGCTGGTCACCCGGGGCAGCAAGGTGCTGCCATACGGCAGCAGCATCAGGATGGGCGCCTTCGGCTGCCTGAGCACCGAGGGCGGATTGCTCTGCGCCAACGAGGTTTCCGGGCACGGCTACCAGCTCAGCCGTGAGGCGCTGCGGACCTTCTAGGACGAAGCGCAGGCCGCCACCAGCGCAGGCAACGCCTCGGCCGCGGTGGCCCGCCAGGAATGGGTCGCCACGGCGGTCAATTCGGTTGGCTCCGGATTGATCTCGACCACCGTCGCACCCGACGCGGCCGCCCGCGCCGGGAGTTCGGCCGCCGGGTACACCATCCCGGATGTGCCGACGACCACCATGAGGTCACACCCCTCGACGGCGCGCTCCGCGACCTCCCACGCCACCTGCGGCAACTGCTCGCCGAACCACACCACGCCCGGCCGGACCGCCGCGCCACACGCGGCACACTCCGGTGGCGAAAGACGTTCCACCGGGGCCCGATCCGGACCGTCGTCGACGTGTGCCGCCGTTCCGCACGCACTGCACCGCGGCGCGAACAGGCTGCCGTGCAGGTGCGCGGCGACGTCGGAACCCGCCCGCTCGTGTAGATCGTCGACGTTCTGGGTGACCACGGCCACCTCGGCGAACCGTGCCCAGTCCGCCACGGCGCGGTGGCCTGCGTTCGGCTGCACCCGCCGCACCAGCGCGCTGCGCCACTCGTACCAAGCCCACACCAGCTCGGGATCGCGCTCCCACGCCTGCGGGGTGGCCAGCTCGGTCGGGTCGAACCGCTGCCACAGCCCGGTGAGCGCGTCACGGAACGTCGGCACGCCGGACTCGGCGGACATACCCGCCCCGGAGAACACCACCACTCGGCCCGCGGTACGGGCCGCGTCGACCAGCGCCGGATCGGGTTCAATAGGGCTCATGTCGACGATTGTGCCCGGATACGGCGACACCCTGCCCAAGCTGCTGATCGTGGACCCGGCGCCGGACCCGGCCGCGGAGGACCGGATCGCCGGGTCGCTGCACCGCATCGGTGTCGCCTCCAGGCCAACCGGGCTGCGCGGGCCCGGTCAGCACCTGTTCGGCACCCGGATCGTCTCCGCGGTCGGCGACGCGTCGTGGCTGGAACGGGAGTACGCCGAGGTCCGCCCGTGGGTGCGGGTGATCGTCGCGCTCGGACCTGCCGGCTGGGACGCGACGCTGCGTGCACTGGCGGCAGCGGGCGTCGTACCGCCGGAGCCCGCTCCCGGATTCACACCCGGCGCCCGACTGACGATCACCCCCGCCGACGGTCGCCCGGTGACGGTGCTGGGGATCGACCACCCCGCCGACCGGGGCGCGCTCGAGGATCCCGCGCTCGACGCCGAGCTGACGACAGCGCAGGCACTGGCCGGGGTCTCCGCGGCCTGCGGCGGACGCGGCTGACGAACCACCACGGCCGGATCCGGGTGGCATTCGCCCGGGTCGGTCGGTGGCGTCTGCGATAGTCGTCCCCGTGTTCCTCCTCGACGACGTGTTGATCCACAGCGCCAGCGACCTGTCGCAGGCCGCAGCCTGCGAATACGCGCTGCTACGCCGCCTCGACGTCAAGCTGGGACGGACCGAGCCCACCGGTCAGGACGGCGAGGACCCGATGCTCGCGCGCACCTCCTCCCTCGGCGACGCCCACGAGCGACGGCAGCTCGACCGGTACGTCGAGCGGTTCGGCGACGGCGTGGTCCGCATCGACCGCCCGCGCGTGGACTGGGAGGAACTGACCCGGGCCAACAAGGCCACCATCGCGGCCGCACGGGCCGGCGCGGACGTGATCTACCAGGGCACCTTCTTCGACGGCCGGTTCCTCGGTTTCTGCGACTTCCTGGTGCGCGAGGACGACCGATACGCGGTGTACGACACGAAGCTCTCACGGCGGGCCAACGTCAGTGCGCTGCTGCAGCTCGCGGCCTATGCCGACGCGCTCGCCGCCGACGGGATCGAACCCGCGCCGCTCGCGCACCTCGTCCTCGGGGACCACAGCGTCTCCTCGCATCGGCTCGCCGACATCACCCCGGTGTACCGGCAGCGCCTCGACGGGCTGCTGCGGGTGCTCGACGGACACCGGCAGGACGGCGGGCCCGTCTCCTGGGCTGACCCGCGGCACTCGGCGTGCGGGCGCTGCGAGCATTGCGCCCCGGAGGTGACCCGACAGCGCGACCTGCTGCTGGTCGCGGGGATGCGGACCTCACAGCGGGACAAGCTGATCCGCGGCGGCATCGGTGACCTGGACTCGCTCGCCGCATCGTCGGTGCCGGTCGAGGGGCTGAGCAGGTACACCTTCGACTCGCTGCGGGCGCAGGCGGCGGCACAGGTCCGCCAGGAGCGCACAGGCGCACCGGTTTTCGAGGTGATCGACGGCGCCAGGTCGCTCGCCTCGATCCCGGCCCCCGATCCGGGCGACATCTTCTTCGACTTCGAGGGCGATCCGATGTGGGCCGAGGACGGGTCGCCGGACTGGGGCCTGGAATACCTGTTCGGCGTCGTCGAGGCGGACTCCGGGGCCTTCCGCCCGTTCTGGGCACACGACCGCGCGCAGGAACGCCGCGCCCTGATCGAATTCCTGGACTACGTCGCCGAGCGGCGCGCGCGGTTCCCGGGCATGCACGTCTACCACTACGCGGCCTACGAGAAGAGCGCCCTGCTGCGCCTGGCAGGCCGCTACGGCGTCGGGGAGGAGGCGGTCGACACGCTGTTGCGGGAGAACGTGCTGGTCGACCTGTACCCGGTGGTCCGCGGCTCGGTCCGGGTCGGCGCGCCGTCGTACTCGATCAAGAAGCTCGAGCCGCTCTACATGGGTGAGCAGCTGCGCGGCGGTGACGTCACCGATGCCGCCGCCTCGATCGTCGCCTACGCCGACTACTGCGAGCTGCGCGACACCGGGCGGACCGCGGCGGCCGAGGCCCTGCTCGGCGACATCGCCGACTACAACGAGTACGACTGCGTGTCCACGCATCGGTTGCGGGACTGGCTGCTCGGCATCGCCGCCGAGCACGGGGTGACGGCGCACCCCCAGCAGACCGCCGTCTCGGTGGTCGAGGAGCCCGATCCGTCCGAGCAGGCGCTGCGCGCGTACGTAGGCGACACGCTGCCCGGCCGCCGAACCGACGACCAGCAGGCAGCGGCCCTGATGGCCGCCGCGGTCGGCTATCACCGGCGTGAGCGAAAGCCCTTCTGGTGGGCACACTTCGACCGGCTCGCGCAGGTCCGGGCCGAGGAGGAGTGGGCGGACACCGCGGACGTGCTCGTCGCGCGGTCGACGAGCGTGCCCGAGGACTGGCACAAGAAGACCCCGCGACAGAACCTGCGACGTCATCTCCGGCTCGTCGGCTCCTGGGGTGCAGGCTCCACCACCCGGCCGGGCGACAAGGTGTTCGCCCTGTACGACGCCACGACCGGCATCGGATCGGAGGACCTCCGCACCCGCGGCACCACCGACGTCACGGTGCTCTCCTGCACCGAGGAGGCCGGCCCGGCAGGCGAGGTCCGCGACGTGGTGGTCGTCGAGGAGGTGCTGAAACGGGGCGCGGAACCGCACGCCGCGCTGCCGATCGCGCTCGCTCCCGGTCGGCCGGTGCCGACCCAGCGCATCGAGGCCGCGATCGCCGAGCAGGCCGCCGCCATGGCCTCCGGGCTGCCTGCGATGCCTGCAACGGCGGCGGTGGACATCCTGCGCCGGATCCCGCCGCGCACCCGTTCGGGCGCACCGCTGCCCACCGCCGATCCCGACCGGCGCGCGGCCGCGATCACCGCGGCGCTGCTCGACCTCGACGATTCCTACCTCGCCGTGCAGGGCCCACCCGGCACCGGCAAGACCCACACCGGCGCCGCGGTGGTCGCGGACCTGGTCACCCGGCACGGCTGGCGGGTCGGGGTGGTCGCGCAGTCCCATTCGGTGGTCGAGAACATGCTCGATGCGGTGGTGCGGTCAGGCGTCCCCGGCGAGCGGGTCGCCAAGAAGCCCGGCTCGGGCCTCGCGGCGGACCCGGCCTGGACGAAGCTGGATACCAAGGATTTTCCCGGGTTCCTCGCCGAGCACGACCAGTCGGGGTGCGTGATCGGCGGCACCGCATGGGATTTCGCACACGCCGACCGGGTGCCGCCCGGCAGCCTCGACCTGCTGGTGGTCGACGAGGCAGGCCAGTTCGCCCTCGCCAACACCGTGGCGGTCGGCATCTCCGCGCGCAACCTCCTGCTGCTGGGCGACCCGCAGCAGTTGCCGCAGGTCAGCCAGGGCACCCACCCGGAGCCGGTCGACACGTCGGCGCTGGGTTGGCTGGCGCAGGGCCACGGCGCCCTACCGCCGGAACTCGGCTACTTCCTGGACCGGACGTGGCGGATGCATCCGGGGGTGTGCGAGGCCGTCTCGATGCTGTCCTACGACGGCAGGCTCCGATCGCAGGAGTCGGTCACCACGCAGCGGGCACTCGCGGGCGTCGAGCCCGGCGTCGCGGCGCTGTACATCGAGCACCACGGCAACGCCACCAGCTCCACCGAGGAGGCCGCCGCGATCCTCGCCGAGGCACGGGCGCTGCTCGGCCGGGACTGGACCGACGGCGCCGACACCCGCCCGCTCGGCCAGTCGGACATCCTGGTGGTGGCGCCGTACAACGCGCAGGTGAGCCTGCTCCGGCGGACCCTCGCCGACGCGGGGCTCGACGAGGTCCTGGTCGGCACCGTCGACAAGTTCCAGGGCCGCGAGGCCGCGGTGGTGCTCATGTCGATGACGGCGTCGTCGGTCGACGAGGTGCCCCGCGGCATGGGATTCCTACTGTCCAGGAACCGGCTGAACGTCGCGGTGTCGCGGGGGAAGTGGCGCGCGGTGATCGTGCGCTCCCCCGCGCTCACGCGCTACCTGCCGTCCACGCCCGAGGGCCTGGCGGAGCTGGGCGCGTTCATGCGGACGCACGTCTAGCCGAAGCACTGCCCCTCACCACGGAAGGTCGGCACCGTGGTGCGGGTCCCGTCGGCGTCGACGAGGTGCAGCTCGTTGAACCGCTCGCACAGCTCGCCCGCCTTGGCGTGCCGGAACCAGACCCGGTCCCCGATCTGGAGGGCTGCGGCCGGATCACCGGTCACCGGGGTCTGGACCTCGCCCGCGCCCTCGTTCCTGGTGAGCTTGAGGCCCGCAGGCCAGACGGGGGTCGGCACCCGCGTGGGACCCGCAGGGCCCGAGGCGATGTAGCCGCCACCGAACAGGGTGGCGATGCGGGACGTCGGCTTGCGGACCGCGGACAACGCGAAGTACACCGACGGGCGCGGAGTGAACGCGTTGTACCGGTCGAAGAGCGTCGGCACGTACAACCCGGAGCCGGCCGTCACCTCGGTGACCGAGCTGTCGGCGGAGCTGACCTCGAGCGAGCCGGTGCCGCCACTGTTGACGATCTGCAGCTCGCCGACGGCGGCGGTGACCGCATCGACGACGGCCGAGCGCCTGGTCGCGAGCTCGGCCGCGGAGGCGCGCTTGACCAGCCGGACCGGCGCGCTGGTGTCGGGCAGACCGGCGATCTGCGCCTCGTAGAACATCACGCCCACCACGACGAACCCGCGGCGCTTGGCCTCACGGGCGACGACCTCGGCCTCCTCGGGCGTCCGCAGCGGTGACCGCCGGACGCCGAGATGGAGGGGGCCAACCCGCAGCGAGGCATCGATGTCGAGGCACACCCGGGCGGGCACCGAGGTGCTGCCCGCCGCGCCGTGCAGCACCTCGAGCTGGGCCGGGTTGTCGACCATCAACGTGATCGACTCGAGCAGCAGCGGGTCGGAGGCGAGCTCGGCGAGCGCACTCCTGTCGACGGTCGGGTACCCCATCAGCACGTCGCGCGCGCCGAGCCGCACCAGCCAGATCGCCTCGCGCAGCGAGTAGGACATGATGCCCCGGAATCCACCCTGCGCGGTGAGCCCGGAGCCAAGGGTCTCCTCGAGCACCGCCCGGCAGCGCACCGACTTGCTGGCCACCCGGACCGGGGTGCCACCGGCGCGCCGGACGAGGTCCGCGGCGTTGGTGCGCAGCGTGCCCAGGTCCACCGCGGCCAGCGGCGGATCGAGCTCACGGGTAGCGGCGTCCAGCCGTTCGCGAGTGGAGGTCATGGCGTAGGAGTCCAGCCGTTCGCGGGTCGAGGTCATGGCCAGAGTCAACCACTCAGTTGGACGAGTGTCCAGGTTTTAGCCCTGCTCGGTTTCCGCCTCTACCGCCTTCATGGCGATCATCTGCACCGCGTCGTCGAGTTGGGCGATCACCGCCTCGCCGTCACGGTCGACGAGCCACCGCAGCACGATGCCGTCGATCACCGCCAGGCAGAAGCGAGCGATGTGCTCGACCGGTTCGGTCCAGGTGGTCCCCGTGTACCGGGCCGTCTCCTCGAGGAACGCGGTCGCCTCGACGTCCATGGTCTGGTACTGCAGGGAGGCGATGGATCCGGCGAGCTCGGCGCCCGCGGCCTGCTGCCTGAGCCCGTACGCGGTGATCTCATAGGTGAGCAGCTGCCGGTTCGGCGTCATCTCGATGAGCGGCCACATATTGGACAGGCCGCTGTGCAGCACCTCGCGCAGGCCACGCAGGCCGCTCTGGTCGCCGTCTCCCTGCGCCGTGCCGAACGCGTACCGCAGCGCACCGCTGAGCTGGAGAACGAGAGCCTCGCCCATGGCGGCGACCAGCGCCTCCTTGTTCTCGAAGCAATAGTGGACCACCCCGAGCGAGACCCCTGCCTCCTCGGCGACGGCACGAATGGTGACGGAATTGATCCCGGTGCGCTCCGCGATACCCATCGCGGACTCGACGAGTTGGGCGCGACGTTCGTCCGCAGGAAGCCTATTCAGCATCTGCCGATCCTAGAACGCCGGAGCAAGTTCCGTATCAGGTGTTGACCTGGACGATCGTCCAGGAGATAGTGAGTGAATGGAATCACATTTCTGGCAGAACTGGGCCGGCTGCGCGAGCGCGCGGCCCACTCGCCTCGCCGCGCCCGCGACTGTCGCGGAGCTGAGTGACGAGATCACCCGCGCCGCAGCGGAAGGCTTGCACGTCAAGTGCATTGGTGCCGGACATTCCTTCACGCCGGTCGCGGTCACCGACGGCGTGCAGATCAGCCTGGACAACCTTACGGGGATCCAGTCCGTGATCCCGGTGGAACCATCGGGCGCCCTCGTCACCGTCCTCGCGGGCACCCGACTGAACGAACTCAATCCCACATTGTGGTCTCTGGGTCTCGCGATGACGAACCTCGGCGACATCGACGTGCAGTCGATCGCGGGCGCGATCTCGACCGGCACCCACGGCACGGGCGCCCGTTTCGGTGGCCTGGCCACCCAGGTGCGCGGCCTGCAGATCGTGCTGGCGGACGGCTCGGTGGTGAACTGCTCCGCCGAGGAGAACGCCGAACTGTTCAACGCGGCGCGGCTCGGCCTCGGGGCGCTCGGCGTCATCGCATCCATGACGCTGCTGTGCGAACCCGCCTACGCCATGCGCGCTGTCGAGGCCCCCGCGCGACTGAGCGAGACCATGGAACGGATCGACGAGCACGCCAACGGCGTCGACCACTTCGAGTTCTACTGGTTCCCGCACACCGACCGGGTGCTGACCAAGCACAACACGCGCCTCCCCGGTAACACCCCGCTCACCCCCGTCAACAAGATCCGCGGCTACGTCGACGACGAGCTGCTCTCCAACACCCTTTTCGAGGGCGTCAACCGGTTCGCCACCCGGTTCCCTGCCGCGATCCCGCGGATCAACAACGTCTCCTCGCGGGCGCTCTCGGCGCGCGAGTTCACCGATCGCAACTACGCGGTGTTCGCCTCCCCGCGCCGGGTTCGGTTCCGCGAGATGGAATACGCGATCCCCGCCGAGGCGCTCCCCGAGACGCTCCGCGAGATCGACGGCTGGCTGCAGAAGTCCGACTTCCGGGTCGCCTTCCCGGTCGAGGTCCGCTTCGCCGCGGCCGACGATGTCTGGCTGTCGACCGCCAACGGCCGCGACTCCGCGTACATCGCCGTGCACCAGTACCACCGTCGCGATCACACCGAGTACTTCAACGCCGTGGAGTCGATCGCGCGCGCCGTCGACGGACGACCGCACTGGGGCAAGCTGCACTCGCGCACCGCGGCGGATCTGCAGCCGACCTACGCGCACTTCGACGAGTTCCGTTCGGTGCGGGACAAGTACGACCCGGCCCGCGTGTTCGACAACGCCTACCTGCGCCAGGTGCTCGGCTAGGTCGCCCCGGACGAGCGCGGGGAGGTCGGAGCAGGCACCTCCTCGCGCAGCAACACCACGGCCACCGGACTCCCAGCAGTCGGGAAGGCTCGCGTCGCCTCATCCGGTAAATGATTAGATTCAATATCGAATCCGGCTGTGGCCGACGACAGAGAGCGAGTTGACCATGCGTGATGCGGTGATCGTCGAGGCCGTCCGCACCCCCGTCGGCAAACGCGGCGGCGCACTGTCCGGCGTGCACGCCGTCGAGCTGTCCGCGCACGTGCTGCGCGCGATCGCGGCCCGCACCGGCATCGACCCGACCGTCGTCGACGACGTCCACTGGGGCAACGTGAACAGCGTCGGCATGCAGACCGGCAACATCGGCCGGATGGCCGTGCTGGGCGCGGGCTGGCCGGAGTCCATCCCCGGCTTCACCATGGACCGCCAGTGCGGCTCCTCGCAGCAGGCCATCTCCACCGCGGCCGCGACCGTCGTGTCCGGCCAGGCCGACGTGATCATCGCCGGCGGCGTCGAGATCATGTCCGCGGTGCCGCTCGGATCGTCCGCGGTCCCCGGCACCGGCGACATGGGCGGCCCCGCCCGCGAGCGCTACGCGGACGCGCTGCAGGCGCCCGGCTTCAACGGCCGGTTCAACCAGGGCGTCGGCGCGGAGATCATCGCCGAGCAGTGGGGCATCTCGCGCACCGAGCTCGACGAGTACGCGGTGGCCTCGCACGAGCGCGCCGCCCGAGCCCAGGACGACGGCGCGTTCGCAGGCGAGATCGCCCCGGTCACCGTCGACGGCACGATCGTCGACGCCGACGAGGGCATCCGCCGCGGCTCCACCGTCGAGAAGCTGGCCGGCCTCAAGGCCCCGTTCCGCGAGAACGGCGTCGTCACCGCGGGCAATGCCTCGCAGATCTCCGACGGCGCCGCGGCCGTGCTCATCATGACCTCGGAGAAGGCGAAGGCGCTCGGCCTGACCCCGCTCGCCCGGGTGCACACCGCCGTCGTCACCGGCGACGACCCGGTCAAGATGCTCACCGGACCGATCCCGGCGACCGCGCTGGCTCTCAAGAGGTCCGGGCTGTCCATCGACGACATCGACGTCTTCGAGGTCAACGAGGCCTTCGCCTCGGTGCCGCTGGCCTGGCAGCGTGAGACCGGCGCCGCGTCGGACAAGTTGAACCCGCTCGGCGGCGCCATCTCCCTCGGCCACCCGCTCGGCGGATCCGGCGCCCGCCTGGCCACCACCCTCGTGCACCACCTCCAGCGCACCGGCGCCCGGTACGGACTGCAGACCATGTGCGAGGGCGGCGGCACCGCGAACGCCACCATCTACGAGCGGATCTAACGCCCCGCGCCTCCCAGGAGTGCGGCCTTGCGCTCCTGGGAGGCGAACGAGGCCCGGATCGAGTTGCGGGCCAGGGTCTCCCGCTCCTCGGCGGTCAGCCCCAGCTCGGCCTGCAGGCGGGCGAAGTTGTCGTCGACGTACCCGCCGAAGTAGGCCGGGTCATCGGAGTTCACGGTCACCAGCAGGCCGGCGTCGAGCATGGTGCGCAGCGGGTGGTCGGCGAGCGTGTCGACCACCCGCAGCCGCACATTCGACAGCGGGCACACCGTCAGCGGGATCTGCTCCTCGACCAGGCGCGCCACCAGCTCGGCGTCCTCGAGGCAGCGCACCCCGTGGTCGACCCGCTCCACCTTGAGCACGTCCAGCGCCTGCCGGATGTACTCCGGCGGGCCCTCCTCCCCCGCATGGGCGACGGCCCGCAGTCCGTTGGCGCGGGCCCGCGCGAAAACGTCCTCGAACAGCGACGGCGGGTTGCCCACCTCCGCCGAATCGAGCCCGATGCCCAGCACCGGGACGTCGAGCCCGAGCAGCTCGTCGAGCATCGCCATGCCCTCCTCGGCAGGCCGGTCCCGCAGCACCGCGACGATGAGGTCGCTGGTCAGACCGAACTCGGCCGCGCTGGCGCGGACGGCATCGCCGAGCCCGTCGAGGACCGCGCGCAGCGGCACCCCGCGCGCGGTGTGCGCCTGCGGGTTGAAGAAGATCTCGGCGTGCCCCACCCCGCCCGCCGCCGCGCGGGCGAAGTAGGCGCGGGCCAGGTCGGCGAAGTCCTGCTCGGTCCGCAGCACCGCCATGTTCGCGAAGTAGAGGTCCAGGAAGGACTGCAGATCGCTGAATTCGTAGCGTCCACGCAGGTCATCGAGGTCCCGATAGGGCAGCTCCACCTTGTTGCGCTCGGCTAGCGCAAAGATCAGCTCCGGCTCGAGGGATCCCTCGATGTGCATGTGCAGCTCGGCGAGCGGGGTCGACACGGTGTCCTCCTGAGGTCGTCAGGCGTCCAGTATCCCGCGTCAACGCCCCGGTTCCGGCGCGGGCGGCGTCCACGACTGGTCGGTCGGCAGGTAGGAGCGCAGCATGAGGACGAACTCGCCGGGCGGGGCGGGCAACCAGTTGGACGGGCCGGACGCGGGCGGCTTGGCCCCGATCCAGAGGTCGAGCGAGCCATCGGCGCCCCGCACCAGTCCGGGGGTACGGTCACCGATCGCATAGCGTCCCAACGGGTTCGCAACGAAGAACATGTCCGGTCCGTACAGGGTGACGGACCAGAAGCCGCGCTCGTCGATCGGCGGCAGCCCGTCTGCCGGGAAGTGCAGGCGGTAGCCGTCACCGTCTCCGCGCAGCGCGGCGCCCCCCGCGTCGGTCCTGGCGACGTAATACATCGACTCCTCGGGCACGTTCGCCCCGAGCCCGATCTTCGCCACCCCGGCGCGGTGCAGGTAGTCGGTGCCGTACCGGCCCGCGTCCTGCAACGAGCTCCATGGGCCGTCGCCGCCGGACGAGGTGCTCGCGAGCCCGACGATCTGCTTGTCCCCGCGGACCACTCCCGCGGCCATGGCCGTGACGTCGTCCGGTTCGCCGCTGCTCGGGGTCGCGCCGGGCGTCACCCCGAGGGTGGCGAGCTGCTCGAGCATCGGCGCGTCCGCCTCGGGCGGCGGGTTGGCGGCGAGGATCGCGGAGAGCTCGTCGAAGACTTTCGGGCCGGATCCCGCGATCGCCTGCGGTGCCGGGTTGTTGCCGCAGTCGGTCGGTGGCAACGGCGGCGGCGCGTCCGGGATCGGGGAGGTGAGCACGGTCATCGCGTACTGCTGCTGGGCGGCACGTGCCGCGGCGAGGTCCGCATCGGACTCCACAAGGGTGCGCCCGATCACCCAGGCATCCCATGTGGGTGACTCGATCACCGCTGCGCCCGCGGGCGTCTCGCCGTGCCACCCTGGCGGCACGATCACGTGCGAGCCGGCCGCCTGCCCGGTCTCCCTTGTACCGATGTTGCCGAACACGTTGGTGTACATGTCGAGGAGCTGGAAATCGAAGTACCGCTCCCCCATCTCGGGATGGGTCAGCAGCACCGGTCCGGACCGGAGGTCGAGCCAGGCGATCGAGTACAGGGTGTCCGCGTTCGGGGCGACGACCACCCTGGTCTCCGGCCCCGACATGGCGGACTGGCTGTAGAGCTGGTTGACCGGCAGCAGGCAGATCATGTTGGCCCTGGTCCTGGCCAGGGCGACCGGGGCATAGCCGTAGACGTAGCCGTCGGCGGCGATCTCCGCCTGGTCCGTCGCCGAATCCTGTTCCTGCGTTGCGCATCCGCCGAGTAGCCCGGCCACCAGCACGAGTGCCGACAGCACGGCCACCCGACGTCGGCGCACCGCTATCGGCCCTTCCAGACCGGCGCGCGCTTCTGCGCGAAGGCGATCGCCCCCTCCTGCGCGTCCTCCGATGCGAAGACCGGACCCATCAGCTCGAGCTGCCGGGTGAACGCCTCCTCGTCGGTCCACGCTGACGACTTGACGATCACCTCCTTGGTGGCCGCGACCGCGAGCGGGCCGTTGGCGGTGATCCGCTCGGCCAGCTCCAGCGCGCCGTCGAGAGCCTTGCCGGGTTCGGTCAGCCGGTTGACGAAGCCGTAGCCGTGCGCCTCCTCGGCGGTGAAACTGTCTCCGGTGAGCGCCAATTCGAGCGCCTTCTGGTACGGAATCCGCTTCGGCAGCCTCAGCAGTCCGCCACCGGCCGCGACCAGTCCCCGCTTGACCTCGGGGATGCCGAACCGCGCCTCCGAGGAGGCGACCACCAGGTCCGTCGCCAGCACCAGCTCGGTGCCGCCTGCGAGTGCGTATCCCTCGACGGCGGAGATGATCGGTTTGCGGGGCGGCGCCTCGGTGAACCCGAGCCCCTTGCCGGGGGCGATCACGTTCTCGCCCGCGACGAACGCCTTGAGGTCCATGCCGGCGCAGAAGTTGCCCCCGGCACCGGTCAGGACGGCGAGCGACAGGTCCGCATCGGCGTCGAGTTCGTCGACCGCGGCCGCGAGTCCGTTGCTGACCGCGGCGTTGATCGCGTTGCGCGCCTCGGGGCGATTGATGGTGATGACCAGGATGCGGCCACGACGTTCGAGCAGCACTTCATCAGACATGCGCCCACCCTAGGCGCTACCGCGCCGACGCGAGCCGACTCCGCGCTCAGCGCCCCGTGTAGGTGGCCTTTCCTGGTCCGACGTCGAGGAAGCTGCGGACCGCACCCGCGAGGTCCTCGGTCCCGAACAGCTCGCCCGAGACCTCAGGGGTGATCGAGTCCGCATGTGCGACACCGCCCGAGCGCCAGGCCTCGATGATCTGCTTGGTGGCGTGGTGCGCTCGGGTCGGGCCGTCCGCGAGCCTCGTGACCAGGGCGCGGGCGGCCGCGTCGACATCATCGTGCACCGCATTGACGACCCCCCATGAGGCCAATGTCGCTGCGTCGTACAGATCGCCGGTCATCACCAGTTCCCTTGCCCTGCCCGAACCGGCGCGCTCGGCGAGCCGCTGCGGCCCGCCCATCGACGGCGTCAACCCGACCACCGTCTCGACGAGCCCGAACTTGGCCTTTGGCCCGGCGAGGATGATGTCGCAGGCGAGCGCGATCTCGAAGGCGGCGGTGAGCGTCAACCCGTGCGCGGCATACACGACAGGGCAGGGCAGGGCCTCGATCTGGTGGATGATCTCCGCGAACAGGGTCCGCCACAGCTCGGCGCCCTGCTCGGTGTTCAAGCCCTCGAAGACGTGCACGTCGACGCCGCCGGAGACGACCTTGCCCTCGGCGCGCAGCAAGACCGCACGCGGCGGGGCCGCGCTCAGCGCGTCCACGTCGGCGGTGATCGCGTCGAACATGGCCTTGTCGAACAGGTTCAGCGGTCCGTGCGCGAACGTCAGCACCGCGATCTCGGCGCCTGCGTCCGTGGTGACGCGCTCCAGCCGGGTCGGCTTGGCGGGCTCGGGGCTGGCGGGCGGGAACGACGCTGTCATGGCGTCAGCCTGCCACACCCGAGCCCGCGCGGCCTAGGCCTGGACGCGCTCCTCTTCGGCCTCGACCGGGGGCTGGTCGCCCTCCCGGATGGGGCGCGAGAAGCACAGCGAGGCAACGAAACCGATCAACAGCACACCCGCGGGCAGCAGCACCGCCTGTGCCATCGAGGTGCTGAAGCCGTCGACGATGAAGCTCGGCATCGCGCCGCCTGCCTCGTGTGCACCGCCGGTGGGCACGCCGTTGGCGGTCAGGCGCGAGGTGATCAGGGCGCCGATGCCTGCGCTACCGAGCACCGCACCGACCTGGCGGGTGGTGTTGTACACGCCGGAGCCCGCGCCTGCCGCGTTCATCGGCAGGTTCCTGGTGGCGGTCGCGGCCAGCGGCGACCAGATGAAGGCGTTCGCCACGCCCATCAGCGCGATGGGCAGCAGCAGCTCCCAGATCGCGACGTGCGGCTTCATCACCAACGCGAGCCAGGCGAGCGAGATCGAGAGCATAAGGAAGCCCGGTGCGGCGATGTAGCGCGGGTGCATCCGGTCCACCAGCTTGCCGACGTTCGGCGCCAATGCACCGGTGAGCACCGCCATCGGGACCATCAGCAACGCCGAACCGGTCGGCGAGAGCCCGCGGACGGCCTGCGCGTAGAACATCAGCGGCACCACCATCGCGGTGATCGAGAAGCCCATCGAGGTGATCGCGATATTGGCCAGCGAGAAGTTGCGGTCCTTGAACAGTCCCAGCGGCAGCAGTGGCTCGTTCTTGTTCCACGACTGGTACCAGATGAAGACCGCGAGCAGGATCAGACCACTGACGATCGACAGCCAGACCAGCGCGGACCAGTCGTAGGTGTTGCCCTCCTGCAGACCGAAGACCAGGAAGAACATGCCAGCGGCACTGAGGATCACCCCGGGGATGTCGAAACGGTGCTGATGGGTCTGGAGGGACGGCACGAACCGCCACGCGGCGAGGAAGGCGATGACGCCGACCGGGACGTTGACGATGAAGATCCACTGCCAGCCGAGCCCGTCGACCAGGACGCCGCCCGCGAGCGGGCCGACCAGGGTGGCGACACCGGCGACCGCGCCCCACAGCCCCATCGCGGTACCGCGCTTGTCCGGCGGGAAGATCCGGGTGATCACGGCCATCGTCTGCGGGGTCATCAGCGCGGCACCGAAGCCCTGGAACACGCGCGCGACGATGAGCATCTCGATGTTGCCGGACAGGCCGCACCAGAGCGAAGACGCGGTGAACAGCGTGAGCCCGAGCAGGTAGAGGTTCTTGGGACCGAAGCGGTCACCGAGCCTGCCCGTGATGAGCAACGGGACCGCGTAGGCAAGCAGGTAGGCGCTGGTCACCCACACGACACTGTTGATGTCGGTCTGCAGGTCCTCCATGATCGCGGGGTTCGCGACCGCGACGATGGTGGAGTCCACCAGAATCATGAAGAAGCCCAGACACAGCGCCCATAGCGCGGGCCACTGTTTGATCTCGGCGTTCTGGTTGATCTCGGTCACGTGTCAGCCCTTCGCCAGTTCGCAGTGTTGCCTGTCGGTGTGCCACGGCAGTGCGCCGCTCTCTATCTCGTCGATCAGCCCGCGCAGCCACTCGACCTCGGTGACCGCGAGAGCACGCAGGTAGTCGAAGCCGAACCAGAACACCCGCGGGATCTCTTTGGACACCGCCACCTGGCGCAGCGCGTCGAGTTCGGCGAGGTCCTTCTCCACGAGGCCGATCCGTTCGGCCATGGCGGCGCACACACTGTCGGCGTCGAGGTTGTGCGCCTCGGCAAGCGCCAGCGGGAACGCCGGGTACTCCGGTTTGGGGGTCGAGAGGGTCTCGCCCACCCACCGGGTGAGCGCCGCACGCCCGGCGTCGGTGACGCAGTAGGTGGTGCGCTCCGGGCGATTGCCTGCCCGCTCCGTACCGACGACGGCGACCAGTTCCTGGCGTTCGAGCCGCTCCACTGTGTGGTAAAGCGAGCCCGGCCTGATCTTGACGATCCTGTCGTCGCGTCGCGTCACGTGCAGTTGGTACATCTCGTACGGATGCATGGGCCGCTCGAACAGCAGCGCCAGCACGGTGATCCCGAGGGGCGTCAACGCCGTGGCCGCCATGTTCACCCCCGCCTATTCCGTGCCAATTAGTCCAGATGGAATATACGGCGTGGAACTGTCTTCGGCAACGGCTTTTCTCACGGAGCTCTCATGTGGGCGCGGCATGCTGGTTCGAATGTGGACGTCGAAGCGGAAGGCCGGTCGCCACGCGCCGCGGTACCTCCCTGGCGCGACGATCGCGGCGATGTGCGCGATCGCGCTGATGGTCGTGCACTCGGTGTTCGTCACCACCGAGAGCGGCCAGCTCGTCGACCAGCAGGCGATGCGTGCCGCGAACGCCGCACCCGACTCCTGGCACGAGGCGGGCTTCGCCCTGCTCGGCGCGGTGAACGCGGCATTCATCGCCGCGGCGATCGGCGCGATCGTGCTCATCGGGCTGATCCGTCGCCGGCCGCGCTCGATCGTCGTCGCGCTGGCGGTGATCGCGGGCGCGAACCTCACCACCCAGGTGGTCAAGATGCTGCTCGACCGGCCTTACCTCGGCTGGGGTGCACACAACACCCTGCCCAGTGGGCACGTCACGGTGATCACCTCGCTGGCCGTCGGGCTGGCGATGGTCCTGACGCCTGGCTCGCGGTCGGCGGCGGCAGCGCTGACGTGCGCGGCTGCCGCGGCTGCCGGCTCCGCGGTGATGATCTGTCAGTGGCATCGCCCGAGCGACGTGATCGCCGCGGTGCTCGTCGTCGCGGGCTGGGCCGCGATGCTGTGGCCGGCGTGCGCCGAGCGCCGGGACCGATACCGTGGCCAGGGTGGACGCCCATCAGATCGACATCATCGCCCTGGCCTGGGCCAGGGAACTGGGACTGCCGGATCGTGGCCTGGCCCGGCCGGGTATCCGGCACATCCGGGTGGACCAGACCTCCGACCGGGTCCGGTTCCTCCGGCTGGCCGGGGCGAGCGCGCTGGTGGGCCCGGACTGGGCGATCGAACGGGCGGAGCACCACACCGACGATGAGCTGACCGACGGCGCGACGATGCTCACGATCACCAAGGACCACGGCGGTAGCTGTTCGGGCCCGCGACTTCTGTCCTTCGCCGCCGACGTGGGCACCGAGATCGGCCGCGAGGATCCGCTGATCTCGCACGACCTCGAGCACGTGCTGGCCCTGCAGTCGGCCTGCCCGCCCGACGACGTCGCGGAGGCCGACCTCACCGGCAAGCGGAACTGGTTCACGCTCGTCGACGACGCCGGGACTCCGCTGTCCTCGTCCGGATACGTGGAATGGCAAGGCATCCTGGCCCACATGGGCGCGCTCACGTCGCCGGATCATCGCAGGCGCGGACACGGGGCCGTGGTGGCCCGGCTGACGACCAACGATGCGATCGACGCCGGCCTGATCCCGCAGTGGCGCAGCCACCCCGGCAACACGGCGTCGCGCAGGCTGGCCGCATCGCTCGGCTACGAGGAGCTCGGAGTCCATACCGCGGCCACGCTTCCGCGAAGTACCGTGTGAACTGTTGCCCACCGCCGACGGAGTTGATGAACAGTGACCGACGAGAACAGCACAACCGGCTCGTACGTCGAAGCGGGCAAGGAGTTCACCCGCGACACCCGGTACATCGAAACCCGGATCACCGCGGACGGTCGCGACGGCTACCCGGTCGAAGCCGGCCGCTACCGCCTCGTCGTCGCGCGCGCCTGCCCATGGGCGAACCGGGCCATCATCGTGCGGCGCCTGCTCGGCCTCGAGGACGTGCTGTCGATGGGCCTCTGCGGGCCGACGCACGACCAGCGGAGCTGGACCTTCGACCTCGATCCCGGCGGGGTGGACCCGGTGCTGAAGATCCCGCGCCTGCAGGACGCGTACTTCGCCCGCTTCCCCGACTATCCGCGCGGGATCACGGTGCCCGCGATCGTCGACATCCCGACCGGCCAGGTGGTGACCAACAACTATCCGCAGATCACCCTCGACCTGTCGACCGAGTGGAAGCAGTTCCACCGCGAGGGCGCACCCGATCTGTACCCGGAGGCGCTTCGACCCGAGATCGACGAGGTCGCCGAGTTGGTGTTCAAGGACGTCAACAACGGCGTGTACCGCTGTGGTTTCGCGGGCACGCAGGATTCGTACGAGGCGGCCTACGACCGGCTCTTCTCGAGGCTGGACTGGCTGACCCACCGCCTGGCGACACAGCGATACCTGGTGGGCGACACCATCACCGAGGCGGACGTCCGGCTGTTCACCACCCTGGTCCGGTTCGATCCCGTCTACCACGGACACTTCAAGTGCAACCGCAGCAAGCTCACCGAGATGCACGTGCTGTGGGACTACGCGCGGGACCTGTTCCAGACACCGGGCTTCGGCGACACGATCGACTTCGCGCAGATCAAGGAGCACTACTACGTGGTGCACTCCGATGTGAACCCGACCCAGATCATCCCCAAGGGGCCCGATCTCGCCAACTGGCTCGAGCCGCACGGGAGGGACGCGTTGGGTGGCAGGCCGTTCGGAGACGGCACGCCGCCGCATCCGCCGAAGCCCGACGAGGTGGTCCCCGCCGATCACTGGGTCCTCGGCGGCTCCCCCGCGTAGGTGCCGAAGCTCCAGTACACGCCTTCCGGGTCGCGGCAGGTGAACCCGCGCGAGCCGTAGTCCTCGTCAGTCAGCCCCTTCACGATGGTGGCCCCGGCGTCGGCGGCGCGCCGGTACAGCGCGTCGGGGTCCGGTACGACGATGTACACCGAGCCCACACCCGTCGGCAGGTCCCCCACGGCGGAGTCCGGGCGTTGCGAGCCGAGCATGATGCCACCGCCACCCGGCCAGTCGAGCTGGGCGTGGTCGACCCGCTCCCCCTCGCCGTAGACGGCGGTCTCGATGAACCCGAAGGCCTCCACGAGGAACGCGATGGCCCCGCGCGCGTTCGCGTAGCTGAGTGTCGGCCAGATTGTGGTCGTGTTGGTCGTCTGTGCGGTCATGCCCTCGACACTGCTCCTTCTGACGTCTGGTCCGCTTGGATGAATGAGAACAACTCCTCGGCCCGCCACCGCGAGGGCGGGATCCCGACGATGTCCCGCCAGTCCCGCGCCAGGTGCGCCTGGTCGTAGAAGCCGCACCGGGCGGCGGCATCGGCGAGCGAGATGGACGGTTGGGCGCGCAGGAGTCGGTGCGAGCGGTGGAACCGCGCGAGCTTGGCCGCCTCCTTGGGGCTGACCCCGAACTCGGCGGTGAACCGGCCGACCAGGTGCCTTCTGCTCCAACCGATCTCGCGGGCCACCTGGCCGACCCTGACCACACCGTCGGCGGCCGTCAGTAGCTGCCACGCGTGTGCGAGGTGTGGGTCGATCTCGGCGTCCGCGAGGCGGCGGGACAGCACCTCGTCGAGCACCGCGAACCTCGCCTCCCAGGACGGCTCTGCCGCGATCCGGTCGCTCAGCTCGGCGGCGTCGGCGCCGAGCAGGTCCTCGAGTTCGACGACCCAGGCGCCCAGCTCGGCCGCGGGCACGCCCAGCAGTGCCCGGGACCCGGCCGGGGTGAGAGCGAGCTGGACACCGTGCTGGTTGCCGTCGTGCCGGATCGTGACCGGGGCGATGGACAGGCCGCTGGCGAGGGTGCCCCAGACGCCGGGCTGCTGCCGCGGATCGGACATCCGCGCGAGTTCGAGCGGGGCGTCGAGCGCGATGATCACGGTCAGGTAGGGCGAGGGCAGGCCCAGGTGCGAACCGGGCTCGAACCCCGCCAGCCGATACCCCTCGTAGGGGGCGACAAACGGGCGCAGGGGCGGCGCGGGCGATGCACGTCTACCCTCCGAGTGCCCGGTCATGAACTCAGCGTAGGCAGTGATCTGCGTCGCATCCAGAGATGATGTGCCCGGGTCAGGAACAACATGACCGGGCCGACCGTTGGTAGGGAGTTCGGCCGCGGACGGTGCTGGCCGTGACGAAGGGGAAGACCATGGCGGACAAGCTGGGACGCATCGAGCAGGTCATCGTGTCGCTGCTCGACAACGGCGCCAAGCTGCAGGGGCCCGCTGTCCAGAAGTATGTGGACCGCGTCCGCCGCGCGCATCCCGACGAGAATCCCCAGCAGATCGTGGAGCGGATGGAGCGGATGTTCCTCACCGCGGTGACCGGCAGCGGCGGCGCGGTTGGCGCGGCAGCGGCGGTGCCAGGCATCGGCACGGTCGGCTCGATCGCGGCGGTCGGCGCCGAGTCAGTGTTCTTCCTGGAGGCCTCCGCTCTGCTGACGCTGGCGATCGCCTCTGTGCACGGCATCTCGGTGCAGCAGCACGAACAGCGCCGGGCCCTGGTCCTCGCGGTGGCGCTTGGTGCATCGGGAATGGAGATCGTGGAGAAGGCCGTCGGCGCGACCACTAAGAACTGGGGCTCGCTCATCACCCGGGTCCCTGCGCAGACGATTTCGGGGATGAACAGGAAGCTGATCCACAAGTTCGTCACCAAGTACGCGGCCCGCAGGAGCGCGCTGATCCTGGGCAAGCTGGTGCCCGCAGGCATCGGCGCGGTGATCGGCGGCACCGGAAACCGGGCGATCGGCAAGGGCGTGATCAACAACGCGCGCGACGCGTTCGGGCCCGCACCCGCGCGGTGGCAGCTGGAACTCACTACCTGACCCCCGCAGGGTATCGTCTAGGCATGGACCGGCTCCGCCTCGCCCAGCAGCGCGCCGCACTGTCGTGCGCGCTGCTGCTCGGCGCGCTGGTGTGCGGCCTGCTGGCGATGCATCACGTCGCGGCCGCCGTGCAGGTAGGCGGTCAGGCGCACGGTTCGCCGGCGGCGGTCAGCGTGGCACACGAGGCGATGACCGGATTCGAGCCCACCTCGGTGGCACAACACCCCGACACCTCGGCCCATGCGGCCGCGCCCGCGGACCAGCGGCCCGCCGATCACACCGGCGGCCACCACATGCTCAACGCGTGCGTCGCGGTGCTGCTCTCGGCGGTGCTGCTGGCGATGTCCCTGATCGCGTTCGGCCTCCCGTCGGGCGCGGGCACGCGGATGCGGCGCGGCCGGTCCGCCGTCACCTACACCGGCCGCGGGCCGCCGTTCGCCGCGCCCATCTCGAATCGCCTTGCCACCTTGTGCCTTCTGCGGGTCTGACAGGGCCACTGCGTCGCGCCCGACGCAGTTCGGCCACTGATCCGCTCGAAAGACCAAGGAACAACAATGAACACACGTACCAAGACCGCCGGCCTGATCGCCGCAGCCGCTGCCGCCGTCGCCCTGATCGCGGGCTGCTCCGACGACGACTCCGGATCCGGCCACTCGATGGATTCGATGGGCGGGGCGTCCATGACCTCGAGTTCGGCCCAGTCCGCGTCGCCGGAAGCGCACAACAACGCCGACGTCATGTGGGTGCAGATGATGATTCCGCATCACCAGCAGGCCGTGGAGATGGCGGAGCTCGCCGAGGGCCGCACCCAGAACGCCGAACTGTTGGCGCTGGCCGGCCAGATCAAGGCCGCCCAGGACCCCGAGATCGCGCAGATGACGGGGTGGCTCACCGAGTGGGGCGTGCCCACGATGGCGGCCGACATGAGCCATGCCGACATGGGCCATGGCGACGGCGGCGGAATGATGACCGCGGACCAGATGACGCAGCTCGAGCAGGCCTCGGGCGCCGAGTTCGACCGGGCGTGGCTCGAGATGATGATCGCGCACCATCAGGGCGCGGTGGATTCGTCAACGACGATCGTCCAGGACGGACAGAGCGAGCAGGTCGAGGAGCTCGCGCAGAAGATCATCGCAGGCCAGGAGGCCGAGATCACTCAGATGAAGTCGATGCTCGGGCAGTAGTCGCCCGAACGCACGTCCCCGTGGTCACCCTGGTGGCCGCGGGGGCGTGCGCGCGTTCAGATTTGGGTGTGGAGCAACCAAGGAGACTGACGATGCGGGGTTCGTTTGATTTCAGCGCGTCGACTGGGGGCAGTGAAAGGTACTGAACCAGAGGAGAATCCCGCGATCCGCCCGGCGATGCCAGCGATCCACGCAAAAAGAGAATGGCCCCTGGCAGATTCGAGATTCGTTACAGAAGGCCATTCGCTCAAGGGCTCTTGATTTAGCTGATGCCGGCACCTCCGCCGAGGCCGAACGTAACCTTCAACCACTTCAAAAATGCATCGAATGCCAGATTGAAATCGATTCCGACGCTACCCATCTTGGTTCACCTCATTGATTTCGGGAGATTTCCCCGCCCTACCTTGTCTATCGCCGAGGAGGGCTTGGGCGTTTCGCCTAGCGGAGCCAGAAGAAGTCGATGCCCGGGAGTAGTCGCTCGAACCCTGCCGCACGCCCCCGTGGTCACCTCGATGGCCACGGGGACGTGCGCATTCAGAA
Organism: Rhodococcus maanshanensis NBRC 100610; assembly: GCF_001894865.1. GTDB lineage: Bacteria > Actinomycetota > Actinomycetes > Mycobacteriales > Mycobacteriaceae > Rhodococcus_G > Rhodococcus_G maanshanensis. The sequence goes on along the minus strand of NZ_BCXA01000055.1, from coordinate 8,084 downwards.
CGGTGGCGGGTCCGGCGGTGTTACTGGCGGCGGGGCGTGGCCGCGGCGGCCGGTGATGCGTGGGGTGGGGGTGTGCGGGGTGTGGCTGCCGTGGGCGCCTGTGGGGAGGGTGATCGCGGTGGTACCGGTGCTGGAGGTCCAGCGCAGGGTGTGGCCGGGCAGCGCGGTGACGCTCCAGAATCCGAGGGTCTTGAGTTGGTGGTGGTACTGGCAGAGGCATTGCAGGTTGCCGGCGATGGTCCAGCCGCCGGCGATGGGGTCGTGGGCCCGGTACTCGATGATGTGGTCGAGTTGGCATCCGGCGGCGGGTCGGGTGCAGCCGGGGAATCGGCAGTGTCCGTCGCGGGCGTGGACGAGTGCGGTGGTGGCGGCGCCGGGGCGGTAGGTGAGGGCGCCGTCGGGTGGGGTGGTGTGGCCGCCGTGTCCGTCGGGGTGTTCGGGTCTGGCCAGGGTCGGGTCGTCTATGGCGGCGAGGACCGCATCGGTGATGGTGCCGATGCTGGTCGGGACCAGCGGTGTGACCAAACCAGGACGCATCGGCGGCGCACTGCCGTCTGGCTGCATCGAGCGCCGATGCTCCTTCCGCGGAGGTGATGCGGTGGAAGGTCGCGACGCGGTCATCCCGAATTCGGGGACATACCCGGCTTTTCGGCGGCTGCCACGGGCGATGAACGACCGCAGGCAGAACCGCAGCGGTAGTGGCGGGGGCGACGAGTCGGGGTCGGGCGGTGCCGCCTCGGCGGGGACAGACTCGGCGACTGGACCCTCCGGTTGTTTGCGTGTCCCTGTCCCTGTCCCTGGTTCCGGCTCCGACTCCGGCTCCGACTCCGGCTCCGGCTCCGGCTCCGGCTCCGGCTCCGGCTCCGGAACAATGTCTTCGGCGGTTCCTGCGGCCGCCAGGCCGTTGGCATCGCTGTCGCCACCCTCGCCGTCGGCGCCACTGTTGGCGGCCTCGCCGCGAGTGACCAGCCCGAGCTCCTCGGCCAGGTTCAGTGCCTCGGTGAGCAGTGCCTGCCACGTTCCGTCCGCGGCCAGTGTGCGGGCCAGCTCCGGGTCGATCAGCCCGTGGCCGTGCAGGTACGCGGGCTTCGACAGCAGCCCGAGCAGCGTCGCGACATCTATGGTGACCTGCGTCAGCGGCGCCCGCCGACCAGGCAGGGCGGTTCGTCCGGCCTGGGTGCAGTCCTCACGCCCGCAGCTGCACTGCAGGTAGGGCTCGCCGTGCATGATCGCCAGCACCGAATCCACCAGCCGACACCGCTTACCGCGCTTGTCGTACGGGCACACCGTGGCCGCGAACTCGGCGACCAGCTGCATCACCTGCTCGGCCTCCTCCGGGGACACCGTGACCTCGATGGTGGAGGTGTTCCCGCGCGAGCGTTTGACGATCCGGCGCCCCAACTCCTGCGCGGTGTTTCGTTGCGCTGCCGCCTCCTCCGCCGAGAACTCCGAGACCAGCCGGCTGATCTCCCCGGCCAACGGTCCCGGCGTCAGCTGTCGTGCGGCCGCCACGATCCCCGGCTCCAACGCAGTCACCGTTTCCGGCTTCAGCCCCGTCGTCTCCCGGGCGATCGCCCGCACCCTAGGCAGGTCCAGCTCACCCGATTCGAAGGCCGCCCGCACCGAGGGAAGTCGCAGCCGCAGGTCCATGCCCAACGACGCGTAGGACTCGGCCACGGTCTTCGAGCAGCCCATCCGCACCGCCAGCTCGGCGATCGCGCCGTTGCCGCAGTCGACGATGTCGCCCGACCCCAACCGCACATCGCGTTCGATCCACGATTCCCAGAACCGGCCCGCCGCCAACACCTTCCGCGCCGCGAACCGATTCTCCGCCCGACAGGACACGGTCACCTCGTCGAGAGCGGCGACATCGGCCAGCAGCGAGGCGACCTCCGCCTCAACGACGGACCTCACCTCGCCGACCCCGACCCCACCACCGGTCTCGAACATACATGCGATGGTACGCCGGGGATCCGACAGAAATGGCGCTTCAGCGTGAGCTGACCTGCTCCGGTTCCGGCGCATTCACCCGCTGGGTCCGCAACAGCGGCACCAGAAAAGCCAACCCGAGCACCAGGATTCCGGCCGCCACGGCGAGGGAGCGCGAGTAGCCGGTGTCGAGCAGTGGCGCGACCAGCAACGGGCCGAGCACCTGGCCGAGCCCGTACAGCGCCGTGCCGATCGCGGGGGCACGCGGGCCCACCAGTTCGGTGCCCTCCGCGAGCGTCAGCATCACGATCCCCATGAAGGTGCCACCGAAGGCCAGCGCCGCCAGCAACTGCACCGCCGCCGAATCGAAGAGCGCCGAGGCCCCGACCCCGACGACCTGGACGACGAAGGCGACCGCGAGCATCGCCACCCGGGAGTGCCTGCGTGACAGCCTGATCCACAGCACGCAGGACGGCAGCCCGGCCAGCCCGACCGCGATCCACACCGCGCCGCCCAGCCAGGTCGCCGATCCGATGGATGCCACCGCGGCGACGATGAAGGTGGCGGACACGATGTATCCGACGCCCTCGCAGAAGTAGGCCGCCATCAGCCAGGCGAACCTCCTCCGCGCCCGGCGCGACACCGGCGTCGGCCCGCCCGCCGAGGCAGCGGCCACCGGTTCACCGCCGGGCAGCGACCACGCGAACAGCGCCAGTACCGCCGCCAACGCGGCCACCACCAGCCAACTCACCCGCCACGATCCGCCGGACCCCAGCGCGAGAAGCGCGCAACCGGACAACGCGATTCCGGCCCCGATGCCGCCGAACACCCAGCCGACGCCGTCCCCGCCGCCCCTGACCTGCTGGTGCGCCACCCGCGCGGTGAACACGAACAGCACCGCACTGGCGACACCGGCCAGGAACCGCAGCGTCAACCACAGCGACATCGACTCGGCCGCGGGCATCAACGCCAACGTCGCGATCAGCAGCACCAGCGAGACCCGCAGAGCCGCCCTGCTCCTTGGAATCCAGTGCGCGAAGATCGCCACCACCGCGCCCACCAGGTAGCCGAGGTAGTTCGCGGTCGCCAGCGTGGCCGCGGACTCCGCGGTCAGCCCAGCCTGACTCACCATCAGCGGCAGGATCGGCGTGAACGCGAACCGGCCCAGCCCCATGGCGACGGCCAGCGTGAGGCTCGCGCGCAGCACGAGCATCCGATCGTTGCCCCCGGTAACCACCATGACCAGCAGGCTAGACCCGCCGAGAATCGCCGAATCAGCTGCCGGAATGAACGCCCGCGACTCGGGGTTGCGCAAAGCACCCCTATGGCAAGCAAATCGGACGGAGAGCCCATGAGCGTCATCGAAGAAACCCCCGACCTCGGTCGAATCGGTGTGTGGCAGCCCGCGTACTTTGCGACTCCCGAGTTCGGGCAGGCGCTGGAACGACTGGGCTACGGCACCGTCTGGCTCGGCGGCTCCCCACCCGCGGACCTCGTGACCGCCGAGTCCCTGCTCGACGCGACCACCGGTCTCACCGTCGCCACCGGGATCACCAACATCTGGGTCTCCCCCGCCGCCGAGGTCGCCGCGTCGTTCCACCGACTGGAGGCGCGCCACCCGGGCAGGTTCCTGCTCGGCATCGGCGCCGGTCATCCCGAGCACTCCGGACAGGTCTACGCGAAGCCCTACCAGGCACTCGTCTCCTATCTCGACGAACTCGACGCGGCAGGGGTCCCCGCCGGCCGCCGTGTCCTCGCGGCCCTCGGGCCGCGCGTGCTCAGGCTCGCCGCGGACCGCACCGCGGGCGCGCACCCCTACCTGACCACACCCGAGCACACCCGCGAGGCGCGCGAGTTGCTCGGCCCCGGACCGCTTCTCGCACCCGAGCACAAGATCGTGCTCGACACCGACGCCGCGGCCGCACGGGCGATCGGCCGCCCCGTCGTCGAGAACCCGTATCTGCACCTACAGAACTACATCGCGAACCTCACCCGGCTCGGATTCACCGAGGCCGAACTCTCCGACGGCGGCAGCGACCGGGTGATCGACGCCCTCGTCGCGCACGGCGATGCCGCCGCGATCGCCGCCCGCCTCACCGAACACCTCGATGCTGGCGCGAACCATGTCGCCATCCAGGCACTCCCCGTCGACGGCGACCAGCTGCCCGCCCTCTCCGCACTCGCCACAGCGCTCGGCCTGCAGAACTGAAACCACGCGGGCGATCGGCCCGCCCCTCCCTCCGCGGATAGGCTGACGCCATCACGGAGGGAGGGCACGGCATGAGCGCAGGGGGATACCCGGCGGCACTCGAGGCGATCGGACTGACCAAGCGGTTCAAAACCGTTGACGCCGTATCGGATCTGAGCTTCACCGTGCCACAGGGGTCGATCACCGGGTTCCTCGGCCCGAACGGCGCGGGCAAGACCACCACCCTGCGCATGCTGCTCGGCCTGATCCGGCCGACCGCGGGCAGCGCCACCGTCGCGGGCGTGCCGTTCGCGGAGCTCACGCAACCCGCCCGCGTGGTCGGCGCGGTGCTCGATTCGCTCAGCCTGCACCCGAACCGCACCGCGCTCGGTCATCTCCTCGTCTACACGGCCGCGACCGGACTCCCCGACTCCCGAGCCCGACAGGTGCTGGCGCTGGTCGGGCTCGAACAGGCCGCCAACCAGAAGGCAGGCACCTTCTCGCTCGGCATGCGTCAGCGTCTCGCGCTGGCCACCGCCCTGCTCGGCGATCCGCAGATGCTGGTCCTCGACGAACCCGCGAACGGCCTCGACCCCGAGGGCATCGCCTGGTTGCGCGAATTCCTCAGGGCGTTCGCCCGATCCGGCCGCACGGTCCTCGTGTCCAGCCACATCCTGCGCGAGGTGGAGCAGACCGTCGACCGCCTGGTCATCGTGAACGAGGGCCGCCTCGTCTACCAGGGCGGCATCGATGAACTGCGGCGCTCACGCCAGGGGCGGATCCTCATCGCGGGCTCCGACCCCGCCACCCTGGCGATCGCCCTGGCCGCCAACGGGATCACCGACGCCCAGGTGCTGCCCGACGGCCGCCTCGCGGTCACCGGCGCCGAGCTCGACACGATCGCCGCCATCGCGCAGCCCGCCGGGGTCCGCATCTTCGGCGCCACCGCCGAGCCGGTGGACCTCGAGCAGGTGTTCCTGTCGATGACATCCGGCCGGTATGCCGCCGAGTACCCGCCGGGCCACCCCTACGGAGGTCCCCGATGACCGCGCTGCTCACCGCCGAACTCCGCAAGGTCACCACCCTGCGCTTCTGGTGGGCGCTTGCGATCGCACCGCTGGCGGTCGCCCTGTTCGCAGGCGCGATCTTCGCGGCCGTCGACGACACCCTCACCACCATGGACGCCGAGCTCACCACCAGCGCGGCGAACGTCGGGCTCTTCGTCACGATCGGCTGGGTTGCCCTGTTCGCCGGCCTGTTCGGGGCGGTGAATGCGGGCACCGAATTCCGGTACAGCACACTGACTCCAACCTTCCTCACCTCCTCGGACCGGGACCGGGTGCTCGCCGCGAAACTGATCGTGACGGCGGCGTTCGGCGCGCTGTACGCGATCGCGGCCCTCGCCCTCGCGGCGATCTGTCTCACCGCCTTCGGCGGCGCCCTGGAATTCGACGGCGCGCTGGCGGGACTGCTCGCCGCCGGGGTGCTGACGTCCATCGCCTGGTCGCTGATCGGGGCCGGACTCGGACTGGCGTTCGCCTCCTCGATCGGCGCCGCAATCGCACTGCTGGCCTGGTACCCGGTCGGCGAGATGATCGTCGGCGCGATCCTCGCCGGGTTCGGCGCGGGATCGGTCGTGCAGTGGTTGCCCGGCGCGCTGACCCTGTCCACCGTGCTCGGTGCGGCCACCGACGGGGTCTCCGACACCGCGCCATGGCCGCTCGCGCCGATCGCCCTGCTGGCCTGGGCGGCGCTGTCCGGCGGCCTCGGCTGGTGGCTGACGCGAGCCCGCGACATCACCTAGGGCGTGTCTCCCAATCCCACTCGGATGCACCCGGCGAAGCATTCGTCGTCCGGCAAGGCGGAGGAGAAGCCGATACCGGGGTTGTATCGGCGCCGACGACAACGCAGCGGGGCGGCGAATGGGCGCCGGGGGCGCCGAAACGGGGATTGGGAGACATGCCCTAGGGCCTGAGGCGCCCGCGTCGGACCCCGGGGCTACCGTGGTTTTCGATGGCGAACTCGGAGAGCGAACGCGGCTGGATACGTCGGCTCACGGCCGAATGCTGGGCCCACCGGACAGTCGTGCTCGGCGCGCTCACGGTCACGGTGATCGCCGCGATCATCGACATCTCCTTCCCCCTTCTGACCCGGATGGCGATCGACGACGCCACCAGTGGCGCCACCGAGATGATCGCCACCGTGGCCGCGGCCATCGCGGCGCTGGCCGTGGTCCGGTTCGGCTGTCAGTTCGGTCGCCGGATGCTCGCCGGTCGGCTCTCCATCGATGTGCAGCACGACCTCCGGCTCGGGCTGCTCGGCTCGCTGCAACGCCTCGACGGCACGGGCCAGGACCAGATCCGCACCGGGCAGGTGGTGTCCCGCTCGATCACCGATCTGCAGCTGGTCCAGGGCCTGCTCGCCATGGTCCCGCTGTCCGCGGGCGCGCTGATCCAGTTCCTGCTCGCGGTCGTGGTGATGGCCTACCTCTCCCCGCTGCTCACCGTTGTCGCGCTGCTCGTCGTCCCGGCCGTCTCGCTCGTCGTCTGGCTGATCCGGCCCAAGCTGTACGCGGCCACATGGTCCGCCCAGCAACGCGCCGCCGACCTCGCGCAGCACGTGGAGGAGACCGTCACCGGAGTCCGGGTGGTCAAGGGATTCGGGCAGGAGGCCAGGGCGGTACAGCGCCTCGAGGGCCTCGGCCGCAGCCTGTACGCCGAACGGATGCGGGCCGCCAGGATCAATTCGCGGTTCACCCCGACGATGGCCGCGCTACCGCAGCTCGGACTGGTCGGGGTGATCGCCCTCGGCGGGGCACTGGCGCTGCGCGGCTCGATCTCGGTCGGCACCTTCCTTGCCTTCGCGACCTACGTGGCGACCATGTCGAACATCAGCCGCCTGCTGTCGTCGGTGGTGATCATGGCCCAACTGTCACGGGCGGCGGTCGAACGCGTCTACGAGGTGATCGACACCGAGCCGTCGGTCGCGGACCCGGCACGGCCGATCCCGTTGCCGCCGGGGCCGATCGGGGTCCGGCTGCGCGGCGTCACGTTCGGCTTCGAGACCGGCCGCGAGGTGCTGCGGGACCTGGACCTCGATATCGCTCCCGGCGAGACGGTGGCCGTCGTCGGCAGGGCCGGATCCGGCAAGACCGCACTGTCGCTGCTGCTCCCGCGCTTCTACGCGCCCACCGCGGGGAGCGTCGGACTCACCTCGGACGGACAGGCCGTCGACGTGTCGGACCTGCGCGCCGACCAGCTGCGCGAGGCCGTCGGGCTGGTTTTCGACGAGCCGTTCCTGTTCTCCGACTCCATCTCCGCGAACATCGCCCTCGGCCGCTCCGACGCCAGCGCCGAGGAGATCGCGATCGCCGCGAAGATGGCGCAGGCCGACGAGTTCATCGAGGCGCTGCCCGACGGCTACGACACCGTCGTCGGGGAACGCGGGCTCACCCTCTCCGGCGGCCAGCGCCAGCGGGTCGCGCTGGCCCGCGCGCTGCTCGTCGACCCCCGGCTGCTGATCCTCGACGACGCCACGTCGGCCGTCGACGCCGCCACCGAGGCCGCGATCTTCGACACCCTGCGCTCCCAGCACGATCGGACCACGCTGATACTCGCGCACCGACGCTCGACGCTGACCCTGGCGGACCGGGTCGCCGTCCTCGACGACGGCCGGATCATCGACAGCGGGACGATCATCGAGCTCGACGAGCGCTGTCCGTTGTTCCGGGCACTGCTCGCCGACCCGGACCCGGAGGGCGCGCACTCGGATCCGGCCCCGGTGCCTGCCGGGCCCGAACCGACCGACGCCCAACTGTGGCCCGAGACGGTGCCGCCCACCGAGTTCGACGCGATCGTCTCCGACAATCCGGCCGCGTCGGCGGGGCACGGGCACGGCGGCGCCCCCGGCCGCGGCGGCGGGGGCGGTGGTGGCGGGCCGATGGCGGGCGCCCTCGGCGACGTCGCGG
>NZ_BCXA01000054.1 GCF_001894865.1 Rhodococcus maanshanensis NBRC 100610 | reverse complement strand
GGGATCGTCTGCGCGTTCGCGAGGTACTCCGCCTTCACGGGCGCCTACCCCCGCCGCGGCCAGTTCGACCAGCGTGCGCACGGCGTAGTCCACCTTCGCGGTGATGTGCACGGCTGCCCCCTCGCCTGACCGGTCCATCCGGCGGTTGATTCCTACCATCGCGGTATGAAACCGGGCAAGCGCAGTTGACAGGCCCAGCTCGCCACTGCCAGCCTGGACCGCATGTCCGGCAACTCTGCGCTCACGGTGCGACGCCACGTCGACCTCCTGCGCGTTGCCGCCGCGCTCTGTCAGTAGCGGTCCGCCCCGCTCCCCCTCCCCGCGACTGGGCCCCAACGGCTCGTCGACCGGCGCGCGCATGCCGCCGCACTGACATCTCGGAGCACCCTTCATGAGCATCGACCTGCACTGGTTCCTGCCCACCGCCGGCGACGGCCGCGGCATCGTGGACAACTCGAACTCGTCCACCGCCGATCCCCGGACCGCCGGGAACAGGGCCCCGACCCTCGAGTACCTGACCCAGGTCGCCCGCGCCGCCGAGCAGGCCGGGTTCACCGGCGTGCTCACCCCAACCGGGACGCACTGCGAGGACGCCTGGCTGACCACGGCCGCCCTGATCCCGCTGACCGAGCGGCTCAAGTTCCTGGTCGCGTTCCGGCCAGGGGTCATCTCGCCGACACTGGCCGCGCAGATGGCCGCCAGCTACCAGCGCCTGTCCGGCGGGCGACTGCTGCTCAACGTGGTGACCGGCGGCGACTCGCAGGAGCAGCGCAGCTACGGCGACTGGCTGACCAAGGAGCAGCGCTACGCGCGCACCGCCGAGTTCCTGCAGGCGCTGCGCGGGACGTGGGGCGAGGCCCCGTTCGACTTCGACGGCGAGCACTACAAGCTGGTCGGCGCGACCACGTCGGCTCCGCCGAACCCGGTGCCGCCCATCTATTTCGGCGGATCCTCCGCGGCGGCACTGCCGGTGGCGGCTGCCCACGCCGACGTGTACCTCACCTGGGGCGAGCCGCCGGCACAGGTGGCCGCGAAGATCGCCGCGGTCCGCGAGCACGCCGAACGGGCCGGGCGGACCATCCGGTTCGGCATCAGGCTGCACGTGATCACCCGCGACACCTCGAAGCAGGCGTGGGCGGTCGCCGACACGATGCTCGCCGGCCTCGACCCGACCGCGGTCGCCGAGGCCAGCGCCCGGTTCGCGCGGTCCGAGTCGGAGGGGCAGCGGCGGATGGCGGCCCTGCACGGCGGCAGCACCGCGTCCCTGGAGATCTCCCCGAACCTGTGGGCGGGCGTCGGGCTGGTCCGCGGCGGGGCGGGCACCGCGCTGGTCGGCAGCCACGAGGAGGTCGCGGACCGGATCGAGGAGTACCACTCGCTCGGCCTGGACGAGTTCGTGCTGTCCGGGTACCCGCACCTGGAGGAGGCGTACTGGTTCGGCGAGGGGGTGCGGCCGATCCTGGCGCGCCGGGGCCTGCTGGCGGGTGGGCGGGCGCTGATCTCGGTGTGACCGACTGCGGGCGGGGGCGTCTGCGGTCGACCGGATCTACAGTCGCAGCACGCCCATCGCCGCGTCGAGCAGCACCCGCCCGAGCTCCTCGTCGTCGGCGTCCGGCACCGCCAGGTTCGCCGACAGCGCCGTGTTGAGCACCTCCAGCGCCGCGACCGCGCGGATCGTGGACTCCGCTGGGGCGTCCGGGCCGGCCAACCAGATGTTGATCCGCCGGTTGATCTCGATCAGCTCGGGCAGGATCGGGCCGAGGGTGGCGCTCATCGCGGAGGCGTCCCGGACGAACAGCGACCCCTCCGCACGGTGATTGAGCAGCCCGATCAGGTAGCGGCGCAACACCTCCCGGATGCCGTCCTCGGTGTGCGGCGCCTGATCGAGCGCGTCGGCGACGTCGCGCATGACGAACAGGATCGGGGTCACGATGGCCAGGAGCAGGTCGGCCTTGGACGAGTAGTGGTAGTAGAGCGAGGCCTTGGTGATGCCGACCTCGTCGGCGATCTCCCTCAGGCTGGTCTGCTCGACGCCCTTGGCGATGAACTGCCGGAGAGCGGCCTCTCTGATGGCCGATCTGGTATCTCGCGCGCCCATCGTCGACCACCTCTCTTCCTTCGGTCCGGTCCGAACACACCGGCACCATAAGGCCCCACACAGCGCGGCGACGAATCATTCCAGTTGTCCGTCGCCCACGTGGGTGCGTAGTCTACCTACCGCACGGTAGGCAAACTTGCAGAACGCGGTGTGGAGGGGCACATGTTCGGGAAACTTGCTCGATTCGTTGTACACAATCCATGGAAGATCATTGCGGCGTGGATCATCGCCGCCGTCGCGGTCGTGGCGCTCGCGCCAACGCTGACCGACGTGCTCAACAAGGAGCAGTCCGGATTCCTGCCGGATACCTACGAGTCCATTCAGGCGCAGCACCTCGCCGAGGAGCAGTTCGGGAAATCCGAGGACGCCACGGCGACCATCGTCATCAAGCGCGAGGACGGGCAGCAGCTCTCCGCGGAGGACCAGGCCAAGGTCGAGAGCCTGGCAGGCACGATCAACGCAACCGGTATCGATCGGGTCGTCGGCGCCGAGACGGGACCGCAGGCGCTCGCCGAGAACAAGGAAGTCCAGCTGGTCAGCGTCGGACTCCAGGGCCTGCCCGACGAGAAGCCGGTCGGTGAGGCGGTCAAGGAGATCCGCAAGATCGGCGGCGAGACCCTCGCGGACAGCGGCCTGCGGATGTCGGTCACCGGTGACGCCGCGCTCATGGTCGACAACGAGGAGGCGTTCAAGAACGCCGAGGCGATCATCGGCATCGTCACGGTCCTGCTGATCATCGGGCTGCTGCTGGTCATCTACCGCAGTCCCGTCGCGGCCCTGCTGCCGATCGTCTCGGTCGGCATCGTCTCGTCCATCGCGCCCGGCATCATCGCCCTGGTCGCGAAGGGCACCGGCCTGCAGGTCGACCAGTCGCTGCAGATCATCCTGACCGTCGTGCTGTTCGGCGTCGGCACCGACTACATCCTGTTCCTGCTGTTCCGCTTCCGTGAGCGGCTGCGCGCGGGCGAGGAGAAGACCACCGCGCTGATCAATGCGGTCGAGCGGGTCGGCGAGGTCATCGCCTCCGCGGCCGGCGCCATCATCGTGGCGTTCTGCGCGCTGCTGCTCGCGATCTTCGGCGCGTTCCGCAGCCTCGGCCCCGGTCTGGCCATCGGCGTCGGCATCATGGCGCTCGCCTCGCTGACGCTGATCCCCGCGATCGTGGCGCTGATCGGCACCAAGGTGTTCTGGCCGTCGAAGTCCTGGCAGAAGGAGCCCAAGGGCACCGTCTTCGCCAAGCTCGGCGCGTTCACCGGCCGTCGTCCCGGCGTGGTCGCGCTCGTCTCCGGCGGGCTGCTGGTCGTGATGGCGCTCGGCATGTTCGGCTTCAAGACGGACTACGACCAGCTCGGTCAGCTGCCGTCGACCACCGAGTCGGCGCGCGGCATCAAGGACCTGCAGTCCGGGTTCCCCGCCGGCGCACTCAACCCGACGCTGGTGTACCTGCACTCCACGAACGGCACTGCGTTGGACAAGGCCGAGGTGGAGCGGGTCGCCCACGAACTGGCGTCCGCACCCGGCATCGGCGGCGCCATGCCCGCGGGGCCGGACGGCGGTTTCGCGCTGATCTCCAAGGACGGCAGCACCGCTCAGATCAACCTGCTGCTGAACTACAGCCCGCAGTCCAACGAGGCGCTCGACGCGATCGACCCGCTGCGCGAGGCCGCGCACACCGCCGCACCGGAGGGCACCGAGGTGCTGGTCGGCGGGCCGACCGCGGCGTTCACGGACATCCGCGACGCGAACAACCGCGACCTGTCGGTGATCTTCCCGGTGGCGGGCGTGCTGATCGCGCTGATCCTTGCGCTGCTGCTGCGTTCGCTGGTGGCGCCGCTCTACCTGATGGCGTCGGTGGTGCTGGTGTTCTTCTCCACCATGGGCGCGACCGCGTTCCTGTTCACCGTGGTCGGCGATCGGCCCGGCATCTCGTTCTCGCTGCCGATCATGCTGTATCTGTTCGTAGTGGCGATCGGGACGGACTACAACATCCTGATGATCGCGAGACTCCGCGAGGAGGCACGCGAGGGCCGAAGCCCAAGGGAGGCAGCCCGATTGGCCATCGCACACGGCGGGCCGTCGGTGGGCGCTGCCGGCATCATCCTGGCGGGCACCTTCGGGTCGATGCTGCTGTCCGGGATCGCCTTCATGACCGAGATGGGATTCGCTGTCGCCCTTGGCATCCTGCTCTCGTCGTTCGTGATGTCGATGTTCCTGGTGCCCTCGATCACCGCACTGCTCGGCCACAAGGCCTGGTGGCCGGGGCACGGTGACGCCGTCACCGCAAGCCGCCCCGACGAGGATCTGGAGCCCGCGCGGGTCTGACCCCGCCGAGCCGGAACCACACAGGGCCCGCCCCTTCCGTCACCACGGAAAGGGCGGGCCCTGCTCGTTGTCGTAGTGGCTAGCTGGTCCAGGCCGCCCGGTGGCTGTCGGCCGGCTGCGCCGGATCCCAGTTCTCGGCCTGGAAGTTGGTCGTGTGGACGCTGTCTCCGCCGACCTCCGTGACGGTCAGCACGCCGATCATGGATCCGAGCAGCGACGGCTTGGCGATCACGGCGATCGCGGAGGCGGTGTCCTTGAGCGCGTCGCCGTCGAGGTCGCTCGCGCAGACCCGGACCGTGAGATCCACGGTCGACGGGGTCTGTCCGCTGTTCAGCTTGGTGACGGCACCGTCGACGGTGACGCCGGAGGGCAGCGCCGCGGACTTCGCGATCACGGTCGCGGTGGGATCGTCGGCGCTGGCGTCGCCGGGGCAGGTGGTGGTGGGAGCGGCGGAGGCCTCGGCCGCGGACGAGGTGTCCTCGGAGCTGCAGCCGGCAAGAAGGAGAGTGGCCCCGAGTGCGAGGGCGGTCACAGTGCGTTTCACCCGGTCATTGTGGATGCAAATGTCGGCGCCCGCATCACGGGGGGTGAACATCCGGTGACAGGGCCCCGTGTCGCCGGTCACACTGCTCTACATGTGGGAATCCCTGCCGGAATTGTGGAACTCGCTGCCGAGGCCGTTGCGCGACCCTGTCGCGTTCGCCATTCCCTTCTTCGTCCTGTTCCTCGCCCTGGAATGGACGGCGGCCCGGTACCTCGCCGCGCCCGAATTCGGCGCGGACGGGCGGGCCCATCCCCCGCGCGGCGGCTACGACGCCGTGGACGCGCGGACCAGCATCTCGATGGGCGCGGTGTCCGTGTTGACCAGCGCCGCATGGAAGGCCATCGCCCTGGTCGGGTACGCGGCGATCTACGCGTATCTGGCGCCGTGGCATCTGCCGGTGGACGCCTGGTACACCTGGGCGATCCTGATCGTCGGCGTCGACCTGTTGTTCTACTGGTACCACCGGATCGCCCACCGCACCCGGATCGTGTGGGCCACCCACCAGGCGCACCATTCCAGCGAGTACTTCAACTTCGCCACCGCGCTGCGACAGAAATGGAACAACAGCGGCGAGATCCTGATGTGGATCCCGTTGCCGCTCATCGGGATCCCGCCGTGGATGGTGTTCGTCGGGTTCTCGATCAACCTCGTGTACCAGTTCTTCGTGCACACCGAGCGGGTGGACCGGCTGCCCCGGCCGGTCGAGCTGGTGTTCAACACGCCGTCGCACCACCGGGTGCATCACGGCTGCGACCCCGAGTATCTCGACAAGAACTACGCAGGAATCCTGATCATCTGGGACCGCATGTTCGGCACCTTCACTCCCGAGACGCACCGCCCCACCTACGGGCTGACCACCCCGGTGCGCACCAACAACATCCTCACCCTGCAGGGGCACGAGTACGCCGCCATCGGCCGCGACGTGCGCGCCGCCGGGTCGTGGCGGGAACGGTTCGGGTACGTGTTCGGCCCGCCGGGATGGACGCCATGACCGCCCGGTAGCGGTGATGGCCTGCGTCACACTTCACGTGTTAACTTACTCAAAAGTAAGAAGGTGTGACGACAGGGGAACCGATGGCAATCCGAGATCGAGGTCTGCGGGCGGGCCTCGCGCTTATTGGCCTGCTGGCCGCCGTCGCAGCAGGAACCGGCACCGCGGCGGCCGAACCGGCGAGCGGGCCGCTCCCGGTCCCCTTCGACCTCGGCGCCGGGCTGCGCGCGCTGCCCTTCCCCGAGGTGGTGCCGCCGGGCGCGAACGACCCGGCCTGCCGACCGTCCGCCGCACGCCCGAACCCGGTGGTCCTGGTGAACCCGACCTTCGCGACGCAGGCGTCCGCGTGGCAGGCCGGTGCGCCCTACCTGCGCAACAACGGGTACTGCGTCTACACGTTCAACTTCGGCAACCCCGTCTGGGTTTCGGAGATCCCGATCCAGGCGCTCGGGGACATCCGCGAATCGGCACGGGTGCTGTCCGGCACCGTCGACCGGGTGCTCGCGGCCACCGGCGCGACAAAGGTCGACCTCGTCGGCCACTCGCAGGGCGGCGGCGTGCTCTCGCACTACTACCTCAACGCCCTCGGCGGCGATCAGAAGGTGGACAAGCAGATCGGTATCTCGCCGAGCGCCCACGGCACCACGCTCAGCGGGGGTGTCTATGTCCGCAGCCTCGTCCCGCCGGTGGGCCGCGCCTTCTACGACGTGCTCACCGAACTCACCCCGGCCCTGACCCAGCAGGCGACCGACTCCGACCTGATGCGGCAGACCTACGGCAACGGCGACACCCGGCCCGGTGTCCGGTACACGACGATCGTGACCAGGTACGACGAGATCGTGACCCCGTACACCGAACAGTTCCTGACGGGCGCGAACGTCACGAACATCCTGCTGCAGGACGGCTGCACGGCGGACAAGTCCGAACACCTCTCGTCGCTCTACAGCGAGAGGGCCTGGCGGTTCGTGCTCAACGCCCTCGATCCCGATCACCAGACACCGGTGCCCTGTTTCCCCGTCGACCCGTTCTTCCCGAACGTGAAGTAGGAGTTCCGCTCCCACCCTCGACCACGGCGGTACTGGTACTGCAACGGGACATTCTTGACCGGTGGTCGATACTTGCGAGATGGTCGTTGATGTGGATTCTGCCGAAACGGGCCTCCTGTGAGTGTGGGAACACTGTCGATGGAGCTGACCAGCTTCGTCGGCCGCAAAGCAGAACTGTCCGAGGTACGCAAAGCCCTGTCGACCTCCCGTCTGGTGACGTTGTCCGGCATCGGGGGGGTCGGCAAGACCAGGCTCGCCCTCAGCGCGGCCGAGGCGGAGCGGAGGGCCTATCCCGATGGGGTGTGGCTGGTCGAACTCGGCGAGCTGCGCGATCCGACGTTGGTGGTCGAGCTGGTCGCCACCAGCGTCGGGGTGAACAATCGCTCAGCCCGCCCTCTGCTCGAGGTGCTTGTCGAGGTCCTGTACCCGGGCACGGGACTTCTCATCCTGGACAACTGCGAGCAGCTGATCGAGGCCGTGGCCGAGCTCGCCAAGAAGCTGTTGACCACCTGCCCGAAGCTCCACATCCTCGCCACCAGCAGGGAACCGCTCACCGTCGGCGGTGAGTCCGTGGTTCGGGTTGCCCCCCTGACGACGCCACCAGCGGACCGCCCACTCTCGCTTCGGAACTCGGCTCATTTCGATGCCGTGTCACTGTTCGCCGAACGGGCCTCGTTCGTGCTCCCGGATTTCGAACTCACCGGCGACAACGTCGACACCGTCGCACAGGTCTGCACCCGGCTGGAGGGGCTACCGTTGGCGATCGAGCTGGCGGTGGCGCGGCTGAAAGTGCTCTCACCCGAGCAGATCCTCCAGCGGCTCACCGACCGATACACCCTGCTGACCCGCGGCCGCAGGAACGCTCCGACCAGGCAGCAGACCCTGCAATGGTGCATCGGCTGGAGTTACGACCTTTGCACGCCCGCCGAACAACAATTGTGGGCTCGGCTGTCGGTGTTCGCCGGCAGTCTCGACCTCGACACGGCAGAGGCCGTGTGCGCCGAGGACGGGGCAGAGCAGGACCTGATCTATACCTTGGCGTCTCTCGTCGACAAGTCGATCCTGATCCGTGAGCAATCGGGCGGTGGGGTTCGCTTCCGATTGCTGGAAACCGTGCGGGACTTCGGCCGCGAGAAGCTCGACGACGCCGGCCAGCAACTGGCCCTGCGCCGGCGACACCTGGACTGGTACCTGCAGTTGGCGCTGGAGGCGGACGCCGCGTGGAGCGGTCCGGACCAGCTCGAGTGGACCGCACGCCTCGCCCGAGAGCTGCCGAACCTGCGCGAGGCACTCGAGGTCAGCCTGTCCGAGTCCGGCGAGAGCGCACTTCGGATCGCCGCGGCCATGGGCAAATTCTGGCTCTCCCGTGGGCTCCTCAGCGAGGGGCGACGGTGGCTCGACCGGGCTCTGGCACGGACGTCCGATGAGCCCTCCGTACACCGGGCCAATGCGCTGTACAACGCCTCCATCCTCGCCGCGACCCAGGGGGACCTGGAAGCCGCGACCTCTCGACTCGAGGAAGGCCGCGCCCTCGATGCGCAGCGAGAAGACCCGATCCTGCACGTCGACGCCGTGATCATCGAGACATTCATCGCGCTCCACCGCGGTGAGATCGATCGAGACCTGGCACCCCTGGAAGAGGCCGTCGAAATCTCCCGGGCACGCGGGGACTTCAGGCGGCTCGTCGAGGCGCTGTTGGTACTCGGTTTGGCCCGCCAGGCACGCGGCCAGGTCGCAGAGGCGGTCGCGTGCCACGAGCAGGTTCTTGCCGCCAACGAAGCGCACGGCGGGACGGTGTACCGGTCGTATGCGCTGCTGTCGATCGCAACCGCTGTGCGGGGTCAGGGTGACAACGATCGCGCGGTGGAATGTCTCGAGGAGGCACTTCGGTTGATGCGGGCGGGAGAGGACCCGGGTTCGGCGGTGACCTGTCTACAGACTCTGGCCTGGATAGCCAGCGAGCAGCACGAACCGCGGCGGGCCGCCGTGCTGATGGGAGCCTCCGATGCGCTCGGCCGTGCCGCAGGCACTGTCACGGTGCGCTTCCCCGACCTCCATGTCCATCCGGACGAGTTCACGCGGAATGTCAGTGGGACACTCGGCGTGCCCGGGTACGAGGCTGCCTACCGCGAGGGCGGCGCGTTGGACTTCGGCGGCGCGATCGCCTTTGCCCTGAGAGAGCAATCACCCGAGGAGACCCCGACCGCTCGACACCTGGCCGGTCTGACCGAACGAGAAAGCGAGGTCGCCGATCTGATCGCCGAAGGCCTGACCAACAGGGACATTGCCGACCGACTGGCAATCTCAACGGGCACGGTGAACGGACACGTGGAACACATCCTGGCCAAACTGGGGCTCTCCTCGCGCGTACAGATCGCGGTCTTGGTCCTCCAGCACAAGCACGGCGAGCATGACTGAGGGTGCCCCGGCCTTGAGGGCCGCGACCTGACGCCCTGACGATCACGGTCCGTCGACCACGATCTCGACCCCGCCGGTCAGCAGGGCGGTCGCGGTCAGACCGAACATCCGACGGAACGCGTCGCTGAAATGTGAGGGGGTCGCGAAGCCTGCGTCGACGGCGGCGCGGGTCAGATCCGAGCCCTTCGACACCGCCGTCGCGACGTGCAGCATCCGGGCCCACAGCCGGTAGCGCCGGAAGCTGGTGCCGGTCTCGGCGGCGAACAGTCGGAGGAAATAGGGCGTCGACAGGTGCGTGTCCCTGGCGAACTCCGCCGCGGAGACCGGCGACCCCGGCTGCGCCCGGATCGACCGGATCACGCCGTCGATCCGCTCGTCGACCGGACCGAGGACCGGGCCGGACGCCGCGTCCAGGATGCCGAGTGCATCGAGGGCAGGGGCGCCACAGAGCCCGACCAGCTCCGCTTCGGCCCGGTGCCCGCTCCCGAACCCGCCCTGCGCCGCCGCCATCCGCTCGAGGCACCCGCCCGCCCGCGCCGAGCCGGGGTCGAAGTAGCAGAACAACATTCGCTCCCCTGTCGCGACGATCTGGTGCACCGCCCGCGGCGGCACGAGCACCGACCGGAGCACCACGTCGGCGCTCCCGTCCACCCGCAGGGTCAGGGGCGCATCCACGCCGACCGCCAGGCAGTAGACCGCCGTCGAGTGCGGTTCCAGCCGCAGCGAGGGTCCGAGATAGACGGCGTGCCCGTACCCGACCCACAGCGCGGGCGCCGGGGGTGCAGCGCACGTTTCTGGAAGCGGCGGCCGGTCCACAACCGCCATGCTGACACAACAACCACCACGGAAGGGGCAACCATGTGGGCCGATCGGATCGCACGGGCACTGTTGGTCGGGGTCGGGCTGGTCAACCTGGCGCCCGGCGCCGCGGCGCTGTCGGCGTCGCGGGTCGAGTCCCTCTACGGCGTGCGGGTGGCCGACCCCGATATGGAACTGCTGCTGCGCCACCGCGCCGCGCTGCTGGCGATCGTCGGCGGCGGACTGCTGGCCGGCACGTTCGTACCGTCGTTCCGGGTCCCCACCGTCGCCGCCGCCGCGACGAGCATGGGCAGCTACGTCGCGCTGACCGCGGCGGTGGGACCGACGAACCCGCAGTCGTCCCGGGTGCGTGCGGTGGACGTGGGCGCGCTGGCGGCGCTGGCCGTCGCGGTGGGCCTCGAGTCCCGCTCGCTCAGGCCCGTCGCAGGCTGACCAGGAAGTCGACGGTCCCGGATCCGTCGACCGTGACGAACCCGAGCGACGGGGGCTGCACACCGAAGTCGGTCCACGTGACCGGGATGCTGCCTGAGGCGACCAGCGAATCGCCCGACCGGAGCACCTCGACATCGACGGTCACCGGCCGAGCCACCCCCTTGATGGTCAGGGTTCCTGTCGCGGTGACGGTTCCGGTGGTGCCGTCGCGCGGCAGGCCGGACAGATCCACCGGGCCGTCGACGACGAAGGTGGCGGTGGGAAATTCTCCGGTCGACATCACGCGGGTGTCGAACTGCCCGTCGCGGCGGGGGTCGTCGGTCGCGATGGAGGCGACCTGCACGGTGATCTCGCCCGCCGTCAGCTTCTCGGCCTCGACGGTCGCCGAGCCGCTCACCTCCCCGGTGGAGCCGACCACGGTGACGCTGGCGCCGTTGAGGATCTCGTGCACCGTGTAGCCGGCGGCGGTCTCGTTCGGCGGGAGGCCTGCGTCGACCACCCATCGCCCGTTCACCTCCCCGGTCGCGGGCTGTGCGCCGGAGGTGGACACCGAGGCGGCGGGCGCGTCGTCCTCGGCGATCCAGGTGCCGTACACCCACGGCCCCGCGACGACCGCGAGCACCGCGACGACCGCGATCCCGCCGAGTACCCACCAGCGTCTGCTCATGTCCGGGACACTACTGACCGCCCGCGCGCTCCGCAGGGTCTCAGTTCACCGAGCCGAATCGCTTGCGGGTGTCCCGGACGAAGCTCGCGAAGAGCGCCTTGTTCACCGGCAGCGCGAGCCGGACCGGGATCCCGAAGCCGGGGCGCGGCGCGAAGGCGAAGGTCCAGACGAAGCGGCAACCGGTCGGCGTCGGCTCGACCCGATAGTCCTCGGCGAACGACCGGAACAGCGGGACGTTGGCCTGTTTCACGTAGAACGCGTGCCGCCGCTGCTCCTCGTCCCAGACGAAGAACTGCTCGCGCAGCTGCATGAAGCCGCCCGCCACCTTGGCGGTCCTTGTCGTCGCCGCGCTGTGCGGGGTCGCCGAGGTGTAGTGCACGCCGAGCAGCCGGCACCACGACAGCGGCTCGAGGCCCGTCAGGCCTCGCCACACCTCGTCCGCCCCCGCGCGCAGATCCATGCCGTAGGTGTAGACGAAATCCGCGGTCTCGAAGTAGGAGTCGTCGATCGGGTCGAGGTCGAACCAGTGCATGGTCGCTCGCTTTCGTTCGAGGCCCCGCGGCCGTGGCCGTGCGATACATCTCGGGGGCCGACAGTACCGAACTATGCTGACCGACATAGGCAGCAAGGGAGAACGAGCACGTGACACAACGCCCAACCGCCCGCGACCGGATGCTCACGAGCGCTATCGCCCTCTTCCGCGAGCGGGGCATCGACGCCACCTCCTTCGCCGATGTCATCGAGCGCGCGGAGGCCCCGCGCGGGTCGATCTACCATCACTTCCCCGGCGGTAAGACCCAGCTGGCCGAGGAGGCCACCCGCACTGCGGGCGCGCTGATGGAGACGCTGATCGAGTCGAGCCTCGCGCGGGGCGGGCCGTCCGAGACCCTGGCGCGGCTCATCGGCGTCTTCCGTCGGCAGCTGCTGGACTCGGACTTCCAGTCGGGCTGCCCGGTGGCCGCGGGCGCACTGGAGAGCGGGGACTTCGCGGCCGCGCGGGAGATCGCAGGCGAGGCCTTCACCGCCTGCGAGGACGCCATCGCTGCGGCCCTCACCCGACGCGGCGTGCCGCCCGCCCGCGCCGACTCCCTGGCGACCACCGCCGTCACCGCCATCGAGGGCGCGCTGCTGGTGGCAAGGGCGCAGCGCAGCGTGCGGGCCCTCGACCGCGTCGGCGCCGAGCTGACCGGGATGATCGCGTCCGCCGTGGACGAAGCCGAGCGGTAGCCGGGACGCCATCTGCCACCCGTCGCCGAACCCGCCGCAGGGGCGTTTTCTGAGAGTTTGCTGAGTATCGTGGCGGCCCCGACGGCGAGTCGCCTACCGTCCCTGCCTGCCGCCCCGGCCCCTAGCCCGAGTCGGGCGGCACGTGGGCCTCGCTGATGTGGAGAGCGGCGAGGCCCACGTTCACGCCGGATCGGCGAGGACATAAAAAAGCCCCTCACCTGCGTGAGCAGATGAGGGGCTTTTTGGCGGTGGCGGAGGGATTTGAACCCTCGGACGGGGGTTACCCGTCACACGCTTTCGAGGCGTGCTCCTTAGGCCGCTCGGACACGCCACCGCCGGTGACTTTACCCGACTCGGGGCCTGGCGCTAAATCGGCCGCTGACCGGGGCCTCCGCGCGATCAGCGCTGCTCCCGGAAGAAGCCCTCCAACAGGGCCGCGCACTCGTCCTCCAGCACGCCGCCGCGCACCTGCGGGCGATGGGTGAGCCTGCGATCGCGGACCACGTCCCACAGCGACCCGACGGCCCCGGTCTTGGGCTCCCACGCCCCGAACACGACCTTCTCGATCCGGGCCAGCACCAGCGCCCCCGCGCACATCGTGCACGGTTCCAGGGTCACGGCCAGGGTCGCGCCCTCCAGCCGCCAGCCGTCGCCGTGCACGAGGGCGGCCGCGCGCAGCGCCAGGATCTCGGCGTGCGCGGTCGGGTCGGCGTTGGCCTCGCGGGCGTTTGCAGCCCTGGCCAGCTCGACGCCGTTCGCATCGAAGACCACGGCGCCGACCGGGACGTCTGCGGTGTCCGCGGCGGAGGCGGCGGCGATCGCGGCCCGGATCATCGCCTCGTCGCGGTCCCTCGCCCCGCTGGGCAGCGACATCTACCGGGGCAGGGTGTCGAGCACCGAGGAGAGTTCGGTGGCGAAGCCGAGCCGCTGCGCGATCATGCCCAGCTGCTCGTCGGGGTACAGCTCGGTCTCGGCGAGGATCACCCCGAGCACCGGTTCCGGCAGGCCGAGGTCCGCCAGCAGGCTGAGGTCGCCCTCCTCCCACGGATCGACGTCGTCGAGCTCGTCGGGGTCGAGGTCGGGGGTCTCGATGTTGAGCGCGTCGAGCACGTCGGAGGCGATGTCGTAGTCGAGCGCCGCGGTGGCGTCCGAGAGCAGCAGCCTGGTGCCCGTCGGCGCCGGGCGGAGGATGACGAAGAACTCGTCGTCGATGTCGAGCAGGCCGAACACCGCGCCGGAGCTCCGCATCTCGCGCAGCTCGGTCTCCGCGGCCTCGAGACTGTTCAGCGCGGCCGAGGTGAGCGCCGTGCACTTCCACTTGCCGTCGTCGAGGACCACCGCGACGCCGAAGCCATCGAGATCCTCGAACTGGTCCGAGGGGGCGCTGTTGTCACGCGCGCGCTGAGCAGCCATGCCGTCACCGTAGTCCGCCCGGCGCCGGTAAATGAAGTCCGCAGGCAAATGTGCCAACCTATCCGGGTGTCTGCTGAAGCGACTGACCCGCCGGTGTGCGTTCTCGGGCTCGGACTGATCGGCGGTTCGGTGCTCCGGGCCTCGATCGCGGCCGGCCGGACGGCGTGGGGCTACAACCGCTCCGCCGGCGCCGTCGAGGACGCCCGCGCCGACGGATACGACGCCGACACCGACCTCGAGGCGGTGCTGCGCCGGGCCCAGCGGTCCGGCGCGCTGATCGTCGTCGCGGTGCCCGTCCCTGCCCTCGACGCCGTGCTCGGCGCGGTCGCCACGCACGCCCCCGACTGCGCGCTCACCGACGTGGTCAGCGTGAAGCGGGCGGTCCTCGACGCGGTGCGCGGGCACGGCCTCGGCGCGCGGTTCGTCGGAGGACACCCGATGGCGGGGACCTCGCAGTCCGGCTGGGCGGCGGGCGACGTCGCACTGTTCCGCGACGCGGTGTGGGTGGTCGGCACCGACGACGGCGTCGATCCCGTGGTGTGGGGCCAGGTGGCCGCGCTGGCCGTGGACTGCGGCTCGGTGGTGGTGCCTGCCGCCGCCGACGAGCACGACGCGGCGGCCGCCCGCATCTCGCACCTGCCGCACCTGCTGGCGGAGGCGCTCGCGACCGTTGCGGCGGCAGGCGGCGACCTCGCGCTCGGGTTGGCCGCCGGCTCGTTCCGCGACGGCACCCGGGTGGCGGGCACCGCACCGGAACTGGTGCGCGCGATGTGCGAGGCGAACTCGGGCGAGCTGATCGTCGCGCTGGACGAGGCGCTGCAACTGCTGACCGACGCCCGCGACGCCCTCTCCGACAGCGGCAGCACCGAGACCCTGGTGACGGCGGGGCACGCCGCGCGGCTGCGCTACGAGAACCTGGACCGCTGGGAGATCACCGACGTCGCGGTCGGCGAGGACGGCTGGGTGGAGCGGATGCGCGACGCCGGCCGCCGCGGAGGGGCGCTGCGCGCCCGTGCGCGCCTGGCGAGTGCAGGGACTCGGTAACCGCGCACGGGCGCGGAGCGCCTAGATCCGCTCGGCCAGGCCCTGGTAGTCGAGGATGAACCCGTCGCGGTCGATGGTGACCGAGGAACTCGACACCGGCGAGAGCACGTGGATGCCGTCCGCGCCGCTGCTGTAGGTCAAGCTCGCCTCCTGCACGCTCAGGTCGGGCAGGTACACGTACACGACCGGGACCTGGATGTCCTCGGAGTCGGTGTGCATGCCCAGCCGCCGGATCGGCAGGGTGTTGAAGAACGGGCTGAGCACCACGTCGACGTCCAGCGCGCCGCCGAAGGTGGATCGCTTGGGGTTGGTCCCGTTCTCGACCATCCAGTTGCCCTGCGAGTCCCGGCTGATCGAGACCTGCCGCTCACCCGACGCAAGGCTGGTCCGCAGCGAGAGCCTGCGGGTCACCCCGTTCTCGTCGGTGACCAGGTCGTAGGACGCGCTGAACGCGGGGTGCTCGGCGCACTGTCCACCGATGATCCGGCCGGCCGCCTTGATCCGGTTACCGACGAGCTGCACTCGTACCGACTCCATCCGAGGAGCGGCGTGGGCCCGCCACGTGAGGACCGCAGGCCAGACCGAATCGGTGGCCGCTGCGCCCTGAGCTGGATTGGTCACCTGACTACGGTAAGCGACGTGGGGCCTTCGGGCAGCAGTGGCGGCAGAACCGCGCGGGTCGCGAGTCGCCGGGCGCTCACGCCGCCTCGGCCGCCATGCGCTCGAGCACCGCGATCCTGGCCGAGAGCACCGCCAGCGCGAACAACCCGACCACCACGTTGAGCAACGCCCCGAACTCCTGCGCGACGAAATCGAAGACCTGGGTCAGCAGCACCGTGACCAGCGCCGCGGCCCGCAGGAACTGCAGCGGCCACAACTTGCCGTTGCGGAGCCTCGCGACGCCGACCCAGCTCAGCACGCACGCGACGGCGGTCCCGGCGAGCTGCCCGACGGTGGTGACGACCCCGGCCGAGCCCTCGAGATCGGAGGACAGCGTGACGATCGCGTTGATCAGCCCGGACGTCGAGAAGAGCACCAGGACGAAGGCGGCGACCCCGACCGCGGTGCGACCGCTCAACACGGCCGGGACCCGCCGCGATCCCCACGCCCGCAATCCCCCGAACCGACCGGGCTCCCGCGGATCGCAGCGCGCGAGCAGATCACCGATGTCCGCGACCGCGGTCAGGTCGGCGCCCGCCGCCTGTGCCCGGTGCAGTTGCGCCTCGGCGAGCGCGCGGCGCTCCGGCGGCAGTCCCCTGATCAGTCCGTCCACCGCGATGGCGGCGGCGTTGCTGATGTCCTCGGCGACGCTCGGCGGCCGGGAGTCGTGCAGCCAGCGGTTGAGCAGCAGCAGGACCACCACGACGACGTACATGATCGCGACGGCGGGTCGGTAGAAGTAGTCGTTGGTCTTGGTGACGAACTTGCCGACCTCGTCGAGGAAGAGCCCGAATCCGATGCCGCCGAGCACCACGGCGAGGAGCCGCGGCCGCAGGCCCAGGAACGAGAACGTCACGACCAGGGCCGCCACCATCAGCAGCCCGCCCCACAGCACGTGTGCGACGTGCAGCGTGGAACCGCCGACCTGTGGGTAGCCGGTGAGGTGCAGGTAGGCGCGGGTGATCAGGATCGTCAGCACCCCGATGATGACGAACGCCTCCACCAGGGCGCTGGCCTGCGCGTCACGCAACAGCATCGGCCTGCGCCGGGCGCGCCCGGTCTCGGTCCGACCGGTCAGCGCGGACGCCAGTGTCATGGCTGCGTTCCTTCCGTGGCCCTGGGTTCCCCAGTGTCCCCCAACCGGGCGGTCGTCGGCCCCGTGACCGTGCCCACGATTTGTCCACAGCTGTGGACAAATCCTGTTAACACCCAGGACCGGACTGTGGACAGTGTGGACGAACCTGTGGATTACATCGATGTAATTAGCCTGTACCTGCGACTATGCCATCCACAGGCCTGTGGATAACGGGGCGGCGCGCTGGCCACGGCCTGTTGATCCCCAGCCCGACCGGACGCTCCTCCACAGGCGGCACACAGATGGCGGCGGCACCACGGCGGTTAGGGCGCCCCCACGCGGGGCAGCGATGCGAAAGGCCCCGCCGATCACATGGATCGACGGGGCCCGCATGCCGCCCCAGGTCGGGGAACCGGGCGGCACGTTTGGTGCGGGCCCATGCCTTCGAGCTGGCTGGCTCCATCGGCCCGCATCGACCACCTTAGCGGGAATCGAACGTGCGTGCTAGCCGCCTTGATCGATCATGCGACCGAAAGCCATTGCGCCCGATGGGAGTTCAACCGTTGGCCCACGAGAAAGCCCCTCACCGGCATTTCTGTCGGTGAGGGGCTCCTCACTGTGCGCCCGAAGGGATTCGAACCCCTAACCTCTTGATCCGTAGTCAAGTGCTCTATCCGTTGAGCTACGGGCGCATGTCTTCAGTTGTGCTGGCCTACGAGCACCAGCGTGGCGGAAGCGAGAGGATTTGAACCTCCGGTCCCCTTTGAGGAGGACAACTCATTAGCAGTGAGTCCCATTCGGCCGCTCTGGCACGCTTCCTAGGCTCAGGTCCTTTCGGAACCGCCGGATGGAAAGGTTACACAGGCGCGGCGTAAGAGGCAAAACGGCTGGTCATAGGCGATTTCTAACGCAGATTGCCATCGAACCAGTCGAAGATCCGGCGCTGCGCGTCCATCATCGCCTGCGCGGCCGGATCGTTGTCATCGCCGTCCACCGGGAACTCCGGCGGTTCGTCCGCTCGATGCTCGAGACCGCTGTAGCTGACCACGAGGGTGGCGACCTCGGCGCGCGCGATCGCGTCCCGCAGTCGCTCGACCTCCGCGCGCGGCGTGCCAGGGTCGTCCTCCCCGTACAGCCCCAGCCACGGCGCCTGCAGTTTCGGGGCCGCCTCCACCAGAGCCGGGGCACCCTCCGCGAGCGGGTGCACGATGCCGCGCGCGGACACGCTGACCGCTGCGCCGACCGGCCTGGAGGTCGCGACCAGCAGGGCGGCGGTGCCCGCGTCGTCGAAGCCGAGCACCCCGACGCAGTCCGGGTACACCCCGCGCGCGGTGAGCCAGTCAAAGGCCGCGTCGAAGTCGGCGAACAGGTTGTCCCCGAACACCTCAGCGGTGCTGTGCAGCGGCTCCCGGTGGAACAGGTGCGGGGCAACCGTCAACCAGCCCTCGGCCGCGAGCGAGCGCATGAGGTCGAGCAGGGCGTCGGTGAACTCCCGCGACTCGTGCAGGACCACGATCCCGCCGCGGGCGGGTCCGTCCGGTTCGACGGCCGTCAGGGGGACGCGAACGGGAGGCGCGTCCGGATGCTCCCCCAGGGCGCGCAGCACCGCGCTGTCCGTGAAGATTCCCGACATACGTATACCTTGGCACGCTCACGGCCCACCCGTTCAAGATTCTTTTCGCCGGTCACCGGTTCTTTTTCGCCGCGCCCGCCACGTCCGATCGGATGCGGCGCATAATGTCGATTCATGACCGTGCGCACCCGCCCCGACCTCTCGAGAATCGCCCCCTACGTGCCGGGACGCACCTTTCCCGGCGCGATCAAACTGGCCAGTAACGAGACCACCGTCGGTCCGCTGCCCAGCGTCGTGGAGGCGATCGCCGAGGCCGCGGCCGGCGCCAATCGTTATCCGGACAACGGCTCGGTCGCCGTGCGCGACGCGCTGGCCGCCAAGCTCGGCGTGAGCGCGGACCGGATCACCACCGGCTGCGGATCGGTCGGCATCTGCCTCGAGCTGGTGCAGGCGACCTCGGGGCCGGGCGACGAGGTGATCTACGCGTGGCGCTCGTTCGAGGCCTATCCCGTGGTGGTCAAGGTGGCCGGAGCCACCCCCGTCGAGGTCCCGCTGACCGCCGACTACGAACACGACCTCGACGCCATGCTCGCGGCCATCACCGACCGCACCCGGCTGATCTTCATCTGCAACCCGAACAACCCGACCGGGACGGTGGTCGCCGCGGAGGCCCTCGCGCGGTTCCTCGACGCGGTCCCCCCGCACATCCTCGTGGCGCTGGACGAGGCCTACTTCGAGTACCTGCGACCCGACGCGGGCGCCGAGGCCGCGCCCGACGGCGTGGCCCTGGCCGAGGGTCGACCGAATGTCGTTGTCCTGCGCACCTTCTCGAAGGCCTACGGCCTTGCCGGCCTTAGGATCGGGTACGCGATCGGCGACCCGGAGATCATCGCCGCCCTGTTCAAGGTGCACCTGCCCTTCGCGGTCACCAGCGTGGCCCAGGCTGCCGCGGTCGCCTCGCTCGCCGCCGATGCGGAACTACTCGCCCGTACCGACGGGGTGGTCGCCGAGCGGACGCGGGTGCGGGACGCGCTGATCGCGGGCGGGTACGACGTGCCGCCGTCCTCGGGCAACTTCATCTGGCTCCCGCTCGGCGAGCAGGCGGCGGCGTTCGGCGAGGCGGGCATCGCCGCGAAGGTGGTGACGCGACCGTTCGCGGGGCACGGGGTGCGCGTCACCATCGGCGACCCCGACGAGAACGACACCTTCCTGGAGTTCGCCCTCGGGGCCGGACTGCCGATCTGGAAGGCCTCCCAGCAGGGCTGAGATTCCGTACCACGCACAACGGCTCCGACCAGGGACACCTGGTCGGAGCCGTTTCTGCTTGGCGGAAGCGGAGGGATTTGAACCCCCGGTCGCTTTCACGACGCTCGCTTTCAAGGCGAGTGCATTCGGCCGCTCTGCCACGCTTCCATCGCAGATCCTAACGGCACCCCCGGTTCCCGGCGGAATCCACCGCGCAGGGTCAGCCGGCCGATCGCTCTCCGATGGCCGTGTTCACCTTGGTGAACACCCTCTCGACGCTCGTCAGCTCGTCCGCGTCCAGGAGATCGACGAGATAGCGACGCACCCCGCGCACGTGCGTCGGGGCCGCCTCCTCGAGCCGTCGGCGCCCCTCCTCGGTGAGGATCGCCAGCACCCCCCGGCCGTCGTCGAGGCAGGTGTTCCTGGTGACCATCCCGTCCGCCTCCATCCGGCGGATCTGGTGGGTCAGCTTGCTGCGTGAGGAGATCACGCCATCCGCGAGATCGCTCATCCGGACCGACCCGTCCGGCGACTCGGACAGCATCACGAGAATGCGATAGTCGGCCGTGGTGAGCCCGTGCCGGTCCTGTAACTCCCGGTTGAGTAATCCCATCAGCCGCTGGGAGCCGTCGATGAAGGCGCGCCAGGCGGCCATCTCCGCGTCGTCGAGCCAGCGAGGGGCCTCGTCCTCAGAACCGTCGATCTGTGTTGTCACACAACCATTCTAGTTGCCTGCGCTCATGATTCATACCGCTCGGTATGAAAGAGGCGTCGCCTCAGCCGGAGACGGCGCGCAGCGCGGAGGTGTCGATCTCGGCGACGCCGGCGAACCCTGCCAACCCGAGCGTCAGGTCGAAATCCGCCAGCAGAATTCGCAGCGCGTGCTTGGCGCCCGCCTTGCCAGCGAGGCCGAGCCCGTACACCCACGGCCTGCCGTAGAGCACCGCGTCCGCTCCGAGCGCCAACGCCGTGAGCACGTCGGCGCCGCACCGAATTCCCGAGTCCAGCAACACATCCGCATGGTCGCCCACCGCCGCGGCCACCGGCGCGAGGGCATCGAGCGCGGCGATCGCACCGTCCACCTGTCTGCCGCCGTGGTTGCTCACCACCACGCCCGCCGCGCCCGCGTCGACCACCGCCCTCGCGTCGTCCGGGTGCACGATGCCCTTGACCGCGATCGGCAGGTCCGTCCACTCCCGCAGCCGGGTCACGTCCGCAGGCCGCAGGGTGTGGTTCCCGAACATCGACACCCAGGTGAGCACGGCCATCTGCATCGCCTCGGCGCTGTCCTCCGGCGCACCGGGGAGCCGGGATCGGAAAACGGGGTCGGTGAGGTAGTTCGCGATCCCCTTGCCCTGCAGGAACGGCAGATGACCCAGCTCGAGATCTCGTGGGCGCCATCCCATTCCCGGGGTATCGGCGGTGAGCACGATCGCCTTCGCGCCCGCCGCCTCGGCCCGGCGCACGAGCGACTGCGCCACCTCGTCGTCGGACGGCCAGTACAGCTGATACCACCAGTTCTCGCCGGAAACCGCGCCGACCTGCTCGATGGGGGTGGAGGACGCCGTGGACAGCACCGAACCGATCCCGAGCTCGTCGGCGGCCTCGCCGACCGCGAGCTCCGCGTTCTCGTGCACCAGTTCGAGGACACCGACGGGCGCGGTCAGCACCGGCGCCGCCAGCCTGGTGCCGAGCACCTCCACGCTCAGGTCCCGCGCGTCCGGGGCCGCGGTCCCGCGCAGCATCCGGGGCACGATCGCGTGCCGCTCGAATGCGGCCAGGTTCGCGGCCGCGGTCCGCTCGCTCGAAGCGCTGCCCGCGATGTAGGCGAAGGCCTCCGGCGACAGCGTGGTCGAGGCCAGCTCCTCGAGCCCGGCCGCGGTCATCGGCAGTTCGGGCCTGGCGCCGCCGACCCCGGACAGGTAGATCTCGTTCTGCATGTTGCCGAAGTAGGTCACCCACGTGACGCTAGCGGGTCTCGGCCCCCGACGGGAGGGGGTGGCGCATCGGTTCGGCCGCTCCCGCGACAGCGGGGCGGCCGCGGGGCTAGCGTCGTCACCATGCGCGCCATCACCGTGACCGGCCCCGGCGGACCCGAGGTGCTCGACTGGACCGAGGTCCCCGATCCGCGGCCGGGGCAGGGCCAGGTCCTCATCGACGTCGCGGCGACGGCTGTCAACCGCGCCGATCTGTTGCAGCGGGAGGGCCTGTATCCCCCGCCGCCGGGGGCCAGCGAGATCCTCGGGCTCGAATGTTCGGGCACCATCGCCGAACTCGGCGACGGCGTGCGCGGCTGGGCGGTCGGCGACCCGGTGTGCGCGCTGCTCTCCGGCGGCGGTTACGCGCAGCGCGTTGCGGTCCCGGCGACCCAGCTCCTGCCGGTGCCCGATGGCCTGGACCTGATCACGGCGGCGGCGCTGCCCGAGGTGGCCTGCACGGTGTGGTCGAACCTGGTGATGATCGCAGGCCTACAGGCGGGACAGGTGGTGTTGATCCACGGCGGAGGGGGCGGCATCGGCACCCACGCGATCCAGGTGGCTGCCGCCCTCGGCGCCACCGTCGCCGCGACGGCCGGCTCCGAGCACAAGCTGGCTGTGTGCCGTCGACTCGGCGCGTCGATCACCGTCAACTATCGCGAGGACGACTTCGTGGCCGCGCTGTCCGGGACCCCGCGGGGCGGCGCCGACCTGATCCTCGACAACATGGGCGGCGCCTACCTCGGTCGCAACATCGATGCCATGGCCAAGGACGGCCAGCTCTGCGTCATCGGCATGCAGGGCGGCCGGGTCGGCGAGCTGGACCTGGGCAAGCTGCTCGCCAAGCGGGGCCGGGTGTTCGCGACGGGCCTGCGCGGCAGGCCGGAGACCGGGCGCTCGAGCAAGGCCGCCATCGTCGCCGCGGTCACCGAACGCCTCTGGCCGATGGTCGCGGACGGCGTCGTCCGGCCGGTCGTGCACGCGGAGCTGCCGATCACCGAGGCCGCGCGGGCCCACGCCCTGCTGGACGCGCCCGAGACCGTCGGCAAGGTCGTGCTGACGCTCGGCTGAGGCCGATCAGCCGAGGGCGGCGACGGCGCGCACGAGCTGATCGATCTCGTATCGGGTCGTGTAGGGCGCCAGGCCGATCGTCACGGCGCCGCCCTCGTCGCTGACCCCGAGCGAGTCCAGCAGCCTGCTGCCGCCGCGCTCGCCGACGAGCGTCCCGATCCGGCGCTCGGCGAAGTGCAGCGACACCTTCTCCGCGGGCACCCCGGCGACCGTGAAGCTGATGGTCGGCACGCGGCTGTGTGAGGTGCCGATCAGCATCACCTGGGGCAGCCGGCGCAGCGACGCCATCAGGTAGTCGAAGATCCGGTCGTGGTAGTCCTGCAGCGAACTGATCGAGGTCTCCAGCCGCTCCCTGCGGCTGCCGCGGGCGGTCTCGTCCAGCCCGGCCAGGTAGTCGATCGAGGCCGTCAGCCCGGCGAGCAGGGCGTACTGGTGCCCGCCCATCTCCAGCCGCTCCGGCCCGGTGGCGTACGGGTTCAACGAGATCGCGGGGATCTTGTCGAGCAGTGCGGGTTCGCGGAAGACCAGGGCGCCGATCTGCGGGCCGCCCCAGCTCGGCGCGTTCACCGCGAGCACGTCGGCGCCCATCTCGTGGATGTCGACGTGTGCGTAGGGCGCCGCCGCGACGGCGTCCGCGACCAGCAGGCCGCCGACCTCGTGGATCCGGTCCGCCGCCACCCGCACGTCCGGCGCCGACCCGACGATCGGGGAGGCCGCGGTCAGCGCGACCAGTCGCGTCGTCGACCCGATCAGCTCGGCGAACTGCCAGCTGGGCAGGTCACAGGTGTCGATCTCGACCTCGGCCCAACGAACCTGCGCGCCATAGCGATTCGCCACCCGCAACCAGGGCGCGACGTTGGCTTCCTCGTCGAGCCGGGAGAGCACAACCCCGGTGCCGAGGCCGAGCCTCGAGCTGAGCGCCTCGGCCAGCCACGCCAACAGCACGGCCCGGTCCTGGCCGAGCACCACGCCCGCCGGGTCGCCGCCGACGAGATCGGCGACGGCCTCACGGGCCGCGTCGAGGGTCGCGGCGCTGCGCCGCGCGGAGACGTGCCTGCCGGTGTGGGAGGCCGCGGAACCACGGAATGCGGTCGACACCGCGGTGGACACCGAATCCGGATGCAGCATGCCTGCCTGAGGATCGAGGTGGATCCAACCGTCTCCGAGCGAAGGGATAAGTCCCCGCACCCGGGCGACGTCGTATGCCATGCCCGACAGCCTAGGACCTAATTTCGAATCGGTGCGATGCGGATGGCCGGATTGTGAGGCATCACAGTATCTGTAACTGCATACAACACAAACTTTTCCGACTCCCCCGCCGCGCGTCGAAACCCGCGCATCGGTTCGCCGTCGGCCGATGCGCGGGCTCCCCTCCTGATACAAGATGGAGCCATGACGCAACCGGACAATGAGCAGGTGGTCGTGATCGGACCCGATGGGCAACCCATGATGGTGGCCGCCGCAGGCCTCCCCGGTGTCGGATCGGGGCCGGCCGAGACCGGCTTCGCGGGCGCGGGGCGCGCCAACGGGGAGGGCGGCGAGAACGGCGAGTCGATCGCGGACATGGTCGAGCAGCCGGCCAAGGTGATGCGGATCGGCACCATGATCAAGCAACTCCTCGAGGAGGTCCGCGCGGCACCGCTCGACGACGCCAGCAGGAACCGGCTCAAGGAGATCCACAAATCCTCGATCCGCGAGCTCGAGCAGGGCCTCGCCCCCGAACTCCGCGACGAGCTCGAACGGCTGACCCTGCCGTTCACCGACGACACCGTGCCGTCCGACGCGGAACTGCGGATCGCGCAGGCGCAGCTCGTCGGCTGGCTCGAGGGCCTGTTCCACGGCATCCAGACCGCGCTGTTCGCCCAGCAGATGGCGGCGCGGTCCCAGCTCGAGCAGATCCGCCAGAGTGCGCTCCCACCAGGCATGACCGCAGGCCACGGGCACCAGAATCCGCAGCAGGGCTCGGGTACCGGCCAGTACCTCTAGCCGTGGCGGCTGGTCGGCCGCACGCGGCCGACCAGTAGGCTCGGTCTCCGTGTCAGCATCCGCCCCAGAATCCGAGGCATTGGCCACCGAGGTCCCCCCGGTCTCCGACTCGCAGACCCTCCGTCGCGCGTTCAAGGACCTGCGGGACGGATTCGCGCAGCGCGAGCTGTGGCTGAGCCTCGGTTGGCAGGACATCAAGCAGCGCTACCGCCGCTCGGTGATCGGTCCGTTCTGGATCACCATCGCCACCGGCGTACAGGCCACCGCCATCGGCATCCTGTACGCGGCGCTGCTCGACATCCCCCTCGACCAGTTCCTGCCCTACGTGACGGTCGGCCTGATCGTGTGGAACCTGATCAACGCCTCGATCATCGAGGGGTCCGAGGTGTTCATCTCGAACGAGGGCCTGATCAAACAGCTGCCGTCGGCGTTGAGCGTGCACATCTACCGCCTGGTGTGGCGGCAGCTGCTGTTCTTCGCGCACAACCTGGTCATCTACGTGATCATGGTCGTCGCGTTCGGGGTGTGGCGAGACCTGAGCTGGGCATCGCTCGCGGCGATCCCGGCGGTGGCCCTGCTCGTGCTCAACGCGGTGTGGGTGTCGATCGTCTTCGGCATCTTCGCCACCCGCTACCGCGACATCGCCCCGATCCTGTCGTCGATGACCCTGCTGCTGTTCGTGCTGACGCCGATCATGTGGACCACGCAGAGCCTCGTCGCGCAGGGCGGCGCGGTCGCCGATCGCGCGAGGA
This sequence comes from Rhodococcus maanshanensis NBRC 100610, assembly GCF_001894865.1. GTDB lineage: Bacteria > Actinomycetota > Actinomycetes > Mycobacteriales > Mycobacteriaceae > Rhodococcus_G > Rhodococcus_G maanshanensis. The sequence continues at coordinate 19,909 of NZ_BCXA01000054.1, read as the reverse complement.
TCGCCGAACTCAACCCGCTCTACCACTACCTCGAGATCGTCCGCGCGCCGATGATCGGGCAGCCCCAGCAGCTGTACCACTGGTACATCGTGCTCGGCATCACCGTGGTCGGCTGGGCGCTGGCGCTCGTGGCACTGCGCAAGTACCGGGCCCGCGTGCCCTACTGGGTTTAGGGAGAGCGGTCACAGATGACTAAGCACGTCAGCATCGACACGCACAACGCGTGCGTCGACTTCCCGATCTTCGACGCCAAGTCGCGGTCGCTGAAGAAGGCGTTCCTCGGCAAGGCGGGCGGCGCGATCGGCCGAAACGACTCCGACGTCGTTGTGGTCGAGGCCCTGCGCGACATCACCCTCTCGCTCAAGGAGGGCGACCGGATCGGACTGGTCGGCCACAACGGCGCGGGCAAGTCCACGCTGCTGCGGCTGCTGTCCGGCATCTACGAGCCGTCGCGCGGCAGCGCCAGGATCCGCGGGCGGGTTGCGCCGGTGTTCGACCTCGGCGTCGGCATGGACCCCGAGATCTCCGGCTACGAGAACATCATCATCCGCGGCCTCTTCCTCGGCCAGACCCGCAAGCAGATGCTGGCGAAGATGGACGAGATCGCCGAGTTCACCGAGCTGGGCGAGTACCTGTCCATGCCGCTGCGCACGTACTCGACGGGCATGCGGGTTCGGGTCGCGATGGGCGTGGTGACCAGCATCGACCCGGAGATCCTGCTGCTCGACGAGGGCATCGGCGCGGTCGACGCGGAGTTCATGAAGAAGGCGCGGGTGCGGCTGCAGGCGCTGGTCGAGCGCTCCGGCATCCTGGTCTTCGCGAGCCATTCCAACGAGTTCCTCGCCCAGCTGTGCGACACCGCGATGTGGATCGATCACGGCCAGGTGCGCATGCACGGCGAGATCGAGGACGTCGTGCGCGCCTACGAGGGCGACGATGCCGCCGACCACGTGCGGCACGTCATCGCCGAGATGGAGCGCGAGCAGGCCGAACCGGGACACACCCGGTGACCGAACGGATCATCGGCGTGGTGGTCACCCACAAGCGCCGCGAGCTGCTCGCCGAGTCGCTGAAGGTGCTCTCCACCCAGTCCCGGCCACTCGATCACCTCGTGGTGGTCGACAACGCCGACGAGGCGGAGGTGCGCGCACTCGTCGAGGGTGCGGGCGTGCCCGCCACCTACCTGGGCTCCAAGCACAACCTCGGAGGTGCGGGCGGGTTCGCGCTCGGCATGCTGTACGCGCTGTCCCTCGGCGCCGACTGGCTCTGGCTGGCCGACGACGACGGCCGCCCGGAGGGACCCGAGGTCCTCGCAACCCTGCTCGACTGCGCCACCCGGCACGGACTGTCCGAGGTCTCCCCCGTGGTGTGCGACATCGACGACCCCGACCGACTGGCGTTCCCGCTGCGTCGCGGCGTCGAGTGGCGGCGGCTGCGCTCGGAGCTCGGCACCGACGACCTGCTTCCCGGAATCGCCTCCCTGTTCAACGGCGCGCTGTTCTCCGCAGCCGCGGTCGACGCGGTCGGGGTCCCGGACCTGCGCCTGTTCGTCCGCGGCGACGAGGTGGAGGTGCACCGCCGCCTGGTCCGCTCCGGGCTGGCGTTCGGCACCTGCCTGCAGACCGCCTATGTGCATCCCAACGGGGCCGAGGAGTTCAAGCCGATCCTGGGCGGCCGGATGCACACCCAGTACCCGGACAACGAGACGAAGCGGTTCTACACCTATCGCAACCGCGGGTACCTGCTCTCGCAGCCGGGCATGCGGCGACTGCTGCCGCAGGAGTGGCTGCGCTTCGGCTGGTTCTTCCTGATCGACCGCCGGGACCCGGCCGGCCTGCGCGACTGGGTGCGGCTGCGCAAGATGGGCAGGCAGGAACGCTTCGAGCGGCACTGACCACCTTCAAGATATGCGGCCATTGCGTATCCACATACGCTCCCATACACTCCTGGAAATTTCAGCCTCGAATTCGTAAGAACAATATGGAAGCTACAGTCCTGTGGATTTAGCATCCTTACCAGCCAGATCCAGGATGTGAGTGACAAGTTCGCCAACCCTTGTGCCCGGATTCGGTACGCCTGCCACAGTTGCACCCCAGGGCCTATCAAGGCCATTGCGCGCACGCCCGTCCGCAATTTCGAAAAGCCCGGCAACAAGGTTGCACTCATCTTGGGTTTTCGTGGATCCGCAGATCTTAGCCCATTCCCGCTTTGCATCTTGAGACTTGCCGAACGGAGAACGCCGATCTTTTTGATGTAGGATCAGCCAGGATTCGAAGCATGGATTGCTAAGCGCAACGGATATCCCTTCCCGTCCCGCAGCGGCGATCGCTTCTTCTAGATACGCATGGTCGTCCACATCCACCACAACCCACACGGCATCCAGCGTGTCTTGCGAGTCACCCTCTCGACGGGCTTCCCGCCGATCTTCCTCCCGAATACGCTTCGCCTCTGCTACAACGTGCTCCGGCCCCTTTCCCACAGGAACAATCTCGAGCCGAAACCCCCGAATACTCTGTTGAATATGCTTAAAATATCTACTTTCCGTCTTTGCTCCTTCGAGAACGATCAGCATCCTCTTGCGAGGCTCTCTTCGTGTGCTAACTCGACGGGATGAGAGATTACCCCTCTGGCCACGACCCGCCATCTAAATCCCCATATCCGACAGGTCGATTTGGGGAAGGGCGCCGTAGCGTCCTGTCATGTATCGACGCATGACGTTATCTTCTTCGCGAACACCGAAGTCAGTTACTGGATATAGCACGCTAGTGCCATTACTCCCCTTCTCCGTGAACCAAAGATGCTCCCGCGACAGCGGCGCCGGACGCCCACCGATCGAGGCCATGAGCGACACATCATGGGTCGTGAAGATCAACTGGGCGTGATGCGGGTTTGATTCACGGCTACTAAAGAGCTGAACGAGGTGCCGAACAACCTCAGGGTGAAGACTGGAGTCAATTTCATCAAAGAACACAACTCCGCCAAAATTCATCGCGAACAATATCACGTTCGCGTGCGCAATTAGGGCCTGAGTCCCTTCCGATTCAGCCTCAAAGGGAAGTTCATAGTTTCCATCTTCACCCCTGTGCACGAGGGTAAAGTCAACGGTTTCAGTTTCAGGCTCAAAGTCGCCCGCCCTGCCAAATAGCTCCGCAAGCATTCGCTGCCTCGAAATTTCAGAGTCGCTATACTTGCGTCGATTGGTTTTCCCATCCAAGATTCCAACGTCAGAGCCCTCGAGTATGCGTATTATCTCCTTCAGGTGATCCCGATCTTCATGCATATGCTCAAAAACATGAGGAAGCGCACTCATGTAAGACCGAGTCTCGTAGCATCGGATTCTGCTCCGCAACCACGAAGTGACGGGCTTCAGACGAGGATGATCGGCAGCGTAGGCTGCCGAAAGAAAAAGCGAATCCTCTCGAAGGGTCGACACAACCGCCCTGTTTGGGCCAGCGAGAGAGTTACCGAATGACACAGAGGCTGACGCGTCGCCCGAATTCCCATCCGAATTCGATTCAACCCTTTCAAACAGCTTCGTCGGCCTTGCAGTCCGAAACATGACGAGTTCTTCGTAAATCACCCGGCTATCATCGAAGGAAACGCTGTAGCCATACAAAATGCCGTCGTCAGCAACAAATTCGATATCAAACGATGTCGGCTCTGACCTCGAGTGGCTATCCAGCGCGAACGGTTGCCTCGCGTGCCTTAGCACGTTCGATGTGCGGTAGGAATCTCGAACTAGGTCGAGAAAGCCATCCAGGGCAGACCATAGCGAGGACTTTCCTGACGCGTTCGCACCATAGATCGCTGCGATCGGCGCGATGCCGCCATCCCAGGGTTCGATTCTGGAGCCGACCTTTCGTCCCACTCGAAGATCGAGTGTCATCCGCTCACGTATGGAGCGGTGATTCTCCACGCCGAACGACACGAGCATGATGGACCTTTCGTAGTGCGTTGGTACTGAGAAGGATCGCACAAGACAAGGTTGGACACTCACGTTAGGGCCTTATCTGCGGAATTTCCTCACAAATCGACGTGAAACCGGGCGACAGGGCGCACGAAGGCAATCCTCAGAGCGCGCCACCCACGGAGCCAGCACGAGTTGGATGTCCGCGGCACCCAGTTCAGCACCAGCTCGGATCGACCCGCTCCGGCCTGGCGTTCGGCACCTGCCTGCAGACCGCCTATGTGCATCCCAACGGGGCCGAGGAGTTCAAGCCGATCCTGGGCGGCCGGATGCACACCCAGTACCCGGACAACGAGACGAAGCGGTTCTACACCTATCGCAACCGCGGGTACCTGCTCTCGCAGCCGGGCATGCGGCGACTGCTGCCGCAGGAGTGGCTGCGCTTCGGCTGGTTCTTCCTGATCGACCGCCGGGACCCGGCCGGCCTGCGCGACTGGGTGCGGCTGCGCAAGATGGGCAGGCAGGAACGCTTCGAGCGGCACTGACGGCCCAACGGCCCCGGTCGGGGCGTCCCCGCGCGGTCCGACCGCACGGGGACGACTCCTAACCTCGGCCTACTGCTCGTACAGGCGTTCCCAGTTCGCGCGGCTGGTCAGCTGCGGGGCGGCGTCGCGGTACTGGCGCGAGACGGCGGCACCGTCCTCACGCAGGCGCCGCAGCACCCTGACCGTCCGCCGCAGCAGCGCGATCGCCTTGCCCTTGTCCCGCTGACGGATTCGCACCCCGGACTGCGAGGCGTCGGTGACCACCACGTGGTCGAACAGCGAGATGTGCCACCAGTGCGCGTCCTCGCGCGGAACGTTGACCAGGCCGTGCTGGGTCCGGCCGAACCACTGGTCGATGGCCCGCTTGACCAGGATCAGCCGCATGGCGCTCGGCTCGCCGCCCGAGCGCCTTGTGGTGAGGTCCGCGGACCGCACGGGAGCGGTGGCCGCGTCGTGCTTGACCGTCTCCGGGTACTCGGCCCGCTCCGCGCGGATCGCGGCCATCGCCTCGATGCCGCCGTCCTGCAACACCTTCGGGCCCTCGAGGAAGTCCTCGATACCGCGCAGCGTGGTCGCGGCGAGACCGTACTGCATGCCGACGAGGTACTCGCTGATCTGCCGGAAGAACTGCCGCCCCAGCCGCTTGGTGTCCAGGTCGCTGTGCAGCGCGCCGACGATCAGGGAATTGCGGGTGCTGAAGTAGCGCGCCCAGTCGTCGAAGTCCTTCCAGTAGAAGTCCGCGTGCCAGACCGCCGCGTTCGGCAGGGTGACCGTGACGAACCCCGCCTCCCTGGCGCGGACCCCGTACTCGACGTCGTCCCACTGGAAGAAGATCGGGATGGGGAGGCCGACCTTCGCGACCACCTCGGCCGGGATCAGGCACGTCCACCAGGCGTTGTATCCGGCGTCGACCCGGCGCTCCTGGTTCTTCTTCAGCATGCTGGTGTTGCGCAGCGCCTTCGGGACCCGCTGCCCGTGCTGCAGGGTGCCGAGATCGACATCCTCCGCGCCGACGTTCAGGTAGTCCGGGTTGAGCAGGAACAGCATCTGGGCACCGACGAGGGTGGGCTCGACGGTGACGTTCGCGAAGGCGTTGAGCCGCAGGACGGTCTCCGGCTCGCACAGGATGTCGTCGTCCATCAGGATCACGTCGGCGTGCCCGTCGGTCGCGGAGACCTCGTAGAGACCGCGGGTGAAGCCGCCCGCGCCGCCGAGGTTGGGCTGCCGCAGGTAGTGCAGCTTGTCGCCGAACCTGGGCGCGACCTCGCCGTACAGTTCCCGGTCCCGGACCAGGTCGGTCCCCTGGTCGACGACGTAGACGGCGTCGATGACCTCGAGCACGCGGTCGTCGGAGGCCAGCGCCGCGACCGTCTTCGCACAGTCGTCGGCGCGGTTGAACGTGCAGATCGCGATCGCGACAGGGCGGACGGTCTCGGGCGCGGCCGCGGTCCACTCGAGCCGGTCCACGGTCAGCGGGGCGTCCAGCGCGTCGATCTCCACCCAGAGGGCGCCGCCGTCGACGAACTTGTCCAGCGGCGAGGAGAGTTCGACCGTTTCGTCGCCGGATCCGGCGACGGCACCCACGATCCGGCGGTGCCCGGCGATGTCGGAGGCGACCAGGCGGACCCGGAACCGGCCGGAGCCTGCCGCCCGCAGGCTGACCCGCACCTCGGTGACCGTGGTCCAGCGCTGCCAGTAGCTGGCCGCGAACCGTCCGAAGTAGGTGTTGGTGTGGGCGCGCGCCCCCGCGTCCAGGCGCAGCGTGTGGCGTTCCCGATCGCCGGAGCCCTTGCGGAACGCGACATAGAGGTCGTCGTTGACGATCGGCGACATGCCGACGAAGACGCCGCGCTGCACGAGCAGCCGCGGCTCGACCTCGGCCGCCGGGGCCCCGGACTCAAGGAATTCGGGCTTGTTCATCCAACCGCCAACTCTCGATCGTGTCGCCAATGTCCACCCGCAGGGTATCCCGACGTGCAGTTGACCGACGAAACCACCGAGGCCGACCTCGGTTAATGTCACTGGGCACCCGACCGCGCTATCTGGAGTTCTCGTGACACTCGAACCGCCCGTATCCACCCGGAGCACCCGATGGGCATGGGGGGCCGTGGTCGCGGGCGTGATCTTCCTCGGGTTCGTCCTGATCCTGAGCGTCGACCCCCGGTACTTCTACGTCGACGACACCGAGTCGGGCGCGGTCGGCAACTGGATCCAGCTCGGTCACCTGATGCGGGAGGGTCAGTGGTTCCCGACGCTGGTGCTCGACCAGTGGATGGCGGGCAACTACCCGGTCGAGGGCCAGGGCGGCCTGTGGAACCCCGTCCAGATGGCGATCAACTACGCGGCCCCGTCGGTGGACAACCTCGCCCTGCTCGCGACGGCGGTCAAGCTCGGGTTCTCGATCGTCCTCGGCTGGGGCGTCTACCGGGTGGCGATGGAGTACGGCGCCCGCCCGGCCTGGGCCGCGGTCGCAGGCGCGGCCGCCCCGTTCGGGGGCTTCACCCTGTACTTCGAGGACCCGTCCTGGGTCACCTCGCTGATCGGCATGGCGTGGGTGGTGCAGGCCTGGGCCAGCGGGGTCCGGTACGCGCGCGGCCGGTCAGGGCCGCTGCCCCTGTTCGCGTTCCTCTATCTCGCGATCTCAGTCGGCTACGCGCACTCCGCGCTGATGGCGGGCGTGCTGATCGGCTGCCTGATGATCGGCGAATACCTGTTCCAGCGACGCTGGCAACCGTCGCTGCTGCTCGGCGGCGTCGGCGTCGCCGCGGCGGCCTGCGGTGCCGTCACATTCCTGCCAGGGATGCTGTCCTCGTCGGTGACCTGGCGCACCGGCGAGGAGGGCGCACTCAACGACAACTTCCTCACCGCGCCCTGGTCGGAGACGCTCACCGCGAGCATCCCGTCGTCCGTGTCGAGCATCGAGTCCTGGACCGGGGAGACGACCACCGCGCCGATCACCTACATCGCCTGGTTCGCGATCCCGGCGCTCGCGTTCATCGCGTGGCGCAAGGCCCAGCCCGCGCTGCGGGAGTTCTCAGGGGCGATCCTGCTGCTGGCCTTCATCCTGCTGTTCACCGCGGGACCGAGCGACATCGGGCAGATCCGCTGGCCGGCGCGGCTGCTGCCGTTCGTGGCCGTGATCTCCCTCGTGCTGCTGGCCGCGCTGCTGAGCCGATACGGCACGACCCGCCCGCTGCGCCCCCGACTGGTGGCGGCCGGGTTGCTGATCGTGGTGCTGGTGCTGCGCGCGAGCTCGTCGGGACCCCAGTACTTCGGGCGCCACGTCATGTGGGGCGCGCTGATCGCCGTCTTCGGCGCCCTGGCCCTGTACCTGGCCAAGAGGTTCGGCGATCGCGCGGTCGCCGCGCTGCTGATCGCGACGATCCTGCCGATCGCGGTCTACCAGGTGTCCAACTATCCGCAGGCCCTGAACAAGTGGTACCTGCCGACCTCGCAGTCCGAGGCCAAGGAGGGGTTCCCCGACTTCGAGGGCACCACCCTGCAGCTCGGCAACCGCAGTCTGATCCGGATCGACGCGGAATCCACGGAACTGCCCTGGCAGTCGCAGGTGTACGGCAACTACGCCAAGGACCTGGACCTGACCTACGTCAACGCGTACACACCGGTCGGGCATCGATGGTTCTCCGGGATGCTGTGCATGGAATTCGACGGGTCGACCTGCCCCGATGCGCTCGAGAACGTGCTCACGGTCGATCCATACACCGGCAGGAGTTTCGCCGATCTGATGCTCGTCGATCGGATCGTGCTGCAGGACAAGCAGTACCCCGACGCCGCGGACAACCCGCCCCCGACCGGATGGACCTGGGTCAGCGTGCCCGAGCCGACGGCGAGCCAGGTGCACGTGCTCGAGCGGGTCGACGGTCCGGTGTCCACCCAGGCCGGGCGGGTGAGCGCCGCGGTCGGGACCGAGGTCGAGCCCGAATCGGCCGAGGTGAACTCCGAGCGGCTCCGCGTCACCGCCCCCGACGGCGGCAGCGTGGTCTTCGCCCGTCTGGCCTGGCCGGGGTACACGGCCACCCTGAACGGCGCCCCGCTGCAGACCAAGGGTCTCGGCGATATGTTCCTGATGGTCGACCTGCCGCCCGGCACCGACGACGCCGAGCTGGTGATCGACTTCCGGCCGCCGGGGCAGCGACTGGGTTTCGCGGCCGCCGGGTTCGGGCTCGTGCTGGTCGTCATACTCACGGGGCTGTACTACCGCGGTCGTCGCACCTCCCGCACCGACGCCCCGGTGGATGCGAACACCAGCGAGACATAGACGCGCGGACCGGAAAGGTTGCCGATGAGTCCAACGCCCTCCCCCGACGTCGTGGCGACGCCGGGGAGCGACTCGCTGCTCGCGGGTGACGGCGGGACGGCGCGCCGGAGCCGGGTCGCCTTGGTGTTGCTCGCCACGGCGGGACTGCTCGGGGTGCTCGTGCCGCTGACCATGGCTGCGGTGACCGGCGGCCTGTCCATTCCGCACAACGACGCGTGGTCGTACAGCCGGATCGCACAGACGTTCGGGAGCACCGGGGGCATCGAACTGCTCGGCTGGAACCGTTCGGCGCTGTTCGGGCAGTTCATCGTGCTGGGTCCGCTGGCCCGCTGGCTGGTCGCCCAGCATCTCTTCGTGGCCCTGCTGGGTGTGGTCGCGCTCGCGGCGGTCTACGACCTGGTGGTCCCGTCCGCGGGTCGGGCCCGTGCCGCCCTCGCCGTGCTTATCGTCGCGATCTGGCCGGGATTCGGGCTGTTGACCACCAGTTTCATGCTCGACGTGCCCGCGATGGCGGCGATCATGGTCTGCCTCGCCGTCGGCCGACGGGCACTGCGGAGCGAGTCGCTGGTGCTGCTGGCGGTGTCGATGGCCGTCGGATTCTGGGGCTTCACCATCCGGGAGCAGGCGCTCGCCGCACCGGTGACGGTGTTGGCGGTCGCCGCGGTGACCGCCTGGCGCTCGCGGCGCCGGCGTGACTGGATCGTGGTGGCGGGTGCCTGCGCGATCCTGCTCACCGCGGTCGTGGGGTTCGAACTGTGGCGCCAGTCCTTCGGCGCCGGCGACCCACCGGTGCTGGCCGTGCCGGAGAGCCTGGCAAAGACCGGCGGCAACATCCTGGTCCAGGGTTATTTCGTGCTGGCGTTGGGCGCGGCGCCCGCGGTGCTGCTGGTCGCGCGGCCGTGGCGCTGGGGCCGGGGCGCCCTCCTCGCCTCCGCCGCGGCCGCGGTGGTCGCGGTCGCGGCGGTGTACCGCTACGGCACCGAGAGCTTCTTCGTCGGCAATTACCTCGACCCCTCCGGGCCGTACTGGGCCGCGGGCCACGGCCGTCCCGCCGCGATCGTCCCCACCGCCGCGTGGTGGCTCATCGTGGCGCTCGCCTGCGGTTCGGGTGTGCTGCTCGCCGGGATCCTTGCGCGACAGCTCCGCCGGGTCGACCCGGTGCTGGGCACCTTCGGGGCGCTGATGGTGCTCGGCAATCTCGCGACAGCGCTGACCGGGCAGAACCTGTTCGACCGCTACTGGCTGCTGCTGTTGCCGCCGCTGCTGGCGATCGTCCTTGCCGAACGGACCTCCGGCTCGTCGGAACCCGCGCGCCGCCCGGCCGCCGCCCGCGTCGCCGAACGGCTGCCCGCGGCGGCCGCGCTCGCCGGGTTGGCCGTCGTCTCGCTGATGATCACCGCCGCCGGTCTCGCCTACGACTCCGCCCGCTGGGACGCGGCCGAAGACCTGGTGGCGACGGGCGTCCCGGCCGTCGACGTCGACGCCGGACTGGAATGGAACGGCTATCACTCGGCCCTCGGCATGTCGCCGCCCGGTTCGTGGATCTTCCCCGGCAACCGCTCCTGCTACCTGGTGAGCGCCGTGCCGCGTCCGGGCCAGGACGCCGCGACGGTCTCGACCTACCGCCCCCTCCTCGTCGCGGGCACCGCCCGGTTGTGGGTCTACGGCGACGATTGCCCATAGGCCGGACGACGGCAGGAGCCGTCACACGGGGGCGGCGAACTCACGGCGTGGGCGGAGGCCGTGGTCGTCCCGAGTAAACTCCCAGCCCGTGACCTCCGATGACGCCCGACCCTCGGCTGCTCCGCACCGGATCTCGGTCGTGGTGCCGGTGTACCAGGGCGCCCAGACGCTCCGCGCGCTGATCGACGAGATCCTGCCGTGGACGACGACCCGCCTCACCCCTGCGGGCCGGCCGATGCTGGTCGAGGAGGTCCTGCTCGTCTTCGACCACGGCCCCGACGACTCGGCCGAGGTCATCCGGCAGCTGGCGGCCGAACACGACTTCGTCAGGCCGATCTGGCTGAGCCGGAACTTCGGACAGCATCCTGCGACCCTGGCGGGCATGGCCTCGAGCGGGGGCGAGTGGATCGTCACCATGGACGAGGACGGTCAGCACGACCCCGCCGCGGTCGGTGGGCTGCTCGACACCGCACTCGACGAGCAGGCCACCGTCGTCTACGCGAGACCGACGAACGCCGCACCGCACGGGATGCTGCGCAACGCCGCCTCCCGCGGCTCGAAGTGGCTCATCGCGCGCGCTCTCTCCGGCGACAACACCCGCAGCTTCCAGAGCTTCCGGCTCGTCCTCGGCGAGGTCGGCCGCTCGGTGGCCGCGTATGCGGGCTCCGAGGCCTACCTCGACGTCGCGCTCGGCTGGATCGCGGGCGGCGTGACCACCAGCCCGGTGGAGCTGCGCGCCGAGCACGGCCGCCGCTCCGGCTACCACCTGCGCAGCCTGCTCTCCCACTTCTGGCGCATGGTCCTCTCCAGCGGGACCAAGGGCCTGCGCATGGTCAGCTTCATCGGGGTGCTGTTCGCCGTGCTCGGCCTTGCCCTGGTGCTGTACGTGCTGGTGTCCTACCTGTTCTTCGATGTCCACAGCGAGGTTCGGGGCTGGGCCTCGACGATGGTGATCCTGCTGTTCGGCATGGGTGCGATCCTGTTCTCCCTCGGGGTGATCGCCGAGTACATCGGGGTCAACGTGAAGACCGCGATGGGCAAGCCGCCCTACCTGATCGTCGGTGATCCGGCGGCGGGCCCGCTCGGACGCGTCGAGCCGGTACCGCACGAACATCGAACCGACCCAGCGGGCGCCTGACTTGGACACCCCGACCTGGGTCGTAGGCGGCGGCGGGCTGCTCGGCAGTGCCGTCACCGGCGAGCTCGGGCGGCGGGGCCTTCGGGTCGAGACCAGCCAGATCCCGTGGCACGACGGCGACCTCGCCAGGAGGGTGCTCTTCGCGGAGGCACGCCGGGTGATCGACACGGCCGAGGGTGGACCGTGGCGGCTCGTCTGGTGCGCCGGGATCGGCGTGAACGGCACCACGTCCGAGGAGTTCGCCGCGGAGAACGCCGTCCTGTCCGACGTGCTGGACGAGATCGCCAGGATCACCCGAGGCTCCTCGGGACCGGGCGTGGTCCTGCACGCCTCCTCGGCCGGCGGGGTGTATGCGGGCTCGTCCGGGGCGCCGTTCACGGAGGACACCGACCCGGTACCGCTCGGCGACTACGGCCGCGCGAAGCTGGCGGCGGAACAGCTGATGCACCGCTTCGGCGCCGACACGGGGTCGTCCGTCGTCGTGGGGCGGTTCGCCAACCTGTACGGCCCCGGCCAGAACCTGACCAAGCCGCAGGGACTGATCTCGCACCTGTGCCGTGGCTACCTGATGTCGGCACCGATCTCGATCTACGTGCCGATGGACACGATGCGCGACTACCTGTTCGTGACCGACGCGGCCGCGATGGTCGCCGACGCCCTCGACCTCGCGCAGTCCAGACCCGGCGAGCAGGTCACCAAGATCTTCGCCTCGGGCCAGAGCACCACCATCGGCGCCCTGCTCGGCGCCTGCCGGACCGTGTTCCGCCGCAAGCCGACCGTCGTGCTCGCGTCGTCGCCGCTCGCGAACGTCCAGGCCGGCGACCTGCGGTTGCGCTCGACCGTCTGGACGGAACTGGATCGACGGCCGTACCGGACCCTGCCCGCGGGGATCGCCGCCACCCTGGAGGCGACCCGGCGCTCACTGGGCCGGTAGTCCGGTCAGCTCGCCGGGTCGGCCGATCCCAGCACGGTCTCGCCCGCCGCGGCGTAGGCGCGTTCCGTGGCGTCCTTCTGCGGACGCCACCACTGCTCGTTGTCGCGGTACCAGTCGACGGTGGCGGCCAGGCCGGAGCGGAAGTCCCGGTATCGCGGTTGCCAGCCGAGCTCGGTGCGCAGCCGGGTGGCGTCGATGGCGTACCGCATGTCGTGGCCCGGCCGGTCGGTGACCGCGTCGAAATCGTCCGGATCCTTGCCGAGCAACTCCAGGATGGTCCGGACGACCGTGCGGTTGTCGACCTCGCCGTCCGCGCCGATCAGGTAGGTCTCCCCCGGCGTGCCGCGCTCGATGATCGTCCACACGGCGCGGTTGTGGTCGTCGACATGGATCCAGTCCCTGACGTTGAGGCCCTGACCGTAGAGCTTCGGCCGGACACCGTCGAGGACGTTCGTGATCTGCCGCGGGATGAACTTCTCCACGTGCTGGTACGGCCCGTAGTTGTTCGAGCAGTTCGAGATGGTCGCGGAGATGCCGAACGAGCGGGCCCAGGCGCGCACCAGCAGGTCGCTCGACGCCTTTGTCGAGGAGTACGGGCTCGACGGGTTGTACGGGGTGGCCTCGGTGAACCGGGCCGGGTCGTCGAGTTCCAGGTCTCCGTACACCTCGTCGGTGGAGATGTGGTGGTAGCGCACGCCGTGCTTGCGGATGGCCTCCAGCAGCGTGAAGGTGCCGATCACGTTGGTCCGCACGAACGGAGACGGATCGTTGAGGGAGTTGTCGTTGTGCGACTCCGCGGCGAAGTGGACGACGAGGTCCGTCCCGGCGATCAGCCGGTCGACCAGGTCGGCGTCGGCGATGTCGCCCTGGACGAAGTCGATCCGGTCCCGGACCGGTGCCAACGATTCGACGTTGCCCGCGTAGGTCAGCGCGTCGAGGACGGTCACCTCCACATCGGGCCGCTCGTCGACGGTCTGCTGGACGAAGTTGGCGCCGATGAATCCAGCACCGCCGGTCACGAGTAGCTTCACGATCCGCACGATACCGGTGGCCGGAGTTTGCCAGGGAACCGAACACTGGAACACTGCCCGCTATGCGCGGAATCATTCTGGCGGGTGGAACAGGGTCTCGGCTGCATCCGATCACGCTCGGGGTCAGCAAGCAGCTGGTGCCCGTGTTCGACAAGCCGATGATCTATTACCCGCTGTCGACGCTGATGCTGGCAGGCATCCGCGACATCCTGGTGATCACCACCCCCGAGGACGCCGAACAGTTCCAGCGACTCCTCGGGGACGGATCCCGCTTCGGCGTCTCCCTGACCTACCAGGTGCAGGCCGAGCCCAACGGACTCGCACAGGCCTTCGTGCTCGGCGCCGAGCACATCGGTTCGGACTCCGCCGCGCTTGTGCTCGGCGACAACATCTTCTACGGACCCGGTCTCGGCACCCGGCTGACGCGCTTCGAGCAGATCGAGGGCGGCGCGGTGTTCGCGTACTGGGTGGCCGACCCGACCGCATACGGCGTGATCGAGTTCGACGGCGACGGCCGCGCGATCTCGCTGGAGGAGAAGCCCCAGCAGCCACGCTCCAACTACGCGGTGCCCGGTCTCTACTTCTACGACAACGACGTGGTGTCGATCGCTCGCGACCTGTCGCCGTCGGCACGCGGCGAGTACGAGATCACCGACGTCAACCGCGCCTATCTCGAGGCGGGTCGGCTGCAGGTCGAGGTCTTGCCGCGCGGCACCGCCTGGCTGGACACCGGCACCTTCGACTCGCTGCTCGACGCCTCGAACTACGTACGCACCATCGAGGAGCGGCAGGGACTGAAGATCGGCGCGCCGGAGGAGGTGGCCTGGCGGCGGGGCTTCATCACCGACGACGAGCTCCGGGTGCGGGCCGAGTCACTCGTCAAATCCGGTTACGGCAACTATCTGCTCGGTCTGCTCGACCGCGGCAAGGAATGGTGAGGAATGCAGTTTCGCGAACTGAAAGTGCCCGGCGCCTGGGAGTTCACCCCGCAGCAGTTCGGTGACGACCGCGGCGTGTTCCTGGAGTGGTTCCGGGACCCGACGTTCACCGAGGCCACCGGCCGCACCCTAGACCTGCAGCAGGCCAACTGCTCGGTGTCCGAGGCAGGCGTGCTGCGGGGCGTCCACTTCGCGGACGTGCCGCCCGGTCAGGCCAAGTACGTGACCTGCGTCCGGGGCGCGGTCCTCGACGTCGCGGTGGACCTGCGGGTCGGGTCGCCGACGTTCGGGGTGTGGGACGCGGTCCTGCTCGACGATGTCGACCGCCGCGCGGTGTTCCTGAGCGAGGGTCTCGGTCACGCGTTCCTCTCGCTCGAGGACGACTCCACCGTCGTCTACCTGTGCTCGACCGGGTACGCGCCGGGCCGCGAGCACGGCATCGATCCGCTCGATCCCGAGGTCGGCATCGACTGGCCCACCACGGGCCGGGACGGGACCGAGTTCGAGTTCCGGCTCTCCGACAAGGACGCGGCCGCGCCGTCGCTCGCCGCAGCGCTCGAGTCCGGGCTGCTGCCGCGGTTCGGGGCCGGTGCACCACCCCTCGGGTAGGGTGCACCGGGCAAGCGGGCAGCACCACCAGCGATGAAGGACCACCAGTTGACCGACCGAGGTCCCCACGACCCGAGTTCGGGCACCTCCGAGGCGACCCCGCCTGCGGGGATGTCGGGCGGCGCCGGACCGCTGATGCGGCTGGTGAAGAACCAGGGACTGGCCTTCCTGCTGGTCGGCGGGTTCAACACGGCGCTGGGTACGGCCTGGTTCATCGTCTGGCAGCTCGCCGTCGGTGACCAGCTCGGCTACCACTTCGCGATCGTCGCCGGCTACCTGTGCAACGTGCTGTGCGCGTTCGCGATGTACCGCTACCTGGTGTTCCGCGTCCGCGGGCACCTGCTGCGGGACCTGTGGCGGTTCGTCGTCGTCAACTTCGGCGCCTTCGCGATCAACATGGCCCTGATGACGCTGGCGGTGTCGGTGTTCGGATTCCCGCCGATCCCGGCGCAGATCGTGATCACCGCGGTGACCGCGACCGCCAGCTTCTTCGGATATCGAGATTTCTCGTTCAGTAGAAAGAAAAGGTCTGGTTCCGCATGACGCCTCGGGTCTCCGTCGTCGTTCCGGCGTACAACAACGCCGACTACATCGCCGAAACCATCGACTCGATCCTCGGGCAGACCTTCGAGGACTTCGAGCTGATCATCGCCGATCACGCCTCGAGCGACGGCACGCTCGCCGCCATCGCCCCCTACGCCGACGATCCCCGCGTCACGATCCTGGACACCCCTGCGGGTGGCGGCGCCAAGGCCAACTGGGACCGCGTCAGCCAGGCCGCGAGCGGCGACCTGCTCAAGCTGGTGTGCGGCGACGACACGATCTTCCCGACCTGCCTCGCCGAGCAGGTGGCCGCGTTCGACGAGCATCCGGAGACGGTGCTGGTCGCCTCGCAGCGCACCCTGGTCGACGCGGCGGGCAAGACCGTGCTCGCGGCCCGCGGACTGGCTGGCCTGTCCGGTCCGGTCAGCGGCCGGGTCGCCGCACGACGGGCGGTGACCGCGGGCGCGAACATCTTCGGAGAGCCGGGCTGCGTGCTGATGCGGCGGGCCGTACTCGAGAAGATCGGCTGGTGGGACGACGCGAACCCGTACCTGATCGACGAGGCCACCTACGTCGGGGTCGCCCTGCACGGCGACGTCGTGGCGATCCCCCGTCCGCTGGCGTCGTTCCGCATCAACGCCGGCCAGTGGAGCGTGCGACTGGCGCGCCAGCAGGCCTCCCAGGCGGCGGCGTTCCACGAGGCGCTGCGGGCGGCCGAGCCGGGACTGCTGTCCGCGATGGACGTGCGGATCGGCAACGCCAAGGCGCTGGGCACCTCGTTCATGCGCCGCGCCGTGTACATGGTGCTCAAGCGGCGAATGGGCTGACCCAGCCGGCGCTCAGTTCCAGTTGATGCTCAGTTCCAGTTGATGCCGAGCGATCCGAAACCGACCGATCCCAGCCCGGTGACGAGGATGCCCTCGGTGAGGATGCCGGTGTTCCCCGAGCCGGTGTTGAGCGAGCCGGTGTTCAGGGACCCCACGTTGCCGGAACCGGTGTTCCCGATCCCGACATTGCCCGAGCCGGTGTTCGCGAACCCGACATTGCCCGAGCCGGTGTTCGCGGACCCCACGTTGTCGGAGCCGGTGTTGCCGGAACCGGTGTTGTGCGAGCCGGTGTTGTCGGGGCCGTTGTTGGACGAACCCGCGCTGCCGGAGTCGAAGGTGAGCCCGACGCTGCCGAGCCCGGCGAAGCCGGTGTTCAGGCTGCCGATGGCGGGGCGGGTCAGCGAGTCCGCGAACTCGGCCAGGCCCGGCGGCGCGGCGCCGGGCGCACTCGGGCCGGTGGACGCGAAGGCGATGCCGGCCGAGCCGGCCGTCATGAGCGTCGAGGCGAGGGCGATGGTCGTCGCCCGCGCGAACCGGCGCGACCTCCCCTTCGATGTGACCTCCATGGAAGTGCCCCTCCCCGGTTCGCAACGAGTGATCGTGCACGCGCCAGGGACGCTACCGCCGCAACGGCACCGAACTGCCGGAATCGGCACTTTTCGGCGCGTCCTGCAGTGAGGCGGGACGCCAAACGCCCGGCAGCGCCTGCTCCGCCCGCGTAATCTTGAACGACCGCACCACGCCGACCAGAGTCCCCTCCGGATGCCGGGTTTACATGACCAGGACCGAGCAAGACCGGACCACCCCGCAGCGTCGCCGTGCCCGCCGGGCACTCGCGATCCTGGCGGTCGCGGCGGCCGTCACCGCGGGCCTGCTCGCCGGCCAGCGGCTGACGTCGGAGCCGCCGACCCTGGTGCCGGCCCCGGCGCCCTCCGGGGTCGTCGCCCCGGAAGTCGCCACCCCGCAGTCGATCACCCCACCGGCACCGCCGCCGCCGATCCTGCTCACCCCCGAACAGATCCACCAGCGGGTGGCGCCGACGACCGTGCACCTGATCTCGCGCGTTGGCTGGCGCGAGACCGCGGGGACCGGCATCGTGCTCACCCCTGACGGCCTCGTCCTGACCAACCACCACGTCATCGACGGCGCCACCGACATCCTGGCGGTGAACCAGGGCAACGGCGCGAACT
The DNA here is from genome assembly GCF_001894865.1 of Rhodococcus maanshanensis NBRC 100610. Classification (GTDB taxonomy): domain Bacteria; phylum Actinomycetota; class Actinomycetes; order Mycobacteriales; family Mycobacteriaceae; genus Rhodococcus_G; species Rhodococcus_G maanshanensis. The sequence goes on along the minus strand of NZ_BCXA01000054.1, from coordinate 2,285 downwards.
ACGACGTCGAGGTGGCCGGGTACGACCGGACCCGCGACCTCGCGGTGCTGCGGCTCGCGGGCGCGACCGGGCTGCCGACGCCCGCGCTCGGCCACTCCGCCGCGGTGCGGACCGGCGATCCGGTGACCGCCATCGGCAACGCCGAGGGTGCGGGTGTCCCCCTGGCCGCAGGCGGCATCGTCACCGCCCTGAACCGCTCCGTCACCGCGCGCGACTCCGCCGACGGCTCGACCAACAAGCTGTCGGGCCTGATCGAGGTGAACGCCGACATCCGGCCTGGCGACTCGGGCGGGCCGCTGGTCGACGGCACCGGGGCCGTCATCGGGGTCAGCACCGCGGGCACCGCCGTCGCGCACGACGCCGGGCCGACGCCGGCACCGCCGCGGGAGATCAAGTCGTACGCGGTCCCGATCGACGAGGCGATCGCGGTGGTGGACCAGATCCGCGAGGGCCGCGGCTCGGAGACCGTGCACATCGGGCCGACGGCCCTGCTCGGCATCAGCGTCAGCGACTCCGTCACGATTCCCGGCGCCCGGGTCGTCGCGGTCAGTTACGACACCCCCGCCGAGGGGGCCGGGCTGGTGCGCGGCGACATCATCACGACCGTCGACGGCAAGCCGATCCGGACCGCCGCCGAGCTCACCGCGACGATGGTCGCCCGGCATCCAGGCGATCGCATCGAACTGGGATGGACCGACGCGAGCGGCGGGTCGCGGTCCGCGACGATCGTGCTGACGACCGGTCCGCCGCGGTGATCTGCCTCCGACGGTTCAGTCGGCGGCTTCCGAGGTCGCTCGAGATTGCGCGGACACCCGATCGAGCCGATAGTGCAGCCGCATCGCCGCCATTCGCCACATCCGTAGCACGTGGTCGGTGCGCAGGACGCCTTCACCGTCGACGTAGATGCGGAACTCCTCGCGGATCGGGACCCGCGCCGCGTAGTGGCGCCCCCGCTCGAGGACGGTGACGTACGCACCGTCCGCACCGAACTCGCCGGCTGGGGACTCCAGGAGCAATGACCCGTCCTGGCCGTTCTGTGGGCGCAGGAAGACCTGGACGTTGCCCTGCTCGAGCGGGAAACTCACGTGGATGCTGGGTCGGTCATGTCCGGGCAGGACGGCGCTGCGGTAGTAACCGCTGTACATGAAGTCGCCCGTACCGCGCAGCGTCCGCAACCAGGCCGAGCCGGCGTGGTTACCGTCGCGATCAACCACTTTCGTGATCGCACTGTCCACGCCGTGCGCTACAGCGAGCGGATCCACCGGCAAGGCGAGTTGCTGAACCCGCTTGCCGTACAGCCGGCCGATCATCGATCCACCTGGCGCGAACAGCGGCGACCACTGGGTCCAGATCTCCATACGCCATTGGCTGGTGTGCTCGTAGAAGTCCCGGATCGCCGGGTTGAGGCGGCCTGGGTCGAACCCGGGTCCGGCGAGGCATCCCATATCCGGCAGCAGTCCGGCGTCGGCATCCGCGGCGATCAGCGCTCCACCGAGTCGCTCGGCCTCACCCAGAAGCCAGTGGTCCCGGACGACTCCCGCCGCCGAGGTGGGTGCCGTCAGCCAGGAATGGTCACCAGCCAGATCGACGGGCCGCCCCACCGTGCGCCACCACAACCGAGACGCCCTGTCCGCGATCGGCCACAACCGATTTGTGTTCCACGCGGACAGCGTGTCACAGCGCGACCGCGCTACCGGGTCGCTAGTGGATCTTGAAGATGACCGCGCGCTGGACGACGAAATTGATCACCGTCGCGGTGCCCTGCGCGATGACGAAGGCCAGCGGGACCTTCCACCACTCGTCTGGGAACGCGTGGACCATCACCTGGTTGAGGCCGACCTGCACGGCGAAGGTCACCGCGTAGAGCGCGACGACCGCGATGAAGCGGGCGCGGCTCGGCTCGGCCTTGAAGGTCCAGCGCCTGTTGATCAGGTAGGCGGTGGTGGTTCCTGCGACGAAGCCGATCGACTTGGCCAACGCGTACGGCATACCGAGCGCCAAGCCGAGGACATAGAGCCCGAAGTCCACGATCGCGGACAGCCCACCGGTCGCGATGAAGCGCACCATCTGCGTCTTGAGGTCCACATCGGTGCCACCCGGCTCGTCGACGAGTGGCAGCTCGACGGGAAGCGGCAGGTGCGGCTCGGGGGCGCTGGCGGTTCCGGACACCGGTCGAGAGTAGGCGACGCCGCCACCGGTGCGCGCGCGTGACCTGTCGCACAACCCCTGGACCTCCAGTGCAGTTGAGGTTGCAGGATCAGGTCCACGTCAACCGCAAAGGAGCA